>MGYJ01000052.1 GCA_001801685.1 Gammaproteobacteria bacterium RIFCSPHIGHO2_12_FULL_63_22 | reverse complement strand
TGGGCAGTCCGCTGGAGCGCTTTCTACCCGATGCCGCCCAGGCCCTGGCCTTTGCCCAGCTCACCACCCAGGCCCTGCTGGGCGAGATGACGGCGCTCACCGCCAGTGGCAAGGAGCTGGCGGTGGAGGTCAGCGTCTCATTCGAGCGCCACGCCGAGGGCGAGACCACCACGGTGTTCGCGCGCGACCTCACGGGCCGCAAGAAAGCCGAGGCGCATCGCACCGAGCTGGAGGCGCAACTGCGCGAGTCGCACAAGATGCAGGCCGTGGGCACCATGGCCGGCGGTATCGCGCACGATTTCAACAACATCCTGGGCGCCATCCTGGGCAACGTGGAACTGGCCAAGGCCGACTGCGGTGCAGGCTCACCCGCGCTGGAGAGCCTGCTGGAGATCGAAAAAGCCGGGCGCCGCGCGCGCGATCTGGTGCGCCAGATCCTCACCTTCAGCCGCAACGAGCCACCCCGGCGCACCGCCGTGCCCGTGGCCGAGGTCATGCACGACACCGAGCGGCTGCTGCGCGTGACGCTGCCGCCCGCCATCGACCTGCACATGCATCTGCCCAAGGGCTTGCCGCCCGTGCTGGCCGACCCCACCCAGGTCGAACAGGCCCTGCTGAACCTGTGCACCAACGCCATCCACGCCATCGGGGTTGCCCGGGGCACAGTCCAGGTTGATGCGGTGCTCGCCCGACCCGACCAGCGCCTGTGCGAGCGGTTGGGGTTGCCCGCAGGCGACTACGTGGCCATCACGGTGCAGGACAACGGACCTGGCATGGACGCCGCCACGCTGGAACGCGTGTTCGAGCCCTTCTTCACCACCAAGCCGGTGGGCCAGGGCACGGGGCTGGGCCTGTCCGTGGTGCACGGTGTGATGCGCACGCACGCGGGTGCGGTGGACGTGCACAGCACACCGGGCCGGGGCAGCCGCTTCACGCTGTATTTCCCGCTGGCCGAGGCATCGGTTCCGGCGGCGGAAATGCATGCACCTGCATCCAGCCCAGCCGCAGCCCATGTGCCCCAGGGGCACGGCTACCACGTCATGTATGTGGATGACGACCAGGCCCTGGTGTTCCTGGTGCAGCGTCTGCTGCGCCGGCGTGGCTATCAGGTGAGCGGCTTCAACGACCCACACGCGGCCGCCGATGCCCTGCGTGCAGCGCCGTACGACTACCACCTGCTCGTGACCGACTACAACATGCCGGGCTACTCAGGCGTGGACCTGCTGCAGGAGGTGCGCACCATCCGTCCCGACCTGCCCGTGGCACTGGCCTCGGGCCATGTCACGGCCGAGATCGAGCAGGCCGCCCTGGCTGCGGGCGCGCGCGCGCTGATCCACAAGCCCAATGACGTACAGGAACTGTGCGACACCGTGGACCGTCTGGTCAATGGCACCCGGTGATGCATACGGGATGGCGGCAGGGGCCGATGAAGTGGACTGCCTCCATGCGGATGAAGACCTGCTCGTGCTGGCCAAGCCCTCCGGGCTGCTGTGCGTTCCCGGGCGGGGTCCGGACAAACAGGATTGCCTGAGCCGCCGCGCACAGGAGCGCTGGCCACAAGCCCTGGTCGTGCACCGGCTGGACCAGGCCACCTCGGGCCTGGTGCTGATGGCCCGCACCCCCGATGTGCAGCGCCGCCTGGGCCGCGCTTTCGAGCTGCGCCAGGTGCGCAAGCGCTATCAGGCCGTCGTGACCGGGCACATGGTGGCCCCAGAGAATGGGGCCTGGGCCGAAATCAACCTGCCCATCGCCGCCGACTGGGAACGCCGCCCGTTGCGGGTGATCGACCCCGTGCACGGCAAACCCAGCCTGACGCGCTGGCGCGTGCTGGCGCACGATGACGCAACCCACACCACACGCATCGAACTGGAACCCGTCACCGGGCGCACGCACCAGTTGCGCGTGCACCTCGCCGCTGTGGGCCACGCCATACTGGGCGACGCGCTGTACGGCGATGCCTGTACCCGCACACAATCCCCCCGGCTGCTGCTGCATGCCGCCTGGCTGGCCTTCGAGCATCCCGGCACTGGGCAGAACATCGAGTTTTCATTGCCTGCACCGTTCTGAGCCGCATTCTTCAATCTGGCGCCCCACAGGTGCACCGGATGGAAAAACGGGGTCAATGTGGCACGCACGATTGCACGTTGTTCCGCCCTGTCTCCTTGGCCTGGTAAAGCGCCTTATCGGCCCGGTTGACCAAGTCCTCGAAGGAAAAATCGTCCCCCGGGTGCAACGTCGCCACACCGATGCTGACAGTGACGCTGGCCCTGGCCCCCTCGTCGTTGACGGCCACCTGCAGCGCCGCCACCGCATGGCGCAGCGATTCGGCCAGGCGCAGCGCATCCGGGCTGTCGGTTTCCGGCAGCACCAGTACGAACTCCTCGCCCCCATAGCGCGCCACGGTGTCCACCCCATTGCGCGTTCGCACCAGGCAGGCCTGGGCGACTGCGCAGATCACGCGGTCTCCCGCCAGATGGCCCCAGGCATCGTTGACTGCCTTGAAAAGATCGATATCGACCACCAGCACGGACAGCGGGTGCCCAAACCGCTGCGCGCGCCTGCATTCGTTCACACCCAGTTCCATCAGGGTCCGCCGGTTGGAGAGTCCGGTCAGCGAGTCGTTGGCTGCCAGCAGGGCCAGCGTGGCATTGAGTTGCTGGAGCAGGATGTTCTGTTCGGTCAACTGGCGGTTGATCTGTTCAATCTCGTCTTCCTTGCGCTTGCGGTCGTCGATGTTGAACGTCACCCCGATCAGGCGCCTGCCCGGCGTGCTGCTCTGGCCGTCCATGATGCGGCCGTAATTGGCGTACCAGACCCATGCGCCCCCTTTGGAGCGCAGCCGGAACTCACAGCGATACTGCGGTGTGCGGCCCGAAAGGTGGTCATCAATCGCTTGCTGCACCTTGGCCCGGTCATCGGGATGAACCAGCCCGAAGATGCCTTGCACATCCGCCGCGATTTCATGCTCGTCAAAACCCAGTTCAGCGAACGTCTTGCTCGCCTTGAGGGTCACCGCCCCGGTGACCAGATCGTTCTCCCACAGGTCCAGCCCGGCGGCTTCCAGGGCCAGTTCCAGCCGATTCTTGTTGAGATCTACGTCATCCATGATTCACGCCGGGCCGATGGCATGGCACCTGCATCGCCCCTGTTGTGCGGCAGTGCTGCCACGGCAGCGCCTGCTGCAATGGTCTGGAAATCCCGCAATCCGCTTCTGTAGCCGCGCATCAAACCCTCTCTCCCGCATCCAGGATGTGTCTCTGGTCAAGACTATGCCACCGCCACCGCACGCACCCGATATTGGAAACCCTGACATCGGCCCGGTCCCCGCAATGCGCGCCCACATGCAGCCTGTCCCCTGCATGCCCAGGCCCAGGCACGCGGGCGAGTACCATCCTGGAATGCCTCAACACCTCACCATCCTGACCGGTGCCTCGCGCGGCATGGGGCTGGCCATGGCGCGCCAGTTGCTGCGCCCCGGCCATACGCTGCTGTGCCTGTCGCGCCGCTCCAACCCCTCCCTGGCCAACGAAGCTGCCGCCCAGGGCACGACACTGCTGCAGTGGGAGCAGGACCTGGCCCACGCCGAGACGGCCGCCCAGCGCCTGCGCGACTGGCTGCGGGACGTTCCCCAGGGCGGCTTTGCCAGCGCCACCCTGATCAACAACGCGGGCGTGATTCCGCCGATCGCACCGCTCTCGGCCAGCGCACCGGGCGACCTGGCCACAGCGCTGCGCGTGGGGCTGGAAGCCCCCCTGCTGCTGTGCGCCGCTTTCCTGGGCACCACCGAGGGCTGGAACGTGCCACGCAAAGTGCTCAACATTTCCTCCGGCCTGGGGCGCCGCCCCATGGCTTCGCAGGCTGCCTATTGCGCGGCCAAGGCCGGTATGGACCATTTCACGCGCTGCATGGCGCTGGACGAAGAACGCAAGCCCCACGGGGCCCGGGTGTGCTCGCTGGCGCCGGGCGTGATCGACACCGACATGCAGGTGCAACTGCGTGCCGCCCACCCCGACGCCTTCCCCGATGTACAGAACTTCGCCCAGCTCCAGAACAGCGGCCAACTCAGCAGCGCACCCGATGCTGCCGCCCGCGTGCTGGCCTGGCTGGACCGCCCAGACTTCGGCGCCAACCCGGTAGCCGACGTGCGCGACGCATGAAATGTCATTCACTCATGTTTTCATAGCTATCAGCGCTTGACTGGCAAGCCATAGAGCCTTATTTCATTCATATTTTTTCATCCACCCAAGGAGTTTTTCATGACCCGTGAAGTCGTCGTCGTCAGCGCAGTGCGCACCGCCATTGGCACCTTTGGCGGCAGCCTGAAGGACATTCCCCCGACCGAACTGGGCGCACTCGTCGTGCGCGAGTCGCTCGCCCGCGCCAACGTGCAGGGCAAAGACGTGGGCCATGTGGTGTTCGGCCACGTGGTCAACACCGAGCCCAAAGACATGTACCTCTCGCGCGTGGCCGCCATCAACGGTGGCTGCGCCGAGGGCACGCCCGCGTTCAACGTCAACCGCCTGTGCGGTTCGGGCCTGCAGGCCATCGTGTCGGCAGCGCAGAGCATCCAGCTGGGCGACGCCGACGTGGCGATTGGCGCCGGCGCCGAAGTCATGAGCCGTGTGCCCTTTGCCAGCCTGAACATGCGCTGGGGCGCACGCATGGGTGACACCAAGATGGTGGACATGATGATCGGCGCGCTGCACGACCCGTTCCACAACATCCACATGGGCGTGACCGCCGAGAACATTGCCGCCAAGTGGGGCATCACCCGCGAAGACCAGGACCGCCTGGCCGTGGAGAGCCACAACCGCGCCGAACGCGCCACGCAGTCGGGCGTGTTCAAGGACCAGATCGTGCCCGTCACGCTCAAGAGCAAAAAGGGTGACGTGCTGTACGCCACCGACGAGCACTTCCGCCCCGGCGCCACCATGGAAGACCTGGCCAAGCTCAAGCCCGTGTTCATCAAGGAAAACGGCACGGTGACGGCGGGCAATGCCTCGGGCATCAACGACGCCGCCGCCGCCGTGGTGCTGATGGACGCGCAGGCTGCGCAGGCCCGGGGCGCCAAACCGCTGGCGCGCCTGGTGGCCTATGCCCACGCGGGTGTGGACCCCAAGTACATGGGCATCGGCCCCGTCCCCGCCACGCAGCTGGCGCTGAAGAAGGCCGGACTGACGGTGAACGACCTGGACGTCATCGAGGCCAACGAGGCCTTTGCCGCCCAGGCCTGCGCCGTCACGCGCGACCTGGGCCTGGACCCGGCCAAGGTCAACCCCAACGGCTCGGGTATCTCGCTGGGCCACCCCATCGGCGCTACCGGCGCATTGATCACCGTGAAGGCCATCCATGAGCTGCAGCGCATCCAGGGCCGCTACGCGCTGGTGACGATGTGCATCGGCGGCGGCCAGGGCATTGCCGCGATTTTTGAACGCATGTAATTCCCTCGCCCCGGGCGGCCCGCCATGCCGCCCTTTTCCCGACTTGACAGAGACCCGAACCCCATGATTCGCAAACTGCTTTCATTCACTGCGCTCGCTTTTGCCGTGGGCACCACGGCGCATGCCCAGGCGCCCGCGCCAACTGCGGCCTACCCCACCAAGCCCATCCGCCTGATCGTGCCCTTTCCGCCCGGGGGCGGCACCGACATCCTCTCGCGCCTGGTGGCCACCAAGCTCACCGAGGCCAACAAGTGGACCGTGGTGGCTGACAACAAAGGGGGCGCCGGCGGCACCATCGGCATCGGCGAAGCCGTGAAGGCCGCGCCCACGGGCTACGACATCGTGATGGGCCAGAAAGACAACCTGGTCATCGGCCCCTGGCTCTACAAGAATCTGCCCTGGGACCCCACCAAGGATCTCACGGCCGTGGCCCATGTGGCCTACACGCCGGTGATCATCGCCACCAGCGTCAACAGCAAGTACAAGACGCTGGCCGACGTGGTGACCGCCGCCAAGGCCGCACCCGGCACCATCACCTATGGCTCGCCCGGCAACGGCACATCCATCCACCTGGCGGGTGACCTGTTTGAGAAGGCCGCCGGCATCAAGCTCAGCCACATCCCCTACAAGGGCTCCAATCCGGCGCTGATGGACGCACTGGCGGGCAATGTGGACCTGCTGGTATCGTCCCTGCCCTCGGCCATGGGCCAGATCAAGGCGGGCAAACTGCGCCCGCTGGCTGTGACATCGGCCCAGCGCAGCTCCTCTCTGCCCAACGTGTCCACGGTGGCAGAGTCTGGCTTCAAGGACTTTGACGTGAGCACCTGGTATGGCCTGTTCGCCCCGGCGGGCACCCCGGCTGGCGTGGTGGCCACGCTGAACACCGAAGTCAACAAACTGCTGGCCACAGCCGACATGAAAGCCGCCATTCAGGCCCAGGGCGCCGAGCCGCTGGCCCTCACGCCGGCCCAGTTCGACGCACTGCTCAAGACCGACTACGCCAAGTGGAAAGGCATCGTCGAAGCCTCAGGCGCAAAGATCGAATAAGCCCGCGCACCGTGCAGCAAAAAGGCTCCCGAGGGAGCCTTTTTGCTGCGACAGGTGGGGCGATCAGTCGCGCACGACGAGCACCGGCACATGCACCAGTCCCAGCACACGCTGCGTGACGCTGCCCAGCACCAACTTCTCGATGCCACGGCGGCCATGCGAGCCCATGACAATGAGGTCTGCCCCCGTGCTGTCGAGAGCGCGCGCGATGCCTTCCTGCACGGCATGGCCTTCGCCCACCACGGTGGCA
The DNA here is from genome assembly GCA_001801685.1 of Gammaproteobacteria bacterium RIFCSPHIGHO2_12_FULL_63_22. Classification (GTDB taxonomy): domain Bacteria; phylum Pseudomonadota; class Gammaproteobacteria; order Xanthomonadales; family Xanthomonadaceae; genus Arenimonas. The sequence goes on along the minus strand of MGYJ01000052.1, from coordinate 56,112 downwards.
GCTTCCACGCCTGCGTCCTGCATGGCCTTCTTGGCGGCATCCAGGGCGGTGTTGGCTTCGGCTGTGGCAGCGCTGAGGTACTGGGCCTGACCGTAGGCGAAATCGGCGCCCACACCCGTGAAGGGGTACGGATCAATCACATACAGGATGGTGACGCTGCTGCCAAAGGTTTTGGCCAGACCAGAGGCCTTGGACACTGCAAGCATCGAGGTGGGGGAACCGTCCACGGGGACCAGAATGTGCTTGAACATGGATGAACTCTCCTTAGGTTGATTGGAACAGCCCCCGCCCGGTATGCCTCCGGACAAGCCAGCATGTGCTCATCAGTGTAGCGCGGTGCAACGCCCGCTCTTCTCGATAAGACGCTTTCATGCCCCTGCTGCCCAGCGCATCTCCCAGTGAATCGGGCTGCATCCCTCCGCCAGCAACATGCCATGCGAAACACCTACCCGACACCCGCCTCTTCTCAGTCACGGTGCTTGTTGCCGCGTCCCTGGCCCCGACCATTGCCCGGGCCGTGGTCAGAGCGGTTGTCATACCGAGGCTCATGCTGCCTGCCATGTCCCTTGCCATCATTGCGGTGCGGCCCTGCCGACCCCCATCCGGGTGCTCCTGGTGCTGCACGGCGGGGCGGCTCCTGAACAAAATAGACGGGCTGGCTGCATGCGTTGTAGCGCGCGCAATGCTTGCGCCAGTTCTTGGCATGCCCCGGAGGCACATAAAGGTAAATCGGTGAACGCGGTAAAACGACAGCAGGCTGGTGGATCACGACCGGCTGTGGGTACAGCAGAGGTGGCGGCGGTGCATTGCCAATCTGGATGCGGCCATAGACGCCGGGAGCCAGTTCACCCCCCACCGTGGCATTCACATAGGTCTGTGCATGGACGGCTCCGGCTGCGGTGCAGAGCAGTACGGCTGCAGCCCCCAAGAAGCGCAGTGTGTATTTCATCAAAAATCCTTGAAGCGAATAGGCATCACGGATTTTTGCCCCTTTACACCCTTTGCCGCGTAGGACAAAGTAGTAAATAAATTCTTTAGTAAAAATAGCCTCCAAGGCTTTTCCATCAAGCGCAAATAGCTATTATTTTAATAGCAAATAATACGAACAAAAATGCCTTTCCTAATCCAGCCCTGCCGCCGCTGGGATGCCGTTGCTTACGCACACGCGGCCAGAGAAAGCGGCATCTTCTGCCGCAATGCTGCCGCTGCCACCATGCCATTTGTAACAATATTCAACAGAAATACTCCCTGGTCATGGGCCTGCGTGTAGCATGAAGGCCAAACCACCGCCCCTCGTCAGACGCCATGCCCCACGAACGACGCCACTTCATCCGAGTGACCTTTGATGCGCCAGCACAACTCACCACGGCCAGCAGCACCTACAGCGCTCAGGTACTCGACCTGTCGCTCAAAGGGGCCTTGGTGGCCCTTGCGCCCGGTGTCATATTGCCCGCCGGCACCATGTGCCAGTTGACAGTGCCACTGACCAGCACCAGCGACCACATCGCCATGTCGGCCGAAGTGGCGCATGTTGAAGGTCATTTCGCCGGGCTGCTGTGCCGCAGCATCGACCTCGACAGCGTGACGCACCTGCGCCGCCTGATCGAGCTGCAGTTGGGCGCCCCCTCCCTGCTGGAGCGCGATCTGGCTGAACTCACGGCGCCAACGACCTCCGGGAGCTGAATACACGCACTCAAGGCCCAGACAGGTCCACCGCCGAGTGGGATGCGCGCACATGCATTCAACGACATCGCCCACATCCCTTGCCCCCACATCCGCAGATGCCAGGGAGCCCACCGAGAATGAAACGATGAACGCAAGCGTGGCTGCCGAGAACGAAGCCCACCAAAGGCAAACGGTCCTCATCGTGGACGACACGCCCCAGAACATCACCATACTGGGCGAACTGCTGCAGCCTTATTACGCCGTGCGCGCGGCCAATTCAGGTGAACGCGCCCTGCGCGCAGTCCATTCGGACCCGCGCCCAGACATCATCCTGCTCGACGTGATGATGCCCGGCATGGATGGCTACGAGGTATTGCGCAGACTCCATGCCGAGAAGGAAACACGCAACATCCCCGTGATCTTCGTCACCGCCATGGACAGCACGGAGAGCGAGGAGCATGGCCTGGCGCTCGGAGCGGTGGACTACATCACGAAACCCATCCAGCCGGCCATCGTTCTGGCCCGGGTGCGCGCGCACCTTGAACTCAAACACGCACGCGACCGCCTGGCCAACCAGAACGAATGGCTGGAACGCGAGGTGGCTCGGCGCATGAGCGAGAACCTGCTGATACAGGACCTCAGCATGCGTGCGCTGGCGTGCCTGGCCGAAGCGCGAGACACCGACACGGGCCACCACATCCTGCGCACCCAGGCCTATGTCGAACTTCTGGCATACCAGCTGGAGCACCACGAGCGCTTTCAGGATGCACTGGCCTCTGGCCGCCTGGAGAGGGTGGTCAAGGCGGCTCCGTTGCACGACCTGGGCAAGGTTGGAATTCCCGACGCCATCCTGCTCAAGCCCGGACGGCTGACGCCGGAGGAATTTGAAGTCATGAAGACCCACGCCGCCATTGGCGCCGACGCCATCAGCAAAGCCATGCAGGATGCGCTGGCCGCAGCCGATGTCGGCATGGCCGCCCAGGCTTCGGGCGCCTTTGCGTTCCTGCAGGTAGCCCGTGAGATCGCATTGTCCCACCACGAAAAGTGGGATGGCAGTGGTTACCCGGCAGGACTGGCCGGAGACGCCATCCCTGCAGCGGGGCGACTGATGGCTCTGGCCGACGTATTTGATGCACTGACCTGCCGCCGCGTTTACAAAAAACCCATGACCATCGACCAGGCCACGCAAATCATCACCGAAGGACGCAGCACACATTTCGATCCGGACGTGGTCGATGCCTACCTGGCTTGCCAAGAACGCTTCGCAGAAATCGCCACGCGCTTCGCCGATGCCGAAGCAGATAAACCTGCACCATGAGGATTCGCAGCTACCTCATCCTCATTGTTGCGGCCGTGGTACTGCCGCTGACAGCCTTGCTGGCGTACAGCATCCAGCAGAATTTCGAGCATACAAAAAAGGATGCCCACACCCTCCTCAAGATCGAGTCCGAAATACTGGCAACCAACGTCCGCACCCAGCTTGGCAACCTCCGCCACCGACTTGACTACCTGGCCTCGCTGTCAACGTCGGCTCTGCTGGACCCGGAACATTGCGATCCGGGACTCAAGCATCTGCTGGCGATGCATCAGGAATACGCCAACATTGTGACCACCGATCTATCCGGAGCCCTGATCTGCTCGGCGTTGCCCTTTGCACCAGGCAAGCCGCCCAGTGCAGCGACCAGGCCCTGGTTTCAGCACCTGCTGAAAGAACAACGTTTCAGCGTCGGGGAGCCATTTTTCGGACCGATTGTCGGCAAGCAGGTGCTCATCGTCAGCCAGCCCTTGCGCGCAAGTGATCTTCCAGAAGGCCGCATGCTCGGCTCGATCGCCGTCACCATCGGCATCACCGCCTTCGACCCCATGTTTCCCACAGAGCATCTCCCGCAGGGCTCTCTCTATGGCTTCATGAACGATGACGGCGCCCTGATCTGGCGCAACATGAATGCCGACGAAATAGGCAGCCATCTGCAGGACGAGGCTTCCAAGCGTGTGCTGCAGGTCCGCAACGGCATGTTCGAAGCGACAGCAACCGATGGCATCCGGCGTGATTACGCCGTCAAATCGCTGCCGGAATTCGGACTGCTGGCCTTCGTCGCCATCCCGTCAGAGGGCATTCACACTGCCGCGCTGCACGATGCCATGCGCATCATTTCGTTTTCCGTTGGCTTGCTGATCGTTTTATTGGCCATTGTTGCGCGCGTTGCACAACGCATCACACGCCCACTCAACGCGCTCAGCCGCACGGCCCAAGCCATCCAGGTCGGCAATTTCTCCGTTCGGGCGAACGTGACAGGACTGCGTGAAATTACCACCCTGGCAACCACTTTCAATGCCATGGTGGATGCGCGCCAGCAAGCAGAAGAATTGCTCCAACAACAGACAGATCAACTGCGAGCCGCCAAGTACTTGCTCGATGAACGAATCAAAGAACTCGCCTGCCTCTATGACGTATCGAGCCTGTGCGAACGCAACGATCTCGATATTGACACGCTGCTTGGAGCGATTGTTGCGCGCCTACCCGCCGCAATGCGCTTTCCCGATCTTGCCGTCGCCGCAATCACATGTGGCAGCAGGCACTTTGGCGAACGTGCTGATGGGCTACATCTGTGCGCAGAATTCACCGGTCGCAACAGCGAGGCCGCCACGATCTGCGTCATCTATGCCAAGCCGCTGCCCAACGATGCCGGCCAGCCCTTCCTCGCCGAGGAACGCTCCATGCTGGAGGCCATCGCAGCACGCATCGAAGCATCGGTTAAGCGCGGCGAGAGTCTGGCAACCGAAGCCGACAGCCGGGCCTTGCGCTTGGCGATCCTCGACAAGGCACCACTGGCCATCGAACTGGTCGATGCAGAAACATTGCGATTCGTAGAAGCCAATGATGCCAGCTGCCACATGCTCGGCTATAGCCGTGACGAAATGCTGACCATGCGCGTTACGGATATCCAGGGACAGCTCTCTCCAGAAGAACTGACCATCTTCGCGCATGATCTCGCAACCTCCGGACGAGCGGAACTCGACAACCTGCATCGGTGCAAGGATGGCAGCCTCATCGACGTGCATCTGAATGTGCATGTCATCAGGCAAAAAGGGCGCGATTACTTTGTCAGCGCCTGGCGTGACATCACTGCTGAAAAGGATGCGGCGACGCGTATCCGCATGCTGTCTCTCGCTGTCGAACAGAGCCCCAACACCGTGCTCATCACCAACCTGGCGGCCGATACGATCTATGTCAATGATGCCTTCAGCCGCATCACCGGCTACAGCCGTGAAGAAATCCTGGGCCGCAATCCCCGGATGCTCAAGTCCGGTAAAACCCCTGCCACCACCTATGACGCCATGTGGCACGCCCTGACTGCCGGCAAGACCTGGACGGGTGAATTGATCAACCGTGCCAAGGATGGCAGCGAACAGATCCATGCCACCACCATCGCGCCGATTCGCGGCGAGGATGGCAAGGTCTGCCAGTATGTCGCCGTCAAGGAAAACGTCACGGAGCAGCGCCGAATCGAAGATCGACTGCGGAAACTCTCCCTGGCCGTGGACCAGAGCCCAGAGAGCATTGTCATCACCAACCTCGACGCAAACATCGAGTATGTGAACCAGGCGTTCATCCAGAACACCGGATACACATGGGATGAAGCCATTGGCGCCAACCCCCGCTTGCTGCAGTCGGGGAAAACCCCCTTGGCCACATACCAGGACATGTGGGCCACGCTGACCCAGGGGAAGCCCTGGCGCGGCGACCTCTACAACACGCGCAAGAATGGCAGTGAGTACGTGGAGCACGCCATCATCGCGCCGGTCCGACAGGCCGACGGCAAGGTTACGCACTACCTGGCAATCAAGGAGGACGTGACCGAAAAGAAACGGATGAGCGACGAACTCGATGCCTACCGGAACAGCCTGGAGCAGCAGGTGGTGCAGCGCACGACCGAACTGACAGCCGCCATCCAGGAACAGAATGCCCTGTTCGACTCTGCAGGCGCTGGCATCGTGCTCATCAAGGACCGCCGCATCGTGCGTTGCAACCACCGCATGGATGAGCTTCTGGGCTACGCCTATGGTGAGCAGATCGGCCAGTCGGCACGCATCTGGTACCCCGATGAAGAATCCTATGCGCTGGTGGGCAACGAAGGCTACGCCGCCGTCAGGCAGGGTGATACCGATCACCGCGAACTGGAAATGGTACGCAAGGTGAAGCGCGGCGCGATAAATGCGCCTGCAGCGTTGCGATAAATGGTTGATGCGTGAATTGTCTCTGGTGAAACGAAATTGCACTACAGACAACACGATTAGAACAACCCCGCAGGCTCGGCCTGGCGGTCCCAGCTGTAGATCACCAGTTCCCCACGCTCTACCCGCTTCGCTCCGCCGCCAACGGTGTAGTCCAGCTTCAGCGCCTCCATATCGAACCCCGCGAAGCACTCCCTGATCGCCGGGTGGTCATTGATGCTCACCACTGCTTTGCCATTGATGGCCTTGAGCTTTGCTGCCATGGCCACGTACTGCTCCCAGGGGAACGGCACCCCATAGCCTTCCGTCTCCCAATAAGGGGGGTCGAGGTAGAACAGCGTGTGCGGCCGGTCGTAGCGGTCGATGCAAGCCGCCCAATCGAGGTTCTCGATGTAGGTGCCCGACGCCAGGCGCAGGTGCGCGGCCGACAGGTTCTCCTCGATCCGCAGGAGGTTGATCGCTGGCGCCGTGGTGGCGGTGCCGAAGGTCTGCCCGGCCACCTTGCCGCCGAAGCTCTGCTGCTGGAGGTAGAAGAAGCGGGCCGCACGCTGCACGTCGGTGAGCGTTTCCGGCCGGGTTTCCTGCAGCCACTTGAACACCTGGCGGCTGGTGAGCGCCCATTTGAACTGGCGGACGAACTCTTCCAGGTGGTGGGTCACCACCCGGTAGAGGTTGACCAGGTCGCCGTTGACGTCGTTCAGCACCTCGACGTCGGCAGGATGCCGGGCGAAGAACACGGCAGCGCCACCTGCGAACACCTCGACGTAGCAGCTATGAGGGGGAAACCTGCTCAGCAGCAGGTCAACGAGGCGGCGCTTGCCGCCGATCCAGGGAATGATGGGCGTCGTCATGGTGTAGTCCATTTACCGACGCTCCCTGGCGCTCTAGTGGGGGGCTCGCGGCCCTCAATGAATTGATGGCCCCGCAGCGGGGGCACTTGATAGTGAGGGCGATGTAGATGCCCTCGGCCAACTTACGGCGGCATGCGCCACATCTGATTTCTTCCATTGCAAGCCTGTTTCCATGGGTGAAACTTCCGATAGACTCGCCGCACTCTGTACAGGGTGGCGGGCCTTGCCGGCTTGCAGGTTTGATCTGCAGGTTGGGGCTGTTGCCGGTGTTCGCGCACCGGCAGGGGTCGCCCGTCTTTTTTCTTTAAAGCTGTATCTCCCTCGCAGCGACAAACAGCGCATCGAGCTGCTCGTCGGTGATGCCCAGGCCCGCAGCGGCGGCATTCAAGAACGGGCTGCTGCGCTGCCACTCCTGGGTGTCATGCAACGCCACCTCAGCCAGTGCCCGTTGGGTCTCATCCCCAATGGAGGCCACGAACGCCAGCACGCCCTGCCAGTAGCCCGCCTGGATCAGTGCGGCCTTGCCCTGAGCGCGGGTGGCGGACTTTGGCGCATCGGCCTGGGCCTGGCTCGCCGCCTGCAGCGCGGCCCAGGCCTCGGGCGAAAGGATCGCAGCGCTGCCATGCTCGGCCACGCCCTCACCCTCGCGCAACGCCACCTGGTGCGCAGGTGCGTCGGTCGAATAGATCAGGGTCTCGCCCTGGTACACGTCGAAGTTCATGTTCACGGCGTGCTCCTTACCAGAGGGCGTACTTGCTGCGCAGCAGCTCTGTGATGCGGATGTTGTCGGCGTCCGCATCGCCCGCTGACTTGCCCAGGTTGACGATCTCGGCGATCTGGCCCGCAAAGAAGCGCTCAGGCACCGAACTTCCGTTGAGACGGTGACCCACAATCAGTGGTTGCGCCCCAGCGTTGAAAGTCATCGCTCCAGCCGACACCTCCGCCGAGCTGTTGCGCTTGATGTACAAGCTGCCGCTGTCCTTGCGCAGTCGGTAAAGCTGCCAGGTGTTCGCGGTGGGCACATGCGGGGCAGCAAAGTTATAAGTGCCACCGGAATACGCCTGCAAAACGCCTCCGGTTCCGCTGGAGCCGATGTACCCGCCCCCTGCGCCGCCTTCAGCGATCCAGACACGGTCGGACGTCATCGTCGTCGGCCGCACCACCACATAGAATGTTGTTGCTGCCGCTGCAAATAGCCCGGATGGGCCAGCACTCAGAGCGTCGTTGACCCCATCAAACGCCACCGATGTAAAGCCATTGGGGGCCGGTCCGTCGAACGTCGGCCGCGCGCCTGCGGCACCACCCCATAGCTGAGTGGCACCGACATAGTCGCGCCAGGCGGTCACCTCCGACCCGCTGAGGGTCATCTGTGCGGCGTGCGGTGCAAACACCGCCTTGCGGTCGGCGCCAAAGAGAGTAGCGATGCCGGTCGCGCTGGCATAGACCAACGGTACGGCAGTGGGGCTGCACACCAGCGCGGCGAACCAACTGCTGTCGGCCAGCACCGCCGTGAGTAGCGAGCTTTTACCCAGCAGTTCAGCCACGGCCAGGGCAGAGCCCGCCACCACCGCAGCCGCCTGGGGCGAAGCGAGCAGCACGTCACGCCGGGGCGGGCTGTAGAGAATGCCCGAGCGAAACGCCCCGAGGTAGCCGGGGTCGGCCAGCAGCGCCTGCAGTTGGGCGCTGTTGATGGCCCCGCCCGTGATGCCCGAAAGAATGCGATCAGCCTTGATGTACATGGGTCAGCTCCAGTTGGCTTTGAGGACGGTCACGCCCCAGGTCATAGCGGCCGGGTCAATGGCGGCCGCCGTGTGGTTCAAGAGGGTCAGGCTCACGGTGTCGGCCGCCGTGACGGCAGCCATCGGAATCAGCCCGGCAGGAAGCACCGCAGGCGGCGCGAGAGCGACACGGTCCCCCGCCGATGCACCTGGCACGGAAACCGTCAGCGTGGCCGTGCCGGTGGTGGCCGCAATGCTCGGGAAGTCCAGCGATGCCGAGGCATGCAGTGCGCGCATGTTGGCGCTGGCAAGTTGCGCCTCGGCCGTGCGCAGGCGGCCATCGAGCCAGGCCAGCTCCACCCCGGCCAGGCGACCCATCACGAACTCGAACGAGGGCAGCTGCAGCAGCCAGCGGCCTACACCGGTCGATGGAGCGATGCAGGTCTCACCATCAGCCGGGTCCGTGGCCGCTGCGCGGTAGACGAACAGCCCCAGGCGCTCCAGCACGCGCATGGCGCCATCGGCGCTGGCGGGCAAGGTGTAACTGGGTGATCCCTGCAGGTCGCCCTGCGGGTCGGCCACATCCTCCATCGAAGGGATGGCCAGGTTCACCGTGGCGCCTGCCAACGCATCCGCATTGGCCTGGGCGCTGGCGGCATGCCCTGCAGCAGTGGCGGCCTGGGCGCTGGCCGCGCTGGCGGCCGTCTCGGCCTGGCCCTTGGCCGTGGTCGCCAGCGTTGCGGCGTAGGCGGCATCGTCGGCCATGCCCGCGATCTGCGTGATCTGGGTGTTGGCCGCGATGCTGTCGGCCTTCTGCCACTGGTTCCAGGGGAAGGCACGCTGCCGGAAGGTGGCCCGGTCCAACGGATCGGGAATGTCGGGCGCCACGGGGCGCAGGGTGATGGTGTAGCTCATTGTTTGAATCCTTTGATGTCGAGCTGTCCGTAGAGCTTCTTTGCGTTCGCGGGGCGCAGCCGCCACGACCCGAGGCCGTAGACGATGAGGGCGTCGAAACGCCCGCCTGCGGCAATCCAGACCACGGGCACCGACAGCACCCGCGTGAGGGCGCGGGCGATGCGGTCGAGCTGCGCGAGGGGCGCTTCGCAGGTCACGCTGAAGGTCTTGGCGTAGCCGCGCTTGGTGATTTCGGTCTCCCCCAGCGGGTCGGCGTCCACGCGCGAGAAGTCGTCGGCGCCGATCTCGGGAGACCACTGCGCCTCGCCCAGGTCCACCACCTGGCCCAGCACCAGCATGCCCAGCGACACGCTGCCGCTGCCCTGCACGTTCACGGTGATGCGCGCGCCAGGAATGCCGGGCAGATCGGTCAGCACCAGCTCCGAGCGCTCGTTCCATTCCCCGTAGTAGTAATCCCACCAGTCGCCGATCTCGCCGCTGTCGAGCATGTCGAAGCTGAGGTCGTAGAGCGTGATCGCGCCCAGCGTCACGGTCACATGCACGGCCGTGGCGCCCGCGCAGCGCAGCAGCACCAGGCCCGTGACGCCGCTGGCGGGCTCGGCGACCAGGGTGATGCCGCCCACGCGCACTGTGGCGGTCGACAGTTTGCCGTCGAGCAGCGCATAGCCATTCGTCGGGCCTTGCGGGAGCCACCATTCCGTGGAGCCGACAGCACCAGGCGTATGGCCCAGGTTCCCGGCCTGCAGGCTCTTGTAGAGCTGGTGCTGGTGGCGCACCATGGCATCAAACGCGTAGGTCGTGCCAGCGGCGTACAGCGGCTGGGTTTCCGCCTCGGGCAGCGAGACGATCTCGGCGTCGGTCAGGGCAATGGGCCAGACGTATTGCATCTCAGGCCCCCGCTGCCGTGGTCTGCACCACGTTCTTGACGACCACGTCCAGGCCGCCGTTGAGCATGTCGGAGATGTCCCGGCGGATGGAGCCGAGCGTGCGCTCCAGCGGGTGCCCACCGGCGGCACTGCCCCCGCCATCCTGGCTCTCGATGGCTTGGAGGATGCGGCGCAACAGTTCGAGTACCTGCTCATTGCCGACCGCGCCGCCGCCCACCAGGCGCATCAGTTCGCGGTTGTCTGCTGCGGGCACGATGCGCTCGCCCTGGTGCACCAGGGCCAGCATGTCGCTGGGCAGGTAGTTCGTGCCCACGTCGAACGCGGGCACGCCGACCAGGCGCAGGCGCTTGGCCTCTTCCTCGGCGGCAGCGGCGCCAGGCTGGGCGGTCTGCATGGCGCCGAGCAGGCGCGAATCGCGCACAGCCGTGGCGAACGCGGCTTCGTAGTCGGCCGTCGTGGCATACAGGTTGCGGTCCAGCATGGCCCGCGTGACGGCCTCGTACTTGCTGTAGGCACCGGCTTCGTTTGCCTGAGCACCAGCCAGCGATTCGGCGTACTGCCGCTGCATCTCTTCCAGGGTCTGGCCCGCCGTCAAGGTGTTGACGCCGTTGTCGCGCAGCAGCGCGTCGGCCAGGTCGATGGCGGACTCGGTGACGCGCTTGAACGAGTCCGCAAGGTCGCGCGCGGCTTCATCGGCGCCCTCGAACACGTCGAGTGCCTTGTTGTAGAGCGTGGTGTACTGCTGCTCGGTCAGGTCGCCCGCCGCCAGGGCGGCATTCATGCGCAGGAATGAGCGCTCGAAGGCGGCCGGGTCGTAGGCCGAGAGACCGTCGAGCAGGAGGGCGGCGTCCCGGATGCCTGCGGCCGTCATGTCGGCGAAGGCGTCCTGCGTTGCCAGGGACTGGGCCACGCGTGCAGCATCGGCTGTGGTCATCACCTGGGCCGCGATGCCTGCGGCGCTGGCCACCAGCAGGGCGTCGCGGGTGGAAGACCCTTCCTGGCGCATCTGCGAGAGCATGTAACGCGACTCGCGGTCATCACCGCCATAGCCCGAGATCGCAGCGCGTGCACTGTCGCCAAAGGCCGCGCTCACGCTGTTCATGCGGCCAATGGCTTCGGTGGCCAAGGCAATAGGTTCTGCCGCCGCGCTGGCCTGTGCAGCAAGGTCGGCCGCCATCTTGGTGACGCTGCCAAAGTAGTAGCTGACGCTCTCCAGCCCCACACGGCCCAGCTCGCGCTGCATGGACGCGGCCCGGTCGGCCTGGGCGGCCACGTCGCCCAGCAGCTCGGCTGCGCCGCCTGCAGCGTCGTTGAGGGCCGTGAGCGCACCCGTGTATTCGCCTGCGGTGATTTTGCCGCTGGACAGCGCCCCATCAAGCCGGTCGAGTGCCTGGCCGTAGGCGACCACGTCGGCGCCCATCTGCCACTGCCCCCGTGCAAAGCCCCCGGTGCTTGCGGCCGCCAGGCCGCGCTGGGCGGCATACACGCTGGCGAGACCGGGGCCGGATGCCTGGTACCCCTGCACGTTCTGGATCTCGGCCAGGGTGCGTGCGAAGGCATCGACCGAGTCGCGCACGACGTAGCTGCCCACGGTGCCGCTGGCTTCGACAATGGCATCGCGGATGCCCAGGTACACCGGGCGCAGCAATTCGGGGCTGTACAGCTCCTGGCTCAGCGCTCCCAACACGCTGCGCACGTCCTGCACCCGCAGCGCATTGGCGCTGGCCTCGTTGCCCAGCTGCTGCGCCGCACGGGCCTGCTCCTTTGCCCACTGGGCATTGAACGCGCCGGCATTGAAGCCTTCGCGCCCGCCAACGTCCATGAAATCTTTGTACGCCAGCGTGCTGGCGCTCATCAGGGCATCGAGCGCGCCCTGGGCATTGCCAGCCAAGAGGCGGCTGCTGGCGACTTGGGTTGCCAGCAGGGATTTGGTTTCCTGCACGATCTTGCCGATCTCGGCCGTGTAGCCCGACAGCTCATCGGCCAGGCCCAGGTTCTCCAGCTCGGCCAGCGCGCCGGTGGCGTCTCCGAGAGCGGTGGTGAACTGCTGGGCGGCCTCGGCTTCCTGGGCCGTCACGGCCAGCGAGCCGATCATGCCGCCGCGCTGCACGATGGCGGCTTCCTGCATGCTGCGCTTGAGCGCATCGAGCGCGCCCTGCTGGGTTTCAACGATCGTGCGCGCGGACTCGTGCAGCGCGGCGATGCGTTTGCGCTCGGCTTGCTCGGCACTGCGGGCAGCGGCGGCGGCATCGGTCAAGGCGCTGGTGTAGCGCGGGATGTATTCCATCGCGCTGCCCGCCTGGCCCAAGGCGCTGCCCACGGTGGTGCGGATGTCTTCGAGCGCGGCGGTGAACTCGGCGTTGTTCCACAGCTCGGCAAAAGCGGCGGCGGTTTCCTTGGCGCGCGCGATGGTCTTCTGGATGCTGGCCTCGGACAGGGCTTGCGAGACGTTCTGGCCGAGCACGATGGCGTCGAGCATCGGGGTGACGATGCCCTGGTTGACGATGTCGAACACCTGGGCGCTGGCGTTGCCCAGCATGCTCGCTTCGATGCTGGCCACCAGGCTGTTGGCCACGGCCTCGCCTGCGGCGGCGGTGTCGCCACGGGCAAGGCCCTCAGCGTAGAGCTGGGCGAGCTGGTCGCGGCTGGTGCCGAAGCTCTGCAGCAGCTTGGCCGGGTAGTCTGCGATGGCCTGCAGGCGCTCGACGGCGCTGGCGTCCACATTGCCCATGAGGCGGTCCACCCACTTGGGCAGCTCGCTGCGGTCCACACTGGCGATGAAGGCGCTGGCCAGGCCTTCGTTGTAGTCGGCCAGCGCCTCCTTGACCTTCTCCTGGATACCCGCTTCGTCCAACCCATTGAACGACACCTTGATCGCTTGGCTGAAACTGCTGATGGCCTCCGTGGGTGCGCCGATGGACGTGGCCAGGCCCGCCATGGACAGCTGCATTTGCTTGACGGCCGTGTCCAGGCTCTTGTCCACGCCCGCGTCGAGATCGCCGCGCACAGTCTTGTCGCTGCGCAACCACCCGCCTTTGTAGAACTGGTAGCTGTTGCCCTCAAACCCGGCGCTGCCGCCGATGGTGCCCTCGATCCCCGTGTCCTTGAGCTTGCGGCCAAAAGCCCGGTTGATAAGGCCGCCCACCACGCCCGCAAGGGGGCCGAAGAAAGCGCTGGCAATGCCCGACAGCACGTTGACGGTGTTGCCGCCCGTCGTGTACCCGTTGGAGATGGCCGAGCTGATGCCATAGCCCGCCAGGCCGTTACCCAGCATGCCAAGACCAGTGCTGAGGGATTGGCCCAGCTCCGTCAGCTGCCCGCCGGCCGGGACAAAGGCGCTGGGGTTGTTGCCCACGATGGCGCCCGGGTTGGACAGGCCGATGGCCTGGCCGAAGCTGCTGCCCGCCAGCTTGGCGAAGCCCGCCGCGATGCTGCTGGAGACCCCAGTGGTGAGCGCCGAGTAGGCCGACGACAACAGGTTGGCCGTGCCCATGACGCCGCCGCCCTGCGACGCGGCCGCACTGCCGGTGCCGGTGGCACCCGCAAGGAAGCCGGCCAGCGGCTTCATGATGGGGTCGAGCACAATGCGGAAGGCGGTGGTGCGCAGCATGCCCCGGATGTATTCGCGCAGGCTCTTGCCGCCCTGCATGGCGGCGTTGGTCAGGCCCTGCTCGTACTGCTCGGTGACGCGCTTGAGTTCTTTCTCTGCCTCGTCGGCGGTCTTCTTGATGCCTTCACGGGTCTCCTTGCCGCGCACCAGGCCCAGCAGCTCGCGCCGGGCGGCAATCTCGCGTTCGATGGCCTTCCAGCCTTCACTGCCCTCGTGGAATTTGGCGGCCTGCGCCTCTTGCAAGCGGGCAATGGCGACCAGTTCCACGGCCTCGGCCAGCGACACATTGGTGCTGGCTGCCAGGCGGGCGGCGTCTTCTTCCATGGTCAGGGCGTTGATCCGCTGGCGCACATCGGCCAGGCCTTTTTGCGCGGCGGCCTCCTGCTCTGCCAGCCACTGGGCGATGCCTTGCGACTCCTGGCGGCGGGCATCGGCACGCGCATTCGCAAGCTCGGACGCCTGCCTGTATTGCTGGGCGAGTTTTTCGCCCACGGCCAGCTCCTGCAGGCCCAGCTCAAGCACCTTGCGCTGCTCCGCCCCCAGGCCCTTGAGCGATGTGCCCAGCATCTCCTGCAGCCTGATGCGCAACTGGTCCGCTTCGCTGACCTTGGCGCCCGTGGCCAGCTCCTGCTGCTGGGCTGCCAGCTTTTGATGCAGGCCGGTCAAGAACGATTCGTAGGCCGATTGCAGTGTCTTCTGGGCCGCCACCGCACCTTGCGTGGTGTCCGTCTTCTTGAGCAGCACGGCCTGCTGGCGGGCCAGGGCTTGGGTGTATGCCTGGCCCACTATCGCGCCCGCCTGGTTCAGGCGGATCAGCTCCGTCATGTCCTTGAGGTAGCTGTCTGGCACGCCCGACTGTTTGAGCAGGAAGGCGTCGGCGTCGGCCTTGAGCCGGGCCTGCTGCGCGGCCAGCTCGCCCACCGTAGCGGGGTTTACGGTGCCTCGGCCGCCGCCCGTGCCGCTGGCGGCATTTTTCAGCGCGTCTTGGGCTTGCTTTGCTGCGCGCAGCTCTTTGGTCAGCTTGAGCGCCTCAAAGTAGCTGTTGCGCACATAGAAGTTGGGCGCCGTGTCGGCGCCGCTGTCCTTGAGGCGTTTGAGCTCGGCCTCGGCGGCGACCAGGTCGCGCCCCAGGGCCAGGGCTTGCTGCGCGCTGGTGTCGAGAGCGGCGGGCAGCAGGTTGATGCGGGTGTTGAGGTCCAGCGCGCCGAGTGACAGCGTGTTGAGCGTGCCGTTGAGTAGGTTGCCAGCGGTGGATAGCGCATCGAACGGCGCCCGTGCAATGACCTGCCCCAGGCCGGTCAGCAACTGCTGGGACATGCCCGCGCCCGATGCCTTGGCCCGGTCCATGGCGTCGGTGATGCTGGTGAGGTAGTTGCCGATGCCTGTGGCTTCATTGGCAATAGCCTGCGAGACACCGCTGTCGCCCACGGTTCTCTTGAGCCTGTCCCAGGCGTTGCCCATGCGGGCGGTAGAGGCATCGAGCCGGTTGGCCGCTTGCTCCACGCTGTCGCCCAGCATCTCGGTGATGGCGGCAGAGAACTTGGGCAAAAAGTCTTGCGCCACGATCTGGCCCGTCTCCAGCAGCTTGCTGAACTCGGCCGTGGTCACCCCTAAGGCATTCGCCCCGGCCTGCAGGGCGATGGGCATGCGCTCGCCCAACTGGCCCCGGAACTCTTCGGCACTGACCACGCCCTTGCTCATCATCTGCTGCACTGCCAGCAGCGCGCCGCTGCTTTGTTCGGTGCTCAGGCCCATGACGGCGCTGGCCTTGGCGATGCCCTCGAACACCTGGCGCGCGCCTGCACCCTCCAGGGCCGTGCCACGCGCGGCCGATGCAAACCCCGCGTAGGCCTGCGCCGTGCTTTGCAGTTCCAGACCCAGGCGCTGTGCCACGCCCGAGACAAAGGCCATCTCCTGCGCACCACGCCCGCTGGTGGCAAAGTTCAGCTGCGTTGACAGGCGCTGGGCGCTGGCACTGGCGTCAAACAACGCCGTGCCCACGCCTTGGGCGGTGCGCACCAGGGCGTACAGCCCGCCCCCTGCCAGGCCATAGTGGGCCACGCGCCCCAGCGCGGCCGACAGACGGTCTGCCCCGCCCGATGCGGCGCCTGCCTGCTGGCCCACCTGGCCCAGGCCACCCTTGACGTTGTTCAGCCCCGCCTGAACGCCGGGCACGCCGTCCAGGAAGAGCTTGATGGCTACGGTGTTGATGATGGCCATACCCGTGCTACGCTTGCGCGCATGTCGAACGCATTCATGAATCTGGTGGGCCTAATAACCGTGGCCGGTTTTGCCGCCATGGCTTGGGTGCTGTTGGGGCGCGCCGCGCGCGCTGCAGGCACGGGGCGCCTGCAGGTGCTTGGGGCCACGGCGCTGCTGGGGTGGCTACTGGGGTGAATGCCCCCTGGGTGCGCTGCGCTTTCCCGGGCTACACACTGGCGCATCGATTCCGTCCTTACCGTTGGTTGAGAAACTTGCGCGCCTCGCCTTCGAGCACGCGGACCATCCAGAACACGTTGCGCTGGTGCTTTCGCTTCACCCCCAGCATGTGCATGGCCGACTGCATGGCGGTGTTGTCGATGCCGTCGTAGTGCACCAGGCCAATGCCGATGAGTACGCGCCAGTTGCGCTCGCAGGCGGTGAACACTTCCCACGCCCGCCATTGCTCGGGCGGCAGCTCAAAGTCCCCGGCCTGCTCGGCCTCTTCCGTTCGGGCCACCTGGGCCGCCTGCATGGCCTTGTCGGGATCGGCGCCGAGCTGCTGCCACTGGGCGCGCAGGTCGGCGTCTTCTTCCTCGGTGTTGGCCTCGCCGCCCCCCGCACTCAGGTAGTGGTGGCGGACGGCAGCTCGGAGTTTTTTGCCACTTCTGCCGCCTCCCGTGCTTTGCGGCCGTTCTCAAAGTACGCCTGGACCAGCGCAGCCTCGAACCCGTCCCAGTCTTCCACCAGTTCCTCGCGTTGCTTCTCGGAATGGATGACTGCGGTGCCCGTCTTGTCCTTGAGGTCCCAGTCCACCAGCAGGCGGTCAAGGAACTCCTTGTCGGTGATCTTCTTGTCGGCCAGATCGGCTTCGAGCTGCTTGCGCTCGCTGGTCTTGAGGCGCTTGAAGCGCGCCTTGAAATCAACGACTTCGGTCTTGCCGAGGTCGCCCACCAGGATGAGCTGGGCGCCGGCCCAGAAGGCGACGGATGCGAGAACGACGGACATGGAGTGATCCTTTAAAGAAATGGTGTTGCTGTGGGTGAAAGGCGTTACTGGGCTGGCGGTGGCGTCAGACCGTGATGGACCACTCGTCGTTGCCCGCATCGCTGGGGATGAAGCGCAGGGGCACGGTGATCATCTGAATGCCGTTCTGCTCGCCAAAGGTGGGCTTGCCGATCTGGGCCAGCGGCGCGGCGATGGAGACGGTGTTGGTGGCGCCCTGACCGTGCTTAAGAACAAGCGGTACCTTGGCGCTCACGCGGGCCATCTCGACCCAGTTCTTGGTGGCCACGCTGGTGTTGCGGAACGTGACGCTGCCCGTGGACGTGCGGCCGGTGATCTCGGTCGTGTCCACGTTCATCAAGTCATCCTTGACCACCTGGTTGCCGAAATCAAACTGGAAGCTGCTGGCCGCAGCGTTGTAGCCGTCCAGACTCAGCGTGGTGTTGAGCTTGTTCACGCCCAGCGGGCGCACGAACTTCACGTAGCTGACCGCTGGCATGGCGCCTACGTCTTCTACCGGGAAGAATGCCCCGGTGAATTCGAACTGCCACTTCGGGATCTGCTTGGCGTCCACTGCTGCCTTGGCATTGGCACGGGCACCCGCCATCTTGTAGAGCAGCTTGTCCACCACGGCGTAGATCGTGACGCTCTCGATGCCATCCGTGATCGGCGCGAAAACGGTCTCGGTGGCCGGGGTGTTCGTCGCGCTGGCAGCGCAGGCACGCAAAAGCGTGCTCCAGCCCGGCAGGTCGCCAGCGGCGGCCACGCCTGCAAAACCGACGCTGAAGGCGATCTTGCGGTACAGGGTGACCATGGTCGTCTCCGACGCACCGAAGTACGGCTTGATCACGCCCTGGTCCACCTCGTCGCCTTCGATGGGAGTGAGGGTGACGTCAGACACCTCGATGGCGTCGGCTGCCACGGGCACAACAATGGTGCCCACGATGGTCTCAATGGCCACCAGGACGGCCATTTTCTTGATGAATTTGGGGGTGCTCATTTGCGCTCCTTGGTGGTTTCAGGTTGGGTTTGGGCGACCAGCACCCGCTGGCCGTCCTTCATGCGGTAGAGGCCACCTTGACCGTGGAAGTCATCCGGCGCGCGCGGGGTGGCCTGGGTGGGCTGAACCGCGGGGGTGGCTCCGGTGACGTCGGCGGCGTTGGACGTCGGCGTGGCCGCTTCTTGGGCCGTGGTGTCGGTTGCTTTGGCATCGGCTTTTCTCACGGGTTGCTCCTGTAAAAAGATTTCCAAACGAATCGGTCGATCCACCACAGCCGCCCATCGCCATCGAAGCGCAACAACTGCCCGCGCACCTTGGTGACGGGCTCTCCGGTGTCTTCGTCGGGTACCCAGCCCGCCAACGCCCCACGCACTTGCGCCCGGATGGGGGCCAAGGTGGCCAGGGCTGCTGCGCCGCGCGTATCACGCAGGTTGGAGACGGCCAACACCACGCCAAACTCGTTCAGGTCGGTTTCGTCGTACGTGCCGGTGTGGGCTTGTTCGCTGGCCTGATCCGCCAGCGGGATCACAAAGGCCGACGGCACGGTCACGGCGCCAGCCAGGGCTGCATCCATGTCTGCTGCGCCGCCTATGGCCTTGAAGCCGGTGGTTGCGGCCTTGAGGCGGCCAATCACAAAATCCAGATCCATGGCGGCTCCCTCAGAAGCCGCGCAGGCTGTCGTCGGTGACTGCACGGGCACTGAACCCGAACAGCACCTCGCCGCCACCTTGCTGCGCGTCAGTGGTGACCAGGTCACCCGCGCTGCCGCCCCAGGGGCAGGACAGCAGGGCGCGGCCTTCGGCGATGGCTTTGAGTTCGGCCATGGCGGCCTGGTAGCGGCGGTACACGTCCGAGTCCTCCTGCACAGCGTCGCGCAACCAGAAGCGCGCCAGGTCGCACGCAATGCGCACCAGCTGGGGCGGTGCCACGCGCTCGGGCTCGCCACCGGGCACCGTCAGGGGCTTGGCGCAGCCCAGCAATGGCAGGCGGTAGACCTGGCCAATCCAGCCGTCGATGGTGGCCTGGGCGTCATCCAGCTTCGTCTCGATGCGAGCTGCGTTGACGGCCGCACCATCGGGATCGGTGAGCTGGGCCAGCTCGGCCTCGCTGAAGCGGGCGAGCATGTCGGCAACGGTGGCGTAGCGGAGCACGGGCATGCTGGGCGATCAGGCGTGCACGTGCTTGTAGAGCTGCACCTCGATGAGCTGCCCGGCCTGGGTGGCGGCGCCCAGGGCGCGGCCGCAGTGGTCGGCGGCGCTGCCGGTGACGGCCTTGCCATCAGTGCCCACCTTCACGTAGGCGCCGAAGGCGATGGCAGCCTCTGCCTCGACCAGGTAGCTGTAGCCGGTGACGACGCTCACGGCATCGCCGATCTCGGCGGCCGTCTCGGTGACGCCCTGGCAGTCCTTGGCGCCACCGGCGATGGTGGGGTAGCCGCCGTCATAGGCGGCGAAGCGGTGGGCAGCGAGCGCGGCGGTCGCCACCAGGGTGACGGCGTGCGTCTTGTCGAACTGGCGGCCGGTGTTGTTTTGCGATGGCATGTTTCAGCTCCTTGGGACTTGGTGATCAGGCGCGCTTGCGGCTGGCAGCGGTCTTGGCGGTGGGCCGGGCACCGGCGGAATCGGCATCGGCCGCATCCGGGGCGCCAGTGCTGCCCTGGCCGGCGGCGGCATCGCCTGCGGGTTCGGCTTCGGGCGCTGTGCGCGAAGCCACATCAGCGGCCACATCGGCACGCGCCCGGTCGAATACGGCGCGCGCGGCGGCTTCGGTCTTGGCGTCCCACTTTTCCTGCGCGGCCACTGCATCCAGATCCTGGATGGCGCCCGAGGCGATCAGCTCTCGCTCGTCGTGGGGCGTCAGCTCGGGTACGGGCTCCCCCGGCTCGATGGTTTGGCGTGCGCCGCCGCTGATGACGGCCAGGGCGACGAGCGCAATCAAGTTTTTCTGCATGTCGGATTCCTTCGGGTGGTTCGGATGGCCCCGCAGGACGGAAGCCTGCGGGGCGTCTCCAGGCCATTGCTGGCCCACGCGCTCTACGGTTGTTACTTCGGATTGGTGAACAGGAAGGCGGCGGTGTTGTAGGCCACGTTGGGGCGGCGCTCGAACGTGGCCCCGTACACCCAGCTCTTGAGGCCGTTGTCGTAGTACGGCGCCTCGGCAAAGGGGTGGCCTTCGATCACGTTGGTGAAACCGAAGCCGGGCTCGGCCAGGCTGATGTCTGCACTGCCGCTGCCCCCGATGTTGGGCACGTAGGCCAAGATGGCGTTGTTGCCCCACACATCGCGGCCGGTGTCGGTCTCATCGATCCACACCGCATCGCCCACGACGATCTCTGCAAGGTTCAGGATCGTCTTGAGCTGCTCGATAGAGGCCGGGCCCAGATTCGTGCTGGGCAGGTAGCCCTTCACTTCGGCGTTGGTGCGCAGCGCGGAGAAGGCATCGGCCGAGAGCGTCAGGCGGTTGGGCCGCTTGCCGATCTTCTTGCGGATCACATCGGCCGCGGCCAGGATGTCGGTGACCGGTGTGCCCGTGGCGGCGCTCCACTTCGTGCCACCGGCCAGGGCCAGCACGTGGCCCGCTGCGTAAGTGCCCGCCGTGGTGGCCAGCGTGGCCACCTCGATTTCGTAGTCCAGGCCCAGCACGTCGTTGGCCGTGGCCATGGCGATGCGGCTGATGTCCAGGTAGTTGCCCACGTTGAGCTTGCGGCTATCGTCGGCCTCGCGCAGCAGCTCGCGCGGCAGGGGCACTTCCACGCTGTACTGGTCTACGGCGTAGGTCTTGCCGTCGTACTTGATGTGAACCCGCTTGGTGGGCGCACCCGGCGCGCGGCGCAGGTTGTAGCGGCGCAGGCGTTCGTCGCCCAGTTGCGCCAGCGTGACGCTGGACAGCGCCTGCGGAAGGCGCGGAAACAGGCGCTCGGCGATCATAGTGCCCTGGCCCAGGCCCAGCAGCAGGTTGGTGAGAATGGGGTTTTGCTTGAGCCGGATCTCGGCGGCGGTCATCGTCATGGTGGTGCGTCCTTGGCGGTTGGATGGGGGTGGATCAGCTCGTGAACGAGGTGGTCACGGCCGTGAGTGCCTCGGCGTAGTTCACCTTGTGCTGGCGCATGTATGCCTGCGCGGCCTTGTCGATCTCGGCATCGCTCTTGCCTTTGGCGGCACCGTCTTGCGGGACGCGGCCGCCCGCGAACTCGCCAAAGTTCACGACGGGTTTGGCGCTGGCGAACAAGTCCTGGAACCACTGCGCTGGGCTGACCTTGCGCGTGGTATCGCCCTCCGAGAATTCCACGGGCTGAGCGTCGGCCAATGCTTCGAGCGTGGCCACGGCCATTTCTTTGTCTTTGGGCAGCAGGCGGCCAGCCTCCACCTGGGCATCCGCGAACGAGACGAAACCCGCTTTGCGGCTTGCACGGGCGGATTCTGCGAAGGATGCGGATTCAGCCTGCGCAGCGTCGGCCTTCTTTTTGGCCTCGGCAGCGGTGGCCTCGGCCTTTTCGCGGGCAGCTTTTTCGGCGGCCAGCTTGGTGTTGACTTCGTCCAACTGGGCTTGCAGTTCTTTGCTCATGTCGTCGGGCTCCTGTGTTGACGGTTCGGTGGTGGTTGTGGGCTCTGAAAAGCAGACGGCGCCTTTGGCGTCGCCTTCGGAAAAGTTCACGTCTTTGAGCCCCTTTACAGCTGGCGGCTGCGCGCCCAGCCAAGCCACATGGCGGGGGTACCAGATGCCGGGCTTGGGGTTGCTGGAGTCTTTGGGGTGGTAGAAGCTCATGGAGCGCTTCTTGATGCGGCCGCTGGAGACCAGTTCGGCGAACTGCGGCTCCACCTGCTTACTGGCGGCGATCTGCAGCACGCCGTCCTGCACGGCAAAGCGTTCGATCCAGCCGTACGCAGGTGCGTTGTTCTGCGGGTGGCCCACCGTGTGCGGTGCCTCATGCACTGCCGGGTCATAGGCGGCGGCAGCGGCGGCCAGGTCAGACGCGGTGATGGTGTGCACGCTGCCGTCGTCGGCCGTGCGGGTGCCAGCGCGAAAGACTTCGATGCCCGCTGGAAGTGCGGGGGTGTGAGGAGCGGGTGCTTTGGAAGGCATGGGCCGCATGGTCGCGCGAACCCCGCATTTCGCTCCAATGGCGCGCGCCACATATTCAGATGCAAAAAAGCCCCGTCGCGTGCGCGAACGGGGCCTTTCAATAGCTTTCGGCTGCTGGCGTCAGTCCCAGGGCAGCGGGCGCTGGCGCAGTGCGATCTGCTCGCGGCGCCAGGCACGCTCAATGTTACGCACACGGCTGGCGGTGATGCCGGTGGTGTCTGCCACGTCTTTATACGGCATGCCCTGGCCGAGCAGATCGAGCACACGACGAGCGCGGGCGCTGTTCATCATGTCAGCGCCCACCGGTATGTATGGCTGTGTGCCGCCTTCGTCTTGCGCCAGGCCGAGAGTTTGCGCCACGGCCAGGCTGGCCAGCGATGAAGCGGGCACGGCAGACGCGCCCGGTGCCGAAATCAGCGTGACAAACAGGCTGGTGGCGAAGCTGCGCCACACGTCTGGCCAGTCCGGCGTCATCAGCGCCTCCAGCGGGGCAAGCTGCTCTTGCGTCAGCTGGCTCAAATCAATGCGCTCGAACATTTCAACCATGCTCACCTCCACGTTGTTGCCAGGCCTTGAGCGCCTCAATCAAGGTGTCGAGCTGGGCGCTGGTGCAAAAGCCCAGCGCGCTCACATGCACGGTGCGCTCCACCCAGGCGTTGAGCGCGGCGCGGCTTGGGTTGTGCAGCACACCATCGCGGGCCAACTGGTTCCACAGCGCCCACACCTTCCGCTCGCGCGGGCTGGCAGATTTCTTGACCTGGTCGAACTGCTCGCGCGTCAGCGGGCGGCGGCGCGTGGTGGGCTGGGCAACGCCCATGCGCTCGGCCAGGCGCTGCAGGTGGTCGCGCACATGGGCCTGCTCGGAGGCCGTCATGCCCTTGCTGCTGGCCTTGCCGGTGAGCTGGACCAGCAGCGCACGGTAGTCGTCGTCCTGCAGCTGCAGCTTGGACTTGAGGACGTGGATGGCGGCGGTGTGATTGTTTCTCGTCATGGCTGCATTCCATAAAATGCGCCTTGCGGTTTGCCGCAGAAGATCTCGCAGCAACGCACGAAAGAGCGATTCCAAGCTTCAAGTCTTTCGGCGCCCGCAATGTCGCCTCTGGCGCGACGGTCAGCGGCAATCAGCACGTTTGCCTTCCAGCGGAGTTCGATAGCGGGCCAGTTCATCGTTCACCCCCGCGCCAGCGGACTGAGCCACCAGTTCCACAAGCCCACCAAGCTGGTGAGCAGAAAGACGCATTGCTGCGCGAACATGCGCCAGTGGCCGTGCGCGGCGCTGAAGGCCAGCCAGCCCACATTGCTGACCAGGAACGCCGCGAACCCAAGGCCCGGGTGCACGGCGCTGGCCAGCAGTGCGGCGCCCAGCATGCCGAAGACGGCGGCGGCGGTTTCGATGGCGAGGGCGGCGCGCATCAGGCGGTGCCCCCAGCTTCGCCGATCGGCAACAGCGGCAGGCGCTGGGGAGGCAGATCGAGCGTTTGCGCCAGCAGGCCGCCATCGGACGTGGGGGCCACGGCGATCTGGCGCCCTCGCATGCCAAACAGCCCGGCACCGCCGTACAGTACGCCGCCCCACAGCACGGCCTCATGCACCGTGGCGTCCGCCATCACCCGGCGCAGCGCCCACGTACCCACTGGCACGGCGCCAGCCGCCCGGACGGCCTCCCAGCGCTTGAGCAGCTTGTTGGGTGCATGGGGGTAAATGCCGCGCTTGATCCGGCTGGCCGTGCCCTTGCCCAGTTGCAGCAGCTCGGCAATCTCGGTCACCGACCGGTTGCGCAAAAAAGCCCGCAAATCCGGCGGCAGGCAAGACAGCCCCGCCAAGGGCTTTGCAGCCACACCCGCACCGCTGGTATCACCGCGCTGTTTCGGAGGTTTCGCCGGGGCTGGTGGCGCGTTTGCGGGGTATTTCAGGGCCATCATTCATCCTCACCTTGCATGGATGCGGCCCCAGCCTCGCCGTCCAGGGCTGTGACCAGGTCAGGAATCAGCTTGCCCAGCTCGCCCGTGGCAATGGCCACGTCGGCATCAAACCCACCTTCGTCAGCCTGCTGGCTCTCGAACACTGAATCCAGAAACCGGATGCCCTTGACTTGCAGCTGTTGCGTGAGCGTGAAGGAGACGCGGTCATCCCAGGTCAGCGCCAGGCGCGTGGGCAGCAGCCCGGCGTTGATGTGGTCCAGCACCTCCTGGATGTCCAGCGGATGGTTGGCATAGCGCACCACGGCCTTGTCCTCACCCTGGCTCTTGAGCTCGCACTCGCGGTCCACGGTGAAGCATTCCGGCGGCTCCTGCTCTTTGAGCCAGTGCGCCATGGCGGCCTGGGGCGCGGTCTTGGTGTTCAGCAGCGCCAAGAAATAGCCTGGTGTATGCAGCACCTCCACCAGCGTGCTCACCACCTCGTCAGCGCGGGCCTGGCTGCTGGTGTCGATCACCAGGGTGCACGTCTGCGGGTCAATCCACACCCAAGTCGTGCCTCGTTTGGTGAAAGCCATGGGCAGCAGATCCAGCCGCGCCTCTTCCTTGAGCTCGCGGCTTTCCTTCTTGCCGGGCTTGCGGCCGGTTTCCTGCTCGATGCGCTCGGCCTTCTCCTTGACCTTGCGCACCAGCGCATCGCCGGGGACGGCCTTGGTTTCGATCATCAGCCGGGCAATCCACTGCCCGCCGATGGATTCAACCAGCGCACCGTGCGCTTCGCCGCGTGGTGGTACCCAGCCCATGGATTTCTCCTGGGTGGCGCCGCATTCGATGAAGGGCGCTTTCTGCAGGGCCGCTTCGAGCTGGTCGAGCGTGAAGGCCAGGGGACTGGTGCGGTAGATGATGAGGTTCTTGAACATGAATGCTCCTGGTGGGGTCAGTCGTGCGGGCGGTTGACCCAAAGGCCATAGGTGTTCTTGCCCAAATGGGCCAGCACCGTCGGCGGGTTGTTGTGCGTGGTGGTGATGCGCCAGGCCGTGCCCGGCGATACCTCGTGCAGAGCCTGCGCCGCTTGCTTCACACGCTCCATGGCTTCTTCTCCGTGGCCGAACGTCATCACGTTCTTCCAGGCACCGTTTGTGTTGACCTGAAGCTGGTTCGGGCAGGTGTCAGGCGTTGCGCTCATACCGCCTCCAGCGTCACATCGTGATAGCCCACGGCAGAAACCTCCGCCCCCACGATCCCGATGCCCAAGCCGTCGATGTCAGGCCAGCCCTCCACCTGGGCCTTGAGCACTTCCGCCGTCATCTGGCGGTCGCCCCACGGGCACGGGCCGAAGCTCGCCCCGCCGTCGGCCATGAAGTGGCGGATCGCAGCCTCACCGAACATGCGGACGACCGCGCGCACAACGTCGCCGTCTTCGGCCTGCAGGCGATCCTTGGGGTGCGACCAGAAGTTGTTGATCTCTGCTGCGAGTGCTGGCGTCAGCACGTCGAGGTCAACCTGCAAGGTGACCTCGGCATCGCTGAACGAGGCAGCAGCCACGCGGTAGGTAGTGATGTTGCTCATACCGCCGCCACATCCAGGCTGATCGCCTTGTACTCACCCGTGCCCTCGTCACGCTCGTAGAAGCGCACATAGGGCGTGGTGCTGGCCGTCTGCATGCTGTCGGCAATGGCCTGCATGGCCTGCTGCCAGGCTTCGTCTGTAATGGCAAGGCTGCGCAGGCCCAGCACTCGGCCGGTATTGATCTTTCCTTCCTTGTCGGTCTGGAAGGCGTGATTCACCAGCACGCGCATGTTGTCGTTCGCGTCCTGGCTCCACTCCTGCACGCATTCGTCGATCAGCGCCTTGGCGGCCATGAGTTGTTCGCCAAACACAATGCGGTCCTGCATCTGGCGCACCAGCTTGTACTTGCCGTCGAAGCTGGTGAGCGTTACGTTGCCCTTCTCGCCGCCGCTCTTGACGCCGTATTGCTCCATGCTGGTGGATACCAGCGCAGCCACTTCCTGCATAGCCTTGAGCTTGAACTCGGCCAGGCCGTCGCGGCGCTGCTTGGCCATCTGGCACAAGTCGGTGACGACCTGGTGGCGCAACTTGTCGATGTCCTTCACCTTGGACTCGGGGATGAGGTTGCCGGCGGCGTTTTTCCAGTAGCCGGGGGGGATGGTGTTTTCGTTTGCCATGTTTGGGCTCCTTTCAGTGAACGTGTTGTGCGCCCGGTGGCGTGGCGTGGTTCTCGATGACGCCAGCCGCCTTGCGAGCCACATCGGCGGCCTTTTGGGCGCAGCAGGGGTGGCACACGGCCACCGAGACGTAGGCGCTTATCAGGGCTTCCAGGGCCACCTGGTGCGTTTGCTGCTCGCTCACGATCTCGACCATGCGGTGGGCGAGCGCGGTCACGTCGTCGCGGTGCTGGTTTTGGGCTGATGGTGTCGGCATGTGCATCCCCTTCTCAGCAACGCACGCCCTGGCTGGCGTAGCGCTGGTAGTCGAGTGCGCCGGGGCGCGCGGGCAGCATCGGACGGGGCTCGTAGTCGCCCACCATCACGTTGATGCGCCGGGGCGGCACCAACACGGGCGGGCTGTTCACGGGCTGCGGCAGTGCGGGCTGTGCGGCCCGCGCCCGGGGGGCAACAAGCCACAGCATTTCGCCGCTGGCCGACCAGGCGATGTCGAGCCAGTTGCCGTCGTACAGGTTCGACAAGCGCTTGCGCAGCTTGCTGCGGCCATCGGCCGGGAAGTGACCCAGCAGCTCGGCCAGGGTGGCGGCGCCGTGCTGCTTGAGGTGGGCCACAACGGCTGCGCTTTGCGCGCACAGGGCAGATTTACGGCTCATTGCATGCCTTTCTTCTTTTCGATCTGTTCGCGCATGGCGCGCACGGTGGGGGACATGCCCGGCTGGGGCGCTGCAGGCGCAGGCCGGGTGGCGGCGGCAGGCTGGGCCTGCTGTACCAGGGCGGCCACGCTGGCGGGGCCGTGGGTGGTGGCGGCGCGGGGGCCGGTGCGCAGTTGCTGCTCGCGTGCCTGCTCATGCGTGGCCTCGGCCTTATCGGCCATGCCCGCCAAAATGGCGTGCAGGTAGCCGTGGCCCTTCATGGGCAGCTCCAGGCGGCCCGCGTCGCGCGCGGCCAGCATCTGGTCAATGGCCTGCGCCCAGGCGGCCAGGGGAACCGCCCATTCACGCCCCTTGTGGGCAATGGCCTGGCGCTCCAGGTCGGGCAGCAACTGCAGGATGAGCTTGATCTTCTTGGCGGAGGTCAGGCGCTGCTTGGGCGGGGTGAAAAGGCTCACGTACTGCAGCACGCGCGGCCCCAGCGGAATGCTGACGGCCAACAGCCGGGCCAGCGTGCGCTGGTCATGCTCATGGGCAAACAGCACGGCCAGATCCAGCTCGGAGCCGCACACAGGGCAAGACAGGTCTGCACTCACAGGGGCCATCCCTTCACCTGCAGGTAGCCTGCACAAAAGCCCAGCAGGCCAGCAACGGCCAGCACGGCAGCGCAGTCCAGCACCAAGCGCTGCCAGGGTGCCAGGCGTTTGCTGCGGCCCGGCCCATGCTCAATGGCGCCAGGGGCAAAGTAAAAGCCACCGGGCTGCAGGTGGGCGGTGTTCACGCCATGGCCGCCCTGCGCCGTGCCTGGGTGCTGGCAGGTGTGCTGGCATGGGGGCGTGCACCCCTGGCACACGCCCAGCTCGTGACAAGTGCGGGGGGTCATGCCGCCTCCTTGCGATTGCCGCGCAGCAACACGGTGGTCAGGCGGAGCACATCGATACGGCAGGCCTGCGGAAACAAGTCGGCCACGCACAGTGCTGCAGCGGCGCCGTGCGGGAACAGGTCGCAGTGGCACCCCTGGGAGCCGTCGGGCATGGTGATGGTGATGTGGTAGCTGTGCATGGCTCAGCACCCCCCGATGACCTGGGCGTCCACCTTGGGGAAGCCCACGGCAGCCGCAGCGTTGAGCGCGCGGCACACCAGGTTGTTGACCACCAGCGGGTAGCACACGCTGACGGCATCGCTCACGCGGCCGCCGCGCGGCATGCTGATGAGTCGGGCGCGGATCGCGTCCAGGGCGTCGGCCTCCAGCACGTCGGCCAGGGCCAGGCCGGCGCGCTCGAACTTGTGCACCAGGTAGCCCTCCAGGTCGCTATCGAGCGGCTCCATGGTGATTTGCTCGCAGCGCTGCACGATCTCGCGCACCTCGGGGTTTTGCTCGCTCAGCAGCAGGCGCAGCTCGGGCTGGCCGATCAGGCACACGCCCAGCAGGCGGCGCAGGCCGTCCTTGAGCTCCATGAAGTTCTTGAGGTGCTTGAGCGTGGGCAGCGGCATGCGGTGCGCCTCCTCGATCACAAGCAGGTGCGAGTAGCCCGCAGCCCGGCTGCTCTTGAGCAGCTCGTGCACCTGGCGGTAACGGGCGTCGGGGCTGCTCTTGAGCTGCACGTTGGGCGCCAGGGTGCGGGCAATGCTCTCGGCGATCTGCCCCGCCTTCATGGGCTTGCCGCGCGTATCGTTGGGCTCCATGGCCAGCACGTAGGGCTTGATGGCGATGATGGGCCGGCGCTCCTCGCGGATGCGCTCCTCCAGGTCTTCACGCAGCGTGCTCTTGCCGCTGCCGCTCTCGCCCACGATGGCCACAAAGCCGTGGTTGATGGCAGCGTCGAGCAGCGCGGCGCGCACGTAGCGGCCGTGCTGGCTGGCAAACACATCGGCGCGGCTCTGGATGTCGTCCACAAACGGGTTGCGCAGCAGCTTGAAGTGCTTGCGCGCGGCGGGGGACAGGGTTTCATTGCGAAGTAACATCGGTTCTTCCTCCTTGGGTTCGGTTGGTTCTGGGTTCACGGGGGCGGCCTCGGCGGGGTGCAACCCGACGGGGCCAACTTCTTTGGGCAGGGGCACGCGCAGGCGGGCCACGGGGCTATGGATGCGCACCATTTCAGGCACCTCCCACCATGCGCAGGCCAGCACGCACCGTCAGGCGGGCGGCCAGGGCGTCGATTTCGGTTTCCGGCACGCCGTCTTTGTGCAGGTTCTTGAGCGTGCCCACCAGCTCGGGCGACATGGCCACGCCCTTGGTGGCCAGGGCCCGGGCGGCTTCAAAGTGGGTCAGCAGCGCGGGCGCGGCCTGGGCCACGCGGGTGATGGCAGCTAGCTCAGTGCCACGGCGTGGCAGCACGGTGGCGGCGGGCAGTGACTGCTCGTGGTGCTTGTAGGGGTCGTGCGTGCCGCCAAATGGCAGTGCCTTGGCCTTGCGCGCAGCGGCGGCAGCTTCGTCGGTGTCAGCGCCCATGGCCAGGCGCTCCATCAGCTTGCGGTTGGTTACCGCCACGGTGTCGGGCAGCGACTTCATTTCGCGGGCAATGCGGGCGGCCCCTTCGCGGAATCCGTGCGCGCCCTCTTTGGCCTCGGGCACAGGCAGCAGCAGTTCGTGCCCCTGTGCGTCGTGCTCCACCACGAGGGCCACGCTGCGGTCAAAGGGATTGAAGGTGATGTCCACATTGCCACCCACCAGCACACCGGGCACGGTGCTGACGTCCCACACGCGGCCATCGAAGCGCACGCACAGGTTGCGGTCTACCTTTGGCGATTCGGGCGCGTGGGTGAGCAACTCGCGCGCCAGGGCAGCGTCCACCAGGCGCAACTGCTGCTGGGTTATCTCCAGCCACTTGGCCCAGCGGGTCAGGCCATGGCGGCCGTGCTTGCGCACACTGTTGTAGTAGCGCATCCACATCTGCGCCTTCTCATTGATCCAGTCAATGGACGGCACGTGGGTGAACTTGAAGCCGCTCTCGAAGTTGGTTTCTACCAGGTTGTGGGCGTTTTCCACCTGGCCCTTGGCGCGCGCGTTGCCCGCCTGGTTGACCACCGGGGTCACCTGAAGGCGGCGCATCAGGTTGCCAAAGGCGCCACCCACACCGGCGCTGCCGGGGTCCATCATCAAATGGAAAGGCACGCCGTACATCTGCTGCCCCGGACGCGGCTCGATGGCGGCCAGGAACGCCTCGGCCATATTCACCGTGCTCTCGCCCCCGGCCACGTAGTGCACAAAAATGGCGCCACTGCAGTGGTCGGTGAGCACGTAGCGCGTTAGGCGCTGGCGTTTGATCTTCTCGAAGTTCTCGGGCTTGTTCTTGTAGTAAACGGCCTTGTCCATGGTGGCCACGCCGCCTTCGGGCACATAAAACAATGTGCTGATGGAGGCGTCGATCTGCCACACGTCGTTGGGGTGGTCGCTGGCAAGTTGCTGCACTGGGGCCGGGGCGTTGAGCTGGTCGGGGTGCAACGCATACAGGCGCAGCGCGCGGGCACAGGCAGACTCGGAGAGCTGGCGCGTCTCGCCCGTTGCGGGGTCGGTCACGCTGGCAAACAGGGGGTTCTCGGCGCGCAGTTGCTCCAGCGACAGGTTCAGCGCCTGGATGGATTTGTCATTGCCCCGGTAGCCCTGCATCATCTGCGCGGACAGGCGCTGCGCGTCGGCCAGGGACAGGCTGGTGGCACCTGCATCGCTGCGGCGCTTGCGTTGAGGTTTCACGATGGTTTCCTTGAGGCGGCGCATGAGCGTGGCGCGTGGCAGGCCCAGGTGCTGGCTGGCCTGTGCGTACACAGCCCCTTTGCCACCGTGGCCTGCGGCGGCAGCGCGGCGGTGCACATCCTGCAGCGCTTCGATCAGCGCGGGGGTGAGGGTGGGGCTCATGGGTGCGGCGCGTGGGTGGATCAGTTGGCCTTTGCTGCAGCGCCCTGCGCTTGCGCCCAGCGCTCCCACTCGGGGGTTCCACCCACCTCGGGCAGGCTGAACTCGTCACGCAGGGTGGCCAACTCGCTGATGAGCTGGCCCACCATGCCCGCCATGAAAAGGCTTTGGTCCTGCTCGCAGTTGTTGAGGGCGATGAGTGCATGGCGCACCCCGCCCTGAATCAGCCCCATGGCCTCGGCTTGGATGTTGGCCGCCTCGCGCTGGGTGCGCTTGAGCTCTTCGCTGGCGGGTAGGCGCTTGATGAGGCGCGCCTCTTCGTGCAGCTCGGTGTTGACGGCCGTGAGGCGATCGACCTGGCTTTTTTGCTTGGCCGCTTCGGCGCGCTCTTTGCGCACGGCGGCGCGCAGTTCCCGAACGGACATGCGCGAGACGTCATCGAGAGATAGTTCGCCGGTCTGGCCATCGCTTGCCAGCTCGTCCACCTGGTCATCTTCCAGGGGCAGCAGTTCGGCCATCTTGGAGAAACCCAGCTTCTCCAAATTCGTCGACGTCGACGAATTTGCGAAGCGCTGCGTGACGGCCATGTACTTGTTGGCGGAGTGCTGGTTGATGCCCAAGCGCTCCAGCACTGGCATGAATTCGCCATGCGCACAACCCTCCTTGAGCAAGAGCAGGTAGGCGCCCAACTCGAAGATGGCCATGCCGATACGCTTGATGGCATCGCGTGCCGAATTCTCCAGCGCACCAGGGTCGGTGCTGCCTTGGTAATTGAGCTGCAGGGCCAGCGCGCCGACGCGCTCGTTCTGCTCCAGCGTTGCCACTGCCAACTGGTTGGCGGCGGCCATGGTCTGCTCGATGGCCGCCATTTCAACGGCGACTTCTTTGCTCTTGGGTGCGGGGGTGGGTTTGTTGGCCATAACGGTGTTGCAGGTTCTTGGGTTGGGTTACAGGGAATAGCGGTCCATCTGGTCGGCGGGCACGGCGTAGCGCTGGCTGAGCTCGGTCAGGCGGCGCTGTGCCTGGTTGAGGTTGGCGCCCACGGTGACGGCGATGCGCACAAAAGGCACGCCCAGGCGCCAGCGGTTGGTGCCCTCCACGCGCTCGACAAAGCCGGTTTCGGCCTCCAGCGCGGGCAGGTTCTGGCTCACCCAGCTGGGCGGCACGCCCAGGCCCTTGGCGATCTCGCCCGGGGCCAGGCCCAGCACCTCGTGGCCGGCCAACAGGCGAAACAGATCGCAGGTCTTGCGGATGGGGCCTGCCAGGGGGTAGGTTTTCTCGGTCATACCGCACCTTCCGGCGTGGCCATCAACTCGACCTGTAGCAAGCGCTCCACATGGCGCTGGATGCGCTCTGCCATCCAGCCGGGCGGGATGGTGATGTCGCCATAGTTGGTGTGGATGGCGAAGCCGCGCGCCATGTCAGGCACTTGCTTGGCCAGGGCGTATTGCAAGGCCTGCTCTTGGGCACTGGGGGCCGCTGGCGTGGCGGCCGGGGCAGCGTTTTGCACCGGCGTGGGCAGGGGCAGGCCCAGGGCGATGGCGTCCAGGTTGTCGTAGGGGGCGTTCATGCTCCAAACTCCAGTTCAGGTGTGGCGTACTGGGCCACGTTGTGGTGATGGGCTGCTACCTGTTGCAGGTGGTTGCGCAAGGCGTCCAGGGTGGCGGCGGGGTCAGCCTTGCCGTCTGCCTGGTAGAAGTCAGTGAGCAACTGCAGGGCCTGGGCAAAGCCGGTGTTCAGCTCCACCATGTCGGCGGGCTGGGCCTGGCGGCCGTGGGGTATGTCCACCAGCAATTTGCTGTCGGTGGCGGCCATCCACCGGGCCACCAGGTTGATGCCGCAGGCGTGCTCGTAGGCGGGCACCAGCACCAGGGGCATGCGGCCGTTGGCAATCCACTTGTAAAGCGCCCAGTGGTCTTCCAGGCCCATGCGCTCGGCTATGCGCTCCACGCTCAGGTTGTGGCGCTCCAGGGCAAAGTCTTTGCAGCCCTTCAGAGCGTCGCGCACGGTGGCGGGTTGCCAGCGCTTCCAATTGCGGCGCGTCATTGGAAGGCCCCTTGGCCGCATGCAGCAGCGGCCTGCAAACAAATGCTGCGTTTGCGCATGGCAAAAGAGGCTTGCAGCCGGTAGAGTGCGTAACAGGTCATTGCGTACACTGGCGTCATTGCAGGGGGGCATCGCTGCTGGGCTTCAAGCCCAACTTGACAGCGATCTCGTGGGCCTTGCCGTAGTGGCCTTTTTCAAAGCCGTTGAGCACGCGCAGCACTTTGTTGACGGGGTAGCCGTTGTCGCGCGCCCATTGGCTGAAGGTTTCGCCACGCTGGCGGAACCTTTGCTTGATTTGGTCGGGGGTCATTGCCGTGGCTCCTGTGAGAAAGTTTGTTTGCCGTTGTTTGTGTGTTGTTGGTGAATTCTAGTCAAGAAATCTTGATTTAGTCAAGTTATTACTATGGAAAACTTCGATCAGCAGCTGCTGCGTTTAAAGCAGGCACTTGGGGTGACGTCGGACCAAGATGTGGCTGCGGCTTTGGGGCTGACAAAAGCAGCGTTCTCGGACCGCAAGAAGAGAGGCGCATTCCCGGAAGAGAAGCTCTACGCGCTGGCGGCGAAGCGGCCCGAACTGCACTTAGACGTGCTTCACGTTCTGGTGGGCGATAAGAAAGACGCGGTGGTTCGGTTAACCATTGCCGAGTTGGAAGCCGCGTTGGCTTTTGGGGCTGATAAAGGCGGCACTATTACCGAGCAGCTCGACCGAGCTGGGGCGCTGGTAGAGCAGATGCGCAAGCCCCTTCCGGACGACGAGCAGCAGTTGCTCAATAGCTATAGGCGCTGCAGCTTTGAAGCAAAAGCCGATTTGATTCAAAGAGCCGCTCTGCTTTCCTCCGGTCTGCCAATAGTGGATTTCAAACGGAATGAAGCTCCCAAAGCCGACAAAAAAAAGGCCGCTGCAGCAAAGAGCTTTGAAGGCTCGCAGCAGGTTTTCCACAAGGCGCCCAAAGGCGGCGTGGCTGGCCGTGACATCGTGAAAGGCGGGGGCAAACGGTGAGCGCACGCGACCAGGAGTTTTCTGGCACGGTGAACGGTGATGTGGCCGGGCGGGATGTAGTCAACATCCATGTCCCCGCCGAAAAGCCGGAGTCCGAGCGGCAAGCGGCTTTCAAGCGGCACACGGGTATCCACTGCAGCCGGGAAGTGCGCCATCACCTGGAGCGACTGATGGAGCACCACGGATTCACCGCGCAGGAGCTTGCGCGTGCCTGGAATGTGGGATCGCTGGTGTGGGACCAACAGGCAAGGCGATTGAGGTCCAACGCGCGCAAACTGGACCTGACTGCAGGCTGGGCTGGCATGGCCGTTATGACCACCGTTCTGGTGATCGCGCTGGTGGAGACGATGTTCAGGGTGACTTCGCCCTACTTAAAGCCAGCTCTGCTGTTCGGCACCTGTGTTGCGTACATCTTCATGACCAAATTTGTCTTGCTGGCGACCATCCTCCCGCAGGTGACGGCGAGACGGGTGGAGAAAACGCAAGCGGATTTGCAGAAGTAGCCGCCGCTATAGAACGGCGCAATTTTTAAACCCAACCCATTGAGAGGGGGCGACCATGGATAGCTTTACTGAACGTCTACGCAAGCATGCCGAGCATGTGAAGGGTGTTGGCATGCACTGCACGACCGAGGAGACGACCAAGCAGGCGCTGATTTTGCCGCTTCTTGATATTCTGGGCTTTTCCCCGTTTGATCCGACGCGAGTCAAAGCAGAGTACGGAGCTGATTTCCCAGGCGTGAAATCCAGTGAGCGGGTGGACTACGCATTGTTCTGCCATGGCGTGCCGGTGATGTTCATTGAGGCCAAGGCTCATGCTGAGAATCTAACCAATCATTGCCCACAGCTTTCTCGGTACTTCAATGCGACTCCCGAGGTGACCATTGGCGCTATCACCAACGGCCGGGAGTGGCGGTTCTTCACTGACCTGAACAACAAGAACATGATGGACTCGGCGCCGTTCCTGACGGTGGACTTCGAGGACATGGAAATTGCGCTTCTTCCTCGCCTGCACCGGTTTCGACACGATGAGTTCAAGCCCGATGCGTTACGCACACTGGCAGAAGAAACGGTGTACCTCAATGCCTTCACCAATGTGATCAGCCAGAGCCTGCGCGAGCCAGATGCAGAGTTTGTGAAATACGTAGCGGGCCGCGCCGATGTGCAACGCCAATTCAACGCCCGTTTTC
This sequence comes from Gammaproteobacteria bacterium RIFCSPHIGHO2_12_FULL_63_22, assembly GCA_001801685.1. Taxonomy (GTDB): domain Bacteria; phylum Pseudomonadota; class Gammaproteobacteria; order Xanthomonadales; family Xanthomonadaceae; genus Arenimonas. Next base: position 21,103 of record MGYJ01000052.1, on the reverse strand, counting down.
TGGACGGCATTGCTCCCATCGTGAAGCAAGCAGTGGAGCGGGCTGTGAGCAATATGGTGGTCTCGGGGCTGTCTGCCAAAGCTGAGCCAATCTCACCATCGGCCCCGCGAGTTGATGTAGCACCGATGCCGCAACCCGAGGAAACCAATGATGCAACCGCAGACATCGTGGACCCGACAAATTCGCGCATCGTGACGACGTATGCCGAGCGTCGCCTGCTTGAAGTGGTGCAGGGGATCCTCGGAGAAAGCGCTGACATCTCTGCGAAGGACACGGAGAGCTACTACACGGTGCTCTACCAAAACAAGGTCAATCGCTGGCTGCTCAGGTATCAGGCCGAGAAGCGTCAACCGTGCATATTTGTGTGCGTTCCTTTGACCGATGAGCGCAAGCGAGAGATCGCGCGGGCAGGACTCCAGCTTGGCGCAGGCGACAGCATTCTGCTGAATCAACCAGAGCACTTGGCCCGGATCACCGGCATTGTTTTTGATGCCCTTGAGTACTGCAAAGACGATGCGAATTTCAAGCGTGCAGGGCAGGTGCAGGCATAGGCCATTGCTGTTTTTGCGCTAGCTAAGCGGCCGCTGCAAAGACGCACTCCGGCAAGGCGCCAGCAAACTGGGAAATGGGGTGACACATGGACGAAGATCAACTCTTGCAGCAGTTCAAACAGTGGGCGCACGGCCCCAACACCGTGCCACAGCCCTCTGCCACCTTGGGGCTGCAGGATGCACTGGAGGCAGGCCTGTGGGCCGCGTACCGCGCCGGTTACCTGCAGGCACTGGCCGACAGCGAGGCCGCGCAGCGGGTGGTGGAGCTTTTGAAAGGAGAAAAATGAAACGCGATATGGATTTGGCGCGCAGGATTCTTCTGACCACAGCACAGCAGCCGCATGATGACGATCTCATGGGGTTGCCAGATGTGGACAACGAAGTCTTTGCGCTGCACGTGATGTGGCTGCAAGAGGCCGGTCTGGTCAAGGCACTGGTTTCCGAGACCACAGGTCCCACGCGGGCATACGTTCAGCGCCTTACCTGGAGCGGCTGCGATTTTGTGGACGCCATCCAGGACGATTCGCTGTGGGCCAAGGCCAAAGCCAAGGTGATGAAACCCTCTATGTCATTCACCTTCGACGTGCTGAAAGACTGGCTTAAAGCCGAAATCACGCAAGGCCTGCCTACCCTGCGGGCTGCCGGCCAGTAGCTCGCACAGCTCCACGCCTGCTGCCAACAGGGCGGCCTGCGGGGCGGGCAGTAGGGCCGCGTCCACGGCCCCCATGGGCAGCTTGATGTTGCTTCCAGCGCGCATGTACAGCCGGGCGGCCATGTGCGCCATGGCCGTGGCCAGCGCCTGTGCGTCGCCCCGTGCCAGGGCCTGCGCATCGATCGGGGGAATGCGCCGCCCCGCAGGCATGTTGATGGTTTCCATGCTCCGCATGGTGCGCCTTTGCTGCCTGCTGCAAACAATGGCGCGCTCCATTTACTGAAGCTCGCGCGCGCACGGCAAAGTGCCGTGCATGTCGCTCAAATCCTACATCCCCCCGTGGCTGCGCGCCCCGCGCAGCAGCCTTTTCTTGTTGCTGGCCGCTGGCTTGCTGGCGGTGATTGCCGTGGTTTCACCGGTGCAGCTGCCGGTAGTGCTCTACAAGGCCACACTCCTGGCGCTGGCCGCCGTGGTCGGCTACTGGCTGGACCGCACACTCTTTCCTTACGCCCGCCCTGACGGCTACCTGCACCGCGACTGGCGCCACGGCACCGATGAGCCCGAGGGCGACGTGGACTATCCCGTCGTCGCGGGCTACGAGGCCGTCTTCATCTGGGCCATGGTGCGCCGCGCCTTGGTCGTGGGCGCTGCCATGCTTGCCATGGCCACGGGGCTCTGATGCGCTGGTCCCGCATCCCCGCATGGGGCTGGCTTGCCGCTGCGGCGCTTGCCGTGGCCTCAAGCTGCAGCCAGGCGCAAGTGCCGCAGGCCGCACAGCAGTACCGCGCGCTGCTGGTGCGCACCGCGCACGCCGCCTGGGGTCTGGATGCGCCCGTGGCTGTGTTCGCAGCCCAGGTGCACCAGGAGAGCGCCTGGCGCCCCGACGCCGTCTCGCACGTCGGCGCTCAGGGCCTGGCGCAGTTCATGCCCGCCACCACGCGCTGGATCGCCACGCAGAGCCCCGAGCTGGCGGCCCAGCAGCCCTTCAGTCCGGCCTGGGCACTGCGCGCCCTGGTCACCTATGACCGCTGGCTGTACGACCGCACGCCAGCCTACTACCAGCCGCGCGACCGCATGTGGGTTGCGCTGCGTGCCTACAACGGCGGGCTTGGCCACTGGCAACGGGAGGCGGCGAGTACCGGGCTCGCGCAGCCAACTCGATCCCAGGTGGACGCGGCCTGCGGTAAAGCCCGCCGCGCGGCCGTGCACTGCACTGAAAACCTGGGCTACCCCCGCCGCATCCTGGTGGTGATCCAGCCCCGCTACCTGCAATGGGGGCCTGGGCTATGAGCAATGCCGCCACCGTGGCTGTTGCCGGCCTGCTGCTCGCCATCACCGCCGGAGTCGGCGGCTATGGCTACGGCCTGGACCAGGGCAAGGCCTTGGAGAAAGGCCGCCAGGATTCCAAGGCGCTCGAAGCGGTCAACGAACAGCTCTCGGCGCATGCCGACCTGGTCAAGCGCTCCGGCGCGGCCAGCCGCAGCATGCGCACCGCCATGGCCCAGCTCGAAAAGGCCAACACCCAAACTACCACGGAGATGGCCGATGCCCTCACCACCACGGCTTCTGATCGCGCTGACTGCGTGTTTCCTTCTGGCGTCATGCGCAGCCTCGAAGCCGCCCGTGACCGCGCCGCCCAAGCCGGTGCCAGCGGAATACGCGGTGCGCTGCCCGGCGCCTCCGCCGGCACCGAGGGGGCAGCAGGTGGACCCGGTCGCCCTTGAACTCAAGTCCATGTACGACCTGTACGGCCAGTGCGCCGGCCGCATGACAGACCTCTTGAACTGGCTCGACACGGAGGACGCGGGTGGTAGATGACATCGACCGCGCCCAGGCGCGTGAGGCCGAGATGCTGCAGGACGCCCTGCGCAATCAAGCCCGCCGCGCGGGCCTGGCAGGGAAGACGGTAGCCGACTCAGCCGAGTGCTGCGCCGATTGTGATGGTGTCATTCCAGCGGCGCGCCGCCGCGCAGTGCCGGGGTGCCAGTTGTGTGTGGTGTGCCAGGCGCGCAGCGAAAGGGCACATGGAGCCCAAGGGGCAAAAGGACGATATGAATATTGATTCTCAAACGATCGGCCTGTGGCTGCAGATCATTGCCGTGGTGGTGCTGCCCATTGCCTCGGCAATTTACACCTGGATTGCTACGCGCGACAAGGACAACACCGTGCACATCAAGGCGGTGGAGGAAGGCATGTCCAAGCAGATGGCTTTGCTGCACAGCCGCACGGACCGGCTGGAAACCAAGATTCAGTACATGCCGACGCCGCAGCAGATGTCGGAGCTGCAGGGCGATATGCAGGCGATGCAGGCCACGCAAGAGGCCATCCAGCGGGACATTACGACGGTGCGCATTTCGCAGAACCGGATTGAAGACTTTCTGCTGAAGAAGTAAGCCATGACCACTTCCAATGATTTTGCTGCCCACTTGGCCGAAGACCGGCGCCTGGTGATATTGCGTGTGCTGTTGGAGAGCGCGGCCTACACGGCCAATGAGTTCTTGCTGCATTCGATGGTGGAGCGCCTGGGGCATGTGGTGTCTACCGACCGCATCCATACCGATTTGGCCTGGCTCCATGAGCAAGGGCTGATCAGCGTGGACGATGTGGCGGGTGTGCGCATTGCCAGGCTGCTGGCGCGCGGCGAGGATGCGGCGCGTGGCCGTGCCACGGTGCCGGGTGTGAAGCGCCCGAGGGCGGGCTGAGCCATGGGCCGCAAGTCCACGGTGGCCCAGCAGGATGCGGCCATCCTGCAGGAGGTGCATGACCTGATCCGCAAGGGCCGCACCATTGACGAGATCACTGAAGTGCTGCATGCGTTGGGCGCGGAGGTTTCGCGCTCGGCAACGGCGCGCTACGTGAAGGGCGAGCGCGAGAGCATGCGCCAGATGGTCAAGGCGCAGACCATGGCGCGTGTGTGGGTGGAGCAGTTTGGCAAGGAGCCCGATGGCGATGTGGGGCGCCTGTTGCCGCAGATGCTGGAGGCGGTGGCACACCGCACGCTGGATAACATGGCCGAGTCGGAGGGCGTGAAGTCGCCTGAGGAGGTGCGTGTGATGGCGCGTGCCTTGAAGGACTTGAGTGGCGCCAAGCGCGGGAATATCGATATCGAGCTGAAGATGCGCCAGGTGCGCCAGGAGGAGCGCCAGGCAATGTTGGCAGAGCAGCGCGCCAAACTGGAAGCCATGCCCAACAAGGGCGGCGTGACGGCTGCGACGAAGGCCGAGATCCGCAAGACGCTGGGGATCGACCCGTCATGAAAATCAAGGGCCGCGCCAAGTGCATTCCGAAGGATCGCGACGCGATTTTTCTGCCGTTCCAGAGTCGCTGGATCAAGGATGAATCTCGCCTCAAGCTCATGGAGAAGTCACGGCAGATCGGCATCAGCTGGTCTACCGCCTACGGTGCCGATGAACGGGCCGCTGCGCAAGGAGCACGCTTTGACGAGTGGGTGAGCAGCCGAGACGACATCCAGGCACGCTTGTTCATCGAAGACTGCAAGCTGTGGGCCGGAATCATGGGCATGGCAGCCAATGACCTCGGCGAGGTGGTGCTGGACCAGGAGAAAAAGCTGAGCGCCTACGTGCTGCAGTTCGCCAGCGGTCGGCGCATCCACAGCATGAGCAGCAACCCCGACGCCCAGGCGGGCAAGCGGGGCAGCCGCGTCCTGGACGAATTTGCCCTGCACCGTGAGCAACGCAAGATGTGGGCCATTGCCTACCCTGGCATCACCTGGGGCGGCAACATGGAGCTCATCAGCACGCATCGCGGCTCGCACAGCTTTTTCAACCACCTGGTGCGAGAGGCTCGCTTTGGCGGTAACCCCAAGAAGATCAGTCTGCACCGGGTCACCCTGCAGGATGCGCTAGAGCAAGGCTTCTTGTTCAAGCTGCAGCAGGCCCTGCCCTTTGACGCCGAGCAGCAGGCCATGGACGAAGCGCAGTATTTCGACTTCGTCAAGGCGGGCGCGGCCGACGAGGAGTCGTTCGACCAGGAATACATGTGCATCCCGGCCGACGACGATGCCAAGTTCCTGGAATACAACCTGATCACGGCCTGCGAGTACTCGGGCGGCACCATGTGGCAGCGCGGCCTGGAAGGCCCGTTCCAAGGCCGTCTGTTCGCAGGCGTGGACATCGGCCGCAAGAAGGATCTGACCGTGCTCTGGGTGGTCGAGCAGCTGGGCGATGTGTTCTACACACGTCACGTTGAGGTCATGGAGAAGATGCGCAAGAGCGCCCAGGAGGCCGTGTTGTGGCCTTGGTTCGAGATCTGCGACCGCATTTGCATCGACTCGACTGGCCTGGGCATCGGCTGGGCCGATGACGCCCAGGACAAGTTTGGCGAGCACCGCGTGGAGGCCGTCAACTTCACAGGCCCGGTCAAGGAGGCACTTGCCTACCCCCTCAAGGGCGCCATGGAAGACCGCAAGGTGCGGATTCCTGAGGACGCCAAGATCCGCGCCGACTTGCGCAAGGTGCAAAAGACCACCACCACGGCTGGGAACATTCGCTTCGTGGCCGATGGCGATGACAGCAGTGCAGTCAACGGCCACGCGGATCGGTTTTGGGCGCTGGCACTGGCTCTGCACGCTGGCAGCAATCCCGCTGCCCCGATCGAATTCATGAGCGGCGGCCCGCGCGAGAGCAGTGCCCCGTTGGGAGATTTCATCCATGGCTAAAAAGCAATTGCCCAGCGCCACAGTGCCCGCCGTGCCAGCGCCCGAGCTGCACACCGAGTTTGCCAACCGCTTGCGCGATCCGTTCGAGGTTGCCTACATGGGTGTGCTGCGGACCAATGATCCGTTGCTGCTGGAGCGTGGCAATGGCGGTGTGGAGCTGTACCGCGATCTGCGGCGGGACGGCAAGGTGTTCGGCGGCCTGCAGAAGCGCCAGCTTGCGCTGATCGGCAAGCCGTGGCAGGTGGAGCCGCGCGCCAAGAACCACGCCAAGGCCACGCAGGACGCGCTCAAGGTCACCGAGATCCTGAAAGGCTTTTCGTTCGACAAGCTGTGCAGCGAGTTGCTGGAGGCGCTGCTGGCGGGGCATTCGATTGCCGAGGTGGTGTGGGGCATCCGCGATGGCCTGGTGGTGCCGCTGCGGGCCCCGAAGCGGGCGCAGCGGCGCTTTGTGTATGTGCAGGACGACGAGAACAGCCCGCCGCGCCTGCAGCTGCTGACCCGCGAGGCGATGCTCAAGGGCGTTGCGGTGCCTGAGCGCAAATTCATCGCCCACCGCGTGAACCCTGAGGATGACAACCCCTATGGCACCGGGCTGGGATTGCAGCTGTTCTGGCCGGTGTTCTTCAAGCGCAAGGGTATCGTGGCCTGGAACAAGCTGTGTGACCGCTTCGGCTCGCCCACGCCGCATGGCAAATACCCGCGCAACGCCAGTCACCAGGAAAAGAGCACCCTTGTGGCGGCACTGCGGGCGATGAGCAACGATGGGTATCTGGCGACCCCCGAGGGCATGGAGATTGCGCTGCTGGAGTCCAAGCTGTCGGGCAATGTGACGACACAGCAGCAGCTGTGCGAGTACATGGACGAGTGGATCGCCGAGGTGCTTACCGGCCAGGAACCTGCCCGGTCGGGGGGCGGCGCGCTGGCCGCAGCCAGCAAGGAACGCCAGGATGTGCGCCAAGACTTGACGCAGGCCGATAGCGACCTGCTGTCGGAGACCCTCAATGAAACCCTGATCGCCTGGATTTGTGAGTTCAACGGCTTTGAGCCCTGCCACGTCTATCGTCAGATCAAGGAGGAAGACGACACCAAGGCACTGGCCGAGACGGACAAGATCATCTACGACATGGGTTATGAGCTGGATGAAGACACGGTGCGGTCGAAGTATGGCGAGGGCTGGCGCAAGCGCCAGGCAGCTACCCCGCCAGCGCTGCTTACCCCCGCCGTCGGTGCCGTCATCCCTGCTGTCAAAGACCGGCCCGCCAGCTTTGCCGAGGGCAGCGCGCCCGATCCCATCGCGGCAGTGACTGACGCCCTGGAGCGCGCTGCCGCCCCAGAGTGGCAGCGTGTGGTGGACGATCTGCAGACCATCGTCGGCCAGGCCGGAGGCGCGGACGGTGTTCGCGCCGCGATCCTGAAACAGTACGGCGCGCTCGACACCGCCGATCTCACGCGCCTGCTGGCCGCCGCTTTTGCCCTGGCTGAACTCAAGGGCATGGACACTGCCCGCGCCGAGGCCGCAGATGCCTGAAGCTGCGTTTGGCTTCAATACGCCGTTTGACGCGCAGATCGCCTATCTGCGCGCCAAGCTGGCCTTGCCTACCGAGCGCTGGGGGCAGATCGCCGCTGCCGCGCATGATCGTGCATTCGTGGTCGCCGGAGCTGCCAAGGCCGATTTGGTGGCTGATCTGCAAGCGGCCATGGTGCAGCGCGCCACCGATGGTCTGGGCCTGGAGGCATTCCGGCGGGACTTCAAAGCCATCGTCGCCAAGCATGGATGGACCGGCTGGACCGGAGAAGGAACGGCCGAAGGCGAGGCGTGGCGGACGCGTGTCATTTACAAAACGAACATGGCCACCTCCTACGCAGCCGGGCGCCGCCAGCAGATGCTGGAGCCCGGCTATGTGCGGCTGCGCCCTTTCTGGCGCTATTTGCACAGCGACACGGTGATGCACCCGCGCGAGCACCACCTGGCCTGGCATGGTCTTACGCTGCACCACGATCATCCGTTCTTCAAGACGCACTTCGCACCCAACGGTATAGGGTGCGAATGCCGCATCGTGGCTGTGAGCAGACGCGAAGGTGAGGCCAGTGCGCGGGCCGGCCTGGGCGAGCCGCCCGAGGGGTGGGACAAGATCGACCCCAAGACCGGCGCACCGGTCGGCATTGGCAAGGGCTTCGACCACGCGCCAGGCGCGTCAGCCGACTGGCCCCTGCAGCGGTTCATCGACGACAAGTTGCTCGCCCTCGATGCGCCCATCGGTGCGGCCATGTGGCGGGAGCTGCGCCCGGTGCTTGCGGCCGAGCGCCTGCAGCAGTGGCAGGCCCTGGTCGATGACACGGCTCGCGCCATGCGCGCGGGCGGCACTACGGCACAAGTGCATACCGTGGCGCCGGAGACGGTGCAAGCGATGGCTGAGCGCGGCGTGACGCTGGAGAACGCTGGCGTGTGGATGCGCGACACCGAGCTGCTGCATGCGATCCGGGACACCAAGACGGAACGCGGCGCAGCACTGCCACTGGAGGTGTGGCGCGACCTGCCGCGCCTGCTGGAGGTCGCCGAGCCCTACCTGGACACGAACGACCAGGCACTGATCTACGCGGTGGAACTGGGCGAGCGTTGGGGCAAGCTGGTGGTGCGTGTCAATCGCAACATGAAAGGCCGCTTCGACGGCGTGCGCGCGCACCTGGTGTCGAACTTTGTGCAGACGGGGGGAGTGATTGGCGCTGGTGACATGAACGGCAGTCAATACATGCCGCTGACCATCAAGAAGTGAGGCGGCGCCGGATTCGAACCGGATCATGGCGACTTTGCAGCCCCCAACCATTCCCATTGGAAACAACCGCCTCAGGTCGAATTATGACTACCTTCACCATTGCCGTCCAAGACCAGGCCGTCCAGGCCCTTCTGCAGCGCATGGCCGAGCGCACCAAAAACCTGCAGCCTGCACTGCAAGCCGTCGGCGATGGCATCGTGGAGCGCACCAAGCGCCGTTTTGAAACCAGCACCGGACCCGATGGCGAAAAGTGGACGCCGAACGCACCTGCCACCTTGGGCATTCTTTCCGCCCGCTTGGGCAAGTCCTACCGTAAGAAGGGCGGCGACCTCAACGCAGCGGGTGAGCGCCGCCTGGCGGGCAATAAGCCGCTGATCGGGGAATCGGGCGATCTGCGGCGCCAGATCGTCGCGCAGGCCACGGCCAACCAGGTCACGGTAGGGGTTGGGCCAAAGTACGCAGCCATCCACCAGTTCGGCGGTAAGGCAGGCCGGGGCCTGAAGGTGGAAATTCCTGCGCGCCCGTACCTGCCGGTGCGCCAGGATGGCTCCCTGTATCCCGAAGAGAGCACCATCATCGTCGATGCCATCAACGATCTTCTGCTAGACCTGTGACGGGACAATGGCGCCCTGTGTACGGCGGTATCATCGCCGCCATATGCTCGGTCTGCCGGGCAAAACAAAAAGGCGCCGAATTGGCGCCTTTTTTCTCTCGATTCGATGTTTCGCGCAGGGAAAGTGATTTGCATAGTTCTGTGCCACATCATCCCGGTGCCGGGCCAGAAAATCCCATTTATCGCGCCACTCTCTCTTTCTTTATCTCACTCTCATTCAGCAAGGATGGCTCACGCTTCTGGGTGCGCATGTCGGGGCGCGCCGTTGATCCCATGCAGTTGTCCAAGGGTGTCGTCGCCATCATTGAGGACATCACCACAGAGCGCGCCGCCGTTCAAGCCATACGCAAGGCCCAGGAACTGGCTGAGGAAGCCGCACGAACCAAGTCCGATTTCCTGGCCAACATGAGCCATGAGATCCGTACGCCCATGAACGCCGTGATGGGCATGACGCATCTGGTCCTGAAGACCGATCTGACGACACGGCAGCGCCAGTACCTGACCAAGATACAGGACGCCAGCAAGCACCTGCTGGGCATCATCAACGACATCCTCGATTTTTCCAAGATCGAGGCGGGCAAGATGGCGACCGAACACATCGACTTTGAACTCGACAAGGTGCTCGATAACGTCGTCAACCTGATCGCCGATCGCGCCACCGCCAAGGGCCTGGAATTGATCGTGGATGTAGCCCCCCATGTTCCGAACCACCTGATTGGCGATCCCCTGCGCATCGGACAGGTGCTCATCAATTACGCCAGCAATGCCGTGAAATTCACCGACCGGGGCGAAATCGCGCTTCATGTCCGGGTGGCCTCGGAAACCGACCATGAGCTGGATCTGCATTTCTCGGTCCAGGACACGGGGCCGGGCATCGCCGAGGAACATCTGCAGCACCTGTTCCAGAGTTTCCAGCAGGCCGACAGCTCTACCACGCGCCGTTTTGGTGGCACCGGTCTGGGGCTGGCGATTGCCAAGCACCTGGCAGAGATGATGGGGGGCACCGTCGGCGTGGAAAGTCAACCGGGTCAAGGCTCGACCTTCTGGTTCACCGCGCGCCTGGGCAAGGGCGAGGAAGAAGTACGAAGCCTGGTACCCGATCCCGATCTGCGTGGCCGACGCGTTCTGGTCGTGGATGACAACAGTTCTGCCCGAGAAGTCATCGCAGACATGCTGCGCAGCATGACCTTCGCTGTCGGGCTGGCGGCTTCAGGCAAGGCGGCATTGACCGAGATCCAGCGTGCCTCGGCAGCGCATGAATCCTATGAAATCGTGTTCCTCGACTGGCAGATGCCAGGCATGGACGGAATCGCCACCGCCCGCGAGATCCGCAAGCTACCCCTGGCCAGGCTGCCACACATGATCATGATCACAGCCCACGGCCGGGAAGAAGTCCACAAGTCCGCGGAGCAGGCAGGTATTGAGGATATTCTGACCAAACCACTCAACCCTTCGCTGTTGTTTGACACCATCATGCACGCCTTGGCTGCAACGCGCCAGGAGCACATGGCAGGCGTCAGGGCGAAAGCTCAGCAGACAGCACCGGAGATGGCAGTGATCCTGGGGGCTCGCGTTCTGCTCGTCGAGGACAACGAACTCAACCAGGAAGTTGCCGCGGAATTCCTGCACGATCTGGGCTTGGAAGTGGAAGTGGCCTCCAACGGGCGCATTGCTGTGGACAAGGTGCAGTCCGGCCGATATGACGCGGTCCTGATGGACATGCAGATGCCTGTGCTCGACGGCCTGGCTGCCACACGCGAAATTCGCCAGCTGCATGGAAAGGATCGCCTGCCCATCATCTCGATGACGGCCAATGCGCTCACGGGAGACCGTGAACGTTGCCTAGAGGCCGGCATGAACGACCACATGACCAAGCCGATTGACCCGGAGGTTCTGGCCGCCAAGCTGCTGCAATGGATCGCTCCATATAGGCGATCCCCGGCAGAAAACTCTAACCAGACCAGCGCACCCAGGGAACAGTCCCCTGGGCTGACATTCCTTGACGGCATCGATGGATTCGATCCCCGTCTCGGCCTGCACCTGGCTATGGGCCGTGAAAAACTCTATCTTTCGCTACTGCATAAATTTGTGCAGGGAGAGCGAGACTGGCTGTCGCGCATGAATGAGGCACTGGACCACTCCGACACGGACACTGCCAAACGGCTGGCGCACACGCTCAAGGGCGTATCTGCGCAGGTAGGTGCCCTGCGTATGCGCGATCTGGCCCAGCTCCTCGAGCATGCCATCGAGCAACGTGCTCCCGCCCAAACCTTGGGCCCACTGCTGCGCGAAGCAGGCGATCATCTCGTGATGCTGATCCAAGCATTGGGCAAACGCATTCCTGCCGGGGAGACGGCGCCCACGTCAACGGGTGGCAATGCGAACTCCCTGAGCGAACTCTGCCGCCAGCTGGTCAATCACTTTGAGCATGACGACTTCGCGAGTGGTCAGCTTGTTGCCAACAATGAAGGACTGCTGCGCACCGCACTCGGGATCGATTACGACTCGTTTGCCAATGCGGTGGACGATTTCGATTTCGTGACCGCAATGGACAAGCTGAAAGTGGCAGTGGCCAACCAAGGCATCACCCTGTAAGGTGCCCAGGGGCAACCTGCTCAAAGGTGCAGCGCAGAGCGGTACCGGAGAAGCGGTCTACTTCGGATTTTCCGCATCCTGCAGCAAGCGCCACATCACCTTGCCGCTGCCGCTCTTGGGCAGGGCACCGACAAACTGCACCACGCGCGGCACCTTGTAGACCGCCATGTTCTCGCGGCACCAGTCAATGATCTCCTGCTCCGTGGTCTCACTGTGGCTGGCACGCAGCACCACCACGGCCTTCACGCTCTCACCCCGGTAAGCGTCGCGCATGGAGATGATGCAGGCCTCCTGGATGGCCGGATGGCGGAACATCAGTGCCTCCACTTCTGCGGGCCAGACCTTGAAGCCCGAGGCATTGATCATGCGCTTGAGCCGGTCGGTAAGGAAAAAATAGCCGTCCTCGTCCGTGTGCCCAAGATCGCCGGATCGGAAGAAGCGCTTGCCGTCGATATCGACAAAGGCCGCCTCCGTCGCATCCGGGCGCTTCCAGTACCCATCGAACACCTCGGGGCCATGGATGACGATCTCGCCCTGCTCGCCCACAGGCATCTCCTGCAGGGTATCGGGATCCACCACGCGGGCATCGGTGCTCATGAACGGAATGCCCAGGCATTGCTGCTTGGGGTTGTCGGGCGGGTTGCTGTGCGAGGGTGCTGCGGTCTCCGTCAACCCATAGCCTTCGGCATACCGCAGGCCATATTGCTCCAGCAGGCGCTGGGCCACGGCTTGCGGCATGGCGGCACCGCCGCCGCCGATGTAGTTCAGGCTGGAGAGGTCATACTGCGCAAAGTTCGGGCTCGCCAGCAGGTCGATGACCATGGTGGGTATGTTGGTCCAGGACGTGGCTTTCCAGCGCGAGATCAGTCGCCCCGCCAGGTCGCGGTCCCAGCGCGGCATGATCACCAGGGTCGCACCGGTATAAATGGTGGAGTGCATCACGCTCACCATGCCCGTGATGTGGAACATGGGCACAACGGCCAGCGTGACGTTCTCGGCCGAGGCATTGCCCCACATGCCGCTGGCCACGGCGTTGTGCATGATGCTGCGGTGCAGGTGCATGCACCCCTTGGGCAGACCGGTGGTTCCGCTCGTATACGGCAATACAGCCATGTCACTTGGTCCCACCCCATGCACCGGCGGTGCGCCGGTGCATGCCAACATGTCGTTCCAGGGGTGCACCTGGCCGCCATCGAGGTCCGGTAGCGGGTACGCGCTGCAGAGCCAGTCGTGCCAGGCAGCCGGGGGCGCATCCGCGCCGGTTACCTGCCCATCAAAAGCATCCGTGAACTGCGTGGCCACCAGATGCGCCAGCCTCTGCCCGGCAGGCAGGGCATTGCTGGCCTTGGCCAGTTCAGGCGCCAGATCGGCCGTGGTGATGGCCACGCGGGCCTCTGGGTCGGTGATGTAGTGCTTGAGTTCCTCGGCCCGGTTCATGGGATTGACCGGCACCACCACCGCGTTGGCGCGCAGGATGGCGAAATGTGCCAGCACCAGTTGCGGGCAGTTCTGCATGCACAGCACCACCCGGTCGCCGCGCTGCACTCCCAGCGCATGCAGTTGCGCGGCCAGCCGCTCGGCCCCTTGCGCCAGTTCGCGGTAGCTGAGCGTGCTGCCAAAAAACACCAAGGCTGGTTTGTCAGGGTAGCGCAGCGCGCTGATGGCCAGGTTGTGCCACAGCGAGGTGGCGGGCGGGGTGATGGAATGGGGAAGGCGGCGGGGCCAGAATGCGTGGTGCGCGTGCATGATGAAATCCTTTGCGCTGCAGTCTAGAACCCGGACTGCGGTGGAGCGGCCCGGGTTTCTCCCACCTTCCTGTCACGTGCGGGTCACTCCTTGGCGGCATGGCTTATCCACCCCCGTGCCCTGTTTACACCATCGCTCAACGCATCTCGAAGGCCTCCTGGTGAAACCGGTGCCGTCCCCCCATGGCACGAAGGCCATTGCGCAAGGTGTCGGCCAGTCCGCTGGGACCGCAGAACCAAATTTCGGCATTTTTTGCCTCGCCCAGCAATTGCGCTGTGAGCGTGCCACCCTGGCGTGCGCCGTGGATGTGCAAACGAATGCCCGGCAGCGCCGCACACAGCGCTTGCAGCCGTGGAACAAAGGCATCGGTGCTCTGATCGCGGGTGCAGTAATGCAAATCGGCAGTGGGCGCCGTCTCCGGATGGGCCTGCAAGGATTCCAGCCAGGCCAGGAACGGCGTGACACCGATGCCTCCCGCAATCCAGATTTGCCGGGCACGGCGATTGAGGCGGGTCATATCAAAACGACCATACGGCCCCTCGACCCGCACGGCTTGCCCAACCTGCAGGCGCTGGCCGAGCTGCCCGGTGTAGTCCCCCAGCGCCTTGATCTGAAAGCGGATGGTGTGGTCACCCTGGTCGGCACTGGCGATGGTGAAGGGGTGAGCGCCCTCTTTGTCGTCAAAGGTGACAAAGGCAAATTGCCCTGGGCGATGGCCCTTCCAGCCCTGGTCGAGACGACAGTGCACCGTGGTGACATCCTGCGCAGGGTGTTCGACGGCAACGATTTCTCCCCGGGCCTCGCGAGACCGGCCAATGCGGTTGAGCAGCGAATGCAAGGCACCATAAACACCCGCAGCAAGCAGCACCGCCATCAGCCCCCCAACGGGTTGGGCCCAGTAGTCGGCAGGCGCCAGCAACGCGGCATGGAAAGCCAGCATCAGGTACAGCACGGGCATGGCCCGGTGCAGAAGGCTCCAGGTGCGGTAAGGGAATTTTTTCCAGAGCGTGATCACCAGCATGAACAACAGGGCGTAAATGGCCCATTCGCCCATGTCCTCTGCCAGGTCACGCAGGACCTCCAGAAAACCGACGAACTTTTCTTTCGGCAGGCGGCCTTCACGGCCAATCGTTGACTTGAGAATATCGCTCGACATCTCCACCAGCCAATGCACGGCGGCAAAGGAGACGGCCAGAATCCCGGCCCACTTGTGCGTGCGATAGATGCGGTCCATGCCCCCGAGAGGGACTTCGAGCCAGGCTGGACGGGTGGATAGGACCATCGCCAGCGACATCATGGCAATCGACAGCAGACCGCTGAGGTACAGCGTTTCCTGGCGGGCAATCCACAGGACATGGGCCCCTGCAACGGGGGGCGCGCTGGTGAAATCCAGGCCCCAGGCAAGGGCCACCAGCGCCATCAGGCTACCGAGTAGTGTTTTCATGGCAGAAAATCCGGTCAATGAAGAAACTGCGGCCAAGCCGACCGCAGGCTGGGGTTCTCAGAACGTGTTTACGATCTCGCAGGGGCCGCGTTGGAGCGCAATCGGGATGAGTGGATGCTTCGGGTGCGCCGCACGGGCTCGTGCCCATGCAAGCAGCCGGGGCTTCCAATCGTCCGATTTCGCTCCAACCCGAAGGGCAGTGGCCTTTGCGGGCGGTCTGCGGCGTTGCGGCGCTGGTGGATAGCCGGGCTATCCACTGCACACCGCGCCTTGCATCCCATCCCGCAAAGACCGCTGCGCGACCTCTGGGAGATCGCAAACACGTTCTAACGCGCTGCGGATGCCGGAATGGCGGGCTGCAACGGCAAGTCGTCCCGGCAGCGGCGCTTGGTGCAGTCGGCCGACGAGCGCGACCCTTCGGAGCCCATGTTGTGGCGCTTGCCATCGCCGCGCTGGTTCATGATCTCGCCGGTCTGTGGATTGACGTACAGCTTGACCCGATCCCCCTGGCGATCGGTGGCGCGCGCCTCATAGCCTCCGCGTTCACGTTCGATTTTTTCAACATTTCGGAAGCCTGCAGCCTCCAGCTTGTCGTGGACCTGGGCAATGGAGAGCCATTGGCGTTCGACCGCCGCTGGAACGCGTTGTTCTCCGGCCATGGACGGCGCCAGCCAAACGCCTCCAACAGCGATAACACCACCAAGGGCCAGAGAGGTGAGAAGGGTTGCGATTTTCATGGTGCAAATCTCCGTTGAATCGGTTGAAAAATGGGTTTTAGTCGTTGAAATAGCCCTGTTCGGCATCGGCATGGCACGCCACGCAGTTGGCCTTGGTCCGTACGTCCTTGTGCTTCCATTCCCAGGCAGGCACTTTGCGGTGCTCGCTGGTCCACTTGGGAAGTTCTGTGATGCGCAAAGGAGCCTGGCTGGCTGTCACGCCGCGCATCAGCTTCTCGCTGTACCGGCGCCCTTCCGCATCGGCAGCGTTGGCCACGAGGTACTGCGTGACCTGCTTGGCCAGTTCCGGGTCGATGCTGGCATCATCGCCAAAGTGGTTCTTCAGGTCAGCCATCATGCGTATCCAGGCGCTGGACGGAAGCATGGAAGGGGGAAAGGCGAGGTGGCAACTGCCGCACTCCTCCTTCACCACGGCATTGCTGACCGGCGGATAGAAATGGCTGCCTCCGGCTTGCGCACGGTTGAGCACCATTGCGGAAAAACCGATGACCAGCAGGCCCAGGGCCAGCGGACGGTAGGGAATGTTCATGGTCAGATCCTTGGGTTTGCAGATGTCATTGGCTGAGCATGAAGGTCAGCCAGTCGCCTTTTTCCCGGGCCGTGCATTCACGGCCCAGAACCTCGGTGCAATTGCGCTTGAACCACTTCTCCACCTTGGCGGGATCGGTGTAGCGCGCCGGTGCCACCGACACAGCCACCGGATCAATCGGTTTGCCCGCCAAAGTGCGACCTGCTGCACGGGTATCCTTGCCATGGCAGGTGGTGCAACGGGGGGTATCGGGTTTTCCTCCTGTGAAGGTTTGCGTGTGCAGGGTCTTGCCCCGCTCTGTCGAGAACCCCGAAAACGCAGGATCAGCCGCCTTGACGGTGCCTGCGTACTGGCTGATCTGGCTCTCTCGTGGACCGGCCATTCCTGGGCCGGACAAGCCCAGCACCAGTGCGGCAGCAAGCAGGTGGATCGTTCGTTTCTTGTACATGGCAACTCCTCGGTGGATGTGTTCTGGGAGTTACTATGCGCAAGGTCGTCTGAACGGAACGTGAATCCGCTGTTCATCCTGCATTCATGTGAGCGCGTCTATAAATCGGGCTACGGAATTCAGAAAACGGGGTCTTCGCGATGCAAAACCGAATTTCCAATCCGCTCCAGGTCATGCTGCGTGTGCTGTTTGGCACCCTTCTTTGGGTGTGCCTCAGCAGCACCAGCCTGGCCGACGAAGACCACGACCGGGCGCGAAAAGCCCTGGATGCTGGTGAAGTGCTGCCGCTGCGGAGCATTCTTGAACGGGTGGAGCGCGATTACCCGGGGCAGGTCATTGATGTTGAACTGGAGAACAAACGCCATGGGGGAACGCAGCGCTGGATCTACGAGATCAAGCTGGTGCGTACAGGCGGGGCACTGGTCAAGCTCAAGATCAATGCCCGCGATGGCACCTTAATTAGTGAAAAGGCCCGGCAGACACCCACTGGCTCTGGAGATCACCGCTGATGCGAGTGCTGCTGGTAGAAGATGACCCGATGCTGCAGGCCCAACTGGCCGAGGGCGTGCGCAGTGCCGGGTACGCTGTCGATCTGGCCAGCAATGGCATCGACGCCCACTTCATGGGCGATACCGAGCCTTATGACGCCGTGGTGCTCGACCTGGGCCTGCCCCAGATGGACGGCATTTCGGTATTGCGCAAATGGCGGAGCACCGCCCGCAAAATGCCTGTGCTGATTCTGACCGCGCGCGATGGCTGGCATGAAAAAGTCGCCGGCATCGACGCCGGGGCCGACGACTATCTGACCAAGCCCTTTCACATGGAGGAGCTGCTGGCACGGCTGCGCGCATTGATCCGCCGAGCCCACGGCCATGCCAGCGCAGAGCTGGTGTGCGGCCCACTGACGCTGGACACCCGCAATCAACGTGCCGCCGTGGCAGGCCAGGCCCTGGCGCTCACCAGCCACGAATACCGCGTTCTGGCTTACTTGATGCACCACCCTGACCAGATCATTTCGCGCCACGATCTGGTCGAACATCTCTACGCCCAGGACTTTGACCGTGACTCCAATACGATCGAAGTATTTATTGGGCGATTGCGCAAAAAACTGCCTCCCGGCCTGATAGAAACCGTGCGTGGCCTGGGATACCGCCTCACCACACCCCCATGACGCTTCTGGAACTGCGCAGGTCTTTGCGGATTCGTTTACTGGCAGGCACCCTGTTCTGGATTGCCACTTCCATTGCAATCGCTGGCTGGGGACTGAGCAGCATGTTCCGCCAGCATGTGTCAAACCAGTTTCATGCAGAACTGCGCACCCACCTGGATCAACTGACCGCCCACATCACCCTGGATGCACAAGGGCGCCCCATGCTCAGCCAGCCCATGAGCGACCCCCGCCTGGGCCGTCCTTACTCTGGGTACTACTGGCAAATTGATCGTGTCAGCACACCTTCCAGCGCCATCGCTGCGCCCACCCGTGGGTACTTGCGCTCACGGTCACTGTGGGACCATGTATTGCAGGTCCCTCCCGACACACCTGAAAACGGAGAAATTCACCAGCACCGGGTGATGGGGCCTCAAGACAAGATGCTTGGCATGGTGGAGCGCAGTGTGCTCCTTGAAGACTCCGCCACTGCAACATCCAGCTCTTTGCGCCTGATTGCGGCGGCCAACGAAAGCTTCATGGAAGAGCCCGTGGCCCGTCTGAACGGCACTCTATGGCTGGCGCTGGGTATTCTGGGTGCCGGGCTGGTGCTGGCAGCACTGGTGCAGGTACTGGTGGGTCTGGCGCCACTGCACCGCCTGCGCACAGCTCTGGCGAAAGTGCACAACGGCGAAACACAGCGTATGGAAGGCGATTTCCCGGGCGAGATCATGCCGCTGATCGACGAGTTCAATACCGTACTGGGCCACAACGCGGAAGTCGTGGAGCGCGCCCGCGCGCACGCGGGAAACCTGGCCCATGCACTCAAAACCCCCTTGAGCGTGTTGGCCAATGCGGCCAATACCCACCAGGATGACGCAACGGCTGAGCTGGCTCGCCTGGTGACCGAGCAGGTCGGCATTGCACGCAAACACGTCGATTACCACCTGGGCCATGCTCAGGCCGCCGCCTCCCACCGCATTCCCGGCAGCAGGACGCCACTGCAACCCGTGCTGGACGGACTGGTCCGTGTAATGCGCCGTATCCACGCCGACCGAGAGCTTCAATTCGACATCGAGTCACTTCCCGCATCACTGAACTTTCGCGGCGAAACACAGGATCTGCAGGAAATGCTGGGCAACCTGCTGGACAACGCCTGCAAATGGGCCTCTCAAAAGGTATGCGTGCATGCGCGCATTGCCCCCGCCACCTTCACGATCCTGATTGACGATGACGGCCCTGGTCTTGGCCCTGCACAACGCATTGCCGTCATGCAGCGAGGCGTTCGTGCCGATGAGAAAATTCCTGGCTCGGGCTTGGGCTTGTCCATCGCAGACGATCTGGCGCGTCTGTATGGCGGAGAAGTTGAACTGGACAATTCCCCATTGGGTGGTTTACGCGCTGCACTAACTTTGCCTGCATGCCCCCCTTCCCCGAATTCCTGAGCATGTGCACGAATGCGCCCACAGCGCGCCACATGTCGTGTACTGTAAAGCGTTCACCCATTAGATGCATCTTCGGTGCTGCTTGAGTGCCAGTGGTGCATTTGCGGTCATTTTGGCCCCTCTTTGTCGCCTGTAGCCCAAGCTACAGGCTTTGCGAACCAAACTGCCTGCAACCGCCCTCGTTGCCATCCCAAGCACAAATGGGAAATCTGGGTTCAATACGGCACAAACAATTCACCGCCCAAAAAAATCCCCGCTCAGCTTGACGCTGGCGGGGACTTGACGGACCCATCTCATCAAAGTCCCGCAAACGGAACCTTGAGAGATTGGAGAACCTGTCAGTTGGCGCGGGTGCCGACCACTTCGATTTCCACGCGACGGTTCTTGGCGCGGCCTTCCTTGGTCTTGTTGTCAGCCACAGGCTGCTTTTCGCCCTTGCCTTCGGTGTACACACGGTTCTTTTCGATGCCCTTGGACACCAGGTAAGCCTTCACGGCTTCGGAACGGCGCACAGACAGTTTCTGGTTGTAGGCGTCAGAGCCCACGGCGTCGGTGTGACCCACGGCAATGATGACTTCCAGATTGATGCCCTTGACCTTGGAGACCAGATCGTCCAGCTTGGCCTTGCCTTCGGGCTTCAGAACTGCCTTGTCGAAGTCGAAGAACGCATCGGCAGCGTAGGTCACCTTGGAGGCAACTGCTGGAGCCGGTGCCGGCTTGGCCGCCGGTGCTGCAGCTGCAGCTGCAGGAGCGGGAGCGGGAGCAGCGGCCGGTGCGGGAGCAGGCGCAGCCAGGGCACCGTCACAGCCAGCAGCGGCGGTGGCGGGCGTCCAGGAAGCATCGCGCCAGCAGAGTTCGTTGGTACCGTTCTTCCAGACCAGCTCGTTCGTGCCGTTCTTCCAGTTGTCAACGGTTTGTGCGCCAGCGGCGGATGCGAGCGCTGCGGAGGCAATCAGCATTGCCACTTTGTTCAGTTTTTTCATGGTTCTCCTCAGGGGGGAAAAAAGCCGCAGCCGCGCTGCGAAATCGGGACGCTTCTGGTGACTATCACCAAAAACGTTGAAATTGATTGTGCCATACGTAACCGGGGCACGCTGGCCTGTGCATTGCTCTTGCCGTAGGACAAAAGCGCAATTGCGTGAATGTGTTGCTCAACTACGACAGGCGCTTGCGCCTAAAATGGCCGTCCTTGCCGTCATTCCGCCTGCCCCATGACCCAGTTTGCCAAAGAAACCCTGCCCATCAGCCTTGAAGAGGAGATGCGCCGCAGTTACCTGGATTACGCCATGAGTGTGATCGTGGGCCGGGCCTTGCCGGATGCACGCGATGGTCTCAAGCCTGTACACCGGCGCGTGCTCTTCGCCATGCACGAGCTGAACAACGACTGGAACCGGCCGTACAAGAAATCCGCGCGTATCGTGGGCGATGTGATCGGCAAGTACCACCCGCACGGCGACAGTGCGGTGTACGACACCATCGTGCGCATGGCCCAGGACTTTTCGCTGCGCCACATGCTGGTGGACGGTCAGGGTAATTTCGGCTCCGTGGACGGCGACAACGCCGCCGCCATGCGCTACACCGAAATCCGGCTGGCCAAAATAGCCCACGAGATGCTGGCCGACATCGACAAGGAAACGGTCGATTTCGGACCCAACTACGACGGCAGCGAAAAGGAACCGCTGGTACTGCCGAGCAAGCTGCCCAACCTGCTGGTCAATGGCTCGTCGGGCATCGCCGTGGGCAT
>MGYJ01000051.1 GCA_001801685.1 Gammaproteobacteria bacterium RIFCSPHIGHO2_12_FULL_63_22 | reverse complement strand
CTCGGAAAGGCGGTCTGGGACGCGAAGGAGCTGTACGAAGACGTCCAGAATGAGCTGGAGCCCGAGGCGCCGCCGCCCCCGCCGCTTCCGGCACCGCTTCCGCCGAAGCCCGAGACGGGCTTTCCGTGGTGGGGCTGGGCGCTCGGTGGCCTTGCCGTCCTCGGCACGGGTGTTGGAATCTACGCGGCGACCAGGAGGCGTTAGTGCTTCAAGTCGGGAAGAAAACGCTTGCCGAGACGATCATCGCCGATGCGGTGGCGAGCCTAGTCGGCATGGAGAGTCTCACCGACACGAAGGCCGTGACGGGTGCGATCCTCGCTCTCCGGGCGGTCGTGAACAGCTTGGAGAAGCACAAGTACGCCTCGAAGTACCACAGTGAGCAGTGCCGTGAGATCGTGGCGATGCTGGAGCGAACTCCATGAACTTTGTGAAACTCGTACGCCCGCGGATCACGAACATGGTCAAGCTCGGCACGGCGCTCGCTCCGGCCGCCAAGGATTCCACTTGCAAGGCCCATGGCCGCTTGGGCTGAGGTTGCGGCCCCGCGCCGGGCCCCGTGTGGGCTGCGGAAGACGTTCTTGGGCGCGTGGAGAAGCTCGCGGATCTCCTTGTGTCGAGCGAGGAGAAGGGCCATCGCCACCAGGTCGAAGTCTGGGTCAACCCAGACACGGTCGTGCTCTGGTTTCAGGAAGAGAATGGCCACGTCCACGTCGCGAGCGTGCCGCTCGTGGATGCCTACGCCAATGGCGGAGTCGTGGCGAGTTCCGAGGACGCGGACCACCAGCACACGATCCGGATCGAGTTCAAGGGAAAGGAATAGTAGGTGGCCCAGAAGAAAGGCCCGTTCCTGATCGTCTGGATACGCGATGGTGAGTTCGACGGCATACGGCAGCTTGATACGCTGGCCGAAGCCGAACAGATCGTCGATGGGTGGGCCGCCGATCCAGACAACGCCGGCCTGAGTGCTTCGGCCACCGTCGTGGACATGACGAACCGCAAGCGCACCAGGGTCCTATTCGTTCACGTACCGTACATGTAGCGCGCTTCCTGTCGAAGCGTGCAAGAACCGAGAGGAGAAGAACATGGCGAAACATCGTTGCAAGCTCGGCCGCCGCAAGGACGGAAAGTGCCGGAAGCGCCGGAAGAAGTAGTCCGGTCCGCGTTTCGCCGTTCTGCGCAAGGAAACGGCGTGGTGCCCGGGATTGGGCTCGAACTCCGCAACCCCGCAGGCGATCCGTGCCGTGCGGGTAGTCCACGATGACGACCAAACTTCACATCTCTGCGGTCGACGCGGAAACGAACGCGCTCGTCGGGCTTCTTGAGTCCGGCGCGGAGTTCTCGGCCGCCATCTTTCCTGTGGCCCAAGAGATCCCCGCCGCCGACCTTGAAGCCGCCCTCGCCGCCTTCGCGGCCGAGCCCGCGAACGGCCCGATCCCGCCGGAGGATCCTCCCGACAAGCCCGTGACCGGCGCGCCCGGCTTCGGGCCACTCGGGAACATTCTCACCGAACCTCCTAGAATCGTTCGGATCGGCGGGGCGCTCGCGATCCAGTTCGAGCCCGCGCCGCAGACGGGTGGCTGGTACGTCGCGGCCGTCCCGTCCGAGACTGACGACTACGAGATCGAGCCGAGGGTCCGCTTCATCGCGAAGGCTCCCGGCGACATCCAGGTCCCCTTCACGTTCTACCGCCGCGACCTCACGCCTCTCGCGCGCGAAGTGCTCGTGATGCGGCAGAAGGCGAGGGTCCAGCTCGCGCTTCTCTCAGCCGAGTGGGGAGGCGAGACGGCGGGCGTCTGGGACATGGTCCATAACTACGTCGAGAACACGCTTTGGCCACCCGAGGACGAACGGCTCCGGGCCTACTGGATCGGGTGGATGAGCTGGGCGGTCCTCGATTTCGCCGTGCCCGCGCGCGACTTCGACCTCCTCATGGAGCGGACGGAACAAATTATGACGGCCCTCGCGGACGTCCCGTGGCCGGATCTGCCGTTCTTCGAGCGCTGCGCGTACGGGGTCCCTATCACCCAGGGGACCGACGGAGCCCCGCTCGCGATCCTCAACTGGCGGATCGCGGTCCCGAAGTTCTCGGACTACTTCCCGCGCGAAACGCACCAGGTGAAGACCGACCTCGGCACGCTCTGGCTCGCGAACCTGGAGGCCGTCTTCACATGCGTGCTCGCGAAGGCCGCCGACGAGGCCGAGGACGCCAAGAGGACGGCCAAGTTCTGGGCGATCGCGGGCGCGGTTGCGCCGATGCTCATCCTACCGACGCCCATCGTGGTCGCGGGCACGGTCTGGGATCTCGCGAGCGCGAACTTCCTCCAGAACGCGAATCCCGCGCTCTTGGCCGCGCTCAATGCCGCGAAGAGCCTTCTCGTTTCGCTTGTGAGCGGCGGGGCTGCCGTGCCAGGCTTCGACGTCTCTGGCAAGGTCATGGAGGCTATGACGGGCGTGATCCGGAAGCTCCTGGAGAATCAGGGCCTCGCGGAGCTGAAGGAACTCGCGAAGGACATCGAGAAGCTGAAGGGTCTCGTGCAAGGGAGCTTGGGCCTCGGCGAACTGCCGCCCGTCCTCAAGCCCTTCATCGTCTGGTGCCTGCGGGTCTCGGTCCTGGACGTCCTTCTCGCCCAGATCCTTTCCGAGATCCTGGGGACCGAGGTCGATCCGCAGGAGACCTTCACGTATCCCATGCTCGCCGACGCCGAGGCCGCGGG
The DNA here is from genome assembly GCA_001801685.1 of Gammaproteobacteria bacterium RIFCSPHIGHO2_12_FULL_63_22. Classification (GTDB taxonomy): domain Bacteria; phylum Pseudomonadota; class Gammaproteobacteria; order Xanthomonadales; family Xanthomonadaceae; genus Arenimonas. The sequence continues at coordinate 4,004 of MGYJ01000051.1, read as the reverse complement.
GGTGTCCGCCCCCGCGAGCCTCACCGCACTCGTGAACGGCGAGGATTCGAATTTTCCCGCCCAAGCGCCTTCTGGCTGGCTCGGAGCCATCGGCGGCGCCGCGCTTCTCGGGACGGAGATTTTGACGGTTCTCCAGCTTACCGGTACACTGAGGCTCCTATGACGATCCACTACAGAGGCGTCGAAATCCCTACGACGGCTCGCGACTGGCAGCTTTTCACGAACAAGAAGGCGGCCAAGGCGGCAAAGGAGCTGACCTCCGCGCTCAAGCAGGCGTTTCTCACGTTCTCGTTCAACGCCCGCGATTCCGCGAGCTTCGGTATCGTAGGCTCCAAGATCCTCGTAGCGCAATACACGTATTCGACGGTTCCAACAGGGTCTCGCTGGGACGAAGAGACTTTCAAGCTCTGGGATGCGGCGCAGAAAGGGATGACGACGAGGTAGCCGTCCCTCGATGGGTACGTGAGGGAAGAAGCCGTGCCCGCCGGCGCGGGCCCAGATGGGAGAGACGATGCAGACCCCAGGCGATCCGAAGTCGCGGCTGGCCAAGATCTTCGCCCGCGCGGGCGTCTCTGCGATCACGAACGCCATCAAGACTGGCGCCGGGATGAACCCCCAGCGTCTGTCCGCGCTTCCAAATCTCTCCGCGTCTGGATCTACACCAACGCCGGCGCACCACATCTCGCGCGACAAGGTCGGCGATGTGCTTGGGAACTTCCGTGAGTGCCTCGCCGCCGTCGTCACGAGCCTCGGCCAGAAGTGGCGCGATGCCCGCGGCCTATCCGGTGGGGGTCAGGCACTCATCCCGACCGAGGCGCTTCTCGGACGCGTCATGGTGAGCGTGTGGAAGCTCGAAGCAGCCGAGCGCGACGGACGGGGGGCGTCCGTGACCGAGGAGTAACTCGTTGATCTTGAGGCGGTCGAGAAGCTCGCGAAAGCGGAAGGGCTTGGGCTCTAGAGCGATTCGACATTTGTTTCGAGCGCGGAGACGGATATAGTGGTAGCATGACAACGATAGATCTCTCGGAGCCATAGCGGTAGACCATGTTCAAGACGAAGTCGCGGGAGTACGTCGATCACGGCCGCACGCACCGGATCATCGTCACCTACGGCATCGACTACGATTTCGCCCGCCAGCACAACCAGGCTCCCTACTTCTCCCTGACCTGCCAGATCGACGAGAAACTCCGAAACGGCCGCTGGCGCGAGGCCGGCGGCGGCGCCGACCACAAGTCGATCGTGAAGCGCTTCCCCGAGCTGGCGCCGCTCGTCCAATGGCATCTCACCGGCACCGAAGGTCCGATGCACTATCTCGCCAACGCAAAATACTGGTGGGAGCAGTGGAAGGGGATCTCGCGCTGGGAGCGCAGGCCCTACGATCCGGATCCGCTGGAGGCTTTCAAGCACACGACCGTCTGGGGTGCGGTGCCGACGGACGAGCAGTTCAACCTGCACGAGCACGAACTCTGGGAGATCGTCGAGAGCTACTTGAATGACCGCCTACCAGCGCTTCTGGCTTCATTCGAAGCCGATATGCGCGAGATCGGCATCTGGGAGAATTAGATGGCCACGAGAAAACAGAAGCAGGCGCTCTCGAAGGACTCCCACGGCGCTGTCGAGTTCGTAGTCACGGACGCCGATGGCAGGAACCGTTACTTCGACACGTTCGCGAAAGCCGCCGTCGCGGCCACGATGGAATCGCTCCGATTGGGTCAGAAGTGGACCAACTTGAACGTCATCGTCCATTCCGAGGCTGGCGCCCACTGGTGGGGCGGGGACGTGGCCGTCGAGCGGTACCGCGAATATCCGGAAGCGAGCATCTTCGAGCAGCTCGCAATCAAGGTCGAATCGCGTGGAATGATCCCGTAGGACAGGAGTCAACGATGGCTAAGAAAACAGTGAAGAAAGAAAAGACCGTAGTCTGCGGGAAGGATCACCGCTACAACGGCTGGACCAACTACGAGACATGGGCACTCGCGTTGTGGATCGACAACGACGGAGAAGATTCCTATTGGCGTGAGCGCTATGTAGAGGCGAAGGACCCGGAGAACTGGGCGGAACACCAGCGCGAGTGGGTGAAGAAGGGGACGTTCACGGTCGATGAGACGGCGGCGGGCATTCTCGCCGAAGAGATGAAGGACGCATTCGAAGAGCGGATGTCGGAGATGCTCGAAAGTGCAAGCGTTTCGGCGTCGATGTGGGCGGATCTCCTCGGAGCCGCCTTGTCGGAAGTGAACTGGAACGAAGTAGCGAGTCACTACAGCGAGGAGTAAGGAGACAACCAAATGGCACGCAATGTCCGCAACTTCTGGCTGACCGCTCAGGCCGACGGCGGCAGCCAGGTTGCCGTCGGACCGAAATCGAAGGATGGCGGTCTGCGGGCGACACTCTACCTGCGCGAAAGCGGGCAGATCTCCGACGAAAAGGTGATGTTCGATGCGCATCACGGGATCGGCGCCGATCTTGTGACCTTGATCGAGTTGCCGCCGAGCGCGGAAGTGATCGAGAATGCTGACGGGTCCAAGACGGTGAGAATCCGGAAGACACGGTAATGCCTGAGATCGTCGCTTTCTACGAGCGCGAATCCTCCGATCCCGAGACCGGCGAGCCCGGGATTCTCCGGAAAGAGTGGCGGGTCCGACGGGTCAAAGACTTCACACGCGAGGAGCTTGAAGCCCAGTGGGGGCCACGCTGGCGCGAGTCGCGTCCGTTCGCCGAGTACGTCTTGGAACATCGCTACATCCGGCGCGGCAAAGAAGAGCCGTGGGAGCCCTTCGAGGCCGCGACCACGATCGACCAGGTGCTCCAGTACGTCGACGCTCACGCGACTCCAATCCACCCGAAGCTCAAGAAGCTCTGGGCGGCCCGCGAGGCTGAACAGAAGGTCCGCGAAACCGAGGCGGAGGCGAAACGCCTAGTCGAGATCGAGGCCGAAGAACGCGAGCGGCGAGCACGGAAGTCGAACGAGGCGTTCCTGCGGATGATGGAGAACCCGAAGTTCAGGGCCTGGGGTGAGCGCTGGAACGAGTATATTCTCGTGAAGCAGAAGGATCGGGCGTTTCTCGACGCGGCCCGCGAGAACGAGGGATTCATGAGGGCGTACAGGGCCATCTTCGATGCCGTGACCGTGCCTGCAAAAGTGAAGGCGATCAGGATGTTCCTGGAAGCGTTCGGAGGGGTGTGAGATGGCTCGCGCGTGGATCATCCGTACGAAGAGCGTCGACCCAAGTTACGAGGAAGCCGCCGGAACGGCCGTCCACCAGAACGAGGAGGCGCTCAAGAAGGACGCCACTGAAGACATCCGGGGTTATCTCCGGGGCGATCTCGAACAGTTCGAGTTGTCAGAAGAGGAGCAGGAGCCCATCAAGGAGATTCTCGCGGCTCTTGACCAAGGGATGTTCTGGGAAGCCTACGAACTGTACAAGGACTACGTCTCGGATACCGGGACGCAGGATTACATCGAGATCGAAGAGACCACCGTAAAAGAACCAAAAAGGGAATCGTCAAGAGCAGGATCGAACTGGGCGATCCACGTCAACACGCACAAGTACGTCGACCGTTCCGATCCTGCAAAAGTCCGCGAGGTGGTGGTCGCGGCCCCGACGGGTGAAGAGGCGGTCAATCTCCTCTACTCATGGCGCGATGCCGCTGGCGAGCTTGGACCCGTGATCGGCACAGGTGCCTACAGGTACGTCGGCATGATCCAGGCCGATCCGGAGCCGACGACGAAGAAGCCGACGAAGATCAAGGGGCTCACGGAGGCGTTTCCACGGCCGATCTGGCCGAAGTTCTTCGACGCCTACCTCGAAGCCGCACTCTGGTCGAGCACGGATGCGGATGGCCACCCGCTCGACGACAATTACGGCCCAGAGGACATCGCCCAGTCGTCGGTGAATGCCCAGATCCGCGAGGTAAACGACTTCATAATAGCGAACAAACGCGACTTGGAGCTGGCCAGGGGCCACGCCATGGACGACGCGCTTCTCGGCCACGACTTCTGGCTT
>MGYJ01000050.1 GCA_001801685.1 Gammaproteobacteria bacterium RIFCSPHIGHO2_12_FULL_63_22 | reverse complement strand
GTGTATGGCGACCCCTTCGCTGAAGCGAATGAGACGTTTACCGCCAAGCTGGTGAACGTGACGGGTGCGAACGTGGGTGATGACACGGCCGTGGGGACGATCATCAATGATGATGGGGCAGGGGTGAGAGGTGGGCGCAGCTTGGCCAAGACGCAGTCGCGCATCTCTCCCAAGCAGCCCAGCCACTGATCCGACGGGTCAGATAACCAGGCGCTTGCGACCCAGCGACTCCACCAGTTCCGCAATCGTCAGCGTCTGCCAATACTCGAGCTTGCGCAGGCCCTGCAGCACACGCTCCTCGATCACGTCGTGCGCATAGAACTGCAATTCAAGCGCGGGCGCTTCGTCCCGCTCTCCGGCGGCCGGCACGCACATCTGCCCGCGCCCTGTCGCCAGCCACTCGTAATGCACTGAAGTAATCACCGCGATCTTCGAAAGATTGGAAGAGGTCGGCGTCGAGCCACCCGGTCGTTCCCACTGCGCGACTGCGCTTCGATTGACGCCAACCTGTCCTGCGAGATCCGTCTGCGAATATGCGACGCGTCGCCGCGCCTGCCTGATGCGTGTCGTCAAATCTCTCATTGAATCCGCTCCCCAGCGGTGACGCAGTGCTTAGTGACGCTGCTGAAGTCAGCAACTCTCCCCAAAACTTGTACGCATTCACTGACAGTCGGCGCCCACATCCCCTGATGTCGCGGTTTGCCCGGCTCACGGCAGCATGGCTTCCGGACAAGGGTCACGTCAATAGACTGAGATGGCCGTCACAACCGCTGCGCTTCGAATAGTCTGCTTGAAGCGAGCACATCGCCTGTTGTCCGCGTCACCTGCGAATCCAACCAACGAAGGGAAGGCATGAAACGGAATCCGAGCGTGGTGTTTGCCGTAACGATGCTTACCGTCCTCGCAGGCGTCGGCCGATCCCATGCCGACACCATCGTCAATCCTTCCACGGAGTATCTCAATCGCATCAAGGTCGCCGAGTCGGTGCAGCCGCTGGGCGATGCGCCTTTCGGTGAAAGCGTCAGCCTGTACACGGGCGTGGTGAGCTTCAAGCAAACCGACATTTCGTACCCGGGTATCGGCCCCACGATCACGCTGACCCGATCCTACGAGGCGTCCGGCTCGCCGGTGACCTTCAGCAATGACCTGCCGATGGCGGATTGGGATCTTTCCATACCCCAGATATCGACTGTGATTCCAGGAAACCGGATGGGCAACCAGGGAACCTGGAGCGTAGTCGCGGGGCCTACAAGCAGCCAGGCACGATGTACGCAGTTCAACGAAGTCAGCCATCTGCCCTATGCGTACGGCAGCTCGTGGTGGCATGGCTACCAACTGATAACGGGTGATGGTGGCAGCCAGCCACTGCTGAAGCGCACTCCTGCAAACACGCTCGCGCCAGGAAACAACACGGCGGCCTATCCCATCGTGACGCCGGGGCATTGGATGGTGAGTTGCCTGCCTTTCACCAACAACGAGATGCCGGGCGAATCGTTCATGGCGCTCGCGCCGGACGGTACGAAATATTGGTTCAACCAGCTTGTCTACGGTCCGTCGCTCGAGACCCTGGTCGAGCAGATTCCGTATCCGAACCATCCGGATGACGACATTGCAACGGTGCCCGTGGAGGATTCTGCCGGTGACGGTTCGACATCTGCCTCGGAGCCGACGACCGAGACTCCCAATGTCTATTGGGGATTCGACGAACTGTTCCTGCCGCGTCAGACCGGGCACATGTACGCCAGCCGCGTCGAGGACCGGTTTGGAAATTGGCTGGCCTATACCTACGACACGGGCGGGCGACTGACCGAAATCAATGCCAGCGATGGCCGGAAAGTCACGGTTGCATGGCGAACCGATGCGCCGCTGGTCGACAGCATCACGTTGCAGCCCGGTGTGGCGAACGCGCGCACGTGGCGATACGAGTACAGCAATCCCACCGACAAGTGGAGCCGCGTCCTCACTCGCGTCGTCCAGCCGGACCAGACGGCCTGGATCTTCGCCATGAACAGCGCCGCCCAACTGAAGCTGCCCGCCCCGGATCCCGATGGCAGCTGCTATCAGCGAACCTTCACGCAGATTGCGGCCGACGAGAACTACGCGTCCTTGTCCATCACACATCCCGGGGGACTGGTCGGACGATTCGAACTCTCGCTTCGGGCTCATGCCCGGTCATGGGTGCCGACCGCCTGCGTGTACGCGAACGGAGCCATCAATCCTCCTTCGGAACACTTGCCGCCTCTCTATCTGTCTCTTTCGTTGGGCAAGAAGACGTTCAGCGGTCCTGGGGTATTACCTATGGACTGGATCTACCGCTATTCGCCCGCATGGGGTAGCACCAGCGCGGAATGCGCAACCTATGCGTGCCGGGAGTGGCTGTGGGTGGAGGTGACCGATCCCGAGCAGCAAACCGTGCACTACACCTACAGCACGAAATGGGGGCATTCAGAGGGCAAGTTGCTGTCGACGGTGGCTGGAGTCTCCGAGCGAGGCCTGGACAATCCGTTTGGCCTGCAAGTCGAAAATGTGTCGTACGCCGACCCGGCCCTGGCCTGGACGTTTCCGACCATCCTCGGCCAGTCGATGGCCGACTCGATTTCATTTTCCAACACCGCGCCCACTGAAACACTGAGTCCCGAGGTGTTGCACCAGACGATTCGCCAAGGCGTGACATTCTCCCGCCAGACGCTGGAATTCGACCGGTTCGGTCAATCCGCGAAGGTGAACAGCTTCAGCACCGGTGGTCCGACCAAATCCGAAACCATCAGCTATTGGCCCGTGGACGGCGCCTGGGTGCTGGGCCATGTGTGGAAGGTGAGCCAAGGCACGACGCTTGTCGCGCAGACCGACTACGACACGCGGATCCTGCCGCTACGCATCTACAACTTTGGTTTGCTCGCCGCGACGTATGCGTACGCCGCGAACGGCACGCTGGCAAGCATCAAGGACCCGTTGAACAACATCACGACCTTGGGCGAGTACTACCGTGGCATTCCGAAAAGCATCCAGTTCGCAGACCTGAGCGTCATCGTGCCGGTGGCGGACACCTTTGGGCAGATCGCTTCGGTGAAGAATCAGTTGGGTGACACCACCTCGTATGTCTATGACCCGATGGGACGCCTGACGCAGCTGAACTACCCAGCAAGGGACGTAGTCGCCTGGAGCCCGATCAACCAGGGCTTCGCGCGGGCAGACGTCGCAGCTTACGGGCTGCCCGTCGGCCACTGGCAGCAGACGGTCGATACCGGCAACGCGAGAAACACCACTTACTACGACGCCATGTGGCGGCCACGGTTGCTCGTCACCGAGGACCGCTCGAATTCCAATAGCAAGAGCTTTGTCATCAAGCGCTTCGACGACAACGGCAGGGAGGAATTCAGCAGCTACCCTTTGGGCGCGATCGCTTCGGTGGACGATCAAGTGCTGGGTGTTCGCAAGAGTTACGACGCGCTCGGGCGCGTGACGCTGGTGAGCCAGGATTCGGAGCTCGGAGCGTTGCGCACGACATCCGAATACCTGGACGGATTCAGGACGCGAATCACCAATCCAAGGAATTTCAGCACGACGACCAGTTTCCAGACCTTCGACGCGCCGAGTGAGGCGTCGCCGAAGTTGATCGTAGCTCCGGAAGGATTGATCACGACTATCGATCGGGACCTGTTCGGCAAGCCACTCACGATTCGCCGCGAAGGTCCGGGAGGAAGTCCATGAGTACGCTCGCATTGTCTGAAGCCACGCGCCGCGCCTGTTCCAATCTTGGCAGCTGGAACCTGCGAGCAGGGCTGATCGGATTGCTTCTCGCACTTCCCGGACTCGCTTGGTCTCAATCCTCGGGCAATGGGAGTGGCAACGCACCGCCGTCGACCGGAGGAACCCAGGGCATCTGTGGCACGTGCGACCCGGGTGATCCTCCGCCTCTATCGCCACTCGACGCGCAGTTCGTTTCACAGTCCGTGCCGTCTGCGATGGTCGCCGGCCAGAGTTACCCGGTCAGCATCCAGCTGAGCAATATCGGTTCACAGACCTGGACCGCGGCAGGAAACTTCAATCTCGGGTCCCAGAATCCCGGCGACAACGGCACTTGGGGAACCGGTCGCGTAGGTGTTCCTGCATCGATCTCGACCGGACAAAGCGCGACGTTTTCGTACAACGTCACCGCACCGGCGACCGCAGGCACCTACAACTTCCAGTGGCGCATGGTGCAGGACGGCGTGGCTTGGTTCGGTACCAGCACGACCAATGTCGCTGTCGTCGTAACGGCTGCCAACACTGCGCCTGCCGTTCAACTGACATCGCCTGCGCCTAACGGCAGTGTGACAACGCCTGCTGCGATATCGCTTGCGGCGTCTGCTTCCGACACAGGCGGCGCCATAGCGTCCGTTTCGTTCTGGTCGGGATCCACATTGTTGGGCACCGACAGCACGGCCCCCTACGCCTGGTCCATCGCATCGGCCGTCCCCGGTGCCTATGTATTCAAGGCAGTGGCAACCGACAACCTTGGGGCGTCGACGACATCAGCGTCGGTGAATTTCAATGTCGTGCTCGCGACGGTCAACGGTGTCTCGGCCACGCGCACCTATGTGTACGACGTCAATCAGCGACTGTGCAAGACGATCAACCCAGAGTCAGGCGCCACCGTCGTGGACTACGACGCAGCAGGAAACGTCGCCTGGATTGCCGAGGGCACCTCACTGACGACTGCGGTTTGCGACAGGTCGCTGGTCACTGCTTCCCAGAAGGTCGTCCGAAAGTACGACCTTCTGAATCGGGTCAAACTGGTCGAAACCCCAGGAGGTACAGCCAACCTTGCCACCACCTACTACCTCGATGGCCAGGTGAAGTCGTTTGCCGCAGCCAATCCGGGCAAGAACACGGTTACCACGAGCTATTTGTACAACAAGCGGCGGTTGATCACGGCCGAGAGTTCCAGCAACGGAAGCACGCTTTTCACGCTGGGCTATGGCTACAACGCGAACGGGGTGCTGGCGGCACTCACCTATCCGGACAACCAGACAGTCACTTATGCCCCCGATGCGCTCGGCCGGGCAACCCAAGTGGTCTCCACGGCCGGCGTGGCCTATGCGACCGAGATCAAGTACTGGCCCAGCGGCGCCATCAGCAGTTTCATCTACGGCAACGGCATCAAGCACTCGATGGAGCCGAACGAGCGGCTGCTGCCGAAACGCAGCCTGGATAGCCATTTCGTCGGCACGACCGAGATAAAGGTGCTGGACGACACCTACGCGTTCGATGCGAATGCCAACGTGATGGACATCGTGGATCGAGCCCAAAATGGCTTGACCACGCGAGGCATGGCCTACGACGGCGCCGATCGCCTGACCGCGGCGGTCTCGCCCCTGCAATGGGGGAATGCCACCTACGGTTACGACGCGCTTGACAACCTTCGCTCGGCGGACCAGGGAACACGTCAGTACCGCTACAACTACGACGCGGCGAACCGACTTGCCAGCATCAAGAGCCCCACTGGGGCGGCCATCTTCGCGTTCGCCTATGACCGCCACGGCAATACGCTGAGCAAGAACTTACAGGGCTTCGTGTTCGACAGCGTCAACCGGATGAGCCAGGTCACCGGCCTTCAGACGTATCGCTACGACGGCCAGGGTCGCCGCGTGCAGACCACGGACTCCGACAACAAGACGACATTCTGGATATACAGCCAGAGCGGTCAAGTCCTCTACACCTCCGAAGCACGCCGCAACCAGAACCTCAGTTACATCTACCTCGGCAACAGTCAGATCGCGACGCGCGCCGTCGCCTGGACCGGAGGCGCGGTCACGCTTCGCTTCCAGCACACCGACGCCCTGGGCAGCCCCGTCGCAGAGACCGATCCGCTTCGCAACATCATGAAGCGCAATAGCTACGCCCCGTATGGCGAGGCCTATGGCGCGACGGTGGTGGATGGGACGGGATACACCGGGCATGTGATGGATCGGGGGACCGGGCTGACTTATATGCAGCAGCGGTATTACGACCCGCAGATTGGGCGGTTTTTCAGCGTTGATCCGGTCCCATCCAGAGAGTCTGGAGACAACTCCAATCGATACGCCTATGCGAAAAGCAATCCGTACAGGTTTACCGACCCTGATGGCCGCGAAACCGGGATGTTCCAGCAAGAACGATATCGGATGACCCAGCCACCACCGAGCGCGATAGTTGGTGTTGCAGTGGTCACGACAATTGGGGTGGCATTGGCACCAGCAGCTGCATATGTCGGTGGTACCGGTGCCGCGGTCTTCGCGGATGCTGCTGCCGGCTCATTGACTGGGTCCATCGCGGTAAATGGACCTGCTATTGTTGCAAGCTCGGCGATTCTTGCCGAGGGCGCTCTTGCAGTTGCAAGCAATGGAGGCAGTCCAAGTCCGGCTTACGTTGCGGGTGGTAGATTTTCCCAAGTGACAAAGGCCATTGCGGGCGAGCGAGCGGGCAGAGTCTGTGAATTTTGTGGTGTGCAGACAACGCCAGCGCAGAAGTCAATGAGTGGCGTATCGCCGCCGAAGACAGAAGCACAGACTGATCACATCGTTCCCCGATCGCAAGGCGGCACCAATTCGCCAGATAATGCCGCCCATGTATGCCGTGAATGCAATCGGAGAATGTCCGATACTCCGAAGCCGAATCCCCGTGATGATGAAAATAGTGAGTGATCCTAGCCATGCCTGAGCACAAGAAGATTGTCTTTAGACTCCCTCCCGGTACCGGCGGCTACCCTCCAGTAGAGCGGGAAGGGTTGTGGGCAATACCGTTGCCGAACGGAAGCTATGTGATCGACAATATTCCGTTCTATGCGCAGGGCATAAGCGCAGACGATGAGGTTGAGATTGATGTTGTCGATGGTGAGCTTTTCTTCAAGAAGCTCCTTAAGCCCTCAGGGAATTCCACGTTTCGGTTGATCCTTACCGAGCCTTCGGCCAATGGTCAGGTTCGAGCCCACTTGGAATCTCTTGGGTGCAAGTCGGAATACAATGGGGACATTGGATTGATCGCAGTCGAGATACCGAGCGCCACACCAATTCACCGATTTATTAACTATCTTTTGGAGGAGAGGGCAAACGGTGCACTCGATTTTGAAGAGGGCACTTTGCGTCACGAGCTATAAGTTCGAGGTTGGTTATCCGGGAACTATCGATGGAAGCTGCTGAATAATTTGTTTGATACAGTGCTGACGTACCCAGGGATGAATTCTTCATCCCTCATCCGCGCATTGTTGAGGCTCTGATAGCCTCCGGGTGAATGAATGAATGACGCAAGCCGAATTTGAGTTTCCGTGTCTCCCAGCCGGATTGGTTGGTCGTATGGCCTTCAGGGCCCACCTGGTTGCCATGATCAGTTGAGTGCAATTCGACGCTTCGCTACATCGCCCGGATCAATGCCAGATACCGAGGTTCCTGTCTGACAGCATCAAAATCACTGTCATGCTCCAGCCAGGCCTTATCGCCCCAACCTTTATTTACGGCCTGCTCGAGC
>MGYJ01000049.1 GCA_001801685.1 Gammaproteobacteria bacterium RIFCSPHIGHO2_12_FULL_63_22 | reverse complement strand
AATCGATAAGGGCCATGCAGATTGTGGAAAGTAAAGCGAAACCGGAAAGGAAAGCGAAACGATGACGCCTGACGGCCTCATCGTGGACTCCGAGCGCGAAGAACAGCGCGCGCGGTTCGACCTCGCCACACATCGGCGGGCGTTCGTGACCTCCGGCCAGTTGGCGCATTATCTCGACGTGGATCCACGCACCATTGTGCGGATGATCCATCAGCAGTCCCTACCAGGCGTGCGCGTCGGGCGCAGCTGGCGGATCCCGACTAGCGCGGCGCGTGAGGCTTTTCACGTGGAACATAAGCACACATCCTGAGCAAGTAAAGACATCTACGGCACAAAGCGCTTTGCTGCGCTCCCCACCTCTGCGATTCTCTCTCCATCGACATCACCCCACGTCAGTTCGCCGCCTCCGATGCCCCTTTGTCATCGGACCTGAGCCCTGACGCGATCGAGCGCGCCATTGAGACGCACCTGCGCGCGATCAGGGCCGCGCGCCTCTTCCAGCTGGAGACGCACCGTAGCGATGGCGTGCGCGAATGCGCGATTCGATTGGCGCATCCATGGCGGTGATGCCCTGGCTGATCGGAATCGCGGTGGGGTTCTTTATGCTGGGTCTGATCGTGGTCGCCCTCGGGGCGTGGATCATGGCCTCCCAAGTGGACGGCCCAGACGATCTCGAGAGTGAACACAGTCAACAGGAGTCGCCACCAGTATGATTCCCGCCGCGAAATATCTCGTGAGTGCCGTCATCGTCGTGGTCGCGCTCGTCTTGGGCGGGGTGCTCACCTTCGCCACGCCCGGCGCGCCGCTGAGCGACCCGTCGACGTGGCACGTCCTCGTACGGGACTTCGGCCCGGTCTGCATCTACACCTGGGGGCCGGCGGTGCACAGCATTAGTAAGCGCGAGGTAGGCCTCGAGGACACCGCGACGTGTCCAGGGCTGGTCAAGGAACCCTTCAGGGGCACGCTCAACGGCGGGGGCAACCAGATCGAGCAGTCACTAGGAGCGCCCGCGCGGTGACGGTCGCCGAGATGTTGTCGATGTCACGCGCGGCGCATCTGCGCTACCGCCAGGCCGCAGGGCGCATCAACGCGCACGGCATGGTCAGCCAGCCCACACGATTGACCGTCGCCGGCCGCGCCGTGCAGGAAGCACTGAGCCTGCGCACCGACGCGCACGCGCTGGACCCCGTGCACGAGGATCCCGCATGGCTGGTGGACGAGCAGGCGAATCGCGGGCAGACCCATACGCAGTTGGTCGAGTTCTACTGCCGGTATCTCGCGCCGGCTGAGGCGTATGCGGAGCCGTCTATTTCGTCTATTTCTCCACAATGAAGGGGCAGAAGACCGGAGGGCGCAAGCCTGGAAGCCTTAATAAGCGCACTACAGCCATCAGGGCGCGACTGCTCCGCGACGAGGAGTTGACGGTCTCGTCCACGGTTGAGGCCGTCAGACGCGGGCTCACGTTTGATATTCGCCGCTTACTGGATGCCGATGGTGATATTCGGCCACTCCATGAATTAACAGAAGAGGAAGCGTGGCCCATCGCCGGGATCGAGTGGGTCATGAAGAACGCCACGGCTGGCGACGGCAAGATCGACCGGATTCTAAGGGTGAAATTCATGCCGCGCCATCCGTCCGTGGAGTTGGCCGCGAAGCATCTCGGGATGCTGGTGGACAAGCTGGACGTGAGCATCACGGACGTAGGCGCGAAACTGGACGCCGCACGGCTCGCGGCGCGGCAGCGGAATACGCGGAAAGCCTAATACAAATGGCACCCCGTCACCGTGTGGCAACGGCCTGATGACCACTAACGCGGCCCGCGACATTGATGCCGAGCTGGAAGAGTTCGTCGGCCAGTTCTACGATAACCCGCTCGGCTATGTGCGCGTGGCCTTCCCGTGGGCGAAGCCTGACTCGGAGTTGTGGGCCTACACAGAGCCTCGCGTCTGGCAGTGTGAATTCCTGGAGTGGCTAGGGGATCAGATACGGATGCGCGCCTTCGACGGCATCACCCCGGTTGACCCGATACGCGCTGCTGTGTCGAGCGGTCACGGCGTCGGCAAGGGCGCCCTGTGCGGCATGTTGACGAATTTCATCATGTCCACGCGGCGCAACGCAAAGGGCACGGTCACAGCCAATACCGCCACCCAGTTGGATGATAAGACCTGGGCGGCGATCCAGTGGTGGTGCGGTCTGTCATTGACAGACCACTGGTTTGAGCGGAATAGCACGATTCTGTATCGCAAGGGCCACCGAGAAAGCTGGCGCGTGACACCGCAGACGTGCTCAGAAGACAACTCGGAAGCGTTCGCAGGCCAGCATTCCGCTGGCTCGACGTCGTTCTATATGAACGATGAGGATTCCAACGTTCCAGAGAAGATTCACGAGGTTCAAGAAGGCGGGTTAGCGAAGGGCGAGCCGATGTATTTCCTGTTCGGCAACCCGACGCGCCGCGGTGGGTCGTTTTATGAGGCGGTGTTCGGCACCAAAACCCATCGGTGGAAAACGTGGGTGCTCGATGCGCGGGAGGTCGAGGGCCATAACGACAAACTGATTAACGAGTACGTCGAGGACTACGGAGAAGAATCTGACTTCTTCCGCGTCCGCGTGCAGGGCATTCCTCCGAATGCCTCCGACTCGCAATACATCTCGTCAGCCCGCGTGCGTGAGGCGCAAGAGCGGCAAGTGCTCGTTCTGCCGGACGAGCCCCTCGTGGCAGGCTGCGATCTTGCGTGGGGTGGCGACGATTACAACGTCATCCGATTCCGACGTGGGCGGGATGCGCGGTCGATCCCACCGATCCGCATCCCAGGCCGTCTCACTGCCGATCCTGGCGTGTTGACCAACCGCCTGGCGGAAGTACTGAACACGAACTACAACGGGCACCGCGTGGCTATGCTGTTTTTGGACTCGGCGGGCATTGCTGGGGCGATAGGGACTCGGCTGCGTGCGCTCGGCCACGAGAACGTCCTTGAAGTGAACTTCGGCGCGGATAGTCCAGACCCGAAGCGGCGGTACATGCGCGACTACATGTGGGCCGAGATGAATGAGTGGTTGCCTACTGGAGCAATTCCAACAGAGCGGGATGACCGGCGTCTTGCTTACGACCTGCAGTTACCAGGGCTACGGCCGGACCCGAAGCAACGCGTCTGGTTGGAGTCCAAGGAAGACATTAAGAAACGCACCCTGAAGATAGAAGGCAAGAGCAAGTCCCCAGACGATGGTGATGCGCTCGCCCTGACGTTTGCGCAGGTCGTGAAGGTGAAGCCTCCGGCCGCACCTTATAAGCCAGCCCGCAAGACGGTGTGGACGTAATGGGACGCGAAGCCCGGCTGAACCGCACCCCGCAGGCTCGTGCCGCGCGCGCCGATCGCACGCTGCGTCGGATGCTGGCGTTCTTTCCCGATCGCGCGACCTACGAGCAGTGGCTGGCGGCACGGCGGGTATCGGACGCGCACCGTGTCCACATGGAGCAGTTTTTACCGGCGCACCTGAAGCCGCAGGGGAGCGTGTAGGTGGCTGACGATCTGAAAGAGATTCGCGACTGCTACCAGCAGGATCTGGACGAGTGGGCCGAGGCTCGGACCGAGCGGGCGAAGGACATGCGTTACCGCGCCGGTGATCCCTGGAAGCAAGAGGAGAAGGACGCGCGCACTGAGGCGGGGCGTCCCTTTATCACCGTCGATGAGCTGTCGCAGTACACCAACCAGATCATCAACGACATGCGAGTCAATCCACTGTCGGTGAACTTCGCGCCTGGCCCGCCAATCACGGCCGGGCAGGAGCAGATCATCGCTACTGAGGAAGCCGCCAGCGTCTACTCCGACAAGTGGCGCGAGATCGAATACCGTTCCAACGCGCACGAGCTCTACGCGATGGCGTTTGAGAATTGCATCGACGGGTCTTACGGCTACGCGCGGCTGGTGAGCGAGTATTCGCCGCGGTCGTTCGAGCAGGAGCTTCGCATCAAGGCGGTGCCGGACCCGAACACGATCATCCCTGATCCGAAATTCCAGATGCCGGACCTGTCGGACATGAAGCGCTGCTTCGTGCTCGAAAAGCGGCCGATTGCGGAATTTCGCCGCAAGTTCCCGAAGGCCACGATTCAGAGTTTCGAGGGGTATCAACACGACAACGAGTACCGCTCGTGGTTGGGCGAGAAAGACGTGCTCCTCGCCGAATACTGGACGGTTGAGGAGAAGCCGATCAAGCTGCTGCTCGTGCAGCCGCCTGCGGCCGTGCCTCCGAGTGGGTCCTTTGGCTTCCGTCCACCCGCTTCGCCGCCGCCCGTCACGATTACCGTGGAGATGCTGGCGCGGATGCCGCAGGGCTCGACGGTGCTTCGGGAGCGCGAGGAATTCGAGCCGGCGGTGACGCAGAAGTTAGTGAACGGCGTCGAGATCTTGTCTGAGACGACGTGGCCGGGCCCCTACATCCCGATTGCGGGGTGTATGGGGCGCATCTTGTATCTAGACGAGGGCGGCACGACGAAACGGCACATCCTCTCCGCGATCCGTCTGGCGCGTGACCCGTTCATGGCCTACTGCTTCTATCGCACGTGCGAACTCGAAGCGGTGGGCCAGATCACCAAGAACCCGTATTGGGCCTATGAGGGCCAAGTCTCACCAGAGATGCAGACTGAGATCGCGAAGTCGCTCCATGAGCCCGTGGCGCTGCTCACCGCGAAAGCGACGGTTGAGGGGTTGCCCGGTCAGGTGCTGCCGCTGCCGATACGCAACCCGCAGTCCGCAGACTTAGCCGGCTTCAGCATCGGCGCCGAGGAGATGCGGCGCGCCGTGCAGGCTGCGATGGGCGGCAGTTTCCTGCCGAGCGCGGCGCAGAAGCAGAACGAAAAATCGAAAGTGGCGCTGGAATACATCGGGCAGTCCGCCGCGCGCGGCACGTTCCATTTTTTCGACCACTACAAGGCGATGCGTCGGCATTTGGCGGCGTGCGGGGAAGCCGCGCTCGATAAATTCTACGACACGAAGCGCCAGATCATGGTCCGGCGCGCGAACGATAAGAGCGAGCTGATCTGGGTCAACGACCCGGCGAATCCCGAAGCAGTGGACCTCCGCGGCTCGTTCACGGTGGACATTTCGGATGGGCAGAACGTCGACAGCACGCGGCAGGCGGCGTCAGACTTTGCCGATATGCTCCTCGGCTCGGAAGCGCTGATGACGCTAATTGGGCCGGAGAAGGCGCAGCAGATCGCGGCGCTCGCGGTCAAGCTGAAGGTCAAGCAGACCGGCATCGGTCCCATTGGACAGGAAATCATCGACATCATCGCGCCGCCGCCAGACGAGAAGATGTCGCCTGAGCAAGTGCAGGCCCAGAATGCGCAACTGAAGCAGCAAGTGCAGCAGGCCCAGCAGATGCTCGAGCAGATGAAGCAGGACATCGACTCCGGTCTCTCGAAAGAGCGCGAAAAGACGCAGCGGGACGTGTTCTTGAGCCAGATGGAGCAGAAGTTTGAGGCGTTCCTGCAAACCATGAAGGGGACGCAGGCGTTACAGCTCCAGGCGGCGAAGGATGCCGGCGCGCTCGCCAAGCAGGACGACGCGCAGCGGCATGAGGTCGGGATCGCTGGCGCGGATGCGGCGGTGGCGAAGGAGACGGCGGATAAGGCGCTGTTGGCGTCGATGGCACAGCCGGAGGCTGGCGGCAGCAACGGCACTGGGGCGAGCGCGTGAGCGATCTCAAGTTTCACCCGGAGGCGTTCAGCTTTGTATGGGACATTCCGCCACTGTCGCCGGAGGAGCATGCCGCCGCGTTCGGGAAGATGCTGGCCACGTGGGAACGTGAGCAGACGGTGATTATGTGTACCTGCGAGGGGTGGCTGACCTGTGAGCACCCGTGGCCGCGGATGTTCCGTGTGACGCGGCGATGACCCTCTCTCCGCAGGCGCAGACGCTGGTCGATCAGCTCGTGCAGGTCATGGGCCTCCAGGCGCTGCGGCCGATCAGCCTTGACATCGACATGGACGACGCCGGCATCGTGCAACGGATCGAGCCGCGCTTGCGGTTTCGGCCGAAAGTGGTTGACAAAGCGAAAGCGTGAGCGCCTAATTAGGGCGTAACCGTAGACTCGCGCCCGAACCGCGCGACCGAACAATGTAGCCAGCACGCTGCTGGCCTCTGAGTAGACCTCACGGGCCGGTGGGACCGCTTCTCGTCATGAGGGGCCGTCCTGCCGGCCCTTTTTCGCGTTGTAGGGCTGATTTGGAACCACAGACCGCGACACCCGACGCCCAACCCGCCGCCTCGTCACCGGCCCCGGTCTCTGCGCAGTCCGTCATCGACAGCCTCTCGCACGAGGAGCGGTCCTCGTGGCAGGAGACTGGCGAGTTCCCGGACCGCATCGCCATCGGCCAGACCCCGAAAGACGCCCCCGCCGCCTCGTCACCGGCCACGCCTGCTGAGCAGGCCGCATCAACGGATGCGTCACCCGCGCCCGCCTCGGAACCGGGCAAGCCCGCAACGAAACCCAAGGGCGCCGCGGCGCGCAGTGCAGAACTGGATCCTGAAATTCAGACGCTCCAGGACAAGCTGAAATTGCGCCGGGCGTTACGAGAAGAACTCGCCACCCTCGATCGGCCCAAGGACGGAAAGCCCGGTGCGACCACGTCCGACGCATCGCCGAGCGCGAAAGGCGAGTGGGATGGCAGCGACCCCCGCGACCCGAAACCAGCCGACACGGACTTTGAGAGTTATGCCGAGTATCTGGACCATCGGGACGCGTGGAACGAGCGCCGCTTCGAGCGCAAGTCCGAGGCACGGCAGCACGCCACTGACCAACAGGCGCGGCTGTCACGCACGGGGAGTGAAGCGATGGAGCGGGTGCGGACCTATGCCACCGCTCACCCTGGCTTCACAGAGCGCGTTGATCCGCAACTGATTGCGATACCGCTGGCGAGTGCGATGCCGCCTGATGCGGTGCGGCCCGCCAACGTCCTCGCGGAAGCCGTGATCGACTCGCCGGCCACGGGCGAACTACTCGACCACTTCTCCACCCCTCAGGGGCAAAAAGACTGGCAGCGCCTGATTGCCAGTCCGACGCGCTCCGGGATGTTGCGGGAGCTTGGGCGCATCGAAGCGCGGATGGATGCCCCGGCATCATCTGTCGCGGCGGCGCCTGCCCCCAAAACCGTGTCCTCTGCGCCGACCCCGCCTATGACGCTCGGCGCCCGCACCGCGGATACCGCCGATCCGATCGACGTGGCGATCAAGCGCAAGGACACCGCTGCCTACATCCGCGAAGCGAACCGACGCGACCTCGCGGCGATGGGGCTCTAGGACACCTGTATGGCTGTTGAAAACCTGCTCGAAACTTCCGACTGGCTCTCGATGGAATGCGCCCGCCTGCTCACGAACGAGCTATTCGTGTCGGCGGGGATGAACAACGATTGGGCTAAAGACTTCGACCAGCCGTTCCCGATCGGGGACACGGCGCGCATTCCGTTCCCCTGGCGCCCGATTGGTGGCGAGGGGATGGACTACGACCCCGAGCCGATCGTGCGTCGGCATACCGACGTGACCGTGGACAAGGTGCCGCACGTGCATTTCGAGTGGGGCAGCGTCGAGCAGGCGCTGAAGCTCACCCGCGGGCGCGAAAAGGTGCAGGCGGAAATCCTAAAGCCGGCCATGCAGAAGATGCGGCAGAAGATCGAACTACTGGCGGCCCGGCACGCGGCGATCAACTCGCCCAATGTCCTCGGCACGCTGGGGACCGATCCGACCACACTCGGCTTCGCGGGACAGGCGCGCACGCGGCTGATCCAGATGGCCGGCTGGATGGGGGCTAAGCGCACGGCGGCGCTCTCGCCGTCCGTGATGGAGTCGATCACCCAGGCGGCGACCGTCACCAACCCGATTTTCAACCCGACCGACAAGATCGCGAAGGCGTTTGTGGAGGGCTATCTCGGGGAGAACGGCGGCTGGCAGTTTGCCGAGTCGATGTCCCTGCTGCAGATCACGGCCGGCACCCGGGCAGGCGCGATCTCCATCAGCGCCACGGCGGTCTCTGGCGCGACCAGCCTCGTGATTGCCTGTACGGAGGGCGACACGTTCGTGGCGGGCGAGAAATTCGGCGTGGCGGGCCGCTACCCGGTGAATCCGGGCACGCTGGAACGGGCGATGACCACCACGTTCCAGTTTGCCATCGCTGGCGATCCGGGACAGACGTACACCGCCACGGCCGCGACGATCACGCTGCCGATCACGGACACCATCTACGGCCCCGCCGACCCGTACCAGAACATCACGGTCATGCCGACCGCTGGCGACGTCGTGACGCCGTGGCCGGGCACCACCACCCCGAACGGCCTTGTCGGCACCCTGTCGGTGCTGTTCAGCCGGGACGCCTTCACCATCGTGCCGGTGAAGTTGGCAAACCCGGAGCAGGGCGGGTCGGTGCAGATCGCCACGCAGAACCGCGATCCGCGGTCGGGCGTGTCGGTGGCCGTGATTCGCATGTTCGAGCCGATCGAGCGGCGGTGGGTCAACCGCTTCGATGCGCTGCTCGGCATCGGCAACCTCTACAACCGCAATGCCAGTGTCGTGCTGGCGGGCGCGTAAGGGAGATGGACACCATGAAGAGACTCACCATTCTCCTGACGCTCCTACTGGTCCTGGTGGCTGTGCCCGTCGGGGCGCAGACCAGCATCACGACCACCACGCTCACCAAC
>MGYJ01000048.1 GCA_001801685.1 Gammaproteobacteria bacterium RIFCSPHIGHO2_12_FULL_63_22 | reverse complement strand
GGGCTCTTGGGGGAGGGGGGTAGTCATGGGAGCATCCATTGGCCAAGTTTGCACAGAAGCAGGATCGTCACTCCCACGGAACCAATCAGCGCGCAGATGAACACGATCACATGCCACAATATCACCACATTCTCGTTAACTTTTGCCATCTCTCCTCCTCCTTGACTCTCCATCCACACCCTGGACGAGGGGGCCGCCGTAACGTGGCGGCCAGGACGGCTCTCCAGTCCTAAGGCAGGGCGTCGGAGAGCAGACGGGCGAGGATTTTAGAACGGCAAATCATCTTCCGCCTGCGGCGGGGCTTCGCCCGAAGAGAAAGAGGAGCCGGAGGAACCATTGGAGCCTCCGCCCGTCATCTCGATGGACTTCGCCCGCATCTTCCCGATCCAGTCCGGCTCTTTGGTCAGGGTGGCGTTGATTTTCGGCATGCCCTTTGCCAAGGGGGTGATGGCCGTAATCTTCGCCTTGCCGTCCTCGTGGATGACGTTGATGAAGCAATTGGCGCCGATCAACTTCTCGATGTCGAACCCCTTCAATTCCTCGGGGGTGAAGGGCTGCCCGCGCCAGGACTGGAGGTCCTTCCGAAGGTTCGCCTTTTCATCCAAGCTCAGGGTGTAGAACTTGGATGCCTGGAACCGCTCCCCTGCGAAGTTGCCCAAGGTCTTTTTTTCGTCCAGCTCCCAGATGACCACGGCCTGATGGCGCAAGGTCGGCTTGCCCTGGTATTCGCCCTTGTGGGTGCCGATGTCGCAGACCATGGCGCAAACGGCCTGGTGCATGCCTACGGGGATTTGTTCGGTTGCGTTTTCTTCTTTGACTAAGAGTGCCATTTTGGTGTTTCCTTGATTGGTGTTTATGCGTTGATGAGTTTGGGTTTTGCTGCTGAAACGAATTTGTTGTTTTTTAACCGCCTTTGCTTTTGGTGATAGTAGAAGTCCAGGAGCTTGAGAAATGCCGTCACGTCCTTGTCGTAGTCCTTGGAATAGTCCTTCCATTCCGGTTCGCCGGTCACCTTGTCGAGGCGTAGGATCCCGGTTCCTTCGATGGTATGGCCCATTTCCTCGGCTGCTTTCCGGTAGGCTGCAATTTGCATCCCGAAAGTGTCGTAAAAGGATTTCGAGCTTTTGAAGTCGATGACGTAGGGGCGCCCCTCGTAAATGCAAATGGCGTCCAGTGTCCCGGCGTAACCGTGAACATGGGAAACGATTTGCATCTCGCTCTTGATCCACTTCACCCCATGGGCTTTTTCCCATTCCAGGAAAGCCAGGAATCCATGGGTCACCTCGGGCCGGTACTTGCCTACAGCATCCCGGCCCTCCTTGATATAGACCTCGATCAGGTCGTGGATTTCGGTCCCGATGCCGGCCGCTTCTTCCTTGGCCATCTTCCAATTCTGCTCGGCCTTGCCCAGCAACTCATCCAGAGAAAGACCCAGCCCGCGGTTTTGCCGAATGTAAAGAGTCGCACACTTGACAGCCCAATGGAGGAGCGCGTCCCCCTTGCCCAGGCAATCCAGGACGGTCGTAACCGATGGGTAGTCCACCCCGCCAATGGTATAGAGGCGGCTCATGACTGCCAGTCCTCGACGTACTCGGTTGGCTTGGCAAACTCTTCCGCCAGGATGATATGCGCGTCCAGGTGCTCCAGCATCGTGTTTTCCCAGTCCACGCCCAAGGCCTCGGCACGGTAGAACTTGGCCAGCATAAACGGGATGGCGCGTTTGAGAAAGCGCTTCTTGGCTTCCTCCAGGCTCTTGTCTTCGACCGAAGGTCCGGCGTCTTCGCCGGTCATGATCTTCTTGCTCATGCCGGGCTCCAATCCTTCAACTTCGCCGCCTCGTTCACGGACTCCCACTTCCGAAGCTCCTCCATCCAGAACTCCACCTCGCACTTGAGGTGCTCCATGCGGGGCCCGTTTGCATGGACCTGGCAGGCGGCTACCGCGTCGGACACCCCTTGGCGGATGGTGGAGAGCGTATAGCCAAACGGCGATGCCTTCATCTCCGCAACGGCCTGGGTAAATTCGGCGATGGTGGGGCTCATACAACCGTCTCCCGGATCAGCCGTTCCGCCAGGCGCCGGTCGGCAGCCTTCGAATCGGGCCCCTGGTGCTCGTTGACCGAGGTGAGAACCATCATGATCGCCCTGGCGTATCCCCGCTCTCCTACGTATCGTTCGTAGTACCAGGCGGTATTCGCTCCTGCAACGGTCAGGGATGCCTTATACCGGCGCTTCCATTGGATGGCGCGGGTGTGGGCGTGGCGGGCCATCTTGGCCATACTGGCCACTGCCCAGGGTTCCAGGGTGTAGGTCTTTTCCATTACGCAATCTCCTTTGCATTGCTTCCCCACCAGCCGTACGGGTCCAGCCGCCCGGTTTCCTTCCGCTGGCACCGCAGGGCCCGGCAGACCCGGAACACCTCGGTACAGCTCCCCTCCTCGGCGTAGAAAAAGCGCCCACAGTGGCGGCAGTTGACGCGCACCGGGGCAGCCTCGGCGTCCCGCTCGGACTCACGGGTGAGGAACTGCTCGATGGAGAGGGTGATGGCGCACATGGTTAGGTTCCAAATCCGGCGGCGGCCATGAGGCGAGCGCCGGGAACCGGGTCCAGGCTATTCGTGGCCAAGGGGCGGCGGAGGTGACGGGCATTCCTCCGGGAGCCCTCTTGGGCTCCGCCGAAGGCGGAACATCCCTCTCCGACTGCATTAAAAGGGCCATAGATTCCGGCTACGACGTTAAGCCCCGGCATCCCGGCGAAGCGGAACCCCGTACCCCCTGATTCCCTCACGCCTCAGCCTCGATTGCAGCAAGGGCAGCCATTGCGAGCGCCTGCGGGGCCGTGTCGGCGGTGAACTTGGATTCCCCTACGGTGGCCGTCTTAGGCCAATTTGTGGCCCCCTGAAGCCACCAGGAAAAGCCCTGGGCCTCCAAGGCGGCAATAAGGTCGCCCATGCCTCCCCAGGTGGTGGAAAACTTCGGCATCCATCCCGACTGCCAGGTAATCAGCTTGCCGTCCGGCTTGATAAACCCAAGGTGATGAGGCTTCCACCCAAGGACTTTTTGGGCCACTTGGCTATCCAGGTCCAAAGGGATCGAGGGGCTCACCGGGAGCCCTCCAGGAGGGAGGCGATTTTGCCCAGCATCTCCTTGGCGACATCGGCGTAAGCCCATCCGGCACCCTCGCCGCAGTATGGGTTGTCGATCATTTTCTGATAATCGGCCACCGCCACCCGGAGAGCCGCAGCCAGGGGGCCAGCCGCATCCATGAGCTGCCCCTCGTGCTCGATGGAGGCGAACCCATTCACGCGGCGGTCGTGCAGGTCGTCGATGGCTTCCAGTGCCTTGGTAATCGCTTCGAGGCTCACCGGGCCCCTCCCCTGGGCTTCCCAGCCTCTACACGGTCCAAGATGACGCGGGGCTGAGTACCACCTCCGCAGCCCTCGCGGATGACTTGCCCTGTCGGGTGCCAGTAGTATTCGCCACGGCGCGGGACCTGAAAAACTCCCCTTACTTGGAAAAAGCCCTTGTAGTAATCGAACGATGACACTGCCGGATCCTCGAACACCCCAAACCTCGACGGGGGCCGCAGCTCCTTCGGGACGCGGACCTTCATACTCGATCCCCCAGCGTCCTATCCGCCGGGATGCACTCTCTCAGCAGCCCTGAGTATTGCCCCATCAGCCGGTTGTACCTCAGGAGGAGATCCATGTTGTCGTCCTCCAGGTCGGCCACCCGGTTTTTCAGCCGGGCGCACTCGCCGGACTTCGCGGACAGCAGTTTTAAAAGCCTCCATGACAGCATTACCGGCCTCCAATTTCTCGGGCCCAGCGGGACCGCTTGCGGTGATAGATGAACCTGTAGGCCAACCGAGGCCCGTAGATGACAGCCAGGACCACGGCCAGAGCGGCCACCAGCTCCCCCAGGGAGGAGGAAAGGGATTCGAGGGTCACGGGGTGGCTCGCCATTCGAACTTTTTGAACGACGTATCAGGGATCATTTGGGCGCAGCCATGCTCGATAGCCTTGTCCATGAAATCACTTCCTGTTTTCACCGAGCCCGCAACCAGGCCGATGAGGAAGCCCGCCGCAGCCATCGCACACCAAATCGCCGCGCTGCCACCATTCATGGGGCCACCTCGCTGTTACTTGGATTGGATTCCGGTTCGGCGGACCTCACCGGGCCTTCGGCCACGGAGGAGAGGACGGCAATCTTCTTGAGGATGTCTTGGGCCATTCCATGCCGACCATACAGATAGTCTGAGGCATGCTCGGCGGTGCTCAGAACCTGCTCGGTGCACATCTTAACGATGGCCTCCAAGATCTCCTTCTCCAGGGCTCGGGGGGCAGCGGGAAGACCAGCCGGGGGGAGGACTGCGGCCTCTGGGAGATACCGCTGGAGCCACCCAAGGCGGAAGGCCCAACCATTCACCGTGGCAAGATCCCTATCTACCGCTTCGACCCGGTACAAGGCTCCGACCATGCCGACCATTTCCTCCGTGATGTTCACGCCGTCACTTAAAAACCCCTCCTCCATCGGCAGAATCCGCACCCAATCCCCGACGCCCAGAGCCGTCTTCGGCTCCCGAGTCCCCGAGGGTTCCATCTCCTTCTCCATTCCTTCCTCCTTCATTCCTGCAAAGTCGGGGTTACAAGCGGTCATCAGGCGCTCCGACCTTCGGCCTTCAAGGCTTCCTTCAGGACCGGCAAAACCTTCTCCGTGAACTTGTGGCAAGCTGCCTCGATCTTCCGAGAGTTGGCCACGTAGGCCATCCCGTTTACCATCTTCTGCCCGAAGTAATCCACGCCCAGAGCGAGAATGAAGTCGCGAAAGTCCCGACCCTCCTTTTGCCCGAAGGCCCTCCAGGCATAGGAGAAGTTGCCCCAGTCGGACACGGCGGAAAACATTCCATCGCTGGTCAAAACCACTTGAGCCAGCCAGCCTCCGCCTTCGGTGCGCAGGGTGTAGGACCAGGCCACGACCGGCGCGGGCGTTGGTTTCGCTTGCCCCTCGGCGCTCGGTGCGGTTATATTGGTGTCAGTCATCGTCATCTCCTGGTTGATGGTGATTCGTGCTCCGGGGCCTGCCAGCCGCCGGAGTTTTTCTATCCGGCTTTCTCTCGTTCAATTGCCTCTACCAGCCTCGCCGCGGTCTCCTGGTCCATGCGCAGGAGCCATACGGCCCTAGCCTGCTGGTCCATGCCATTCCAGGCAGCAAGGAGGCCTTGGGCTTTTGCCGCTTCTTGGGTGGATGGAGCTAAATCTTGGGAACTCATGGCCTTGACGTTCATAGATGGGGTTTTAACCTTGGACCTTGGCGGCTTTAGCCTCTGCCTTGCTCTTGAGCCGGGCCTCGGCTTTGATGATGAGCGCGGACAAGTCTTCCGAGCGGTCATACCCCGAGCGGACCCGGCCGACATAGGCGGGGCTGTACTTGCCCGTGACGCCCATCCGCTTTATTTCGCGGAAAACCTCACTGTGGGAGAATTCGTAGGTGCTATTGCCCATAA
>MGYJ01000047.1:138775-148788 GCA_001801685.1 Gammaproteobacteria bacterium RIFCSPHIGHO2_12_FULL_63_22 | reverse complement strand
CACCGCCATGTTGTTCGACGCAAATCTGCGCGGTCTTGTGCAGGTTGCGCGCCCTTGCGTAATAACCCAGTCCCGCCCACAACGCGATCACACGATCCGATTCCGCATTCGCGAGCGCAGGCAGGTCCGGCAATTCGCGCAGGAATTTTTCGAAGTAGGGGATGACGGTCTGCACCTGCGTCTGCTGCAGCATGATCTCCGACAGCCAGACGCGGTAGGGCGATCGCGGATGCTGCCACGGCAGGTCGTGCCGACCGCTATGGTCGAACCACTGCAGCAAACGATTGGCGAAGGAATCGGTCACTTGCCTGACTTCGCCGCAGGCGCGGTGCCGGTTTCGGCTGGCGCATCCGCGCTGATTTCCAATTCCACGCCCTGCAGTTCAATGCCATCGAAATCCAGCGAAGGCGTGCGCAGGGTGCCTGTCATCGGCGGCAGCAAGGCCGCTTGATCGGCGTCCATCCATGCCATGAATTCCGGTACCCGCACCGTGGCATCGAGCTCGGTTGCATCGCGCTTCACCAACAGCGCGAGCGGCGCGGACAGGTCGCTTGCGCCACGGTATTTCAACTGCACGGGCAAGCCGTTGGTGTTGGATACCAGCGGCGCGGGCAAGGTGGGCCAGTCTGCCGGCCATTGGTTGAGCACGGCATCCACGTTGAACGCCAGGCGCCCGGCATTGGCGACGAATGCGCGGCCCTTGAATGACGGCAGGGGCGAGTCCGCTCGCACCGCGACCGAATCGAGCGTCAGCGTGGTCAGCGCATCGTCGAAGGCGAAGCGTCCCTTGGTATCCACATCCATCTTCAGCGGCTTGTGCTGGCGCTCGATCTGGGTCTTCGCCTGCAAGGCGAACGCGGACCGTAGCCCGGCACTGGCGATGCCAAGCGCTGCGTTGAACTGCACGCGAGTCTCGCCGCGGATGAACTGGCCGCGCGCAGTGAGCTGTGCAGGTTGCCCATCGCCCAATGTGGGCAAAGTGGCATCGAGCGCAGCAAACGAATAGCCGTCGCCAATCACACTGCCCTGCTTGACCTCGATGCCGTCCACCAGCGTCGGAACTTCGAACGGTGTGTCGGGCCGCGTCGCCATCCAGCGCTGCAGGCCGGCGATGTCCAGCCGCGGATGATCGAGTTCGATCCGGGTGATGACCGGCGCATCACCCTTGATGGTGGACCAGGGCAGTGAAATTTCGGCACGCGCTGCCGACAGGAATTCCACGCCATCGGCGCCGCGCACGGACAAGCCTGGAATCAACAATCGTGGCTCGGGCTTGAGTGCGTAATCGGGCGTGCCGTTGAAGCGGATGTCGAGCTTCAGCGTCTTGCCGGCGCGATCGAGCACCAGCGCTGTCAGGCGATTGGGTTCGAGTTGCCGGTTGACCCACCACGCAGCGACTGCAATCAAGGCCAGCGCGACCGAGGCGACCGTCAACCATCGGCGGGCGCGTCGGGTAAGCGGCATCAGCGCGACGGTGCTGCCGGCAGCAATGCATCCACGAAGGCTTCGGGGTCGAAGATGCGAAGGTCTTCGAGTTTTTCGCCCAGGCCGATGTAGCGGATGGGAATGCCGAACTCGCGGGCGAGCGCGAACAACACGCCGCCTTTGGCGCTGCCATCGAGCTTGGTCACCACGAGGCCTGTCACGTTCACGGCCTGGTGGAAGGCGCGCAACTGGCTGATGGCGTTCTGTCCGGTGGTGCCGTCGATCACCATCAAGACTTCGTGCGGCGCGGCCGGATCGAGCTTGCCCAGCACGCGACGGATCTTGCCCAGTTCCGCCATCAATCCGGCCTGGGTATGCAGTCGCCCCGCGGTGTCGGCGATCAGGATGTCGAAACCGCGCGATTTTGCGGCTTGCAGCGCATCGAAACTCACCGAGGCCGCATCGGCATTCTGTCCCTGTGCGATGACGGTGACGTTGTTGCGCTCGCCCCAGACCTTGAGTTGTTCGACTGCCGCGGCGCGAAAGGTGTCGCCGGCCGCCAGCATCAGCGTATGGCCGTCAAGCTGGAAGCGGCGCGCGAGCTTGCCGATGGTGGTGGTCTTGCCAACGCCGTTGACGCCGACGGTGAGGATGACGAAGGGCTTGTTCTCGGTTTCCAGCACCAGCGGTTTCGCGATGGGCGCAAGGATCGCCAACAGGTCGGCGCGCAAGGCCTGGTGCAGGGCATGCGCATCGACGAACTCGCGCACCTTCATGCGCTTGCGCAGGCGGCCGAGCAATTCGGTCGTGGCGGTGACGCCGACATCGGCGCTGATCAGCGCGGTTTCGATTTCGTCGAGCAGATCGTCGTCGAGGCGCGGATTGCCCGAGAACAGGCCGCCCAGGCTGCGCGCCAGCAGGCTGCTGCCCAGGGTTTCGCGAACGGCTTCGCGGGCCTGGGCCTTTTCGGCCTCGATGCGCGCGGCTTTCTCGGCCTGGAAATCGGTGAAGGCGCGGGCAAGGTCGTCCGGGCTGAAACCGGTGCGCACCGGGGCCTCGGCCGGCGCGCTTGCCGGCGGGGTGGTCGCCGACGGAGCGGGCGGGGTCGAGCCGGGCGCCGGGACCGGCTTTTTCTTCAGGAAATCGAACATCACCAGCCAAATTGGGGACAATGCGCGAATGTTATCACTCGCCCCCCGTGCTTCCCGATGAACAGGCCACCGCCCGGACAGGTCCGGATCATCGCCGGAAACCTGCGCGGATCGAAGCTGCCGGTACCCGACCTGGCGGGCCTGCGGCCGAGCAGCGACCGGGTCCGCGAGACCTTGTTCAACTGGCTGCAGCACGAGGTTTCGGGACGGCGGGTGCTGGACCTGTTTGCCGGCACCGGGGTGCTGGGCTTCGAAGCCGCTTCACGCGGCGCGGCCGAGGTCTGGATGCTGGAACGCGATCCGCGCCAGGCGCAATCCCTGGTCGACAGTGCCCGGCGCCTGAAGACCGACAACGTGCATGTGGCGTGCAGCGACGCGATGCGCTGGCTGGCGCAGCCGCCTGCAGGCCGCTTCGACCTGGTGTTCCTCGACCCGCCATTTTCGGCGGGCCTGTGGGATGCGGCTGCCCTTGCCGTGCAGCCGCTGCTCGCCGACCGCGCCTGGGTGTACGTGGAGATGGCCGTGACGGCTTCTTTCACGGCGCCGGCGGGATGGACCCTGCACCGGGAAGGCAAGACGCGCGAGGTCCGGAACCAGTTGTTCCGGACTCAAAGCTGAAGTGGGCGCTGCTACACTAGCCCTTAGTTTCCACGGGGCAGGAATCGTGCAGGCATGACCGCGTCGCGCAACCGGATCGCCGTTTATCCAGGCACCTTCGACCCGATCACCAACGGGCACGTGGACCTGGTAAGCCGGGCCTCGAACCTGTTCGACAAGATCATCGTGGGCGTCGCCGAAAGCCCGGGCAAGAGCCCCGCACTGCCGCTGGCCGAGCGCGTCGCGCTTACCCGCACCGCGCTGGCCGATATTCCCAATGTCGAGGTGCGCGGATTCGATTCGCTGCTGGCGCATTTCGTCCACGAGGTCGGGGCCGGCGTGCTGCTGCGCGGATTGCGCGCGGTGTCGGATTTCGAATACGAGTTCCAGTTGGCCAGCATGAATCGCCACCTGATCCCCGATGTCGAGACCCTGTTCCTGACGCCGGCGGAACAACACAGCTTCCTGTCGTCCACCCTGGTGCGCGAAATCGCGCGCCTGGGCGGTGACGTTTCCGGTTTCGTCCATCCCGATGTCGCAGCCGCGTTGTCTGCACGTTGGGGCCATCGTTCCAAGTAACCAGATCCATCCTGCTCACGAGGTTGCCATGTCCCGTTTACTGATCGCCTTTTTCGCCCTTGCCTTCGGCTTCGTGCTGACTGCCTGCCAGTCGCCGGATGACGAAGAGAATCCGGCCGCCGAAGCCGCCAAGGCCCCGCTGCCGCCGCTGGTCGCGCCGACTTCCACCGAGGACAAGGAATGGGTGCCGTACCTGCAGCAGGTCGTGTCGCGCAACATGGCCGGCGTGACCGACCGCGTGTCGCCGTACTACCTGCCGGCCAACAGCACCGAGCCGACGCCTGAGGATCCCGAAGGCCGCAGCAAATACGACCGCCAGCTGGAAAACGTCAACACCGTCATTTCGCGCACCGTGTTGCCGGGCAACATGCTGGCCTTCGGTTCGCCTGACAGCACGAAGATGGCCGACCTGATCGTCGCTGCTTTCACGGGCGGCCAGCCCGACGCGATGAAGGGCTCGCAGGTCCTGTTCATCGGCAAGGCCGAGGACAATGCCCGCGTGCAGGCAGCGGTGGAAGCCGTTGGCGCCAAGTACATTTTCGTCGAAGCAAAATAAGACTTTCCAAGCTTGAGGCGGCCCCGGTAACGGGGCCGCCCGGATTCCGCCATGGCGTTGCGCATCACTGAGCTCTGCATCAACTGCGACGTCTGCGAGCCGGCCTGTCCCAACCAGGCCATTACCCAGGGCGAGACGATCTACGTGATCCATCCGTCCCGGTGCACCGAGTGCGTCGGACATTTCGACGAGCCGCAGTGCGTGGTCGTCTGCCCCGTCGAATGCATCGACAAGGATCCGGCATTTCCGGAAACCGAAGACCAGCTTCGGGCCAAGTTGCTTTTGCTGCTACAGGAAACCACATGATTCGATTCGTGCTCGTTGTCGCCTTGCTGTTTTCGCCCTTGCTGCCGGCGAAGGAACCGTCGTCGGCGCAACGGCCGCCTGGCGCGGTGATCTCATCGGGCAACCACCTGGCTACGGATGCCGGGCACGAAATACTTGCGAAGGGCGGCAACGCCTTCGATGCCGCGGTGGCGGTCTCGGCTGCGCTGTCCGTCGTGGAGCCGACCAGTTCGGGCATCGGCGGCGGAGGTTTCTTCCTGCTGCGCGACGCGCGCACCGGCAAGGACGTGTTCGTGGATGCGCGCGAGACGGCGCCTGCCTCGGCGTCGCCGGCGGTCTATTTGAACGCCAGCGGAGAACTCGATCGCGACAAGGCGGAAAACGGCCCGACCTCGGCCGGCATTCCCGGCTTGCCTGCGGCATTGGTGCACGTGGCCGCGAAATACGGTCGCCTGCCTTTGTCGGTATCGCTGGCGCCAGCGATCCGATTGGCGCGCGACGGCTTCGAGATATATCCGCGCATGGCCATCTACTACGAAGAACGCCGCGAGGTGATGGAACGCTTTGCCGGCACGCGCAAGGTGTACCTGGCCGACGGTGATCCGCCGGAAGTGGGCGAGATATTGCTGCAGCCGGAACTCGCGCACACGCTGGAATGGCTGGCGAAGCATGGCTTCGATGGTTTCTATCGCGGCGAAATCGCCAATGCGATGGTGAAGGACGTCAACAAGTACGGCGGCGCGTGGACACATGCCGACTTGTCGTCCTACACCGTGAAGGAACGCGAGCCGATCCGCATCAAGTACCGTGACTGGGACATCGTTACCGCACCACCGCCGTCGTCTGGCGGCGTCGTGCTGGCTGAGATCCTGCAGGTACTGGAAGGCTGGGACCTGACGAAGCTGGAAGAGCCGCAGCGCGTGCACCTGATCGTTGAAGCCATGCGTCGCGCCTATCGCGATCGCGGCCTGTACCTGGGCGATCCCGATTTCGTGAAGATGCCGATCGAGCGCCTGACCAGCGACTACTACGCGTCGGGATTGCGCGCTTCCATCCTGCCCGACAAGGCCACGCCGAGTTCGATGCTGCCGATGGGCAATCCGCCGAATGAAGGCGTGAACACGACCCATTTTTCGATCATCGATGCCGAGGGTAACCTGGCCGGCGTTACCCAGACGGTGAACCTGGCCTATGGCTCGGGCATGGTCGTGGATGGCGGTGGCTTCCTGTTGAATGACGAGATGGACGACTTCGCCCTGCAGGCGGGCACGCCAAACGCGTACGGCGTGATCGGTTTCGATGCCAATGCGGTTGCACCCGGCCGGCGCATGCTCAGTTCGATGTCGCCGAGCTTCATGGTGGGCAATGACAAGATTGCCGTGCTTGGCGCAAAGGGTGGCAGCCGCATCATCACGATGACCCTGCTTGGAATGCTCGGCATCGAGCAGGGCATGAGCCCGGAACAGATCGCCGCCATGCCGCGCTTCCATCACCAGTACCTGCCGGACCGGATTTCATTCGAGCCCGGCGCGCTGTCGCCTGCGACCATTACTGCACTGGAGGCGATGGGCCACAAGATGGCGCCCAGCGCGGAGCCGTGGACGTTCTACCTGCATGCCGCGGAGTGGGACCGAAGCACGAACATCCTTCGTGGCGGCGCTGACCCGCGCAATCCGCCGGGTTCGGCGACGGTGGTGTTGAAGAAAGTGGAAGCGAAAAAATGAAACTCTGGTCGGTAGTCGGCAATTCGCAGATGCTCGATGGCGGCGCCATGTTCGGCAACGTGCCGCGTCCGATGTGGGAGAAATGGATCCAGCCTGACGCGGGCAATCGCATCCCGCTGGCCTGTCGCGCCTTGCTGGCCGACGGCTTGCATGGCAAGCGTGTGCTGTTCGAAACCGGCATCGGTGCCTTCTTCGAGCCGAAGATGCGCGAGCGGTTCGGCGTGGTGGAGCCCGGGCATGTGTTGCTCGAAAACCTGCGCGAAATTGGTTTCAGCCACGAGGACATCGACGTCGTCGTGCTGTCGCACCTGCACTTCGATCATGCGGGCGGCCTGCTGTCGGCCTGGAAGGAAGGCGAGGCGCCGACGCTGCTGTTCCCCAATGCGACCTTCGTCATCAGCGCCGCTTGCTGGGACCGCGCCAAGGATCCGCATCCGCGTGACCGCGCCAGCTTCATCCCGGAATTGATGCCCCTGCTGGAAGACAGCGGGCGAGTGGAAATCGTCGACGGCGAGCATTGCGACGCGCTTGGCGCCAGCGTGCGTTTCCACTTCAGCGACGGCCACACGCCGGGCCTGATGCTCGCTGAGATCGTCGGAGTGCACGGTGTTGGCGGCGTGGTGTTCTGCGCCGACCTGATTCCCGGCCGGCCCTGGGTGCACCTGCCGGTGACGATGGGCTACGACCGCTTCCCGGAAATGCTGATCGACGAGAAGAATGACTTCCTGGCGGACAAGCTGGCGCGTGGCGTCCGGCTGTTCTTCACGCACGACACGGGCTGCGCCATGGCTGGCGTGCAGCGGGATGGGAAAGGGCGCTATTCGACGGTGGACGAGATGCCGCAGGTTCGGGACCTGTCTCTGGCGGCCTGATCGGCGCCCGGCTAAACTGCGGCATCCCAGGGGAAAACCGAATGATCACTTTGCTCTATGCCGGCCTGTGCACGCTTCTTGTCATCTTCCTGGCCGTGCGCGTGGCGCTGTGGCGGTTCCGCAGCAAGATCGGCATCGGCGATGGTGGCGATCGCGAACTGCTCAAGCGCGTACGTGCGCACGCCAATGCCATCGAGAACATGCCGCTGGCGCTGATCCTGCTGGGCGGCATGGAATTGAACGGTTATTCCGACAACCTGATCCACGGGTTCGGCGGGGTGTTGATGGCTTCGCGCCTGGCGCATGCCTGGGGCCTGAGCCACAGCAGCGGGACGTCGGGCGGCCGCTTCATGGGCTCGCTGTTTACCTGGACGCTGATGGCCGCGATGGCCCTGTTCGCTATCTGGGGCTTCTTCAGCCAGTACGTGACCGGTTAATCGCCCAGGCTGACTTCGTCGGCGCCAAGCAGGCGCTCGAGCTCGACCAGCAATGCACGCAATGGCGGGGCCAGTTCCGGCGCGTACAAACGCGCCCTTTCCAGGTTTTCGATCCGGCCGAACAGGCTCTGCCTGATCTGTTCCTCGCTGCGCGCATGGTGCAGCAGGTCTGAAATCACGTTGGCGAATTCGCTCGGCGTAGGCGAGGCCTGCAGGTCGACGCACACCGTCGCGATGGCGGCAAAGAAGCTTTGCGCTTCCGGCCCCAGGCCGTAATCGGCGGGTCGATAGTCGAGGAAGGCGCGCTGCGCGTCGGTCCAGATCCGGTAGCTGCATTTCGCCAGCGAGTGGTACAGCGCTTGTTCGGATATCAGCACCAGTACCAGGTTGCGCGCATTGGCGCTGGCGGAACCGGCGCTGTTGGTCCATTCGCGATTCATGACGAAGTTGTACAGCCGCGCCTGGTCGGCGAAATGCGCGGCCTGCAACTGGTCGAGGATCAGCAGCGTCTGGCTGGCTTCGGAATAGGCGCAGGCTTCCGTCATCACGCGCTCGAAGGCGG
The DNA here is from genome assembly GCA_001801685.1 of Gammaproteobacteria bacterium RIFCSPHIGHO2_12_FULL_63_22. GTDB lineage: Bacteria > Pseudomonadota > Gammaproteobacteria > Xanthomonadales > Xanthomonadaceae > Arenimonas. The sequence continues at coordinate 140,600 of MGYJ01000047.1, read as the reverse complement.
ACGGCGCGGCTTCTGGCACGCCCAGGCTGCCATCTTCCAGCACGATCGGATGCGCGCTGGGCGGGGGCTCGCTGGCGCTGAAGTCGTGGTACAGCACGTGCGGATAATCCATCGCGCGGCCCAGCGCCTGGGCGAACGCAGTCTTGCGCCGGCCAGCGGTGCCGTCCACGTGCAATACGCGCAGGTGGGTCAGCTGTTGCCCGAACAGGCAACGCAGGGCGTGGTCGTAATCGTCGTTGGATTCGAAGCCGAATTCGGCAAGGCGGGTGCGCAGGCTCATGGATCAAGTGTAGCGCCGTGGACGCATCGAAATCGCCGCCAGCGCCGTCACGATCGCAAGCCCGGCACCGGTAGCGAAAGTGGCCGTTGGACCGGACCAGGTCCACAGGGCGCCGGCCATCACACTGGCCAGCAGGGCCATCACGCCGCGGGCCAGGTTGATCACGCCGAAGGCGCTGCCGCGCAGTCTTTCGGGTGCGTGGTCTGCAACCAGTGCGGCGATAAGTCCTTCGGTCAGGCCCATGTGCACGCCCCACAGCGCGATGCCGATCATCACCCCGGGCAGGCCGGTGGAAAACGCCAGCAGCAGGTCCGCGGCCAGCATCACGGCGCAACCGATGGCGAGCAGCGTGTATCGCGACATGTAGTCGGACAGTTTGCCGGCCGGATAGGCGGTGAGCAGGTAAGTCGCGCTCATCACGACCAGCGTCAGCGGGATCCAGGCGTTGGACAGGCCGGCATCCTGCGCGCGCAGCACGAGGAATGCTTCTGAAAATCGCATCAGTGTGAACATCAGCACGAGGCACACCAGCGCCCAGAACGCCTTCGGGTAATCGCTGGCGCGGAATCCGGCGAGGGGATTACGCGTCGCGCTGAGTTTCGGTACGTTCGGCGGTTCCTTCACGCCGAACAGCAACACCACCACGGCAAACAGCGCGGGAATGCAGGCAACCCAGAATACCGCGCGAATGTCGAAGGCAAGGCCGGCCATCAAGCCGATGGCGATCAGCGGCCCGGCGAACGCACCGACCGTATCCATCGACTGGCGCAGGCCGTATGCAGCGCCGCGCTGGGCGGCAGGCGTCACGTCGGCGACCAGTGCATCACGCGGCGCACCACGGATTCCCTTGCCGATGCGGTCGAGGAAGCGCGCGGTGAATACAGTCATCGCCGAGTCGGCGAGCGGGAACAAGGGCTTGGTCAATGCGGCCATGCCGTAACCGAGCACGATCAGCGGCTTGCGCTTGCCCCAGCGGTCGGACAGCACGCCGGAGAATATCTTCGAGATGGAGGCGGTCGCCTCGGCGATGCCCTCGATGAGACCAAGCGCAAGCGCGCTTACGCCGAGCGTGCCGACCAGGAAGATCGGCAGCAGGGCATGGATCATCTCTGACGACATGTCCATGCACAGCGACACGATGCCCAGCGCCCAGACGCTGCGCGGCAATTTCATGCTTGCGGCTTCCTGCCCGGTGCGCTCATCCGGCCCGGGCTGATGCGATCAGGCCGCTTCGGCTTGCGACTTGCGCGGACCCTTGAGCAGCGCATTCTTCACGTGCGCGATGATCAGGTCCACTTCTTCGCTGGTGATGGCGAAGTGCGGCGTGAAGCGCAGTGAATTGGTGCCGCCGTGGATCACGCCCAGGCCGCGCTCGCGCATGTATTCCTCGGTGGATCCAGTTCCGAAGCACTTGAAGCTCGGGTCGAGTTCGCAGGAGAACAACAGACCGGTGCCCTGCACCTTGGTGATCAGGCCGCCGGTTTCTTCCTTCAGCTTGTTGAGCTTGTCGAGGAATTCACGACCCTTGCCACGGATGTTGTTTCG
>MGYJ01000047.1:51373-138737 GCA_001801685.1 Gammaproteobacteria bacterium RIFCSPHIGHO2_12_FULL_63_22 | reverse complement strand
TGGAATAGGTTTCCATGTCCGGCGCTTCCATGGATTCGAAGCCTGGATAATCAACAATCGACAGCACGCCATGGGCGCGCAGGCCGGCCTGGATGGAATCGACCAGCAACAGGCTGCCGTGCGCCTTGGTGAGTTCGCGCGCGGCGGCATAGAACGCCGGCGGCACGGCGCGACCCGGATCGCCTTCTCCCATTACGGGCTCGAGGAACATCGCCTCGATGAACCAGCCATTGGCGTCGGCATCGGCGAACGCCTGCTTGAGTTGCTCGATGGAATACGGCTCTACCGTAATGAGGCTGGTTTCATTGCGGAAGCTGGCCAGGTGCTGCACGTAGGCCTTGCGGCTGGAATCGGAAAAAATCGCCGGGCGCTCGGTGCGGCCGTGGAAGGCGCCCTTCACGGCGAGGCGCTTGATGATGCGACCGGCATGCGGACCACCGGCATCGGTGTGGATCTTGGCGTTGACGTCGGCGATGCGGCCAGCCAGCGACACGGATTCAGAACCGGAGTTCAGGCAGAGGAATTTCGGATACGGGCAGACGCCGCGGGTATGGCCGATCTCGGCGCGCAGGGCGCGGGTAACGCGCAGCTGCGACAGGCTGGGCGACATCACGTTGGCCATCACCTTCGGCTGTGCCATCACTTCCAGGATGTTGGCCGGCGTGTGTCCGAATCCGAGCATGCCGTAGCCGCCCGAATCGTGCAGCACGGCGCCCTTCAGCGTGACCACCCAAGGGCCGCGTGCGGCGATGGCGACATAGGGGTTCACTGCATCGTCGGCATAAAAATTGATGAAGCCTTCCTGCACGGCTTCGATCTGCGCTTGTTCGTCTGCATTGACCAGCTCGCCGAATTCGGCCTTGATGGCGTCGAATTGTTCGGCGGCGGCACGCACGGCGGCGCCGAGGTCGGGGAAGCGGTCCGACAGTCGGTTCACCGTGTCGTCGTCCAGGCCGCGGGTGCGGACGGTGCCAGCGCAATTGCGCAGCGGGGCGAGCAGGTCGGTGATTTTCATGTCGGTCTCCTGTGACTCAAAATTTGACGCAAATGCGAAATGCAAAATGCGCAGGGCGGGCCCGCGCATGGCTTTCAGGCTGAAATAAGCTGTGGTGTGCAGTTTACCATGCGGTTTAGGCGCTTATAACCCCCTAAAACCCGCGAAAAATGGGCTTTCTCGGTACAATGCGCCCCCACTGCCGGGCCGCCATGAAAAAATCCGACTTCCATTTTGAATTGCCGACTGGGCTGATTGCCCAGGCGCCGCTGGCCGAACGTTCGGCGAGTCGCCTATTGGTCGTGCCGCCAGTGCCTGCCGATTTTGAAGACCGCAGCATTCGCGACCTGCCGCAGTTCCTGCGCAGCGGCGACCTGCTGGTGTTCAACGACACGCGGGTCATTCCCGCACGACTGTTCGGCACCAAGGAAAGTGGCGGCCGCGTCGAGATCCTGCTCGAACGCATTACCGGCAGCCATGAGGCGCGCGCGCAGATCCGGGCCAGCAAGCCGCCGAAGGCTAACTCCACGATCAGCCTGGACGAAGGCACGCAGGTGACGGTGCTCGGTCGCGACGATGCTTTTTATTCGTTGCGTTTTGATTCCGACGAAGCACTCGAAACGATCCTCAAGCGCGCGGGCAGGATGCCGTTGCCGCCCTACATCGAGCGCGACGCCGACATCAGCGACGACGAGCGCTACCAGACGGTGTTTGCCAAGCACAGCGGCGCGGTCGCAGCGCCAACCGCGGGCCTGCATTTCGACGAGAAGCTGTTGCTGGCCTTGCGCGAGAAGGGCGTGGAATTTGGCGAAGTGACCTTGCACGTCGGCGCCGGCACGTTCCAGCCGATGCGTGGCGAGTCGCTGGCCGAACACGTGATGCATCGCGAATGGCTGAAGGTGGATGCCGCGCTCTGCGAGCAAGTGGCGCGGGTGCGCGCCGCGGGCGGCCGCGTGGTTGCCGTGGGCACGACCGTGGTGCGCTCGCTCGAGACGGCGATGGTCGATGGCGTGCTCGCGCCGTTCGAGGGCGAGACGCAAATCTTCATCTATCCCGGCTACCACATCCGTTCGGTGGACCTGCTGCTGACCAATTTCCATCTGCCGCAAAGCACGTTGCTGATGCTGGTGTCGGCCTTCAGCGGCCGCGAGCGCATCCTCGATGCCTATGCGCACGCGGTGCGCGAGCAGTACCGGTTCTTTTCCTATGGCGATGCCATGCTGCTGTATCCGCAGCCCTACCTGAAGGACACGGCATGAGCCGCATGCAATTCCACCGCCTGGGCCAGGACGGCGCAGCGCGTCGCGGACGCCTTGTTTTTCCGCGCGGCAGCATCGAGACGCCGGCCTTCATGCCGGTGGGTACCTACGGTTCGGTGAAGGCGATGAAGCCGGTCGACCTCGAGGCGATCGGTGCGGAAATCATCCTCGGCAATACCTTCCACCTGTATTTGAGGCCGGGGCTCGATGTCATCGCCGCGCATGAAGGCCTGCATCGTTTCACCGGCTGGAACAAACCGATCCTCACCGATTCGGGCGGATTCCAGGTGTGGTCGCTGGCCAAGCGCCGGAAGATAACCGAACAGGGCGTCACCTTTGCATCGCCGACCGATGGCGCGAAAGTCTTCCTGGGGCCGGAAGAGAGCATGAACATCCAGCGCGTGCTGGGTTCGGACATCGTGATGATCTTCGACGAGTGCACGCCGTATCCGGCGACGGAGCAGCAAGCGCGCGATTCGATGGAATTGTCGCTGCGCTGGGCGGCGCGATCCAGGGCGGCGCACGAGGGCAATGACGCGGCCCTGTTCGGCATCGTGCAGGGCGGCACTTATCCGGAGCTGCGCGCGCGTTCGGCTGCGGGATTGCAGGAAATTGGATTTGACGGTTACGCCGTGGGCGGCCTGGCCGTGGGGGAACCCGCCTCGGAACGCGAGCAGACCCTGGAGTCCATCTGCCCGCAGCTGCCCGAGGACAAGCCGCGCTACCTGATGGGCGTGGGCAAGCCCGAGGACATCGTCGAGGCGGTGGCGCGCGGCATCGACATGTTCGACTGCGTGATGCCGACCCGAAACGCGCGCAACGGCCACTACTTCACCCGGTTCGGCCAGGTCCGAATCCGAAATGCCCGCTACGAGAAGGACCTGCGCCCGATCGAGCCCGGCTGCAGCTGCCATGCCTGCGCCAGCGGCTTCACCCGGGGCTACCTGCGCCACCTGGACCGTTGCAACGAAATCCTGGCCTCGATGCTGGCCACCATCCACAACCTGCACTACTACCAGCAGCTGATGCGCGAGATCCGCGAGGCGATAGAAGCCGGCAGCTTCGGGGCCTTCCGGGAGCGCTTCTACGCCGAGCGGGCGGCCGGTTCCGACGCCCCCTGACAGGGCCGTCCAGGGCATGTTTCCCGGCCGGTTTGGCCGGGCAGGGCAGGGCTGTGGCATACTTGCGCGCTTTGATTCCCAACCGGATTTTGCCCATGTCCCTGCTGGATCTCCTGATTTCCCCCGCCGCAGCCCAGGCTGCCCCCGCCGCTGGCGGCAGCGCCATGACCGGCCTATTGCTGCCGCTGGTCTTCATCGGCGTCATGTTCTTCCTGATGATCCGCCCCCAGATGAAGCGCGCAAAGGAACACCGCGAGCTCATTGCCAAGCTGGCCAAGGGCGACGAAGTCATCACCAACGGCGGCATCGCCGGCCGCATCGACGAACTGGGTGATGCTTTCGTCACCGTCGAGATCGCCGACAACGTCCGCGTGAAGCTGCAGCGGGCCGCCATCGTCGCGGTGCTGCCCAAGGGCACGTTGAAGTCCGCCTGATACGTCCCCATCCGTAAATGACCGGCCCGTTGGGGCCCTGGCGATACTGACCATGCTTGAATTTGCCCGTTGGAAATACGTCGTCATCGCGATCGTGCTGGTGCTGACGGCACTGTATTCGCTGCCCAACCTGTATCCGAAAGACCCGGCCGTGCAGATATCCGCCAACCGGGGCGCCGTGATCGACGCCGCCTTGGATACCCGGGTGGAAAACCTGCTGAAGGCCAACTCCATGGCTTTCACGCGGGCCGAAATCGAAGGTGACACGCTGGTCGTCCGGGTCGCCAATACCGACGTGCAGGCCAAGGCGTCGTCGCTGATCCGCGACGAACTGGGCAGTGGCTATACGGTCGCGTTGAACCTCGCCACCAACGTGCCGAACTGGCTGCAGGCCATCGGCGGCAAGCCGATGTCGCTCGGCCTCGACTTGCAGGGTGGCGTGCACTTCCTGATGGAAGTGGACGAGAAGTCCGCCATCGAGAAGCGCAGCGAAGGCTTCCTGGACAGCATCCGCGGCGTCCTGCGCGAGAACCAGATCGTCTATAGCAACGCCGTGCGCAACGGTACCCGCATCCAGGTGCAGATGAAGCCCGAAGATATTTCCCGGGCCCGCAACAAGATCGGAACCAGCACGCCGGAACTGGTGCTCAGCACCGACCAGGCCCAGCCTGGCTTGCTGATCGCCACGATTCCCGATGCATTGATCAAGCAGTTCACCGACGAAGCCGTCGAGCAGAACATGACCACCCTGCGCAACCGCATCAACGAACTCGGCGTGGCCGAGCCCGTGGTGCAGCGCCAGGGCGCCAGCCGCATCGTGGTGCAGATTCCGGGCCTGCAAGACCCGACCGAAGCCAAGAAGCTGATCGGCGCGACCGCCACGCTGGAATACCGCGCCGTGCTCGGCAACGATTCCACTGCCTACGCCGCGCGCGACACCGGCAGCGTGCCGCCCGACGCCCGCCTGTATTTCCGCCGCGAGATCGGTTCCGACAACAAGCCCGTGCCGATCCTGCTTTCCAAGCGGACCATCGTCACCGGTGACCAGCTTGTCAACGCCTCCTCGCAGCTCGACAGCCAGAGTGGCACGCCGGCCGTTTCCATCAGGCTCAACAAGCTTGGCGGCGACAAGATGTTCAAGTACACGCAGGACAACGTCGGCAAGCTGATGGCCGCGGTTTACATCGAGTCGATTCCGGACGTGAAGACGGTCAACGGCGAACAGGTCCGGACCTTGCGCGTCAGCGAGGAAGTAATCAGCGCCGCGACCGTCAATGGTGTGTTTGGCGCCGACTTCATCACCACCGGCCTGTCGAGCATGGAAGAGGCCCAGACCCTGGCGCTGCTGCTTCGCGCCGGTTCGCTGGCGGCGCCGATGCTGATCGTGGAAGAGCGCATCGTCGGCCCGAGCCTTGGCGCCGAGAACGTGAAGCGCGGCACCCAGGCGGTGACCTACTCGTTCCTGTTCGTGCTGGTGTTCTTCGTCTTCTACTACAAGACCTTCGGCATCGTGACCAACGCGGCGCTGCTGTTGAACCTGTTGATCGTGGTCGCGTTCATGTCTGCGCTCGGCGCGACCATGAGCCTGCCTGGCCTGGCCGGCATCGCGCTGACGGTCGGCATGTCGGTGGACGCCAACGTGCTGATCAACGAACGAATCCGCGAGGAACTACGCGCCGGCAATACGCCGCTTTCCAGCATCGCCGCGGGCTATGACAAGGCGGCGGGCACCATCGCCGATGCCAACGTGACCGCATTGTTGGGTGGTATTGCGATGGCGGCCTTTGGATCGGGTCCGATCCGCGGCTTCGGCATCACGCTGATCATCGGCATCCTGAGCTCGATGTACACCGCGGTTTCGGTATCGCGCGGCATCGCCACCCTGATCTATGGTCGTCGCGGCAAGAAGCTGACCAAGATCTCGATCTGATTTGTAGCAGGAGCCGGCGTGGAACTCTTTCCCTCGAACAGCAATTTCAATTTCATGCGGGTGCGCGTGGTTTCGCTCACGCTCGCCTTCCTGATCATGGCGGTCGCCATCGGCGCCATGGCCGTGAACGGTTTCAACTACGCGCTGGATTTCACCGGCGGCACCGTGGCCGAACTGCGCTTCGACAAGCGCGTCGAGGCCGAGGCCGTGCGCAAACACTTGGTGGATGCCGGCTTTGAAAACCCGATCGTGCAGACCTTCGGCACGGGCAACGACCTGGTCGTGCGGCTGAAGCCGCGCGAAGGCGACGGCGACGCGGCCCGCAGCGGCCAGGCCATCGCCGAGGCGGTGCAGTTCGAAGGCAACAACGTCAAGCTCTTGCGCAGCGAGTCCGTCGGCCCGCAGATCGGCAAGGAGCTGGCGATCAACGGCATGTATGCGGCGATCTTCGTCGTGGTCGGCTTCGGCGCGTACGTGTGGTTCCGCTTCGAGTTCAAGTTCGCGGTGGCGGCATTGATCACGACGCTGCATGACGTGGTGCTGGTGGTGGGCTGGTTTGCGCTGAGCGGGCATGAGTTCGACCTGACGGTGCTGGCCGGCGTGCTGTCGGTGATGGGCTTCTCCATCAACGACACCATCGTGGTGTTCGACCGAGTGCGCGAAAACTTCCGCACCCTGCACAAGCTGTCGCCGATCGAAGTGCTGAACCGATCGATCAACCAGACCCTGTCGCGCACGATCATCACCTCGTTCGTCGCCTTCCTGACCATCCTGGCCCTGTACCTGTTCGCAGGCGCGTCGCTGCGCGGCATGGCCGAATCGCAGATGATCGGCATCGTGTTCGGCACGCTGTCATCCATCTTCGTGGCCTGTCCGCTGCTGCATTGGCTCGGCGCGAACAAGCAGGACCTCATGCCGAAGCTGCGCGACGACGCAGAACTCGACCGCCGGCCGTAATCGCGTGTGATTCAAACGGAAAAGCCGCGCATTGCGCGGCTTTTTTCTTTGTCCGGCGCGAACGCTTGGCGGCGCCGGGGGACGGGTCCGCCCTGGTCGCCCCGGCGTAGCCGCTCCATGCGGACTCAGGGTCGACCGGCCGGCCATCCATGGCCGGCCTCCTGTGCGAACCCATCCCCCGTCACCGCCAAGCGTCCGTCAGACACTGACGTGTGTTGTTGAACGTCAACGTCAACGTCAAGCCTGGCGATTAGGGCCGTTCGAGGCCAGCGCGTTTCAGTTCGACACGATGAGTGCCAGGACGTTTGAGTGCTCGTCCGACGTCTGCGCATTGGCTCGAATGCACTCTCCAAACAGACACCGGCCGCGAGGCTGTGCTTCTGCTCGACTTCGCGTTGAAAGTTGCCGGCCGCTTGGCGGTGACGGGGGGCCCGGCGCCGACAAGCGGCCGTGCGAGCTCCGACTTCAAAGTCGGCGAAGGAAGTTACGCGTTGAAGGCGTTGGCGTAGCCGGTCTGGACGATGGCTTTTTGCAGCGTGTCGACGATCTTGATGTTGCCGGCCACGATCTGGCCGCCGTCGAGAAGTTTGTCGCCGCGGCCGCGGAAGTCGCAGACTCGGCCACCTGCCTCGCGGACCAGGAGCATGCCGGCGGCGATGTCCCAGCTTTTCACGCCGGCTTCGAAGTAGGCATCCACGCGGCCGGCGGCCACGTAGGCCAGGTCGAGCGCGGCGGAGCCGGTGCGGCGGAAGTCTTCGGCGTCGTCCAGCACGCTGCGAAGCATTTCGAACTGCGCGGGCAATCGGCTGCGTTCGCGCGGCGGGAAGCCGGTCACCAACAGCGCGCCGGTCATGTCCTTGCGCTCGGCCACGCGGATCTTCTTGTCGTTCAAGGTCGCGCCCGCGCCCTTGCTGGCGGTGAAGAGTTCGTTGCGCAGCGGGTCGAAGATGACGCCGTCGGTGGGCTCGCCGTTTTCAACCAGCCCGATCGAGACGCAGAAATGCGGAAAGCCGCGCAGGAAGTTGGACGTGCCGTCGAGCGGATCGATGACGAAAGTCTGCTTGCCCTTGCCCATGGCGCCGGATTCTTCGGCCATGATGGCGGCTTCGGGATAGGCGCGGCGGAGTTCGCGGATGATCTCGGCCTCGGCCAGCGAATCGACTTCGCTTGCGTAGTCCTGGCGGCCTTTTTCGAACACGCTGAGGCTATCGAGCTTGCTCATGTGCCGCAGCAGGATCGTGCCGGCCTGGCGGGCGGCCTTTACCATCACGTTGATGACTGGTTTTTGCATCCCGCCATCATACCAGCTGGGCACGCGCAGACGCTGTAAAATGGCCGCATGACCGACTCCCAGAGCCTTGCCGATTCGCCCCGCGTGGTCCTGGTGGGCACGCAACATCCCGGCAATATCGGCTCGGCCGCGCGCGCCATGAAGACCATGGGCCTGGGCCGATTGATGTTGGTTGCGCCCGAGCGCTTCCCCGACCCCGACGCCTATGCGCTGTCGGCGGGCGCCAACGACGTGCTCGACCGCGCAGAGGTCCATGCAACCCTGGCCGACGCGCTTGCCGATTGCCGTCTGGTCATCGCCACGACGGCACGCCAGCGCACCGTGCCCATGCCCGAGCTGAGCCCGCGCGAGGGTGCGCAACGTGTCATCGCGGCGCAGGCCATGGGGCAGGTGGCGCTGGTCTTCGGGCGCGAGCGCACGGGGCTGGAGAACGAGGAATTGCAGCTCTGCCACGCGTCGATCTGCATCCAGGCCAACCCGGACTACAGCTCGTTGAACCTGGCAGCTGCCGTGCAGGTAGTGGCCTACGAATGGCGGATGGCGATGCTCGGATTGCAGGCCCCGCAACCCGCACCACCTGCCGACCCCGACGACCTGCCGGCCGACCATGCGCAGCTGGAGAGTTTCTTCAGCCACCTCGGCGCGTTCCTGGACGACATCGATTTCCACAAGGGCAAGGCGCCGGACATGGTGACCCAGCGGCTGCGCAGGTTGTTCCTGCGCGCCCAACCGGACCCGCGCGAACTGCGCATCCTGCGCGGCATTCTTTCCGATACGCAGCGCCTGTTGCAGGTTTCTCGCAAGCCGTGACGCATGCGCACAGGCCGCGCTTCGGTTACGCTTGGCGGGTAGTTTTGCGGCGATTCTTACCGGGGTGACCAAGCGGTGATGACGACGGCGGGAAGGTCCCTGCGCAGCCTGCGCGGCCAGCTGGTTTCAGCGCTGCTGGCCTTGCTGTCGCTGCTGCTCATCCTGTTTGCCGCCTTCTGGTACAGCGAACGGATCAACCACGCACGGGTCGAGAATCTCGCCACCCAGGCATTGCGTGAGCTGGTGCGCGAAGACCAGCTCGATCGCGGCCAGAGCACGGCGCTGCACCTGGCGTCGGGAATTTCCGCGGCGATGGCGAATGCCGATCCGGACCGCGTGACATCCCTGGTTCGCAGCTTCCTGCAGCAGCCCAACGTCCAGTACGTAATCGTGTTCGATTCCGCAGGCCGCATCATGGACGGCGGCAATGACCGCAGCCTGGTCGGGAAACCCATGGTCGATCCGCTCGCCGATGCCGCGCTATTGGCGACATCGATGAAGTTGCAGTGGAGCGGAGAGTTGCTCGAGGTTTCCGCGCCCTTGAAAGTGGACGGCAAGCGGGTCGGTGGCGTCCGCGTCGGCATGGCCGGTGGCAAGCCCGGCGAGCGCCAGTTGAAGATCATCGAGCCCATCACTTCGCAACTCGACGCCGCCAGCCGCTGGCACCACCGCTGGACCATCGCGATGCTGGCGCTGCTTGGATTGCTCGGCGCCGCCATCGTCTACCTGATGGAGTGGCGGGTACTGGAGCCCATTCGCAACCTTGGCCGCGTGATGGCCGAAGATCGGCCAGGCCAGCAGCCGGCCACCTTGGTCGTGGACCTGGATCGTCGCGACGAGATCGGCGACCTGATGCGCGCTTTCGTGCGCATGCGCGAGGGCATGGCCAAGCACGACCGGGACATCCGGCGCATGGCCTACACCGATCCGCTGACCGGCCTGGCCAATCGCCTGTCGTTCCGCGAACTCCTGGACGATCGCCTGCTGACCCTGCATGCCAGCAGCGGCGAGCTCGCGTTGCTGTTCGTGGACCTCGATGATTTCAAGCGCGTCAACGACACCCTGGGCCACGAAGCCGGCGACGAAGTGCTCAGCCAGTTGTCGGCGCGGTTGCGACTCACCCTGGAACGCCTGGGTGCGCAGTCGGCGGACATCGCGCGATTCGGGGGCGATGAATTCATCGTGCTGTACATGGCGGAGGACATTCGCGCCGCGTCGGCACGCCTGGCCGAGGCGATGATCGAGGAAATCCAGCGGCCCCTGCTTCTGGGCGGCAAGCAGGTTTTCCTGGGTGCGTCGATCGGCATCACCATGTTCCCGTTCGATGCCTATCACGCGGGGCAACTGCTCAAGAACGCCGACATCGCCATGTACCAGGCGAAGGTGGCAGGCAAGAATTGCTATCGCTTCTACTCGCGCGCGATGGACCAGGCTGTCGAACGCCGCGTGCAACTGGAGCAGGACCTGCGCGGCGCCTGGGACCGAGGCGAACTCAGCGTGGCCTACCAGCCCATCTACCGACTGGAAGACGCGAAGATCTGCGGCGCCGAAGCGCTGTTGCGTTGGAGTCATCCGCACCTGGGCATGGTGCCGCCCTCGGTCTTCATCGAAGTGGCTGAACAAAGCGGGCTGATCGAGAATCTGGGCAGGAATGTGCTGGAAAAGGCCTGCGGTGATGCCGCGCGCTGGCAGGGGAAAGGCGGCCACAAGCCCTTCGTATCGGTGAACATTTCGCCACGCCAGCTGCGCAGTGGCGAGTTGCCCGACGTGGTCGGAAGCGCGCTGCGAAATTCCGGTCTGCTGCCCGCGCAATTGCACCTGGAACTGACGGAAACCGCGGTGCTGGTGGACGAGTCGCAGGCCAGCACGCTGCTCTCGCGCGTTCGCGCTACCGGCGTCAAGGTCTGGCTTGACGACTTCGGCACGGGCTTTTCAGGGCTGAGCCATTTGCGTCGCGTGCCGGTCGATGGCGTGAAGATCGATCGCAGTTTCGTCGCCGACGTGTTGCGCGATCCCGACGACCTCGCGCTGACCACGGCCATCATCGCCATGGCGCATTCGCTGGGCATTACCGTGGTGGCCGAAGGCATTGAAACCGAAGGCCAGTACCAGATACTTCGTGAACGCGGCTGCGACCAGGGCCAGGGTTTCTGGTTCGGCCGGCCGATGTCGGCCGAGGACCTGGCCGCGAAACTGCAGGCCTGAGTCAGGTAAAAATCTTGGTGACGATGCCGACGATCTGGCTGGAGAAGCCCACGATCATCGCGATCTCGGCCAGGCCGGCGATCCAGGCGAGGATCATCAGTCGGCCGTCGCGCTCGATCAGCGCGAAGGCGAAGGCCAGCAGCACCAGCCCAAACGGGTAGTTGGTAAGCGGCAGCGGCAGGCTCAGCGCGGCGCCCAGTATCACCAGCAACAAACCGGTGAAGGCATGCGCGATCGGGTGGGTCAGCATGCCCTGGTTGCGCGGCTTGGTGAGTTTCTCGATGCGGTCCAGCCACTTGCCCATGCGGTCGCGGAAGCTGATCAGCCGGTGGCGGTGGATCTCGTGCTTCGCAATGAAGCGCGGCAGCCAGGGATGTTCGAAACGCGCCAGGAATTGCAGCCCGATCAGCGATGTCAGCCCGCCGCTGATCGCGCCAACACCGACGGGAATCGGGATGAAGGTGGGCAGCATGACGATCAGCAGGAACAGGCCGAAGCTTCGCTCGCTGAAGCGGTCGAGCAGTTCGCCCAGGGTAAGGGCGTCATCCGGATTGCCGGTCGCCAGTTCCTCGACCAACGCACGCGTGGTGATGGGCTGCGGCTTTTTCTCTTTATGCCTGTGTATCCCAAGCATGCGCGGTCAGGCCTCGCTGGCCGTGGACGACAGCAGCGTACGCGCGATCAGCAGCTTGTCGATGCGCGCGCCATCCAGGTCGACCACCTCGAAGCGCCAGCCGTGCCAGTCGAAGTGCTCCCCGGCGCGCGGGATGCGGCCGTAGCGCGCGATGACCATGCCGGCGGCGGTGGTGAAGTCGGTTTCGTCTTCGCCGGGCAGCGAATGCAGCGACAGCATTTCGCGAAGTTCCTCGCTGGACAGGCGGCCGTCCACCAGCCAGCTGCCGTCCTCACGTTCCACCACCAGCGGTTCGTCGTCGCTGCTCTCGGTGGCTTGCGCGCGGCCCAGCACGGCGCCCAGCAAGTCGTTCAAGGCCACCATGCCCTGGATGTCGCCATATTCGTCCACCACCAGCGCGATCGGTTGCTGCTCCTCGCGGAAGATCTCGAGCAGCTTCAGCGCATTGGTAGAGTCGGACACGAACAGGGCAGGGCGTAAATTGCGGAACAGATCGTCGTTGTTCTCCGTGACGCGGCCAGCCAGGTGCTTGACCTCCAGCACGCCGATCACGTCGCTGTCGCTGCCGCGATACACCGGATAGCGCGAGAACGGCGTCTCGCGCATCACCGCCATGTTCTCTTCGTGGGTCGCCTCGGCATCGAGCCAGACGATGCGCGTGCGCGGCGTCATCAGCGAATCGGAATCGCGATCGCCCAGGCGCAGCACGCGGTTGAGCATATTGCGCTCGTCCTCGTCGATCACGCCTTGCTCGTGGCTTTCGGTGACGAGATGGCGGATTTCTTCTTCCGTCACCTTCTCGGCCGACATCGATCCGAGCCCGAGCAGGCGCAGGATCAGGCGCGTGGTCGCCGCCAGCAACAGCACGGCCGGTCGCGCGATCGTCGCGAAGAAGTGCATGGGCAGCGCGACCAGGCTGGCCACGCGCTCGGGGCGCAGGATGCCGAGGCGCTTGGGCACCAGTTCGCCCACCACCACCGACAGGAACACCATCAGCAGGAAGCCGATGGAGGTGCTGATGATCTGCGCATATTCGGCGATGGCAGGCAGGTTGCGCGTGATCGGGCCGACCAGCTTGCCGCCGATGGATTCGCCGCCGACATAGCCGGTGACCAGGCTGAGCAGGGTGATCCAGACCTGCACGGCGGACAGGAAGCCTTCCGGGTGTTCGTGCAGCTCGAGCGCCTTGCGTGCGCCGCGTGAATCGCGGGCAAGTTCCTTCAGTCGCCCCTTTCGGGACGTCATCACCGCCAGTTCCGACATCGAGAAGAAGCCGTTGGCGAGTACCAGGACCAGGACCAGCAGGATTTCGCTCATGTCATCCGCTCAGGGCGCCGCCGAAATGCTCGGCGTTTACCCACAAGTGGACAAGGATACTGGCGATGTAGCCCAGCGCGATGGCCCAGGTCCATTTGAGATGCCCGAAAAAGGTGTACTGGCCCTGGGAGACACCCATCAGCGCCACGCCGGCGGCCGATCCGACCGACAGCAGGCTGCCGCCGACGCCGCAGGTCAGGGTTATCAGCAACCACTGGCCGTGGTCCATCGGCGGCGCCATCTGCAGGACGGCATACATGATGGGGATATTGTCCACGATCGCCGAAAGCACGCCCATCGAAACATTCGCCCAGGTGAACCCAAGGCTGCCGTACATGTGTTCGGACGCCAACTGCATGAAGCCCATCGTCGCCAGGCCGCCCACGCAAACCAGCACGCCGTAGAAGAACAACAGCGTGTCCCACTCGGCGCGGGCGATGATGGTGAACACGTTGTACGGTTCGCCAGAATTGGCGCCGGCGAGTACGCGCTTTTCGTGCCTGCGGATGCGATAACCCTGCACCTTCAGCAGCCCAAGCCCGGCCATCATCCCGAACACCGGTGGCATGTGCAGGAACTGCTTGCCCGCTACGGTGATGGCGATGGTGACCGCAAAGAGCACGCAGATTGTCCAGCCACCGTATTTCACGTCGGCATTGTCAACGCCGCCTTGCGGGCGGCCGGTGGGAATGGCGAAGGACATGATGGCCGCCGGCACGATCCAGTTCACGACCGAGGGCACGAAAATGCGGAAGAACTCGAAGAACTCGACCTTGTGCGCCTGCCACACCATCAGCGTGGTGATGTCGCCAAACGCGCTCCACGCGCCGCCGGCATTGGCCGCGACCACGAGGTTGATGAAGGCCAAAGTGATGAAGCGGACATTGCCCGAACCGACGGCCAGGATCACGCCGGACATGATCAGCGAGGTGGTCAGGTTGTCGAGCAGGGCCGACATGAAGAACGAAATGATGCCGGTAAGCCAAAACAGCGACCGGTAACTGAAGGTCCGGCTGACCAGTTCGGCGCGCATCGCCTCGAAGACATTGCGCTCGCCGATCGCGCCGACGAAGCTCATCGCGACGATCAGGAAGAAGAACAGCTCGCAGAATTCCAGGAAGATGTGCCGGAACGCTTCCGCGGCAAAGCCGGTGGGAAGGGACGTGGAGGTCTCGGCCTGCCAGGCGATCAGGCCCCAGATCAGCGCGGCGGCAACCATCACCGGCTTGGACTTGCGCAGGTGCAGCTTCTCTTCCAACACGACGAGCACGTAGGCCATCACGAAGATGACCAGGGCGGCGAGCCCGACAGGGTGGCTGGTCAGCCCCATGTTTGGCGGTGCGGCAGCCTCGCCCGCCAGCGCTGGCAAGGGCAGGAGGGCAGCCAGCAGGAGGGCGAGCCTCGGGAGCGGGGCAGCCATGGTTCGCGAAAATTCCGTCATGGATCAGCTGTCAAGGATACACGGTGGGCCATGCCAGGCCGGTGACCGGCCCGAATTGGTCGGTTTGCGGGGCTGTCCGGTGTAACATTTGTGACTTATTGCCCCGCAACCCCACAGGACCCGTCATGTTTTCTCTCCAGACCATCTTCGGCAAGGGCGACAAGTTCTACGGGCTGCTCGAGGCAAGCGCTGCCGCGGCGCGGGAAAGCACCCGGGCCCTGGTGGAGCTGCTGTCCGCTGCCCCGGCGCAACGGTCGCTCGAGAAGTTCAAGCTGGCCCGCCAGCGCGAGAAGAACCTGGCCGCGCAGATCAGCCATGAGCTGGTGAATACGTTCGTGACCGCGCTTGAGCGCGAGGACATCGATGCCCTGTCGAGCGCCCTGTACAAGATCCCGAAGATCGTCGAGAAGTTCGCCGAGCGCTACACGCTGGCGGCCGAGCGGCTGGGCGACGTGGACTTCATCTCGCGCGCGAACATGCTCGAGCGCGCCGCCGAAGTCATCGAGGAAATGATCGGCCTGCTGCGCAAGGGCATGAACCCCGATACCAGCAAGGCGCTGAACGACAAGATGCAGGCGATCGAGGCCGAGGCGGACCGCCTGATCCTCGAGCTGTACCGCGACACTTACGCACTCGAAACCGACCCGATGCGCTACCTGATCCTGAAAGACCTGTTCGAGCTTCTGGAAAAAGCCATCGACCGCTGCCGCGATGCCGGCAACGTGGTGCACCAGGTCGTGCTGAAGAACTCCTAGGAGCAAGCCCGTGCTTACCTTGCTCCTGCTCGTCATCGTGACGGCGTTGGTGTTCGAATTCATCAACGGCTTCCACGACACGGCCAATTCGATCGCGACCGTGGTCGCCACCAAGGTGCTGACGCCGACGCAGGCCGTGATGCTGGCGGCGGTGACGAACCTGATCGGCGCCTTCCTCGGCACGGCAGTGGCCAAGACCATCGCCTCGGGCCTGGTGGACACGGACGTGGTGATCGTCACCTCGCAGGTGCTGATCTGCGCGCTGGTCGGCGCCATCATCTGGAACCTGATCACCTGGTGGCGCGGCCTGCCGTCGTCATCAAGCCATGCGCTGATCGGCGGCCTGTGCGGCGCCGCCGTTGCCGCGGCGGACAATAACTGGCATGCCTTGATCTGGGCGCGCGCCGGTGAAAATTTCGGCAAGAATTCCGGCATCTTCTGGAAAGTGGTAGTTCCGATGATTTCTTCGCCGGTTGCGGGCTTCATGCTCGGCGTGCTGATCATGGGTCTGTTGATGGCGATCATCAGCAGCATGAACAACGCCGGCGGCTGGCTGGGCCGCATCTCGCGCCCACGCTGGGTCAATGCGCTGTTCGGCAAGGCGCAAATCGGCAGCGCGGCCTACATGGGCCTGGCCCACGGCATGAATGATGCGCAAAAAACGATGGGCATCATCGCCCTGGCGGTCTTCGGCGCGCAGGCGTCGGGAACGCTGGACTCATTGCCGTCGTGGCTGGACTTCCTGCATCCGGACGGCGGCAAGGATGGCATCGACAGCTGGATCATCGTGACCTGCGGCGTGGTGATGGCGGCCGGCACGGCAATGGGCGGCTGGCGCATCATCAAGACCCTGGGTCACAAGATGGTGAAATTGCATCCGATCAACGGCTTCGCCGCGGAGACGAGTTCTGCATCGATCCTGGCACTGGCTGCGCACTTCGGCATGCCGGTGTCCACCACGCACAGCATCTCGACCGCGATCATGGGCGTGGGCTTCGCGAAGAATCCGCACACGGTCAAGCTGACCGTGATCGAGCGAATCCTGTGGGCGTGGATCCTGACCATCCCGGCAGCCGGCGGAATCGCCTGGGGCCTGGTAAGGCTGCTGAAGAACTACGGTTTCGCGTAATTCATCGCGGCCGAGGCCGCTCCCACACGATTAAAGCAGGTCGCCACCGGCGGAAAGTACGCGCTCGAGATTGTCGCCAACGCCGCCGATCTCGAGGATCAATCGGTCCACCTCGGCAGGCGAGAGGGTGTCGTACGGACGGTTCTCGCAAAGCTGCAGGTAGGGCACGGAATCGAGTTCGCCAACAGCCATGTAGCCAACGCGGCTCTGCCAGTTGAAGGCGAGCATGCGGCGCGCATCCAGGCCGGTCATCGGTGCGATGACGGTGCTGACGCGCAGGAACTTGCGGCCGTCGTCGTCCTCGATCTCAGCCAGGAAGATGCTCTGGTGGCGACGCCCCTTGTCGAGCGAGAGTTCGACGCAGACCATGTAGGGTTCGCGTGCGGTGATCTTGTAGTCGCCCTGGATGGCGCTGCGGATTTGTTCGAAATTCTGCATGGGTATCCTGCCGTCGTGTGTCGTATCCTAAACCGCCATGCCCGGAAAGTCTGCCGCTGATCGAATTCTTGCCGCTATCCGGGCCGTTCCGCGCGGGGAAGTGGCCGGTTATGGCGAAATCGCGCGCCGCGCCGGGCTGCCCGGCCGCGCGCGCATGGTGGCGCGCCTGTTGTCAGGCAATGACGATCCCAAGCTGCCCTGGCACCGTATCCTGCGCTCGGACGGCCGCATCGCATTTCCTGAAGACCATCCGAATTTCAGCGAGCAGCAGCAGCGCTTGCGGGCCGAAGGCGTGGACGTGCGCAACGGCCGGGTGAAGGGCCTGAAGGCGGCGGCAACGCTGGATGAAATACTCTGGGCGCCGCCGGGGCGTTGAAGCGGCATCATGAGTCGGGCGCCGCGTGGCAGGCGCTATCATTGCGCGTCGAACCTGGAGTCCCATTGCCGTGAATCCCCTGCCGCCGGTCACCAAGTACCTGCTCATCGCCATGGCCGTCGGGTTCGGACTGCAGGCGATGATCGGCCAGGAAGTCATGCGCTACTGGTTTGCGCTCTGGCCCTGGGGAGAATTTTACGCGGGCATGGGCGCAGACGGGCTTCCGGTGAACGTGGGCTTCCAGCCCTGGCAACTGGTCAGCTACGGATTCCTGCACGGCGATTTCTTCCACATCCTTTTCAACGGCATCGCGCTGTACCAGTTCGGCGCGCGCGTCGAGATGACGCTCGGTTCGCGCAAATTCACGCAGTTCTTCTTCACCTGCATGATCGGCGCTGGCCTGTGCCAGTTGGTCGTCGTGACCGTCATGATGAATTACGGCGGCGGCGTGTTCCCGACGGTAGGCGCATCAGGTGGCATCTACGGTGTGCTGCTGGCCTACGGACTGATGTTCCCGCGTGAGCGGGTGATGCTGATCATCCCGCCCATTCCGATGTCTGCGCGCACGCTGGTCATCGTATTCGGCGTGATTTCATTGGTGGCCGGCGTGACCGGCACGATGCAGGGCATCGCCCACTTCGCGCACCTGGGCGGCATGTTGTTCGGATGGTTGTTGCTGCGCTACTGGCGCGGACTGCCACCGTTCACGAAGAAGCGCCCACCGGGTCCGCGACTGGTTCGCTGAGCTTCGCTTTAGTCCAGGTGCGCGCGCCGCGCCTCAGCGGCGCAGCGACAGGAAATCCGCGCTGGTAACCAGGCGGATCGAGTCGAGTCGGGGGCGCGCGTTGGGCAATACCGCCAGCAACTGGTCGCGTTCGTCGCGCAGCGCCTGGATTTCCTGGGGCCGAACCGACGGATTGATCTGCGCCAGCGCCTCGATGCGAAGGACCTCTGCATCGAGCATGGCCGAGGCCCGTTCCAGCGCCTGCTGCGCATGCGCCGCGCACTGGATGTCGCCCTGGATGCGCGCCTGTTCGAGCATCGGCGGAACCAGCGCGGCGAGCACTTTTCGCATCGGTGAAATATCGTACTGTCGGTCGCCGGCACGGACGCTGGCGCGCTCGTTCGGCGCGAAGTCCACGCGATGCTGCAGCTTGCTGTCTATGGCGACCGTAACCGGCAAGGGCGGCAGGAAGCGTTCGACATTCAATCGGCGATGGGCGACGCATTCGAGCACGAACACGGCCTCGAGGATCGCGGTGCGCGGCGGCAGGCTGTCGTCCACCAGGAACGCGGCATTGCCGGTTTCGCCGGAGGCCAGCATTTCCTGCGCCGACAGCAGCAGCGGATGGTCGGCGCGAAGATAGAGCAAGTCGTCGCGAGCCAGTGCGGTGGCGCGGTCGAAGGTTGCCGAGCGCGGGCCCGCCTTGAATTCCTCGAAGCCTTCCGTGGTCAGGTATTCGGGGTCGAGCAGCCACAGCTGCGGGCCCAGCGCCTCGCCGTGGATGCCAAATGCCTCCAGCAGGCGCAGCGGGTAATCGTCGTGGCTCTGGTCGAGGTCGTCGTGCTGCAATGAGGAAAGCAGTTCGCCTTCGGCGGTGCCGCGGCGACTACCGAGTTCAAGCAAGCGGTCGCGGCCCGATGCGATCAACGCGGCGATTTCGGCATGGGTGGTGCGCGTGCGCCGGATCATGTCGTCGAGGCCCGCGTCGCGCGCGTCCACGTCCTGGCCGACCAGTTGCAGCAGTTCCTCGCCAAAGCGACGCAGCAGCTCGCGGCCGTCGGCGACTACGTGCGTGAAGGCTTCGAGGCCTTCGTGCATCCAGCGCATCAGCACTTCCTGCGGACTGCCGGCGACGGCAGCGACATGCAGGTGGACTTCGCCACGCTGGCCGATGCGGTCGAGGCGACCGATGCGTTGTTCCAGCATGTCCGGATGGAAGGGCAGGTCCCAGAAGATGAGGTGCTGCGCGAACTGGAAGTTGCGGCCTTCAGCGCCGATTTCGGAGGCGATGAGAAGGCGCGCGCCTTCCGGGTCGGCGAAGTAGGCGGCGTTGCGATCGCGCTGCAACAGGTTCATGTCTTCGTGGAAACGTGCCACCGGCAGGCCGCTGCGAAGGCGCAGGGCCTCTTCCAGGGCCTGCACCTTGGCGCGGGTGCGGCACAACAGAAGGGCCTTGGCCGGCGCGACCTGGTCGAGCTTGGCCAGCAGCCAGTCGGTTCGCGGATCGTTCTTGTAGTCGTGTTCGGGCTCGTCTTCCAGATCGCCCAGGTCGTGGTCGAACTCCGCGCGTAATCGGCCCGACAGCGACATCTCTTCGCCTTCGGGCAACAAGTCCACGTGCGCGATGCGCTGCGGGAATCCGCCCACGGCGGCGCGGCGGTTGCGGATCATCACGCGGCCGGTGCCGTGACGATCGATCAGGTCGGACAGCAGGCCGTCGCGCGCCTGCTCGTCGCCTTCCGCGATTCGGGCCAGGCGGTGCGCCAGCGCGTCGCCCTGTTCGGGGAAGAACGGCGCGAGCGTTTCGATGTCGCCTGCGGTCAGGCCTTCGCTGGCCAACAGGCGTTCCGCCAACGCCGACAATGCGACGTACTTGCGTTGTTCTTCGACAAAATCCGGAAGACTGGTGTAACGCGCCGGATCGAGCAGGCGCAGGCGCGCGAAATGGCCGCCCAACCCAAGTTGTTCCGGCGTGGCGGTCAGCAACAGGAGTGCGGGTGTCTGCGCGGCGAGGGATTCAACCAGTTGGTAGGACGCGCTGCTCGCCTCCTGGCTCCAGGTCAGGTGGTGCGCCTCATCCACCAGTAGCAGGTCCCAGTTGGCTTCCAACGCCTGCTGCGCGCGGCGTTCGTGGCTGGCCAGCCAGTCCACCGAGGCAATCACCAATTGTTCGTCGTCGAAGGGATTGCGTCCGCTGCCGTTGCTGCGTGGCGCATCCATCTCCAGCGACTCGCAACGTTCTTCGTCGTAGATGGCGAAGGGCAGGTTGAAGCGACGCAGCAGTTCGACGAACCACTGGTTGACCAGGCTTTCGGGCAGCAACACCAGCACGCGCTGG
The DNA here is from genome assembly GCA_001801685.1 of Gammaproteobacteria bacterium RIFCSPHIGHO2_12_FULL_63_22. Classification (GTDB taxonomy): domain Bacteria; phylum Pseudomonadota; class Gammaproteobacteria; order Xanthomonadales; family Xanthomonadaceae; genus Arenimonas. Next base: position 118,584 of record MGYJ01000047.1, on the reverse strand, counting down.
GCGCGACCGCTGGCGATCAACTGCGAGGTGACCAGGCACGCTTCGATGGTCTTGCCCAGGCCGACTTCATCGGCCAGCAACAGGCGGGGAATGCGGCGGCCTGCGGCCACTTCGGCCACGCGCAACTGGTGCGGAATCAGGTCGATGCGCGCGCCCAGCACGCCCCATGCGGGATGCGCACGCGCCTTGGCGCGCCGGTCGAGCATTTCACGACGCAATTCGAAGCGGTCGTTGCGATCAAGGCGACCCGCCAACAGGCGGGCATCGGCTTGCGAGACGGGTTGTTCGGCATCGAGTTCGCCTTCGGCGAAACAATCGGCGCCGCAGAAATAACGGATCAGGCCGCCGTCCACCTCGAAGCGTTCGATGATCTTGCCGATCCCGTCCACTTGCACGCGGTCGCCCGGACGAAAGGCGGCACGCAACAATGGAGCGCTGCCGACTGCGTAGTGGCGCAACATGCCCGATCCGGTGAAGACGATCTGGACCTGGCGACCGGCGAGCCGCAGCACGGTGCCGAGGCCGAGTTCGGGTTCGGCGCTGCTGAACCAACGTTGTCCAGGTCTGAATTCGAGCATGTCAGCGCCAGTCAAAACATTCCATCCTTGAAAGCTAGTCCCTGATGATACCGTCCCGGGACGGCGAGGATTAGTCCGGATTCAGCCGCGAACCGGCAGTTCAGCTTGCGCTTAGGCTTGAAGCGCGCACAAAAAAAGACGGCCCGGTTACCCGGGCCGTCGCTTGTCTTGCCGGGCAATCAATTAATTACCAGATCACGACCTTCTTGTCACCGCTGCGAACCATGGCATCGCCAGGCTTGCACTGGAAGGCTTCGGCGAACTGATCCATGTTCGACGGCGCGCCGTTGGCACGGAACATGGCCGGGGAATGCGGATCGGTGTTGAGCCTCACCTTCAGCGTTTCCGGACGCATGTTGTTGCGCCAGATGGTGGCGAAGTTCAGGAAGAAGCGCTGGTCCTGGCTGAAGCCGTCGATCAGTGCAACCTTCTTGTCCATCAAATCGCGCTGCAAGGCGTCGTAGGCGATGGTGATGCCGCTCAGGTCGCCGATGTTCTCGCCAAGCGTCAGTTCGCCCTTCACATGCAGGTTGTCGATGGCCACGTAGTCGTCGAACTGCTTGACCAGCTTGCTGGTACGTTCCTTGAACGCCGACTTGTCGGCATCCGTCCACCAGTTGGCATTGTTGCCCTTGGCGTCGAACTGGCTGCCCTGGTCATCGAAGCCGTGCATGATTTCATGGCCGATGACCGCGCCGATGCCGCCGTAGTTCAACGCAGGATCGGCATTCACGTCGAAGAAGGGCGGCTGCAGGATGGCGGCCGGGAACACGATCTCGTTCTTGAGCGGGTTGTAGTAGGCGTTCACCGTCTGCGGGGTCATGCCCCATTCCTGGCGATCCACCGGCTTGCCGACCTTGGCCATCTGGAAGGCGTTTTCGAACGCTGCAGCCGCCATCACGTTGGCGTAGTAGCTTTCACCGGCATTGATGGCCAGGCCCGAGTAGTCACGCCACTTGTCCGGGTAACCGATCATCGGGTTGAAGGTGGACAGTTTTTCCTGCGCCTTGGCCTTGGTTTCCGGGCTCATCCATTCCAGCGTTTCCAGGCGTGCCTTCAGCGCGCCGCGAAGGTTGGCAACCAGCGCCTGCATCGCGAGCTTCGACTCTTCCGGGAAAGCCTGCTGCACGTACAACTGGCCCAAAGCTTCGCCGAGGTTGCCGTTGATCGTGCCGAGCACGCGCTTCCAGCGCGGCTGTTCCGACGGCTGGCCGCTGAGGGTTTTGCCGTAGAACGCGAAACGCTCGTCGTTGACCGCGTCCGACAGGAACGGGGCTGCGTCATTGAGCGCGTGGTAGCGCAGGTAGGCCTGCCAGTTCGCAGCGGGCACGTCGGCCAGCATGCTGTTGAACTCGGCGAAGAACTTCGGCTGGCTCAACGAGAAGCCTTCAACGCCGGTGATGCCTTCGGCAGCCAGCATCCTGGACCACGAGAAGTTCGGCGTGGCTTTGTCGGCGTCGGCCAGAGTCACGTAGTTGTACTGGTTCTTCGGGTCGCGACCCTGGATCGGCGTCAGCGAGGCCTTGGCCAGGCGCGTTTCAAAATCGAGCACGGACTGCGCCTGGGTCTTGGCTGCAGCGGCTTCCACGCCACCGAGCACCAGCATGCGCTCGACGTGTGCGAGGAATGCGTTGCGGATTTCCTTGTGCTGGTCTTCCAGGTAATACGCGCGCTCGGGCAGCGACAGGCCGCCTTCGCTGGCATAGGCGATGACCTGGCTGGCGTTCTTGAAATCTTCGCCAGCGAAGAAGTTGAACACGAACTGGTCGCCGTGCGCGAACGAGTCCTGCAGGTACTGCGCAACGGCTGCGCCGTCGGCGAGCGCGTCGATCTTGGCGAGTGTTGGCTTCAGCGGGGCAATGCCGTCGGCGTTGAGCTTGGCTTCGTCCAGGCCGAGGCGATAGAGGTCGCCCAGCTTCTGTTCGTTGCTGCCGGGCGCATTCTTGGCGGCCGCGGCGTGTTCAACGATTTGCTGCTGTACGAACAGGGAACGGTCGCGCAGGATGTTGAAATTGCCCCAGGCGGTCTTGTCGTCGGGAATCGGATTGGCTGCGAGCCACTTGCCGTTGACGTGCGCGTTGAGGTCCTGGCAGATCGGCGAATTGGGATCCAGGTCGGCGAGGGTGAAGCGCGGCAGGGCCGGCAGCTTGGACTCATCGATAACCAGTTTCGGGGTTTCCGCGGCAGCAGCCGCAGCGGCCGGGGCCGGCTCGGCCTTTTGGCAGGCGCTGAGCGCGGCGGCAACGGCCAGCGCAAGCGTCAGGTGTTTCAGGGTGGAAAGGGTCACATCAGGCTCCAGGCCCCGCAGGGCATTAGTCTCAAGGTTCACGAAGACTGCCGCGGGAATGCGGGGCAGGCGCGCGAGCGTATGACATTCGGGGTGAACGGGGGATAGGCCGTTGGTCATGGCTTAATCCGTTAATAGGGGCGGGAAGCGGTCGTTCAAGGCGACGGCTCGTCACAAGCCTTTGGCTTGCAAGGGGAAATGGATGGAATCCGCGAACTCGGCGCTCGGCGCCGGAGTGGCTGCTGTTGCTCCGCCGACGTCACCTGCCGAGCGAATTTTCGCGCTCGACGTCATCCGCGGGTTCGCCGTGTTGGGAATCCTCCTGATGAATATCCTGGGCTTCGGCCTGACCGGCCCGGCCTACACCAGTGCAACCGCCGAGGTTGGCGGCGCGGACGGACTCAATCACTGGGCCTGGTTGGCCGAGATGTTCTACTTCGAGGGCACGATGCGCGGCCTGTTCACCCTGCTGTTCGGGGCTGGCGTCATCCTTTACACCTCGCGGCTGGAGAAGGCTGGACTCGGCCTGCGCATGGCCGACCTGTATTTCCGCCGCAACTTGTGGCTTTGGGTATTCGGCCTGTTCAACGCGTGGATCCTGTTGTGGCAGGGCGACATCCTCTATTTCTATGGGCTCGCTGCCCTGTTCCTGTTCGTCTTCAGGAACTTGCCTGTCCGCAAGTTGCTGTTGTGGGCTGCCTTGCTGCTTTGCATCCAGCCGATCGTGGGCATCCGAGACTACCAGGCGCTTGCAGGCGCGCACGCGCAGGCTCCCGCGCTTATCGAAAAAGAGAAGGCAGGGCAGGCGCTGAGCAAGAGGGAGGAAGCGACGCTCGAGGACTATCGGGACAGCTTCAAGGAGGTGAAGCCCGACATGGCGCAGGTCGAAAAAGCGAACCGGCAGATGCGCGGCGGCTATCAGACCGCAGCCTACCGGGTGCGCAACCACGTCTGGCATTTCGAAACCGAATTCTTCGCGATGATGGGCCTTTGGGAATGCCTGGGCATGATGCTGGTGGGCATGGCCCTGTTCAAATCCGGGGCCTTGACGCTGGGTTGGAGCACGCGCACCTACCTCGCCTTGTTGCTGGCGGGTTATGGATTCGGCTTGACGGTGAATGCGCTCGAAATCCGCCATGTTCTGTCCCACCCGGGCGACCCGGTAGCCGCGATGCTGCCGTGGACATTGACTTACGATCTCGGTCGCATACCGACCACGCTCGGCCATGTCGCGCTGGCGATGTTGGTCATCCGCAGCGGCTGGTTTCGCGGCCTGCTGGCGCCTTTTGCGGCGGCCGGCCGAATGGCGCTCAGCAACTACCTGGCGCAGAGCGTGATCAGTCTGTTCCTGTTCACCGGCCTGGGCCTGGGCTGGTTCGGGCAGCTGCAGCGCTACGAGCTGTATTACGTGGTGCTCGGGATCTGGGCGATGGAGCTGGCCTGGAGCCCGCTGTGGCTGGCGCGCTTCCAGTACGGGCCGATGGAATGGCTGTGGCGGTCGCTGACGCGCTGGCAGGTGCAGCCGATTCGCAAGGTTGCCGGGATGAACGTCGCCGGCGAAAGCTGAAGACTATTCAAATATTTCTGTGCTACCGTTGTGTCGTTGGTAACAGGACTCCCATGCGCATGACGCCCCGTCTCCTGGCCACCGCAACAGTCGGTTTCGTTTCGGTTGCCCAAGTGAAACACGTGAAAGTCAAAGGCCTTATCCAGGGCCATCTCCTCGTGCATGGGGTCCCCGCGTCCGTGAATTCTCCGGCGCACCACGACCCTTCAACCACCTGGAGCTTCCCATGCGAATCCTTGCACTCGACGGCATCCATGCCGACGGTTTGACCCTGTTCCGTGATGCTGGCTGGTACGTCGAGACTGGCGAACCGATCAAGGACCCCGCAGCGCTCGCCGAAAAGCTCGCAGATTTCGACGCCGTCCTGGTTCGGTCCGCAACGCAAGTCACTGCGGCGTCACTCGCCAAGGCGACCCGCCTGAAGGTGATCGGTCGTGCCGGCGCCGGCGTCGATACCATCGACGTGGACGCAGCGACCGAACGCGGCATCGCCGTGATGAATGCGCCCGATGGCAACACGCTGGCCGCCGCCGAGCATGCGATCTCGTTGTTGTTCGCGCTGGCGCGCCATATCCCGAAGGCCGACGCCGGCATGAAGGCAGGCGAGTGGCCCAAGGCCGGCCTGACCGGTTTTGAAGTCGAAGGAAAGCGCCTCGGCGTGATCGGCCTGGGCCGAATTGGCTCGACCGTCGCCCGCAAGGCTGCGGGCGTTGGCATGGAAGTGGCCGCGTTCGATCCCTTCCTGCCCGCATCCGCCGCCAGCCGCCTGAGCCTGCCGATGAAGTCGCTCGACGAGTTGCTGGCCTGGGCCGACATCATCACGCTGCATATCCCGCGCACGAAGGAAACCACCAACCTCATCGGCGAGGCGCAGATGCGCCAGATGAAGAAGGGCAGTTACCTGATCAATGCCGCGCGTGGCGGTCTGGTGGACGAAGAAGCCCTGCTGCGATTGCTGGAAGAGGGCCACCTGGCCGGTGCAGCGCTCGACACCTTCGTTACCGAGCCGCTGCAGAAAGAATCGCCGCTGCGCAACAACCCGAAGCTGATCCTGACCCCGCACCTGGGCGCATCCACCAGCGAAGCGCAGCAGGCCGTCAGCACCATCCTTGCGCGACAGATCATTGATTTCCTGAAGACCGGTGCGGTTGCCGGCTGCGTCAACCTGCCACCACTCAGCGCCGAAGCCGCGCGCGAAGTGGGGCCGTGGATGCCGTTGATGACGGCGCTTGGCAAGTTGTCTGCGCGCCTGGTGCCCGCAGCGAGCAAGTTGCAGATTACCTATGCGGGTCGTACCGAAGCGCTCGACACGCGGCCTTTGTCCCGCTTGCTGGTAGCCGCGATGCTGGGATCGGCATCCGGTCGCGTCACGCCCGTCAATGCATTGCATGAAGCTGCCGCACGCGGACTGGAAGTCTCGGAGACCCTTGGTGGCGACGGCGACGGATTCGACCGATTGCTGCGCATCCGCGTGGAAGGCGCGGCGGGCGTTCGCGAAATCGAAGCGACCTTGCATCGCGGGCCGCGCGTCGTGCGGCTTGACGGCGTCGAGCTCGACTTCGATCCGGGTGCGCACATCCTGTTGATGCGCAACGAAGACAAGCCCGGCGTGATCGGCCAGATTGGCTCGCAGTTGGGCGCCGCAGGCGTCAACATCATCAACTTCTCGCTGGGCGCGAAGGGTGATGGCGAAGCCGTGGCAGCCATCACCGTGGACCGCGAGGTGTCGGGTGCGCAGTTGCAGGAACTGCGCAAGATTCCCGGCATCGTTTCCCTCGAGATGATGTGAGCCAACCATGAAGATATTGCTGGCAAGACATGGTGAGACCCGCTGGAACGCGGAAGGGCGATACCAGGGACAGATGGACATTCCCTTGTCGCCGGTGGGCGAGCAGCAAGCGAGGCTGCTGGGTGAACGACTGCGCGATGTGCACATCACCCGCGCGGTGGCGTCGCCGCTGTTGCGCGCGAAGTTGACGGCGGAACTGGCATTGCAGGACCTTCGCGCGGGCAGCTTGCTGCTCGATCCGGACCTGCAGGAAATCGCGCATGGCGAATGGGAAGGCTTGCTCGCGAGTGAAATCCGCGAGCGCGATCCCGAGCGGCTCGGCGCCTGGCGTGAAGCGCCGGATACCGTCCAGATGCCGGGCGGCGAATCGCTGCAGCAAGTGCTCGATCGCGCCTGGCCGGCATTGGTGCGGGCGATGGAAGGGCTGGGCGATGACGATACCTTGCTGATCGTCGCCCACGATGCAGTGAACCGCGTATTGCTGTGCCGGATACTCGGATTGCCGCTGCCGCGACTTTGGTCTTTCCGCCAGGCGCCCACCACCATCAACCTGCTGGAAGGCCCCAACGCTGATCTGCTTGAAGTGGTTCGACTCAACGACTGCAACCATCACACGGCGTTGTTCGGCGAGGCCGTGCACCGGGCGCTGTAGTAAAATCCAAGGGAGAGTCCGTACAAGGAAGTCCCGATGGCGCTGTCGCTCGACGAATGGCTCGACTACCAGTTGCGGACCCATCCGCAATCCATCGCGATGGGGCTGGACCGTGTCCAGGCCGTGGCCCAGCGACTTGGCCTCGGCCATCCGGGAATGCAGGTGATAACGGTCGGTGGAACCAATGGCAAGGGTTCCACCGTCGCTTTCATCGAGGCCATCGCGCTGGCGGCGGGCTTGCGCGTGGGGGCATTCACTTCGCCGCATCTGTTGCGCTACAACGAACGTGTCCGGATCCAGGGCGAGGAAGCGAGCGATGCCGCGCTGGTCAATGCATTCGAAAGGATCGAGGACGCGCGCGCGGAAATTCCGCTGACTTATTTCGAATTCGGAACACTTGCGGCGTTGCTGGTGTTCGAACAGTCGAACCTTGACCTGGCCGTGCTTGAAGTCGGGCTGGGCGGCAAGCTCGACGCGGTGAACATCATTGATGCGGACGTGGCGGTGATCACCACCGTGGACCTGGACCACCAGGAATACCTGGGCCCCGACCGCGAAGCGATAGGCGCCGACAAGGCCGGCATTTTCCGCGCAGGCAAGCCCTGCGTGCTGGGCGAGCGCGATCCGCCGTCCTCGGTATTGCGCCATGCTTATGAAATTGGCGCCTTCGCCATCCGCGCCCACGCCGATTACCTGATCGACATGCGCGCGCACGGCTGGACCTGGCGCGAACCCGGCTACGAAATCGACCTGCCCATGCCCCTGCTGTCGGCTCCTGCGCAGATCGAAAATGCCGCCGCCGCCATCGCCGCGTTGCGCGCGCTTCCGCTGGACATCAGCAACAAGGCGATTGCGAGCGGCATTGGCAAGGCGCGCGCTCCCGGACGTCTGCAAGTGCTGCGCGATAACCCGGAACTCATATTGGACGTCGGCCACAATCCCCAGGCCGCAGACCAGGTGGCCGCCTGGTTGCAGGCGCATCCCCGGCGCACGCGGGCAGTTTTCAGCGCGCTGCGCGACAAGGACATCGAAGCCCTGGTTGAACGCCTCGATTCGCACCTGGAAAGCTGGCATGTCGCGGGCATCGCGGACGCCGGCCCACGGGGGATGACCGGGCAGGAACTCGGCTCGCGACTTTCGCCGCGGGTGGCCCCGGGCAAGCTGCATGTCCACGAGTCCGTGGCACAGGCCATGTCGGCGGCGCTGGCGCAGAGCGGCCAGGATGAACGGGTGCTGGTGTTTGGCTCCTTCCACACCGTGGCCGATGCGATGCGAGCCGATGCCGGGGCGGTCGCCGGGGTATAATTCGGGTCTCCTCCGCGCCCGGGTTGTCGCATGGACTCCACGCTCAAACAACGCCTGATCGGCGCCGCCGTACTGGCTGCGCTGGCCATCATCTTCCTGCCCATGTTGTTGAAAGGGCCGGACGTCCGGGAGCCCGATGCGGCTGAAGTGCCGCTCAGCATGCCGGCCACGCCCAACCAGGATTTCGAAACCCGCGAATTGCCGCTGACGGTTCCCGATGCCGTCCCGCCCCCGGGCGGCGCGTTGGGAATGGCGCCGGGCTCGACGCCGCCGTCCGGACCCGAACAGCCCGTTCCCGATTCCGCAGTAGCCGATGTCGCCCCGCCGAGTCCATCGGATGACGGCGATGCCGCCACCGTCGCGCCAAGACCTGCCACCGCGACTCCCGTTGCTCCCGTTCCGGTCAAGCCGGCGGTCGTGGAAGCGCCGCTTCCACCCGCAGAAGCCGCACGCGTCGGTGCCGGGCGGCACGTCGTGAACGTCGGCACGTTCGCCAATCTGATCAACGCCAACGCCCTCGCATCCAAGCTCCGCGCCGCGGGCTTGCCGGTCATCGCCGAACGCGTTTCACTGGCCGCCGGCACCGCCATGCGCCTGCGCGTCGGGCCCTTCGCCACCCGCGCCTCCGCCGAAGCAGCGCGGCTGCGGGTCGACCAGGCCACAGGCACTCGCAGCACGGTGATCGTGCTCGATGCGCCGGCCGCCTCCAGCACGCCGGCAACCCAGCCTGCGCCCGTTGCCGCGCCCGCAAAGTCGCCGACCGTCGTTGCCACGACCAGCGCAACGCCGGCACCCGCCGCGATCGCCTCGGGCTTTGCCGTGCAGCTGTCTGCGCCCAGCGTGGAAGCAGACGCCATCGCGCTGCGCGACAAGGCGCGCACTGCCGGTTTCAGCTCGTTCGTGCAGCGCATCGAGACGGCCAATGGCACGCGCTTCCGCGTGCGCGTTGGGCCGGTTGCAGATCGCGCCGCCGCCACCACATTGCGTGACGAGGTCAATTCGAAACTCGGCACCGGCGGCATCGTCGTCCCCAATCCCTGAGGCAGGCCGCCGATGGCGGCCCGCCAGCTACTGATCCACTGGAGAAACGCGGATGTGCGGCATCATTGGAATCGTCGGCCAGAGTGACGTTGCGGCGGCGCTTTACGACGGGCTGACCGTGCTCCAGCATCGCGGCCAGGATGCAGCCGGCATCGCCACCGTGGATGGCAGCCGGGTTCGCCTGCACAAGGGCAACGGCCTGGTCAGCGACGTATTCCAGCCGGGCCCGATGCAGATGCTGACCGGGCGCGTCGGCATCGGCCACTGCCGCTATCCCACCGCAGGTTCCGCCGGGTCCGACGAAGCGCAGCCCTTCTACGTGAACTCGCCCTACGGCATCGCGCTGGCGCACAACGGCAACCTGATCAACATGGATGCGCTGCGCCGCGAAGTGTTTGAACAGGATCGTCGCCACATCAATACCGAATCCGATTCCGAAGTGCTGCTGAATGTCTTCGCGCATGAGCTGCGCGAACAAGGCGCACTGACGCCGCGTGCCGCGATCGCCGCCGTTGCCGGCGTGCACCGCCGCTGCAAGGGCGGCTATGCCATCGTCGGGCTGGTGCTGGGCCTGGGCCTGGTCGCGTTCCGCGACCCGCACGGCATCCGTCCGTTGGTGCTGGGCAAGCGCGAAACGCCGTCCGGCGTCGAATACGCGGTGGCATCCGAATCGGTGGCGCTCGACATCCTCGGCTTTGCCCGCGTGCGAGACGTTGCGCCGGGCGAGGCCGTGGTGATCACCTCACGCGGCGAACTGCACGCCGAAGTCTGCGCGCCGCCGGCGCTGCACACGCCCTGCATTTTCGAATACGTGTATTTCGCGCGGCCCGATTCGATGATGGACGATGTCTCGGTGCACAAGGCGCGCATGCGCATGGGCGTGAAGCTGGGCGAAAAAATCCTGCGCCTGCGCCCCGACCACGACATCGACACGGTGATCCCGATTCCCGATACCTCGCGCGACGCGGCGCTGGAAATCGCCAGCCTGCTTGGCGTGAAGTACCGCGAAGGCTTCATCAAGAACCGCTATATCGGCCGCACCTTCATCATGCCGGGGCAAGGCCAGCGGGTGAAGTCCGTGCGCCGCAAGCTCAATCCCATTCCGCTGGAATTCAAGGGGCGCGTCGTGTTGCTGGTGGATGATTCGATCGTTCGCGGTACCACCTCGCAGCAAATCATCCAGATGGCGCGTGACGCCGGTGCGCGCAAGGTTTACCTGGCCTCGGCCGCGCCGCCGGTGCGCTTCCCCAATGTGTACGGCATCGACATGCCGGCCGCCAGCGAACTGGTGGCGCATGGCCGCAGCGAACAGGAAATCCAGGAACTGCTGGGCTGTGACTGGCTTATCTACCAGGACCTGGCCGATCTGGAAGAAGCGGTGTCCGGGCCCAAGCACAAGTTGTCGAATTTCGATTCGTCGTGCTTCAACGGCGAATACGTGACGGGCGTCGAGCCCGGTTACCTGGAAAGCCTGCAGCAGGCGCGCAATGACGAGTCCAAGCTCAAGCGTCGCGCGTCGTGAGTCGCCTGCGGTGAGCGGCGCGGGAAACATTTACGACGCGTTGCGGCGTTGCATCGAGGCCAGCGACCCGGGCGAAAAGATCGATCGCGTCAATGCCCTGGCGGCCAGTTTCGAATCGATGGACCGCAGCGACGACGGCGCCCCCGTCTCGCTGGAAAGGCCTGGCCGTCCCGCTCTTCCGCAATTGGTATCGCCGCGCGACCTGCCGCAACGCGGCCTGGGCAGCGTGGACGGCCGCGCCGCGTTGTTGCACGCGGTCACTCACATCGAATTCAACGCGATCAACCTGGCGCTCGATGCCGCCTATCGCTTTCGCGCCATGCCGGAGCAATTCATTGCAGACTGGATCAGCGTGGCGGTGGACGAGGCGCGGCATTTCAGCCTGCTGTCGGCGCGCCTGGAGGAACTCGGCCACCGCTACGGCGGCTTCGATGCGCATGATGGCCTGTGGGCGATGGCCGAGCGTACGGCCGGGTCCGTGCTCGCACGAATGGCCTTGGTGCCACGCGTGCTGGAGGCGCGTGGGCTGGACGTGACGCCGGGCATGATCAAGCGCCTGCGCGCGCTGGGCGATGACCGGTCCGCCGACATCCTGGAGATCATCCTGGCCGAAGAAGTGCGGCACGTGGCCATTGGCAGCCATTGGTTTGCCTGGTGCTGCGAGCGCGGGCAACTCGATCCCGATACGACGTTCATCGACCTCATCCGTGGCGTGGGAAAGGGCTCGATTCGCGGCCCGTTCAACCTGCCTGCGCGACGCGAGGCGGGATTTGGCGATGAGGAACTTCGGCTGATCGCCAGCCTGGCGGATTCCATGCCATGAAGTTCAGCTTAGCCTCGACGATTCTTTTGTCACTCATCCTTGCCGTCGGTTGCGCGCAGGACGCGGATACCGAAGGCGAGCTATCGGTTGCCGATCAGGCGCGCGCTGCGGAAATGCTCAGCGCCTACGAAAGCGCGAGCAAGGAAAAGAACTGGGAAGTGGCGGAAGCCCATGCCGATACCTTGCGTGCCGCCTTCCCAAGCAGCGAATTCGCAGCCAAGCTGGCGCCAACGCTGGACGCGGTGCGCAAGCAGGCCGACCAGCAGCGCGATGTGCGGCGCTTGCGCGACCTGTGGGATTACCAGGCCGTGGCGAAGGGCAAGGGAATGCAGCGCACCGCAACCATCTACAGCCGCACGCCGGTGGTGGAAGAGGGCGAACTGGCCATCCAGCCTGATGCGCAACTGGTATTGCGCGACCATCCGGAATGGGGACGAAGCTCGTACTTGCTGTTCGCACAGTCGAAATTCCAATGCGGCCCGCCTTGCCGGATGGACATCAGTTTCGACGGCGCTGCGGTGCAATCCTTCGCCGGCAAGCAGGCGGATTCGGGCAAGGGCCCGGCCTTGTTCATCGAGGACGAGGCGCGTTTCATCAAGCAGATGTCGGACGCGCGCGAAGTGCGGATCCAGTTGCCCAAAGGCAGTGGCAGCGCTTCATCGCTGGTGTTCGAGGTGTCCGGATTTGACGCGGCGCGTTACGAAAACCCCTGAGGCCTAGAGCGCGGAAAGCTCCAGCCCGTCCGCTGTCATGCGCAGCACGGAGCCTTGCTGATACCAGTCGCCCAACACGATCCGTTGCGCCGTGTGCCCGTTCGATTGCAGTGAATGGATGGCGGGCCGGTGGGTGTGGCCGTGGATCATGCGCCGCACGCCGTGGCGTTCGAGTGCCGCTTCCACGGTGGCCTGGTTGACGTCGGTAATCGCCTCGAGTTTGCCTTCGTCGCGCAGGCCCTGCTGGTGGCCGCGACTGGCTTCGCGCGCCTTGTCGGCGAATTCCCGGCGGGCTTCGAGTGTCTGGTCAAGGAAACGCTCGCGCCACTGTGGTTGGCGAGTCTCGCGTCGGAAGGCGAGGTAGGCCGTGTCGTCGCTGCACAGGAGGTCACCGTGCATCAGCAAGGTCGGCTCGCCTTCCAGCATCACCACGCAAGGGTCTGGCAGCAGCGTTGCGCCGGTTGCCGCAGCAAACGCCGGGCCCAGCAGGAAATCGCGATTGCCGCGCATCACGTAGACGGGAACGCCGGAGTCGGTGAGTTCGCGCAGGCCTGCCCGCACGGCCTTGGCCAGTTCGCTGTCCTCATCGTCGCCAATCCAGGCCTCGAACAGGTCGCCCAGGATGTACAGCGCTTCGGCCCGGCGGGCCTGCGTGCGCAGGAAATGCAGGAACTGCATCGTGATCGCGGGGCGCGACGGATCCAGATGCAGGTCGGAGACGAAGAGGATCGACACGATCAGGGTTCGAGGACGGCGGCGCGCTCGACCACGACCGGGCTTACCGGGACGTCACCCGGCAAGGGTGCGCGCGCGGCAGTGGGGACCAGGCGGATCTTGTCTATGACGTCCATGCCTTCCACTACACGTCCGAACACGCAATATCCGGTCAGGGCTGGCGTGCTGTCGTTGCGGAAATCGAACTGGCGGTTGTCCACGGTGTTGATGAAGAACTGGGCGCGCGCCGAATCCTTGTCACCCGGGCGGCGCGCCGCGCTGATGGTGCCGCGCAGGTTGGACAGGCCGTTGTTGGCTTCATTGGGAATGCCGGCGCGCTCAGGCTTGATCTCCAGGTCCGGCGTGTAGCCGCCGCCCTGCACCAGCAAGTCGGAAATGACGCGGTGGAAGACGGTGCCGTTGTAATGGCCGTCGCGAACGTAGGAGAGGAAATTGGAGACCGTGCGCGGGGATTTTTCCGGATACAGCTCCACCACGATCCGGCCCATGCTCGTTTCCAGCAATACGCGCGGACCTGCCACGGCTGCGGGCTGGTCCGGGACCTGGTCGGGCAGCGCGACCGCGCTGCTCTGGGTCTGCGCAAGGGCGGGCGAGCCCACGAGGGCGGCAATCAGCAGGAAGGCGGAGGTGAACGCAAAAGTCTTCATACCGTCATTTTACCAGCCGAAGTGCGCGGCGACGGGCCGCGTGCCAGGAATCTCGCGCGGTAGTAAGGTGGCGTTCCCGAAACGAGGAGAATCCGATGGTCCGGCACGTCGCGTTTGCATTTGCCCTGGCACTGGCCGTGCTGCCCCAGGCGGCGGCCGTTGACTTGCCCCGGACGGCTTCCCCGGCCAAGGCGCGCCTGTATTTCATCAGCCCCAGCGACGGCCAGGTGCTGAAGGGGCCGGTGACGGTGCGATTCGGACTGCAGGAAATGGGCGTCGCGCCGGCCGGCATCGTGGCTGAAGGTACGGGACACCATCACCTGATCATCGATTCGCCGCAGCCGGCGCTGGACATGCCGCTGCCCAAGGACGACAAGCACCTGCACTTCGGCAAGGGCCAGACCGAGGCCACCGTGGTCCTCGCCCCGGGAAAGCACACCCTGCAACTGGTGCTGGGCGACGCCAACCACATCCCGCACCAGCCCCCGGTGCTGTCGAAGCGGATCACGATCACGGTGAAGTAGCCGGGCAGGGCAGCGAGGGCTCCGGTAAAATGACCGGTCAAGCATTGCCGAGCCTTCCCCGATGACCTACCGCACCCGATTCGCTCCCAGTCCCACCGGCTTCCTGCATATCGGCGGCGCCCGCACGGCGCTGTACTGCTACCTGGAAGCGCGCCAGCGCGGCGGCAAGTTCATCCTGCGGGTCGAGGATACCGATCGCGAACGGTCCACCCAGGAAAACGTCCAGGCCATCCTGGATGCGATGGATTGGCTCGGCCTGGAATACGACGAGGGTCCGATCTACCAGACCGACCGCCTGGATCGTTACCGCGAAGTCGCGGAAAAAATGATCGCCGACGGCCTGGCCTATTACGCCTACGAGACCCGCGAGGAACTCGAGGCCATGCGCGATGCCGCGTTGGCTGCCAAGGAAAAGCCACGCTACAACGGCCACTACCGCGACCTGGGCGCGCCTTTCCGCGAAGACCCGAATCGGGTCATCCGGTTCAAGAATCCGCCGACCGGCACGGTCGTGTTCGAGGACAAGATCAAGGGCCGCATCGAGTGGAGCAATACCGAACTCGACGACCTGGTCATCTTCCGTTCGGACGGCTTCCCGACCTACAACTTCGCTGTCGTCATCGACGACATCGACATGGGCATCACCGACGTGATCCGTGGCGACGACCATGTCAATAACACGCCGCGCCAGGTCAACATCTACAACGCGCTCGGGGCGACGGTCCCGCACTTCGCGCACATGCCGATGATCCTCGGCCCCGACGGCGCCAAGCTGTCGAAGCGCCATGGCGCGGTCAGCGTGATGCAGTATCGCGACGACGGCTTCCTGCCGCACGCGCTGCTCAATTACCTGGTGCGCCTGGGCTGGTCGCATGGCGACCAGGAAATCTTCAGCCGCGAAGAAATGACCAAGCTGTTCCGCATCGAGGACGTCAACCAGTCCGCGTCGCGCTTCGATGTCGAAAAACTTTCCTGGCTCAACCAGCATTACCTCAAGAGTGACGACCCGGCGGATGTCGGCGAGCACCTGCTCTGGCATCTGCAAGCCGCCGGCTACGATCTGGCAAAGGGCCCAGCGCCCGCGGACGTGGTGCTGGCCTTGCGTGACCGCGTACAGACGTTGAAGGACATGGCGGCGCGTGCGGCGGTCTGGTATTTGCCGTTGACGATGTACGACGAGGCCGCCGTGGCCAAGCATCTGGTTGCGGCGGCGAAACTGCCGTTGGCAACGATTCGAGGGAAGCTGGAGACGCTATCGGACTGGTCGGCGCAGGCCGTGCATGAGGCCCTCGCGGCGACTGGCGAGACACTGGGCGTTGGACTGGGCAAGATCGCGCAGCCGCTGCGCGTCGCCATCACCGGCACCCAGGTGTCGCCGTCCATCGAACATACGGTGTTCCTGGCCGGCCGCGACCAGGCGCTGGCGCGAATCGATGCAGCGCTGGCCATGATCGAGGCGCGCAGCGCTTGAAACACCCGGTGCCAGGGCCCAACCTAGTGGACATGGCAAAGCCGAAGCATGCGCACGACCACGTCTCGACCGGGGTGGATCCGTGTACCGATCCCAAGCACCATGTGCACGACGCGCGCGCCTACGTGCACGCGGTCGAGCAAGCCTGTGGCACTCGCGGGCTTCGCCTGACACCGTTGCGCGCGCAGGTCCTCGGGCTGGTGGCGGCAGCGGGCAAGCCGATCAAGGCCTACGACCTGCTCGACCTGATGAAATCGGAAAGCGGCAGCACGGCGCCGCCCACGGTTTATCGCGCGCTCGAGTTCCTGCTCGAGCAAGGCTTCATCCACCGTCTGGCTTCGGTGAACGCCTTCGTCAGTTGCCACCATCCGCAGGTGCGGCACTCGGTGCCCTTCCTGATATGCGACAACTGCCAGAACGCGATCGAACTTGAAGACGAGCGGATTTCCGACCTTCTGGACCAGCAGGCCAAGGCGCTGGGCTTCACGCCGCGCGCGCAGACCCTGGAAGTGCATGGACTCTGCGCCAACTGCCAGGCCCTGCCGGCTGGCTGAACAAAGGCGGACAGACGCTTCCAAGCCAATTGCCCGGTCGGGCGCAATGTTATACTGTATCAATTCCGCGCCGAGCCCAGGTCCCGATGTCCAGCCAACCGTCCCCACTTCGATGGTCCCTTCACCGCTGGGTCGATTCGCTCGGCAGCGTCGGAGCCGTGATCTGTGCCGTGCACTGCGCGCTGCTGCCGTTCGCGCTGGTGCTGCTGCCTGTGGTCGGGCTGGGCATGTTGGCCTCCCCGGCCTTCGAGATCGGATTCGTGCTGTTCGCTACCGCCCTGGCGATCGCCAGCTTGTGGAATGGCTACCTGCGTCACCGCGGCTACCACGCGATGGCCATCCTGCTGCCGGGACTGCTTGCGCTGTGGGCGGGCGTGTTCATTCCGTTCATCCATGAAACAGCCCTCGTGCATGCACTGATGATGAGCGCGGGCGGCGTACTGGTCGGGGCCGCGCACCTGGTCAACTTGCGCCTTACCGACCTGCACGTACACGACGCCAACTGTTCGCATTCGCCCTGATCCCTTGGTTGGTCAGGCCGCGGGTGATAGGCTACGCGCCTGCAAAACACACTTCTCAAGGAATCGACATGGGCAAGGGCGATCGCAAGACGACCAAGGGCAAGCGCAATATTTCCAGCTACGGCAATGCCCGTGCCACCACGGTGAAGCAGGCTGTCACCAAGGTTGCGGCCAAGGCCAAGGCGCCTGTGGTTGCGAAGAAGGCACCGGCAAAGAAAGCCGCCGCGAAGTAATTCGCCAGGTTTTTCCGAAGTCCCGAAGCCCCGCCTTGGCGGGGCTTTATCGTTCCTGGCCGCCGATGACCATCGAACGCAACGGGTTTCCGCCGAGCCAGTAGCTGAGTTCGGCGGGATGGTCCAGATCCCACAGCGCCAGGTCGGCGCGCATGCCCACGCGCAGGCAGCCGCGGTCGTCGAGACCGAGCGCGCGTGCCGCATGCTCCGTCGCGCCGCGCAAGGCCTCGGCGGGCGTCAGCTTGAAGTGCGTGCAGGCCAGGGACATCGCCAGGCGCAGTGACTGCAATGGCGAAGTGCCGGGATTCAGGTCGGTGGATACGGCCATCGCGACACCGGCATCCCGAAGCGCCTGCACGGGTGGCAAACGGGTTTCCCTCAACACATGGAAGGCGCCGGGCAATAGCACTGCTACGGTGCCGTTCGATGCCATCGCTCGCACGGCATCGTTGCTGCTGTATTCCAGATGGTCTGCCGACAAGCCGTTGAAATCTGCCACCAGCGCGGCGCCGTCCAGGTCGCTCAACTGGTCCGCGTGCAACTTCACCGGCAGTCCCAGCGCGCGGGCCTCTTCGAAGATGACGCGAATCTGGTCGGGACTGAAGCCGATGCCCTCGCAGAATCCGTCCACCGCATCGACCAGGCCAAGGTTGTGCAACTCGCGCAACCAGAAGCAGCAGGCGCCGATGTAGGCGTCCGGGTCGCCGGCGAATTCCGGGGGCAAGGCATGGGCGCCCAGGAAGGTCGTGCGCACCGTGATGCCGAGTTCGGCGCCGATCCGGCGCGCGACGCGCAACATCTTGGCCTCGTTTTCGAGGTCCAGGCCGTAACCGGACTTGATCTCGATGGTCGCCACGCCGTCGGCCAGCAGGGCTTCGGCGCGCGCCAGGGATTGTTCGAACAATTCATCCTCGCCCGCGGCACGGGTTTCGCGCACGGTCGAAAGGATGCCGCCGCCTGCGCGGGCGATGTCCTCGTAGCTCGCGCCAAGCAGCCGCTGTTCGAATTCGCGCGCGCGATTGCCGGCGAACACCAGATGCGTGTGGCAATCGATGAGCGCCGGCGTGACCAGCACGCCGTGCGCGCGCCGCACCGACGTCGCAAGCGATGCGGTGGGTCCGGGAAGATCGCTCTCCCGGCCGACGAAGGCCAGCAGGCCGTCTTTCCAGGCGATGGCGCCGTCGTCGATGCAGCCGTAGCCGTCCGCGCTGTCGCCGTCCATCGTTACCAGCCGGCAATCGAACAGCAGGCCGTCCCAGCGAGGTGGCATTTCCGGTTCGGTGCGAGTGCTCATCGCGGCATCGTACTAACGAATGGCGCCGGCGGCGCGCAGGGCATCAGGATCGCAGCCGGCGCGATGCACGATTTCATCACTGTGCTGGCCCAGCTTCGGTGGCGGCTGGCGGTAGTCCACGGGCGTGGCGGACAGGTGCAGCGGGCTGGCGACCATCGGCACGCCGCCCAGGGTCATTGTCATGCCGCGCGCGGCAGCGAGCGGTGAGCGCAGGGCCTGCGACACGGAATGGATCGGTGCAGCCGGCACGCCGGCAGCGGCGAAGAGATCAAGCCAATGCTGCAAGGGCTGTTGCGCGAAGATCGCCGCGAGCGATTCGCACAGCGCAACGCGGTTGCGCACGCGCGATGCGTTGTCGCGAAAATCCGGATCGTCGGCCCAGTCCGGACGCTGCAAGGCATCGCAGGCCAGGCGCCACAATTTCTCGCTGGCAATGGCCAGCACGAATTGGCCGTCGCTTGCCGCGAAGGCCTGGTAAGGCACGATGCTGGCGTGCGAATTCCCGTAGCGGGGCGCGTCCTCGCCGGTGAACAGGGCATTGCTGCCGACATTGACCAGCCAGCTCAGTTGCGTGTCGAACAGCGACACGTCGATCTGTTGCCCCTGGCCGGTGGCATCGCGGTGGCGCAGCGCGGCCAGGATGGCGATGGCGGCATTCTGGCCCGTGGCGAGGTCCGCGATGGCGATGCCCACCTTCTGCGGCTCGCCGTCGGCGGGACCGGTGATGGACATCAGCCCCGACTCGGCCTGCACGACGAAATCGTAGCCGGGGCGCAGGGCATCGGGACCAGTGCGGCCATAACCGGAGATCGAGCAGTAAACCAGCCGCGGATTGATCACCGACAGTTCGGCGTAGCCCAGGCCGAGCGATTCCGCCGTGCCGGTTCGATAATTCTCGATCACGACATCCGCCTGTCGCACCAGTGCTTCAACCAGCTGGCGCGCCTGCGGATGGCGCAAGTCGAGAGCCAGTGACTTCTTGTTTCTATTGCAGCAGGCGAAGTACGCCGAGAGACCATCCTTGAAGGGCGGACCGAGCCCGCGCGTCTCATCGCCGTCGAAGCCTTCGATCTTCAGCACGTCGGCGCCCAGGTCGGCCAGCATCATGCCGCACCAGGGGCCGGCCAGCACGCGCGAGAATTCGAGGACGACCAGGCCGGAAAGGGAATGCATGGGCACGATTGTATGCGGCCCGGGTTTAGAATTCGCCCATGGACCCGCTTTCGTTACCTGGCATCCCCAATATCCACTCCCACTCGTTCCAGCGCGCAATGGCGGGCATGGCCGAGCGCGGATCGGAACGCGCGGACAGCTTCTGGACCTGGCGCGAGCTGATGTATCGCTTTGCCGGCCGGCTTACGCCGGAATCGCTGCATGACATCAGCGCGCAATTGTTCGTCGAGATGCTGCAGGCCGGATATACCAGCACCTGCGAATTCCATTACCTGCACCACCAGGCCGGCGGCCAGCCCTACGACGACCCCGCCGCCATGTCGCAGGCGATCATTGCCGCCGCGCGCGAAACGGGAATCCGCCTGACCTTGCTGCCCGTGCTGTACATGACCGGTGGATTCGACGGTCGCGAACTGTCCGACCGGCAACGGCGATTCGGCCACGACGTGGATGCCTATCTTTCCCTGCTCGATACCCTCGTGGCGCAGGAAGATCCGATGCTGCGGGTCGGAGTCGCATTGCACAGCCTGCGCGCCGTGCCCGCCGATGCGATGCGCGACGTGCTCGCCGCGCCGCAGGTCGGCGCGCTGCGCCCGATCCACATCCATATCTCCGAACAGACCGCCGAAGTGGAGGAATGCATTGCCTCGCGCGGTGCGCGCCCGGTGGAGTGGTTGCTGGCCAACGCCGCGGTGGATGATGCCTGGACCCTCGTGCACGCAACGCATGTGCAGGCGTCGGAGCTGGTCGGCATCGCCTCGAGCAAGGCGGTGGTAGCCCTGTGTCCAACCACGGAGGCCAACCTGGGTGACGGTGTCTTTCCGCTTCGCGATTTCATCGCGCGCGGCGGTCGCATCGGAATCGGTTCGGACTCCAACGTGTCGGTGTCGCCGGTCGAAGAATTGCGTTGGCTCGAATACGGCCAGCGACTGGTTTCCCGGCAGCGCAATATTGCCGCGACGCGCGAATTGCCCAGCAGCGGCGAAAGCCTGGTGATGCGCGCCATCGCCGGGGGACGCCAGTCCAACGGCCATGGGCTGCAGGAAGATGACCTGCTGGTGCTGGACGAACAGTCGGCCTCGATGTGCGGCGTATCAGCGATGGACCTGCACGATCGATTCGTGTTCGCGGGCAATGGCTGCCCGGTGAAGGATGTCTTCGTACAGGGTAGGCGGGTCATCGAATCCGGCCGGCATGTGCACGGCGAACGCATCCGCCAGCGGTTCCGGGATTCGATGCGCGGGCTGCTCAGCGATAGCTGAGGCCAGCGACGCGAGCCTGGACTCAACGACGCAAGACTGCACTCAACGGCGCAGCAGTTGGTTCGCGGCGGCGACGATGTCGCTGAAGACGCCTGCGGCGGTAATTTCCGCGCCCGCGCCCTTGCCACCCAGCGCCAGTGGCGTGGTCGCCTGCAGGTCGGTGTGTACCAGCACCAGGTTTTCGCCAGGCTTGAGTTGCGCGAAGGGCGACGCCACGGGCAGGGACTGGATGCCGACGCGTCCGCCGTCCGCATCCACTTGCGCCACCATCACCAGCCGCTCGCCACGGCCGAGTGCCTCGGAAATCCGCGCTTGCCAGCGGGCGTCTTGCGCGCGGAGCCGCTCGCGCAGAGTGCCCGAGGCATCGTTCGCGTCGTCCACCAGGGACTCGATGGCCACTGATTCCAATTCAAGCGCAAAGCCTGCCTCGCGGCCGAGCACCAGCAACTTGCGCGCCAGGTCCTCTGCGCGCAAATCTTCGAAAGGATCCGGCTCGGTCAGCCCCAGGGCGCTGGCCTCGGCGACGGCGTCGGAAAACAGGCAACCTTCGTGAAGGCGATGCAGGATGTGGCTGAGCGATCCTGACAGCACGCCTTGCAGCGAACGGATGGTCTCGCCGCGAAGTCGTACGTCGCGAATCGGACCGAGCACGGGAATCGCCGCACCCACGGTCGTCTCATAGCGATACGGAGCGCCATGGCGACGCGACAGCCGCTGCAATTCGTGGAAGTGGGAGAGACTGCGCGCATTGGCGCGCTTGTTTGCGCCGACCACGCCTACGCCACCGGACAGCAGCCGCGGATACCAGTCGGCCACTTCGTCGCTGGCCGTGCAGTCGATGAAAACGGCTGGCGCTGCGCCGGGCCGGGTCAGGCGCGCGAGCAGCAGCTCCAGGTCGTTGTCACGACGCGGCTGCAGGTCCTGTTCGAAGCTTTCCAGTTGCAGGCCCTGCAGGTCGTGCGCGAATCCACGGCGGTCGAACGCGGCCAGCAGCGTGTAATCGACGCCGGTGTGTTCGCGCAGCCAATGGCGCCGTCTATCGAGCTGGCGGCGAAGCGCGCTGCCGACCTGGCCGCGCGCGCCCACCAGCACCAGGTCGATGCGCGCAACCGATTCACCAGGCGCGGCAAACACGGCAGGAACGGCGGGGCGATCGCTTCGGGGCGCGTTGGCGCCGGCGTGCAGGGCAGCACTCACTGGAAAATCCTCTGGACCGTAAAGGGGTAGGGCGCGAGAGTTATATACCTTCATCGCGATACAGAGATATAACGATTTCCCATGCCTGTCAAGCGCCGGGCGGCCCGGTGGCCGGTGGCGATCAGGCGGTAAGCAGGAGTTTCAGCCCCGCAATGACCAGCACGGCCGCCAGCAGCCGCTTGATGGTGGCCGCCGGATAGCGGCGGCTTCCAAAATAGGACCCGGCGCTTCCGCCGACCACGGCGGCGATGGCCAGCGGCCACACCAGCGAGGGAACGAAGCCGACGCTGGTCGCATTGCCGGCCAGGCCGGCGATGGAGTTGACCAGGATGAAAAGCGCCGCCGCCGCCGCGGCCTCCTTCGTCCGCGCCCAGTGCATCACCAGCAGCAGGGGCGTGAGGAATATGCCGCCGCCGGTGCCGGTCAGGCCCGCGAAGAAGCCGAGCATGCCGCCCGACGCAATCGCGATCGGCAGGGCCGGCGCCGGTCCGACATCGTCGTTGTCCGGGCGCCAGAAGAAATACAGGGCCGACACCAGCAACACGATGCCGACCAGCAGTTTGAAGAGATGGCTCGGCAGGTCGAGGTATCCGCCCAGGAATGCGAGTGGGATCGAGAGCAGCGCGAAGGGCCAGAACAGGCTCCAACGAAAGTGGCCAGCGCGGTAGAACTGCCAGCTGCCGATACTGGCGACCAGGATGTTCAAAACCAGCGCGCTGGGCTTGATGACTGCCGGGGACAGTGAAGCGAGCGTCATCACCGCGATGTAGCCGGATGCGCCGGCATGCCCGACCGAGGAATACAGGAACGCGACCACGCCGATCGCCAGCACCAACACCGCCAGATATTCGACCTGCATTCCCAGCCTCCCCGGTTCGGGTGAAGTCTAGCGGAGCCGCACATCCTATAATTGCGGGAAGACTCCGGAGCCAGACATGTCCGCACACAGCCGCAAGGATTCCAGCCGCCACATCCGCGCACCGCGCGGCACGACCCTCAGCTGCAAGAGCTGGCTGACCGAAGCTGCCTACCGGATGATCCAGAACAACCTGGACGCGGAAGTCGCCGAAAACCCACAGGAACTGGTGGTCTATGGCGGCATCGGCCGCGCCGCGCGCGACTGGGCCAGCTACGACAAGATCCTGGAGACCCTGCGTACGCTGGAAGACGACCAGACCCTGCTGATCCAGTCCGGCAAGCCCGTCGGCGTGTTCCCGTCGCATCCCGATGCGCCGCGCGTGCTGCTGGCCAACTCGAACCTGGTGCCGCACTGGGCGACGTGGGAACACTTCAACGCGCTCGATCGCAAGGGCCTGATGATGTACGGCCAGATGACGGCCGGCAGCTGGATCTACATCGGCTCGCAGGGCATCGTGCAGGGCACGTACGAAACCTTCGTCGAGATGGGCCGCCAGCATTACGGCGGCGACCTGCGCGGCAAGTGGATACTCACCGCCGGCCTGGGCGGCATGGGCGGCGCGCAGCCGCTGGCGGCGTCCTTGGCAGGTGCTTGCTCGCTGAACATCGAATGCCAGCAAAGCCGCATCGACATGCGCCTGAAGACCCGTTACGTGGACGAGCAGGCAAGCGACGTTGAAGACGCGCTCGCCCGCATCGAGCGCCACTGCGCCGAAGGCAAGGCGATTTCGGTGGCCTTGCTCGGCAATGCCGCGGAAATCCTGCCCGAACTCGTTCGACGTGGCGTCCGTCCCGATGCCGTCACCGACCAGACCTCGGCGCACGATCCCTTGCATGGCTACCTGCCGGCCGGCTGGACCCTGGAACAGTGGTGGGATCGCCAGGTTTCCGATCCGCAATCGGTGATCGATGCCGCGAAGCATTCCATGCGCGTGCACGTGGAAGCGATGCTGCATTTCGAAGACCAGGGCATTCCCACCTTCGACTACGGCAACAACATCCGGCAGATGGCCAAGGATGTCGGCTGCCACGATGCCTTCGATTTCCCGGGCTTCGTGCCGGCTTATGTCCGTCCACTTTTTTGCCGCGGCGTGGGCCCGTTCCGTTGGGTGGCCCTGAGTGGCGACCCCGATGACATCTACAAGACCGACGCGCGGGTGAAGCAATTGCTGCCCGACGACAAGCACCTGCATCGCTGGCTGGACATGGCGCGCGAGCGCATCAGTTTCCAGGGCTTGCCCGCCCGTATCTGCTGGGTCGGCCTGGGCGATCGCCATCGCCTGGCGCTGGCCTTCAACCAGATGGTGCGTGACGGTGAGTTGTCGGCGCCGATCGTGATCGGGCGCGACCATCTCGACTCCGGTTCGGTCGCGTCCCCCAATCGCGAGACCGAAGCGATGCTGGATGGCTCGGACGCCGTGTCGGACTGGCCCTTGCTGAATGCGATGCTGAATGTCGCCGGCGGCGCGACCTGGGTGTCGTTGCACCATGGCGGCGGCGTGGGCATGGGCTACAGCCAGCACAGCGGCGTGGTCATCGTGGCCGACGGGACCGAGGCGGCCGACCGGCGCCTGGCGCGCGTACTTTGGAACGACCCGGGCACCGGCGTGATGCGGCATGCCGATGCGGGCTACGAGATCGCCCGTGACTGCGCGCGGGAACAGGGCCTGCACCTGCCCATGATCGATTGAGACAGGGCGACCCCAACGCCGGTCAACCGGCGTTGCCGCAGCTGCGTTTTCTGGGAAGCTGCTCACGCCCTTGCTGGCCACGAATGATATTCTCGGGGCATTGGACCTTCCTCGCCTTGGCAGGTCCGGGCGGCACGTTTGATCGCCCCAGGCCTTTCGGAGATTTATCTTGTCCACACTGCCGTTGCGTCGCGTCCTGCAGTTCGCCTTTGCCCTGATTGCCCTGCTTGGATTGGTCGGCACCGGCCAGGCCAATTCGATCGACGGCGGCAAGCAGAAGACCTTCGACCAGTTCATCGTGCAGTTCGAACCGGGGTCGCGGGCATTCGCCAACGCCGCGGCGCGACAGCGCGCGCTCGCCGCGTCGGTCCAGGGACAAGGGCTGGCCGTCAGCCACCTGCATCGCATGGGCATCGGCGCCGATGTCATCAAGCTCAATCGCCGGCTCAACTATCGGGCGGCCGAGGCGTACATGAATCGCCTGCGCCGCAACCCGGACGTGAAGTACGTGGAGATCGACCGGATCCTGCGTCCCACCTTCGTGCCCAACGATTCCTTCTACGCCAACAACCAGTGGCACTACTTCGAACCGACCGGCGGTATCGACATGCCCGCAGCCTGGGACTTGTCCACGGGTAGCGGCGTGGTGGTCGCGGTGCTGGACACCGGCATCACCGTGCACTCGGACCTGGCTGCGAACCTCGTGCCCGGTTACGACTTCATCACGAACATCACCACCGCGCGCGACGGTGATGGCCGCGACGCCGACCCGAGCGATCCCGGCGACTGGGTCGAGGCGAATGGTTGTGATGGCGGCGGCCCGGACCAGGCCGAAGACTCGAGTTGGCACGGCACCCATGTGGCGGGGACCATCGCCGCAGTCACCAACAACAATAAAGGCGTCGCGGGTATCGCCTACAACGCGAAGGTGATGCCGATCCGCGTACTGGGCCGCTGCGGCGGTTTCAGCTCCGACATCGCCAACGCCGTCACCTGGGCTGCCGGCGGGGCGATTGCGGGCGTGCCGAACAACGCCAACCCCGTGGAGGTGATCAACATGAGCCTCGGCGGTGAAGGCGCCTGCGGCCCCAGCACCCAAGCGGCGATCAATTTCGCGGTGTCCGCGGGCGTGGTCGTGGTGGTGTCGGCCGGAAATGACACTGCCGACACCAGCCTGTACGAGCCTGCCAACTGCGCGAACGTGATTGCGGTCGGTGCGACCACGCGCACGGGCGCCCTGGCCGACTTCTCCAATTATGGCAGCACAGTGGATGTGTCGGCGCCGGGTGGAGGCGACGGCAGCTTCATTTGGTCCACCTATAACACTGGCACTACCGGACCGATCGCCGCGGCTTACGCCGGCTGGCAGGGCACCTCCATGGCGGCACCACACGTGGCCGGCACCGTGGCGCTGATGCAGAGCCTGGCGGCCAGTTCGCCGGCGGCAGTCGAAAGCGTGCTCAAGAGCACCGCGCGCGCGCTGCCTGTTCCCTGCGGGCAGGGCTGCGGCGCGGGCATCATCAACGCCCTGAACGCAGTCGCCGGGGTCACCAGCGGCGTGCTAACCATCAGCGACCAGACCATGTCCGAAGGCGATGCGGGAACGAAGACCTTCAACTTCACCGTCAACCTGTCGAAGGCGATGGGCGTGCCGGTGACGTTCGACGTCGCGACTGCCAACGGCACGGCCACCGCGGGAAGCGACTACGTGGCGCTCAATCTCCCGGGCCAGAGCATCGCAGCCGGCGCCACCAGCAAGATTTTTTCAGTGACGGTGAACGGCGATACGACGCCGGAAGCCGATGAGACCTTCTCGGTGAACGTCAGCAACGTCGTGGGCATTTCCGCTGCGAAAACCCAGGGCGCGGGAATCATCCTCAACGACGATGTCACCGTGCTTTCCAATGGCGTGCCGGTCGGACCGCTCGCGGGTCCCGGTGGCACCCAGTTCCTCTATTCGCTGGTCGTGCCGGCAGGCAAGACATCCGTAGCCTTCAGCACGGTGGGCGGCACCGGTGATGCCGATGTCTACGCGAAGCTCGGGTCCATTCCGACCACGTCGGACGCCGATTGTGCTTCCGAAGGCGTGACCACCGTCGAAACGTGCACCATACCCAACCCGGTGGCAGGTACTTACTACGTTCTGGTCTACGCCTACTCCACCTTCAGCGGGGTTACGTTTACGGGGCAATACCAGCCTGGCGATGCCGGCACACTGTCCGTGGGCGACGTGGTGGTCACCGAGGGCAATGCCGGCACCACGCTGGCTACCTTCCCGATCACGCTGACGCAGGCCCTGGGCGCACCGGTCACGTTCGACGTGTACACCGACAACGGCACCGCGGCCGAAGGCAGCGACTATGTCGCCAAGGCCTTGCAGGGTCAGTCCATTGCCGCGGGGCAGACGCTGTTGAACTTCACGGTCAGCGTGAATGGCGATACCGCCATCGAGAACAACGAGACCTTCACCGTCAACCTGGTCAATGCCTCGGGCGCCGCTGTCAGCAAGGGCCAGGGCCAAGGCCGCATCAACAATGACGACCAGGCATCGCTGAGCATTGGCGACGTGCTGGTGAATGAGGGCAACAGCGGAACCGGTACGGCGACCTTCATCGTGCGCTTGTCCGCACCCGTGCCCAATCCGGTCTATTTCAACATCGCCACCAGCAACGGCACGGCCACGGCGGGCAGCGACTACGTGGCTCGTTCACAGACTGGAAAGTTCATGGACGCCGGCCGCACGACGCAGGCCTTCGACGTGGTCATCAATGGCGATACCACAGTCGAGTCCACGGAGCAGTTCAACGTAACGATCAGCGGCGTCACTGGCGCCACGCTGGCCGATGGCAGCGCAGTTGCGCTGATCAGCAATGATGATTCGACGGCTGCGCCGGTGCCGGGTTCGTTCTCTGCCCAGGCTTATTCCACCGCACCGGTGCTGGTCTCGGGCGCTTCGTCCTGGGACGAAGCCGAAGCGTCGGAAATCGATTGCAAATCTGCCAAGTCGAAGGCCGAGGCACGCCGTCGTGGCAAGTCCGTCGCCCACTGCCGCAAGCCCGTCCAGCACTAGGCGCCTGCGCGCGGGGCAAGCGCACTGATGCGGCGGATGGCGGCCACTTGCTGTTGTGCATTGGCCGTCCTGGCTGCACATGCGGCCACCGCCAATTACCTGCCCCGGTTTCCCGCGCAGGCCGTGTGGAACCGGGACATCAGCCAGGCCAGCGTGCATCCTTCATCGGCGACGATGATTTCCACCCTGGTTGCCGCCGGTGGATTCGGCTACGGCCGCATGCAGATCGATTTCTCGATGCATGTGGTCAACGCGCCGGGCGACGCGCCCACCCGCACCATCGTCGGCTATCCCACGACCGGCGAATATTATTCGCCCGATTGCGAGCCGGTCGGCAGCACGATGCCGGTGCCGGTGAATGCGGCGATCGAGGGCAACACCGGACTGTCCTGCGCCAATGCCAGCGATGACTGCCACCTGCTGGTGGTGCAGGGCACGAATCTCTACGAAGCCTACCGGGCCAACGCCAGCGGCGGCAGCGGCTTGCAAGCGCAATGCCTGGCATTGTGGAAACTCGATTTCGACTATCCAGGCGACAACCGCGGCGATCATTGCACCAGCGCCGATGCGGCGGGTTTCCCGATCGCGCCGCTGTTGTTCAACGCCGACGAGGTGTTTGCGGCGATGCAAGGCGTGGAAGGCGACCTCGGCCATGCCATCCGCTTCATCCTGCCCAATGCACGCATGGCGTCGGCATCGGGAACAAAGTTCTACGTGCGGCCGGCCAGCCATGCCGGAGGGCCCAGCGGGCCCGAGGCGAGTGTTCCCTATGGTTCACGACTGCGCCTGCGTCGCGATTTCCCCGTACAGCTCTATCCGGCATCGGCCCGGGTAATCCTTCGCACCATGCAGCGCTACGGCATCGTGCTTGCCGATGGCGGCAACATCGCACTCACCGCCGAGAGTGATCGTTTCACCACGCATACCTGGGCCGAACTCGGCATCAACTCGCGCATTTTCGACCAGGCGGTTCCGTCCGCCCCGGTGCAAGCGCAGGATTTCGTCGTGCTCGATACCGGCCCGCGAATCGTCGAGACCTACGACTGCGTGCGCAATCCGCCGATGCTGGCGGTGGCTGGCACCAGTGTTGCCGAGGGCAATGCCGGCGACAAGGTGCTCGATTTCGTGGTGAAGTCGTCGGAAAGCAGCACCAGCCCAATCAGCTTTGACGTCTTCACCGAAAACGGGAGCGCTGCGTCGGGCAGTGACTACGTGGCGAACGCCATCATCGGCCAGACCATTGCAGCGGGCCAGTCGAGCACGACATTTCCGGTCACCATCCACGGCGATACCACGATCGAGTCGAATGAATCCTTCACGGTCAACCTGGCCAACCCCTCGATGGCGACGATGAGTGTCGCCAAGGCGCAGGGCCGGATCGTCAACGACGACCTGCCTTCGCTTTCCATCGTCGACGCGTCGGTGGTCGAGGGAAATTCCGGCATTACGACGGCAACCTTCGTCGTGCAGCTCTCGGCGCCCAGTTCCGGCCCGGTCAGTTTCGACATCGCCACGAGCAATGGCAGTGCCCAGGCGGGCAGTGACTACCAGGCGCGCGGCCAGACTGGTCGCATTGTCGATCCGGGCAGGACTCGCGTGCTGTTCGAAGTGGCGGTGCAGGGCGATGCGACGGCGGAGCCGACCGAGACTTTCTCGGTGACCGTGGCAAACGTGGCGGGAGCATCGCTGCTCGATGGGACGGCCATTGGCAGTATCGGCAACGATGATGGTGCAGCCGTGCGCGTGCAGGGGGCCAATGGAAAACCCGAGCGCAAGCGCGGCGCGAAAATGGAGCCGAACGCCCCTGGGGCCGTGCGGAAATGAAAAAGGGACGGCCTCGCGGGCCGTCCCTTTTTTCAATCACTCGTTGCCTGAATTACTTGTGGGTCTTGGTGTACGCCGTGTACTCGTCCTGCGTCACGAAGCCATCGCCGTTGCTGTCCATGGTCGCGAAGGACGTGGTCAGGCTGGCGTTGCCGGCAGCTTCAGCCAGGCTGATGCGGCTGTCGGCGTCGGCATCGAGCTTCACCCATACATCGCGCGTGACCACGGCCGAATGGGCGGCCGCGTGCTGCTCGCCCTGGCTGGCGTTGGCGGCGTAGAAGACGCGGTACTCGTCACTGCTGACGAAGCCGTCCTTGTTGGCGTCAATCGTCGCAAAGCGCGAGGCGAGGCCGGCGTTGGCATTGGCCTCGGTGGTGCTGAGCTTGCCGTCGCCATCGGTGTCGGCAGCCTGCCACCAGTTGCCCTTGCCGGGATTGGTGTCTGCGCCCATCGTCTTCTGCGTTGCTGCGGTGGACGAAGTCATGTTCGCCGAACCTGCTGCCTTGGCGGCATCGGTCGTCGCTTCAGTGGTCTTGTTGGTCACGGCGTCGGAGGCGCGCGTGTCGGCCTGGGTCGGCAGCGTCGGCACGGTCGGGCGTTCGGCCGAGATCGCCGATTGGGCGGTGGCCTGGCCTGCGGACGTGGTTGGCACCGACGGGGTGGCTACCGGGCCCAACTTGGCCTGGGCAAATGCAGCAGGCGCGACGAGCGCGGCGCCGAGGGCCAGCGCGATCAGGTTGCGATTGAGTACTTGCATGGTTGTCTCCTTGGATTGAATGTAGCGCCGCTTCATGCGGGGCGAGCAGCACAGTGACGTTGTTTGCCTGTATCGACACTGAGCCTGAAAGTGAAGGAACACGCGCTTAACTTCATGATGCGGAAGCATTAAGCCTCGGCCCGCGTTGGCCGGCCCGCCCTCGCGACGTGCCCCGGCACCGCTGCAGTGCATTGCTGAATGCAAGGCAATCGGGTTTTTTGCACTCATATTTCATTCAGCGCCTGTGCCTTGTACTGCACTCGCGGCAAGACTTTCCTTGCCCACACCACGAGGAAACAAATGAACGCCACCATTCTCAATCGGACAGTCCTGGCCGCCGTCATCGGCTCGGTGCTTGGGTTCGGTTTGGGTGCACCTTCCAGTGCACGCGCGCAGGACCAGGCAACGCAGGGCGAGCAGACCAGCGACGAGGAACCGTCCGACAAGACACGTGCCCGCAAGGTTCGCGAGCAACGGGAGGCAGAAGCCGCGCAGGTGGCCGAAGCCAACCGCGCGAATGCCGCCGCCAATCGTGCGGCAGCCGAAGAGAATCGCGGCCGGGCGCAGGCAGAGGCCCGCATGCGCGAAAACGAGCAACGCCAGGCGGCGCAGCAAGCCGAGCGCACCAGTGACGCGGCACGTGATGCCCGTCGGGACGCACGCCAGGAAGACTATCGCCAGCAGCAGGCGCAGCAGGCCGAGCAGGCCGAGCGCAATGTTGCGCAGGCGCGGGAACAGCGCGAGCGTGGCCTTGAACAGGCACGTGAGCAACGCGAACGCCAGGCCATCGAGCAACAGGAGCGCACCCGCGATCGCCAGGAGCGTTACACGCCCGTTCCGCAGGTTCGTACGGATGCCGAGCGCTACCAGTCCGGCACCGCGACCCGTGGTGATCGAGCCGATCGTAGCGACGACACTGCCCGCAACCAGGACGGAAGCCGTCGTGGCGACTGGGGCAATGACGCCGAACGCCGTCGTCGCATCGATGAACAACGCAACCAGGCCCAGCGCTACCAGCGTGCACAGCAGGCTGCACAGGAGCGTGCCCGCCGCGATGCGATCAACCTGCAGAACCAACGTCGTACGTCGCAGTATCGCTACCATCAGGACTACTACTCGCGCCTGAGGCAGTACAACCAGCGCTACGACTGGCAGCGTTACGACTACAACAACGACCCGTACTTCTATACGGCCCCGAGCTATCGTTACCAGCGTGATGGCAGGTACTACAACATCAACCGCTACGCGGCGGACATGTTGCAGCAGGCCATCAATTACGGTTACGCGGAAGGCATCCGTGCCGGCCGTGCCGACCGCTACGACCGCTGGCGCTACAGCTACCGTGATTCGTTCGCCTACATCGACGCAAGCTACGGTTACCGCGGCATGTACGTGAGCCAGTTCGACTACCAGTACTACTTCCGCCAGGGCTTCCAGCGTGGCTACGAGGATGGTTACTACGGTCGTCGCCGCTACGGTCGCCAGTACAACGGCTCGGACGCATTGCTGGGCACGGTGTTGTCGCTGATCCTCAACCTGCAGCCGTATCGCTACTGATCGGTTCGCAGGCAAGCAAGTCACCTGAAACAGGAAAACGCCCGGCTCGCCGGGCGTTTTTTCGTGGCGCGGACCGACGCCCCGAAAAGGACGAAACCCTTGCCGGACTGCTAGAGTCGCGGGCCATGGAAACGTCGCCTGAATCCCCCAACATCCACGATGACCCGATCGCTGCCGGGGTTGCCGACCTCGGCTATGCCTTCGTGCCCGCGGCGGCCGTGCGCGCGCGCCTGGAGGCCTGTGGCACGCTGCAGGACTGGCCGGCATTCGTCGATAGCTGGAACCAGTTGCCGGTCGATACCTACATGGCAGACCAGGGTCGCTACCGGCGTCGTCGCCATGCCGTCTACGCGATCGATGGACAAGGCAACATCGAACGCCGACCGCACCAGCCGCACTTCCAGGCCATCGACTACAACCCCTTGAACGGTGGCATCGAACGCTGGTTCGAGCCGATCCTGCCAGACATCGGCGCCAGCGAATCGATGCGGGCAGTGCTGCATTTCTGCCAGGAGATATTCGGCGCGGTCGCGGCCCGGGACTCGATCGCGTGGCAAGTCGAGGTGCATCAGTTCCGGATCGAGGCGCAGGCAGGCGTACCGGGCCTGCCGACGCCCGAGGGAATGCATCGCGATGGCGTGGACTACGTCCTGGTGTTGCTGGTCAGGCGCACCAACATCGACAGCGGGACGACGCTGGTCGGAAATCCTTCGGGCGCCTTCGAAAGCAGCTTCACCCTGGTGGATGCCTTCGACGCGGCTCTGGTGGACGACCACCGCGTCTATCACGGTGTGACGGCAGTGGAAGCGCTCGACCCGTCGCTGCCCGCCTATCGTGACGTGCTGGTCGTGACGCTGCGTCGGCAATAGCCGCGCGCATCGCGCTGTTCAATCCGGCGACTGCTTCGCGTCCGCGAGGATCCATTCCACGAAAGCCCGCGCCGCGGGTTTGAGCCGCCGGTGCGCAGGATAGACCACGTAATAATTCCAGCGCGTTGCCACCTGCGGCCCGGGCAGTCGCACCAGGCTGCCGTCGGCGAGATAGGGAATGACGATCTTCTGCCGCGCCAGCGCTGCACCCAAGCTATGCACGGCCGCCTTGAGCGCGTCGGTGGTGTCGCTGAAGACATAGCGTTCGTCGAGTCCTGCGCCATGCACGCCGGCAGCGCGAAACCAGTCGTGCCAGCCCTGTCTTGCGAGGTCGCTTATCAATGGAAGGCGGGTGATGTCGGATGCTTCGGCGATCGCGTGCCGTGTCGCCATTCCCGGCGACGCCACCGGAAACAGGGCGTCGTCCATCAGGTGGTGCGCAGTCAGTCCGGCCCAGTGCCCGGGTCCATGGCGAACCGCAAGATCGGCGCCGCCTTCGTCGAAGCGCGTCAGGCCCACTTCAGTGTCCACGCTGATGCGAAGGCCGGGATGCAGCGCGTTGAAGCGCGGCAGGCGCGGCAGCAGCCAGGTGTAGGTAAGCGAATGCAGGGTGCTGATGCGCAGGTGCCCGCGGCCATCCTCGTTCGCGCGCAGCGTGCCCAGTACCGATTCCATGTCCGACATGGCGCTGCTTGCCGAATCGGCAAGCTGCCGGCCTTCCGCCGTCAGGGACACGCCGCGTGCATGGCGCTGGAAAAGGGCAACGCCCAGCCTGGCCTCGAGTTTCCGCACATGGTGGCTGACCGCGCTGGCGGTGAGATGCAGTTCTTCCGCCGCATGGGCGAAGTTCTGGTGCCTGGCAGCCGACTCGAAGGCGGCCAGGGCGGAAAGGAAGTCCGGTCGCAATGCCATGTCTTGACCCAAGCGAAATTTGTGGCTGACCGCGAAAGTATGCGCTTGTAAGGCGCTGAGGGGAGAGGAAAATGGCGGCCAGACACGAAATGAGCTTGAGTCATGAACAGGGTTGCAGACATCGTCATATCCGCGCCGGTACCCAGCAAGGTCCTTCGCGACTGGGTGACCCCGCTTGAACTGGGTCTGCTGGCGGCCATCTGGGGGGCGTCCTTCATGTTCCAGCGCGTGGCGGCACCGCATTTCGGCGCCTTCCCCCTGGGCGAGCTGCGGCTGGCGCTGGGCGCGCTCGTGCTGTTGCCCTTCCTCTGGCGCGACCGCGCCAGTTTCCCGATCCGGCTCTGGCCGGTGCTCGCGCTGATCGGCGCGATCAACTCGGCCGTGCCCTTCGCGCTGTTCGCCTGGGCCTCGCAGCACGCGCCTGCGGGCGTGATTGCCATCACCAACAGCACCGCCGTGTTGTTCACCGCTCTGGTCGCCTTCGCCTTCTACGGCGAACGCATCAGTGGCCGACAGACACTGGCGCTGGCGGCTGGCTTTGCCGGCGTGGTGATCCTGGCGGGCGCGAAGACGGCCGGCCTGAGCACGGGCTGGGCGGTGATGGCCGGTGTCGGCGCTGCGCTGCTGTACGGCATCGGCGTGAACCTGATTCGCAGCAAGCTCGCCGGCCTGCCTCCCATCGCATTGGCTGCGGCCACGCTATCCACCGCGGCCGTGGTGTTGTTGCCATTCGCCATCGCGACCTGGCCGACTTCCCCGATTCCGGCAACATCCTGGCTTGCTGCCGTCGCGTTGGGCGTGGTCTGCTCGGGCATCGCCTATGCGCTGTATTACCGCCTGATCCAGCGCGTGGGCGGCACCCGTGCAGTCACCGTTACCTACCTGGTGCCCTTGTTCGCGGTGCTGTGGGCGTGGCTGTTGTTGGGCGAGCAACCGACGCTGCCGATGCTGGTGGCCGGCGCATTGATCCTGGGCAGCGTAGCGTTGACTCAGGCGAAGCGCTGACGCAGCTCTGGTTTCGGCGCAGGCAAATCCCTACCGGGAAGATGGCGCGTCGTGGCCGAAATCGATCTCGGTGATTTCCACGTCCGCGTCTCCGTCGGCACGTCGCCAGGAGACGTGGTCGCCAACCCGGGCGCCCGCCAAGGCACGTGCGAGGGGCGAGACCCAGCTAAGCAAGCCGCGATCCGGATCGGCCTCGTCTTCGCCGACGATGCGATAGCGACTGCGCCGATCGTCTTCTTCCAGCACCTCCACGATGGCGCCGAATCCGACCCGGTCGCGCACCGCGTCACGCGGGCTGACGGGAATGGCGCAATCGAGCCGCGAACGCAGCCAGCGAACATGTCGCTCGAGGTAATCGCGTTCCAGTCCCGCGTCCGGGTCCAGGTGCACCAGGCGTGACTCGGCGTCGGCCAGGCGCGCCTGCAGTTGCCCAAGGCCACGTGCCGTCACGAAGTTGTCGTGCGGACTGACCGGAAGTTCGGGAAGTTTTTCCTGGAAGTCCGCGGGAACGCCGGATGCCCCGGAAGCCGCGCCGACATGTACCGATGGCATGGACGGTGTTCCCTTGGCGCTCGGGTAGCCGGACGGTTACCCCCGTCTAGATGAACGCAATCGGAGGCGGACTTCGGACTCCGTCCAGGCCTATGCCTGGGTGTCCTGCAGGCGCCAGCCAATCGTCTCGCCTGCGCGCATCGGCACCAGCGCCACTGCGCCCAAAGGCAGCTCGTCCGGCACCTGCCATGGCTGCCTGGTGAGGGTGATCGTCTCAGTATTGCGAGCGAGCCCGTAGAAGTCAGGCCCATGGAAACTGGCGAACGCCTCGAGCCGATCGATCGCGCCGGCGGCGTCGAATGCTTCGGCGTAGAGCTCGATGCCCGCGTGCGCCGTGTAGATTCCGGCGCAACCACAGCCCGATTCCTTGGCGCTTTTCGCGTGCGGCGCACTGTCCGTGCCGAGGAAGAAACGCGGGTTGCCGGAAGTGGCTGCATCCATCAACG
Source organism: Gammaproteobacteria bacterium RIFCSPHIGHO2_12_FULL_63_22 (assembly GCA_001801685.1). Lineage (GTDB taxonomy): Bacteria > Pseudomonadota > Gammaproteobacteria > Xanthomonadales > Xanthomonadaceae > Arenimonas. The sequence continues at coordinate 83,095 of MGYJ01000047.1, read as the reverse complement.
CCTGCCGATGCCGTTCCCGCTTCACCACCGGCAGGCAATACGCATGCGGCCGCAGCCCGCCGCGAAACAGGGCATTGCGATTGAGCAGCAAGTGGTGCGCGGTCAGCGTCGCGGCCACGCCCGGCCTTGCACTGGTCACGAAGTCGACGCCTTCGCGCGTGGTCACGTGCTCGAGCACGATCTTCAGGCGCGGAAAGGCATCCACCAGGCGCTGCAGATGGCGTTCGATGAAGACCGCTTCGCGGTCGAACACGTCCACGTCGGCATCGGTCACTTCGCCATGCAAAAGCAAGGGCAGGCCAATTTCCTGCATCGCCTCGAACACGGCATCGCAACGGGCAAGGTCGGTGACGCCCGATTGGGAATTCGTGGTTGCGCCGGCGGGGTAATACTTCACGGCGTGCACGTGGGTGCTGGCCTTGGCCGCGCGAACATCGGCCGGCGTGGTGGCCTCGGTCAGGTATAGCGTCATCAGGGGCTCGAAGCGCATGCCGGCGGGCAGCGACGCCAGGATCCGTCCGCGATAGGCCATCGCGTCGTCGACATTGCGCACGGGCGGCAACAAATTGGGCATGACGATGGCGCGGCCGAAACGGCGCGCGGTATCGGGCAGCACTGCGGCCAGGCTGTCGCCATCGCGCAGGTGCAGGTGCCAGTCGTCGGGACGGGCGAGGGTCAGGGTATCGGGGCTCATGACGGCAGTTTAATGCACGATTACACTTCGCGGACCTACCGACGGAGCAACCCGATGATTGGCTATGTGACCCTGGGCACCAACGACCTGCCGCGTGCAGCTGCCTTCTACGATGCGCTGCTGGCCGAGATGGGCGCAAAGCGCTTCATGGAGTTCGACACCTTCATCGCCTGGACCGTAACGCCCGAGTCGCCGGGCATTGCCCTGACCAAGCCTTTCGACGGCAATGCGGCCACGGTCGGAAATGGCGTGATGGTGGCGCTGGAAGCGAAGGATCCGGCGATGGTAGACCGCATGTACAACAAGGCCATGTCGCTCGGCGCCACCGACGAGGGCCCGGCGGGCCCCCGCGGTGACAATTTCCATGCGGGCTATTTCCGCGATCCCGACGGCAACAAGCTCAGTTTCTTCTGCATGTCCTGAACCACGAAAAGTTCGGGAAGGTCGCGCTTGAGATGCGCGACCTTCGGCGCATCCCAATAGCGGATGTACGGGTGGTTCGGATTGAGCCGCGCGAAATCCTGGTGGTAGTCCTCGGCCGGGAAGAACTTCACCAACGGCGTCACCTGCGTGACGATCGGCTTGGTGCCGAAAACGCCAGCCTTGCCGACTTCGCGAATGTAAGCCGTGGCCGCGCGCTGCTGCGCGGCGTTGGCGTAGAAGATGGCTGATCGATACTGCGTGCCGCGGTCCGGGCCCTGGCGATTCAACTGGGTCGGGTCGTGGGCGACCGAGAAGAATACCTTCAGCAATTGCCCGTAGCTGATGACCGCCGGGTCGTACACGACTTGCACGGCCTCGGCATGGCCGGTCCGGCCGCCGACGACGGTGTCGTAATTGGCGGTAATGGCGTTGCCGCCCGCATAGCCGGACCGGACGTCCATCACGCCGCGCACATGTTCGAACACGGCCTCGACGCCCCAGAAGCAGCCGCCGGCGAAGACTGCAGTTTGCAGCGCAGGACGTGCTTGCGGCGTGGCTCTGGACGCGACGGCATTGTCCTGGCCGCCCGATGCGGAGCTTGTCGCCGCCGCCAGCATCAGCATGGCAATCGCCGCTGCGCGAAACAGGGTTCCGTGTTTTTCAATCGAAGGGGAGATCATGGGATGCGTTCTCTGGTCAGGCGAGGGGAATGAAGCGCAAGGCAACCGAGTTCATGCAATAGCGCAAGCCGGTGGGACGCGGTCCGTCGTCGAACACGTGGCCCAGGTGCGCATCGCAGCGTCGGCACAGGGTTTCGGTGCGCACCATGCCGAAGGTCCGGTCTTCGCGATCGACGATGTTCTGCGGCGCGATCGGCTGCCAAAAGCTGGGCCAGCCCGTGCCGGAGTCGAACTTCGTCGCAGAATCGAACAGGGCGGTTCCGCAACAGATGCAACGGAAGATGCCCTTGTCGTGCAGGTCGTTGTATTCACCGCTGAAAGGCCGCTCGGTGCCGCCTTCACGCGCGACGTAGAAGGATTTCGGCGACAACAACTTCTTCCATTCTTCCAGCGGCTTCACCACCTTGGGCACGCGCAGGATCTTGCGCGATTTGCCGCTGTTGTCCACGGCCAGGATGTCCACCATCGCGGGCGGTCCCGCCGCGGCGATCGCACCCGCCGCGGCGCCTTGCCGCGAGCAGGCCAGGCCCATGCCGGCAAGCGCCAGTACGGAACCGCCCAGCCATCGGCGACGTGACAGGTTGATGGAGTGATTGGTTTGGGACGACATCGACGAATCTCCGGGTTCGGGCAAAGGATAGGCCGACCCCTGCGCAGCATGGAGTGAAGAAGGGGACCGGCTTGCCGATAAAGAGTCCGGCGGAGGGGCGGTCGATCCACGCGGCTCCGTTCTTGTTGCCAGCCGTTCAGGCTCGCGGAAGTTCGAGCACCGGTTCGCGCATCGCGACCAGTTGTTCCTGCAGCTGCACGATCACGCCTTCCCAGTGCCGGGGCGATTCGAACCACGGAAAGGCCGCGGGAAAAGCCGGGTCCGACCAGCGACGGGCGATCCAGGCGTGGAAGTGCAGCAGGCGCATGGCGCGCAAGGCTTCAATCAGGCCCAGCTGGCGATGATCGAACTCGTGGAAGAGTTCGTAGCCCTGCAGCAGCCAGCCCATCTGTTCGCCGCGGGCAGCGGCGTCGCCGGTGCACAGCATCCACAGGTCCTGCATCGCTGGACCCATCATCGTGTCGTCGAGGTCCACGAAATGCGGCTGGCCGTCGCGCCACAGGATGTTGCCCGGATGGCAGTCGCCATGCAGGCGCAAGGTCTTGAACTCGCCGCAGTCCGCCCACGCGTCCTCGATCTGGTCGAGCAGCAGGTGGCAGAGCGCTTCGAAGTTTTCTTCGAGTTCGGCAGGCAGCCAGTCGGCATCGAGCAGGTAGGACACGGAGTCGATCGCGTGCTGCTGGACGTTGAGCGTGCCGCGATGCGAGAACGACGTGCGTGCACCAACGGCATGCATGCGGCCGAGCGTTCGACCAATCTGCTTCAGCGTTTCGCGGTCGCCCGGCTCGGGCGCATGCCCGCCCTGCATCGGGAAGATCGCGAAGCGATGCCCGGCGTGGTGATGGAGGGTGGTTCCGGCCAATACTTCCGGCGCGACGACGGAAAGATCGTTGTCGAGCAATTCCTGGCTGAAGCGGTGTTCTTCGAGGATGGCCGCATCGGACCAGCGGCCCGGGCGATAGAACTTGAGCACGCGAGGTGCGCTGTCTTCGATGCCGATCCGGTAAACGCGATTTTCGTAACTGTTCAGTGCCAGGACGCGGCCATCCGTGGCCAGTCCGAGGCTTTCGACCGAGGCGAGGATCGCCTCGGGCGTCAGGTCACCGAAGGGAGCGGGCGTTTCAGCGCGCATCCCGGGTCCTGCATCAGGCCAGGGAGCGCTTGCGGCTGCGCAGTTCGGCCTTGAGGTTTTCGGCGGTGTGCACGTACTGCTTGGCGAGTACGCGGATGACGAAGCTGTTGTCACGGTCCATCACGACCTTCTGCAGCGAACCCTGGATCTGGGTTTCGCTCTGTTCCATCGCCGTGATGTGCGCGGAGTTGACGGCCTTGAAGCCGCGGCCGATGCCGGCGTAGGTCTGCACGACGTCACTCACCAGGTCGATGGACTTGGCGCCGGGCTTGGTGCCGGGCTTGAGCTCCACCAGCAGGTTGTCGGCAAGCGTCGTCTTGGCCTTGGCCATGTCCGTGAACACCCGGCTCAGCTTCTTGTCGGAAACCGTTCGCGCGGCCTCTTCATAGAATTCAGTGCCATCGCGGCTGATCTGGATCAGGTCATGGAGGAAGCAGGCGGTTTCGCTCATCGGACGCTCCTGTACTGTAGCGGCGCCGGTCGGCGGGCAGCAAAGGCTGTCCGGTGGACTGGCTGGTCGATTGGACCCGGCGGGCAGGTCGGGGCGGGTGCAGTCCGGCATCCGCCCGGGACGTGGCGCAAAGGCTCTACGCTGGCTCCTGGGGGCAGGAGCCGGGGCCGGGATTCATGAAGTGGGCAAATATTAACAAACCGGACATGAATATTCGGTTATTTGGGCCGTTCAGGGCTTTAATAGGGCCTTCAGACGCTCGGGGAGCCTGCCATGACCTACACCGGTGGATGCCACTGCGGCAAGATCCGCTTCGAAGTGGACGGGGAAATCGGCCCCGTCGTCGACTGCAACTGTTCGCTTTGCAAGAAGCGGGGCGGGCTGCTGTGGTTCGTGCCGCGCGCCAACCTGCGCCTGCTCACCGCCGTCAGCGACCTCGGCACCTACACCTTCAACAAGCACGCCATCCACCACCATTTCTGCATGACCTGCGGAATTTCGCCCTTCAGCGAAAGCGCCGATGCGGACAAGCCGATGTCGGCCGCGGTCAACGTGCGTTGCCTTGACGGCGTGGACTTGTCTTCCCTGGTGGTCACGCCCTACGACGGGCTCAGCCACTGATGGGGGTCAAACGGTTTCCGGTTCGGCGCCCGTCGCCACGGGGTTGATGCGCCGGGGCTTCTGCTCGTCGTCGAGCAGGCGTTCGATGCGGGCGAAAACTTCCGCGCGCGAGAACGGCTTCTTCATGAAATCGTCGGCGCCGATGCGCTGCACGTAGAACTCTTCGGTGGCCTGCTCGTTGCCGCTGATCATGATGATCGGGATGTCGCGCGTGATGGGATCGCGGCGCAATGCGCGAAGCGCGGCGAAACCATTCATCCCGGGCAATACGATATCCAGGAAGATCAGGTCCGGAACTTGGCCGCGGGCAATCTCGATGCCTGCTTCTGCATCGCCGGCCTCCAGCGTGACCAGGTCGTTCTGCCGCATCATCCTTCGCAACAACGCGACGATGGTTGCCGAGTCGTCGATGATCAGCACCCGCGTGCCCGGCGCGGCATTGCGCCGTTCCTTCACGCGGCGGTCGGTGCTCTCGACCTCGGGTTCGAACACCTTTTCTGGTTCCGGCGCGGGGCGCCACCAGGCCCTGATGCGATTGAAGAAATCCATGGTCTCGCCCCTCCCGGCAACTGCGACTATTCGATCGGCTGGTCGAGCATCAGGGCGCGTACGTAGCGACCCGATGGCGATCCGAACGACAACACCTTGTCGTGGTAGTCCTTGAGCTTGAAGGCGTCGCCCTGTTTTTCCTCAACGGCGCGACGCAGGTCGTAGTGTTCCTGCACGCCCACGAAGTAGGTCGGCAACTGCGTGGAACTCAATTGCGCACGCACCCACTTGCCGGCGGCTTCGCGCTCTTCCTGGAAGCCCATTTCGGTCATCAGCTTCATCGCATCGTCGCGGCTCATGCCGTCGACGTGGATGGCCTGGTCGATGATGGCGTTGGTGATGACGCGCAGGTACCACTTCAACTGGATCAGGTGGTACAGCGGATCGTTGTCGCGGTAACCGGCGTCAACCATCACCTTCTCGGCGTACACGGCCCAACCTTCGACGAAAGAACCCGACGACAGCACGGCGCGAAGCACGGACGGATATTTATTCGAATGCCAGATCTGCACGTAATGGCCGGGCATCGCTTCGTGGATGCTCAGTTCGTCGATGGACCGGGTGTTGTACTCACGCAGGTAGGACGTGGTCTGCTCGTCGGTCCAGTCGTCGGGAATCGGCGATACGGCGTAGAAAGTATCCAGGGACTTGTCGAGCGGCCCGGGCGAATCGCAATACGCTACCGAAACGCCACGCTGGAACTCGGGCATCAGGATCACCTTCACCGCCGCGTCAGGCAACGTGATCAGGTCCTTGGCGCGCACGAAATCGGTCGCGGTGGCGAGCGTGGACTTGGCGGTTTCAACCACCTTGTCGCGGGTCGGACGGTCGGCATAGGCCAGCTCCAATGCTGCCTGGATCGCAGCCTGTCGCTGCGCGGCCGAGGGCGCCTCGGGGGTTTCCGGCGCGCCTTCGCGCCCGGCCAGGACGCCACGCGCCACCGAGTACATGTCGGCGCGCACGCGGGTCAGTTCGGCTTCGGCGCGGCTGCGGATGTCAGCGCGTGACAGCTGGGAATCGAGGGCGAAAGCGAGCTTCTGGTCGTATAACTGCTGGCCGATGCGGAAATCGCCTTTTGCCTTCGGCACGAGGGTCTTGTCCAGCCACGCCTGGTGCTCGTCCACGGCCTTGCGCAAGGTGGCGATGGCTGCTTCCAGGTTCTGCCGGTCGGCCGACGCCAAGTCGCCCGCATGCGGCACGATCAGTTCGTCGATCAGGCTGAGGATGCCCTTGTTCTGCTTGGCTACCGTTTGCGCGTGGATTTGCGGCACGCGCGCCGGATCGAGGTTGGCGCGCATCTGCGCGAACAGCATCGGGATCTTTTCCATGCGCAGCGTGGCATTGCGCAAGCGGTCGGGCAACGGCGCGAAATCGCGGGCAACCAGCGAGTAGATCGCGCCACCGGCCAACTGGCTGTACATCATCGGATCCCAGGCCCAGGACTGCAGGCTTTCGTAGCCCCAGATGTCGTAGCGCAACTGGTTGCGCAAGACCGATGCGTCTACCTGGTTTTCCCGCGACAGCTTGCTGCGATCGATATTTTCCAGGTCGGCCAGCAGCGACTTGGAGAAAGCCAGGCTCTTGGCGCGGCCTTCGGGGCTGAGGTCATCGAGCTCGGCGTCGAAGCGATGGTCGCCGATTTGCGTCGCGAACACAGGGCTCAGACGCATCGCGCCATCGAGCCAGCGCGCCGAAAGGTCGTTGAACTGCGTGTCCGCTTCCGACACGGCGGGTGTCGTGCTGGTTGTCGCGGGCGGCGCGGGCTCCGGTGCCTTGGGCGAGCAGGCGGCCAACACGACGATCAGCGAAACGAGCGGAAGGAGGAGTCGGGACATGATGGGGTATCCGGGTAGTGGGGCGCCGGCAGCGGGCGCACCTAGGATACTTCGTCCTGACTTCGCGCGCGCTTTGTTCAACCCTCGAAAACGGCCTCGGGTGCGGACTGCGCCGGATGCGACCGACGCACTGACGGGACCAGTTGTGCGGCAAGCGCACACGCGGCCAGTGTCCAGACGATCAGGGCGCCGCTGGGAAGGTCCAGCACTGCCGACAAGACCAGTCCCGATGCGTAGCCGGCAATGCCCACGAGATAAGCGGCGAGCAAGCGATGCTTGCCGCGCATGCCTGCCGTGGCCAGCGCAGGCACGATCAGGCTCGCGAAAACCAGGTAGACGCCGACCAGTTGCACGGAAGTGGTGATGGCCAGTGCGAACAGCGCGTAGAACGCCAGGCCCGCCAGGCGCCCACGACGCCACCACATGAAGCCGAGCAACAGCGCCGAAAGGATTGCTGCGGGCAGCAACTGCGCGTAGCTCACCCAAAGGATTTGCCCGACCAACAGGTCCTTGAGGTGTTCGCCGCCTTGCGGATTGTTGCTCAGCAACAACAAGGCGCCCGTTGCCGCCAACACGAAGAGGGTCCCGATCAGGGGCTCCTGGTAGTCGGGCCAGCGACGGTCCGTCCAGGCCAGCAACGCGGCGCCAAGCAATGCCGCGATGGCAGCGGCAACCTGCACGCCGAAGCCGTGTTCGTCCACGCCGAAAAAACCGGCGGCGATCACGCCAAGGGCAGCGATCTGTGCGATCGCAAGGTCGATGAAGATGATCCCGCGCGCGAGCACTTGCTTGCCCAGCGGCACGTGCGTGGCCAGCACGATCAAACCGGCCACGCAGGCGGGACCGAGGATGCTGGCATCCAGGCCTTCCCAGTGGATCTGCAGGCTCACTTCGCGGCCCCCAGCAATTTGTCCAACGTGGAATCGAACATGCCGAACAGGTCCTTCGATGTAGCGTCGCCGCCCACCGTGAACGGCAGGCTGATCGCGGGAACGCCGGTGCGCGAACTCAGCCACTCACTCGCCTTGGCGTCCTGATAGGCGCCCCTGACGATGGCCAGGGTGTTGGACGCCTTTGTCGTTTGCACCAGTGCCGCCAGGTGGCCGCTGGTCGGTGGCACGCCGGGCTTGGGTTCGAGCGCTCCGATCTGCTTCATCCCCAGCCATTGCGTGAGATAGATCCAACTGTCGTGGTGCACGACGATGTTGCGGCCTTTCAAGGGCGCCGCCTTCGCTTCCCATCGTTTGGTCGCGGCAGTCCAGCGCGTGCTGAACGCAGCGAGGCGTTGCTGGTATACCGCCGCGTTGGCCGGATCGAGTTTCGCCAGGCGCGCAGCCAGCGCCTTGGCTACGGCCAGCAGGCGATAGGGATCCATCTGTACGTGAGGATTGCCTTGCGGATGGACATCGCCGGCTGCGCGATCGAGTTGCGTCGGCTTCTGCAGCGTAGCCACCTGGCTCGCGGCGAAGAAGGCGCCGTCGCCACCTGCGATCTTCCGGTTGCCCGATTGCCTGACCAATTGCGGCAACCAGCCGATCTCCAGGTCCGCTCCGGAACACACAGTCAGGTCGGCGCGGCGGACTTTTGCGATCAGACTCGGCTTCGCTTCGATCTGGTGCACGTCCTGCAGAGCCGACGTGGCCACATCAATGTCGATCTGGTCGCCGCCCAGTTCCTTCAGCAAGGACCCCCACTCGGGTTCGCAGGCGAAGGCGCGCAGTTTGGCGTGCGCGGGCGAGGTGCTTAGTGCAAGGGCAAGGGTAGCGGTGGCGAGCAGGGCTTTCATCTTGTTTCCTCAGAACTTGTGCGCGCCGTGCGCACCGAGATTCATCTGGTACTGCAGGGTGATGGCGTTGTCGGTGTCGTCCGGATTGGGGCGGTCGTGGCTGTACTGCAAACGCACCAGGCTGAATTCGCTGTTGAGCCACGACAGCATCACGCTGTGGCGCACGGGATCGAAGTCGCTGGCCAATGGGCCATCGTTGTCGGCCCACAGGCGGTCGTAGCGATAGCCGGTTTCCCAATTGCGATTGATGCGATACACGCCTTCCACATAGGCGCCGCGCCGCGTGCCTTTCCAGGCCTGGCTGATGGACGAATCTTCCGGATCGACGAAATCTCCATCGCGATCATCGAGGAAATACTCACCGCGCACGGTCACGCCGCCATCCTTGAAGTTGCCTCCGGGCGCCCATTTCCAGGTGGCGTCCGCAATGTACAACCGGTTGTCGCCGACGAATCCGTCTTCGCTGCCTTCGCTGCGCGAATCCAGGACGGAGACGCCGGCCAGCCATTCGCTCTCAGTGCCGACATCGCCGCCCGCGTGCGCGAACAGCGTACGCACGCCCGCGCCGGAATTCGCGGCGCCGCCGCTGGGATAATTCTGGCCGCGGAACAATTCGGCGCCTACTTCGATGAATAGCTCGGTCGGCGCGACCCAGCGCAACTGCACGCCGTCATCGCCGTACTGGTTGCCCAGGAAGGCCTGGTAAGGAAGCGGGCGATCGAAGAATTTGTCGGTGTGCGCATGGTGGCTGTTGAGATAGCCGATGTTGGAGAAGAACCGACCCAGGCGCAGCGCCATGCCGCCCGGCAGGGCGGTTGCATCGACGAAGGCTTCCTCGATGCCGAGTTCCGTTTCACCATCCTCGCTGCCGATGGCAAGCGTCAACTGGCCGTAGAACTTGTCGTCGATGTTGGCAGACATGGCGAGTTCACTTTCACCCAGCGAGAACCCTCTTGCCGAGGGAGCGCCTTCGCCAACCAGCGGAAAGCCGCTGCGCTGGTAGGCATCGGGGTCGAGCGAGTGGCCGCTGTAGCTGCCATTGAGGATGAGCGTGATGGCGGGATTGAACGCATTCCCGTTGGCGCTTTCAGGCGCGGCCGCCGGGGTGGCTTCGCCCGCATCTGCCGAAGCCGTGGACTGCGCGCCGGCCAGCGCGAACGATTTCATCGCTTCCATTTCCGCGCGGGTGGCTTCCAGTGCGAGCGTCGCCGCTTCCGCTTGCTGGCGCATTGCCTCCGCGTTGGCTTCGAGCGCCTGTATGCGGGCTTCAAGTGCTTCGATGCGGCTTTGCGCACCGGCCGTGGCCGGGGCTGCGGGCGCGGCAGCCTGGGCCGCCTGCGCGAAGGCAAGCGATATGGCCAGGGCGAGGAGGGGGCTACGCATGGGTCGGAAGTCCGTAAATTGAGCTAACGTTACATTATAACGTTCTACCGGACCATGCAATACGGCAGGGGCAAAGGGCCGGGGGCTGTCCTAGACTCAGCCCGAATCCAGGGGAGAGGCGACGATGGCGACGGCGAAAACATTCCTTCATGCGGTGGTGCTGGCCGCGCTCGTGCTGCCGTCGATGGCCCTGGCGGACTGTCCGCCGGCCGACTGGACGGGCGACCAGCTGAAGGCATTGAAGGCGGAGGGCTTCAAGCTGGACGACGATGCGCGCCGGGCGCAACTTGCCGCAGGACTGCTCGCTTGTCTCGCCGATCCAGACCCCGAGCTGCGCGATGGCATCGCCTTCGAAGCCTGGTCCACGTGGTTGCGCGCGGACAAGATCAGCGTCGAGGCCCGGCTTGCCGCCGCGGCGGAGTTGTTGCCGGCGCTGCAGTCCGATGCCCCGGATCCGGACGGCTTTCGAAAACCGTTCGCCGCCCTGGTCTTGTCGGAACTGGCCCGCGCCGATCGCAAGTCGCCCTACCTGTCGCCCGAACAACGCGCGCAACTGCTTGAGGGCGGCGCGCGATACCTGGAAGACGTTCGCGACTACCGCGGCTTCGATGCGCGCGAAGGCTGGCGGCATGGCGTGGCCCACGGCGCCGACCTGATGCTGCAACTGGCGTTGAATCCTGCGCTGGACAAGGCGCAACTCGACCGGATGTTTACCGCAGTCGCCACGCAGGTAACACCACCAGGCGAGCAGTTCTACGTGTACGGCGAATCGGCGCGACTGGCCCGGCCGGTGCTGTATGCCGCATTGCGCGGCCTGCACACCGCCGCCGACTGGGACGCATTCTTCAAGAAGATTTCCGACCCCGCACCGCTGGCGAAATGGCCGGATGCATTTCGCGACAACGCCGGCTTGGCCCGTCGCCACAATGCGCGCGCCTTCCTTCTGGTCGTCTATTCCGAAATCGCCGACAGCAAGGATGAAAAACTCATCCAGATGTTGCCAGCGGTGAAGGCGGCGATGGCGGTCGTACCATGAAGGGATGGATGAATACGGCCAATAGGATGATGGCCACGCCGAAATAGAAACTGGCGCCCAGTTCCCGATGCTCGTCCAGTAGCACGATGGCCAGCGCAATCGCGTAGACCGGTTCGAGGTTGACGGCCAGCTGCGCCTGGAAGGCGGAAAGATTGCGCAGCGCCTTCAATGACAACGCGAATGGAAGCAGGGTACAGGCCATGGCCAGCAGCAACAGCAGCGCGGCGTCGCGGGCGCCGGGCAGTAGGGCGGCGGCACTGGAATCGATGGCGCCCAGCAGCGCCAGCGGCAATCCCACCGCGCCCAGGAACAGCATGCCGGCGCCGAGCTCCACGCAGGTCACCGTCAGCGAATCGGCCTGCTCCACCAGTTGTTTGTTGAACGCGCCAAACAGGGCCACCAGCAGGGCGGATGCGACGCCAACGAGGATGCCCCAATGCATTCCACTCGGCACGCCACCGACGACCAGGACGACACCCGGCACGACAGCGACACCCAGCACCAGTTCGCGTGGGTCCATTCGTCGTCCGGCGATGGCGGGTTCGACCAGGGCAAGAAAGACCGGCGCAAGCGCGATGCAACTCACCGCGACCGAGGCGTTGGAAAGTTTGATCGACGCGTAGAACGTCAGCCAGTGCAGCGCGACCAGGATGCCGATGCCGGCGTAGGACACCAGCAGCTTCGGCGGAAGTCCACGCAGTCCGCGCCAGACCCTGGGCACCAGCAACAGCGCCGCAGCAACCAGCAACATGCGCCACCAGACCAGCGCCAGCGCGGGCAGGGTGATCAGTTTCCCGAGGATGGCGGTGAAGCCCCAGAGCAGGACGCAGAAATGAATCTGCCAGTGGGCTTTCCGCGTCGGGGTCATCGGCTCATCGAGCCGCGACTTTCTTCGCTTTCGCCTTGGGCACGGTGCCTGCGAGGTAATCGCGCACTTCGGCGGCGTGCGCGTCAGGACTCACTTTTTCCCAGACTTTCTCGATATTGCCATCGCTGCCGATGAGGTAGGTACAGCGCAGCACGCCGAAATACTTGCGCCCGTACAGGCTCTTTTCCACCCACACGCCATAGGCTTCAAGCAGTTCGTGGTCGGGGTCTGCCAGCAACGGGAAGTTCAGGCCGTGCTTCAGGGCGAAGCGGTCGTGGGCCGCCGCCTTGTCGGCGCTGACGCCGAACACTGGCACGCCGAGTCGATCGAAAGCAGGCATGGCATCGCGGAAGCCGCAGGCCTCGCGCGTGCAACCGGGCGTGTTGTCCTTCGGGTAGAAGTACAGCAGGTAACGGCGGCCTTTCAGGCTGCTGCTGTCGAAGGATCTACCGCCGTCGGCGGCGAGCTTGAACGAGGGGGCGGCATCGCCGGCCTTGAGCATGATCGCGGTTCCTGGTCGGCCCGGACGGGCTGGAAAGGGATAGATGGGGGCATTATATCCGGCCTTCAATTCGGCCGCCCCGGCCCCGGGCCGGGCCCCGTGCGATCATGCGCGACCGCACACAAGGCACGGACGCAACCATGGCCGTCAAGGCAACCATCTTCAAGGCGGAACTGCAGGTCAGCGACATGGACCGCAATCATTACCAGGCTTATTCGCTGACCCTGGCCCAGCATCCGTCCGAAACCGAGGAGCGGCTGATGATCCGCCTGCTGGCCTTCGCGCTGAATGCCGACGAGGGCCTGGCCTTCGGCCGCGGCATCAGCACGGACGACGAACCGGACTTGTGGCTGAAGGACCTGACTGGGCAGGTGGACCTGTGGATCGAGGTCGGACAACCGGATGAGCAGCGGATCCGCAAGGCCTGCGGCCGCGCGGGCAAGGTCCGTGTCTACAACTTCAGCGGTCGCAGCGCCGCGCTGTGGTGGGAAAAGAACGCGCAGGCGCTGGAGCGCTGCCGCAACCTGGAGGTGTTCGACGTGCCGTCGGACACCAGCCAGGCGATCGCGGCCCTGTGCAAGCGAAACATGTCGCTTCAGTGCTTCGTGCAGGATGGCGAAGTCCAGTTCATGGACGACGCCATCACCGTTACCGTCAATTTAGTTGCGCGCGGCCGTTCCGGATAATCACGCGCGAACCTTCCCGCACGCCATTCAAGTCGTCCTGCGACAGCACGACCGTGCGGCCATCGTTCATGCGAACGGTGACTTCATGCCAGGTCTTGTCCATGTTCTTCTCGATGGCGTTGCCCGCGAAGCCGCCGGCAACTGCGCCAGCTACGGTCGCGGCCTTCTTGCCGTCGCCCGATCCGACCTGGTTGCCCAATGCGCCGCCGATCAACGCGCCGGCAACTGCGCCTGCGCCCGAGGTACGGCGCTGTTCGCCGGTGTAGCTTTCGATGCGCTGCACCACGCCGCAGTCGTAGCAGTTGGTTGGCGCGTTGTTGTAGCTCGAGCTGCGGTAGCTGTCGTTGCCACCGTAGCTGCTGCACGCGGACAGGGCGAGGGCCGCAGCTGCGGCGAAGATGATTCCGATTTTCATTTTAATTGACTCCCGGTGGATAGTTCGCCACCAAGGTACGGCGGCCAGCACGCGCGCTCGGTGCGGCAGCGCACATAGCGTCCGGGCGCTTATTTCGCGTTCAAGATCGCTGCCCTTTCCACCGTGTCGGGGACCAGACGGTCGAATTCACGCTTCACCACCTCGTAGCATTCGCATACGCGTGATCCCAGTCCCTCGCGATGCAGCACGGTGATATGGCCGCGGCGATAGCTGATGACACCGGCCCGTTGCAGGCGGCCGGCGGCCTCGGTGACGCCCTCGCGGCGCACGCCCAGCATCGAGGCGATGAGTTCCTGGGTCATGATCAGTTCATTGCCCGACATGCGGTCGAGCGTCAACAGCAGCCAGCGACACAACTGCTGTTCGAGCGTGTGCTTTCGGTTGCAGGCTGCAGTCAGCGACATCTGGGTGATCAATGCTTGCGTGTAGCGCAAGAGCACGCGCATCAGTGGGCCCGCGCTGTTGAACTGTTCCACCAGCACCGACTGGCGGAGGCGAAAGCCCGCGCCCCCGGTTTGCACCACCGATCGGCTGAGCATGGACTCGCCACCCATGAACAAGGGCACGCCGAGCACGCCTTCATTGCCCACGCCCGCGATCTCCGCGGACGACCCGTTTTCCATGACGTACTGCAAGGACACGATGGACGTGGTCGGGAAGAAGGCATGCGTCATCTGTGCGCCGGACTCGCACAGCACATCGCCAACCAACACCTGCATCGGCTCCAGGTCGGGCTGCAGGCGCAACAAATCGGCCTCGGGCAGGGCGCCAAGGATGCGATTGCGCCGGGCCACGTGGAAGTCGCCGTTGCCTGGCGGGGAGCGGAATCCCATGGGGCTCAATTGCCCGGGTCCAGCTCGCGCACGACGTCTACGCGCAGCCAGCCATCGCTGGTCGGGCTGGCGTGCTGTTGTATCTCCACCTTGATCCTGGCGCCGTCGCTGCGCACCAGGGTGCCTGGTCGCGAAATGTCCCCGGCGCCGCTGGCGATCAATTGGTCGAAGTCCGCCTCGTGGTCGCGGCCCGGATCGTCGCTCAGTGCGGCAGGCCCGAGCTCGAGCAATTGTTCGCGTCGGTAGCCGGACAGCCGGCACGCAGCCGCATTGGCATCCACGAACCGCATGCTGGCCCGGTCGAGCAGGAACACGCCCTGCGTCGTCGTATCCATCGCATCCCGGAATCGTCGGAGTGCCTTGTCGGCAACCTGGCCGCTGGCAGCCATCCGGCCGGTCACGTCCATGCCGATGCCGCGGTAGCCGCGGAAGCGTCCGGCTTCGTCGAACTTCGGCTCACCGCTGGTCTGCAGGAATTGTTCGCTGCCGTCGGCATTCACGCGGCGATAGACGAAATCCAGGAATGGCTTGCGCGTCGCGAGCTTTTCGCCAAGCATCGCGCGGTCCGCCTCGTTCCAGCGCGGCCGTGCGTCGCTGTCGGCACCGGTCGCTTCGCCCAGTCCCAGCATCTCGAGGGCGGGGCCCGACACGCGGGTGAACTTGCCGTGCTCGTCCTGTTCCCAGTACCAGTCCGACGCCAGTTCCACCAGGCCGCGGAAGCGCGCCTCGCTTTCGCGCAGCTCGGCAGTCCGCTCGAGCACGATCTGTTCGAGCTGACGCTTGCTGGCCTCGATCCGCTTGTACAACAGGCGGACTTCCAGCATGTTGCGGATGCGCGTCTGCACTTCCAGCACATCGAAGGGCTTGCTGATGAAGTCCTTGGCCCCGGCCTGCAATGCACGCAATTTCTGCGAAGGTTGTGCGGTGATGACCAGCACCGGCAGGTAGCCGCCCCGTTCGATTTCCTTCAAGCCCTCCATCACCTGGAAGCCGTCCATATCAGGCATCTGCAGGTCGAGCAGGATCAGGTCATGGCGATGGGCGCGATACAGGCCGGCAACCTCCCGCGGCTTGGTGGTGGTCGTGACATCCGTGTAACCGGCCATCGCAAGCGCGTGCGCCAGCAACTCGAGGTTGGCCGGCTGGTCGTCCACGACCAGTATCTTCGCGGCCAGCAGTTCGTCGTCGGTGACGGTCATGGCGATGCACGCAGTCGATTGTCTTGCGTCAGAGCATAGGTCAATGATTTTTACCCGTCGCCTGGCAGCGTGGTTCGAATATTGCCGCCGTTCAGCCAGTGGCAGTGGGCTTGCCTCGTGGCCGGGAGGCCAGGACGTGCAGCGAAGGTGCAGGGTAGCGCGAGCACAAGGCGCGCTTTTCGGCCAGGGGCAATTGCTTGATGCGGTATTCCTCGCGCGAGGCGCTGGAGCGGTCGGGGAAGGGCATCACCGACAAGACGCGCTTGGGTGGATGCGAGCGCGTATAACGGCCGCCCTTGCCCACGGCATGGGACGCGTAGCGGCGGGCGACGTCGATGGCGATGCCCGTGTACAGGCTGCCATCCACGCACTCGAGCACGTACACATACCAGGTTGGTGGCTTTGCGGCGGTCACAACAGTGACAACGCAATGCGACGCCAGTTGGCGCGCTCATCGATGCAATCGCCGCCACCCATCTCGAACTCGCGGCAAACGAACGGGCGTTGCTCGTAGATGCTGCACTTCATCCCGTCGCGATCGAGGGCGGCGCACCAGCCGTCGTCGCCCTTGCCCATGATCTCGTGACCGTCGTCGTCGAGGTCGATGAATTGCTGTGGCGGATCATCGCCGGCGATCAGCACGACTTTCAGCTGGCAGCAAATCGCCGGGCACTCGCTGCAGGCGATCATGCCGCCATCATCAGCCTTCAGCGTGTGCGTGGCGCCCACGTGGCGTCAGCGCTTCCCGGCAGCGCGTGCGCCGGGGCCGGCGAGTTCGGACACCAGCACGTGCCAGTGCTCCAAGCCGTTATAGAAGCCCTGCACCGGGATGCGTTCGTTCAAGCCGTGGGCGAAGGCATCGGTTTCCTTCATCAACATCCCGCTGACGCCATAAGTGGGGATGCCGGCGGCGCGAAGGTAGAGGCCGTCGGTCGCACCGGATTCCTGCGTCGGCACGATCGGCGTGCCGGGATAACGGGCATGCACGGCCTTGGCCACGGCGGCCATCACATCGGCGCGCAATGGCGAGGCGTCGCTGGCGGTCGGCGCGCCAATGGAAACCACTTCCACGTTCTTGCCTGCAACTTCTTGCAGCGTATCGAGTACGGTCTTCACCGCCACGCCCGGGAAGATGCGGCAGTTCACGGTGGCGGTGGCCGACTGCGGCAAGGCATTGTCGGCGTGGCCGCCGCGCAGCAGGGTAGGAATGCAGGTGGTGCGGATGCGGCCGACTTCGCTGGGTTCGGCTGACAGCGTGGCGATGGCGGACGCATCCGTCGGGTCGGAAGCGAATCGGGTCATGGCCGCGCCGAGGGGGCCGGCCGTGGCTTTTCCTGCCGCGCTGAATGCGGCCAGGGTGATTTCATTCCACGACACCGGGAACTGGTAGGCCTGCACGCGCTTGAGCGCATCGGCCAGTTCGTAGATTGCGTTGTCGGCCCGCGGCAGTGAACTGTGTCCACCCGCGTTGCGAACGGTCAGTTCAAAACTTGCGTAGGTCTTTTCGGCCGCCTGCACGCCGAAGATCACGGGCTTGCCGGCTTCGTCGAGGTTGCCGCCACCGCCATCGCTGTTGAGCGCGTATTCGGCTTCGATCAGATTGCGATGGTTCTTGACCAGGTCCTGGATGGTCGCCATCTCGGTTTCTTCATCGCCGCTGAAGACGATGACCAGGTCGCGTGTGGGTTTGAAGCCTTCGGCCTTCAGGCGCAGGAAGGTGGCGGTCAGCGTTGCGATGCCGTCCTTTACGTCGGACGTGCCGCGACCGAAGAAGTAGCCGTCTTCCTCGATCAGGGTGAAGGGGTCGCGTTTCCAGTCCTCGGGCTTGGCCGTCACCACGTCCATGTGCGCGAGCAGAAGGATCGGCTTGCCGCCAGTACCGTCGCCCGGATAGCGCACGACCAGCGACGCGGTTTCGCCCAGGGGCAGGACATGGATGTCGGACTCGGCGAATCCGGCAGCACGGAACTGATCGGCGAGGTAGCCCGCCATGGCCGGCACCTGGCCCAGACCCACGGAGGACTTGTAGCTGATGAGCTTGGCGAAGATTTCGCGGGCGCGCAGTTCTTCCGCAGTTCGCGCATCCGCGGCGAACGCCGACGACGAAGACAGGGCCAGCAATGCGGCCAACAGGAATTTGTTCATGGGGTTCTCATGAGGGGGCGGCTTGCGCCGGAACCGGCGGCAGCCCGATGGCTGCCGCCGGCGTTACGCGGGTTTAGAACTCTTGCGAGAAACGCACGCCGAAGGTGCGCGGCTGGATCGGCGTGATGTAGATCTGGCCGTTGGGATACATCGCATCGTAGCCCTGGGCCCCGCAGACGCTGGTGGCGCACTGCAGGAACCGGTTCATCTGGCCGCGTTCGTCGGTGACATTCTTGACGAACAAGTCCAGCGACCAGTTGTTCCTCTTCACACCGAAGGCGAGATCCAGCGTGTCGAAGGCCGGCATGTCGCCGTAGATCGAGCGGTCATAGATGCGAAGGTCGGTCGTGCGTTTGCCCGTGTGGGCATACGTGGCCTGCCAGTACGCTTCCATGCTGCCGATGTCCCAGGTGTAACGCGCATTCAAGTTGCCCTTGAACTTCGGCGTCACCGGCAATTGCGTGCCGCTGGGCGCCTCGGGATCGGCGCAGACCGTTTCCGGATCGCCATTGCTGTCCAGCGTTCCGCAGTAATCGGCAGAAAGTTTTGCGTCATACAGCGAGAAGCCGCCGCTCAGTACCAGGTTGTAGGTGGCCGCGAAATTGATTTCCGCCTCCAGTCCGGTGATTTCGGCCTGCGCCGCGTTTCGGATGTCGGTCAATCCATTCAGGCCGAGCACGGAGAACTGGAAGTTCTTCCATTCTTCCCGGAACACCGAACCATTGAAGGTCAGGCGGTTGTCCGCCCACGAGGTCTTCCAGCCGATCTCGTAGTTGGTAAGGAAGTCGGCCTTGTAGTTGGGCAGGATGCCGCGACGCTGCACGCCGCCCGGGCGGTAGCCTTCGGACCAGGTCGCGTAGAACATCTTCTGGTCGTCGAACTTGTAGGTGACGTTGAGGCGACCGAGCGAACCGCTTTCCTTGACCTCCTTGTCGAACACCTTGCAGGGCGAGCCGTTGAATTTCTCCCACTGCGACGAGTCCGGTCCGTAGAGAAGTTCGCACTTGGCCTCGCCATAAGCCCGAAGCACCCTCAGCTCGTAAGTCTCCAGGTCATCCAGGTAGTCCGGGTCGTTGACGCCACCGTCGTACTCGGAGGGATCCGGCGGGACCGGTGTGCCGCTATATCCGCGGGCGAAGCCGAAAAAGCCTTCCAGGCTGTTGTGCGCCCGGAAGTAGCGCATGCCTCCCGTCGCCGTCAGCTTGTCGGTGATGTCGTAAGTGATTTCGCCAAACACCGCTTCGTCGTGGTCGCGGCGTTCCTGCTTGGTCAGCCAGATGTTGTTGGGTGTGCCGGTAACCGAGAGATCACTGGCCAGGTTGTCGACCTTGTAGTTCTGCTCGATGTCATGGAACTGGTCTTGCCAGAACACACCCGCCACGAAACGCAGGCGGTCATCGGACGGCGAGGAGATGCGCAGTTCGTGGCTGGTCTTCTTGTAGCGATCCGCGGCCTGGATGTACTGCGACGGATTGACCAGGTCGCCATTGTCGTCATAGAAGTAGGCGCCGTAGCCGTACACCGTGTCATACCAGAAGCCATAGTCGTTGTAGTCCGACTCGGAATCGACGTCGCGCTTGAGATGGGCGAAGGCATAGACCAGGTCGAAGTTGCCGATCTTGCCCTGAACGGTGAGACCGGCCTGGGTCCAGCGGTCATCCGAGGTTTCCGGATAGAAGTGGGTCAGGGCGAGGTCACCCACGACCGGGTCGAAGTTGAAACCGCCATCGGTGGTCTGCTTCTGCGACATCACCGTCGGAGTGATCGACCAGCTGTCGTTGAGGTCGACCTTGAGTGCGACTCGGGCGCCGTAGGTATCAGCCGTGTTGTAGTTGTCCTTGGCTGCGTCGGCATTGGTTACCGTGCCATTGCCGCCGGAGTCGGCATCCCAGGAGGGGTACGTCCGGCTGCCAAGCACGTTGTCGATGTAACCGGCATCGTGCTTTTCCCAGGCAACGGCGCGAATGGCCGTACTCTCGGAAAGCGGGACATTGACGAATCCTTCCACCACGTGGCCCATGCCGCCGTTGCCAACCGAGTTGACCTCGACGCCGTAGCCGGCCGCGAAGGCGCTGGCATCGGGCTTGTTGGTGATGATGCGGATGGTGCCCGCTTCCGAGCTGGCGCCATACAGCGTGCCTTGCGGGCCGGACAGGGCCTCGACGCGGGAGATGTCGTAGAAGTGGATGTCGAGCGAGCCCTGGATCGTGGTGATCGGCTGCTCGTCCAGGTACATGCCGACGCTGGGCAACGACGTCGAGTGGTTGCCGTCGCCGCCGTTGGCGACGCCGCGCATGTAGACCTGGCCGAAGCCTGGCCCGATCGGCGCGAATGCCACACTGGGCAGCAGCTTGGCGGCGTCCTCGAAGTCGTTGATGTTCTGTTGCTCGAGCTGCTGGTTGCCGAGCACCTGGATGCTGACGGGCACCTTCTGCAGGTTTTCCTCGCGCTTCTGTGCGGTCACCGTCACCGCGCCCAGCGTGGGAGTCTTGTCCTGTTCCGAGGTGGTCGGGGCCGGGGCCGGCGTCGCCGCGGGATCGGACTGGGCAAACGCGGCCGAGCTCATGGCGAAGCAGATCGCGGCCGCCAGGGGCAGTCGTGTCAGCACCGGGCGCCTGCGCTGGATAGTTCTGGTTTTCTGCATCGTGTATTCCCCTTGTTGTTTACCTGGAAGTGTCGCGTGACGGGTTGAACTCGGGTACATCGGGATAGCTGTCCAGCACGGACCCCAGTGCCTGCTTCAAGGGTCCGAGCCAGGGTTCGTAGTTGCGCCAGTGGTCGATGCCCTCGCGATAGATCGGCTGCCGGACCTGTTCGGAGCTGGCGGTGCGCACCGGGCGCGCGTTGTCGAAGAAGCGCAGGCAGCCTTCCTCGAAGGGCAGGCCGCAGTAGTCGAGCAGGCGACGCACTTCGGCCTCGGTGTCATCCACCAGGTTTTCGTAGATGACCCGATGCACGCGCCCGGGAAGTACCTCGTCCATGTGCGCCATCAACTCGACGTAGTCGCGGTAGTAGCGACCGATGTCGTCGAGGTCGTAGGTGAAATTCTGGCCGCGGGCGAAGTGCTGCTTGAAACCGGAAAAACAGCAGGCCAGCGGATGCCGGCGGGCATCGATGATCTTCGCATTCGGCAAGGCCAGGTGGATCAGGCCGACATGCGCGAAGTTGTTCGGCATCTTGTCGATGAAGTAGGGCGCATCGGACTTGCGATGGATGCGGGTACGGTCGATGTAGCGCTCGCCCAGCTCACGCAGTTCTGCTTGGCCAAGCGTCGCCAGCACCTCGTGGTAGGTCGTGGATTGCGGGTCGTCGGCCTGTTTGCGCAGCGACCGGGTGATGGTGATGATTTCCGGCAACTCCATCGTGCCTTCGACGGCGGAGTGGCTGGAAAGGATCTGCTCGATCAGCGTCGAGCCCGCGCGGGGCAGGCCCACGATGAAGATCGGATCGGCGGCGCTCGATCCCGAACCCGCCCGCTGCTCGAAGAATTCCCGTGAAAAGAGCGATTTCGCGCGGCCGGTACGTGCGTGGTTTTCTTCCGCGCTGAACACCACCGTCTTGCGACGCAAGGTATTGCCTTCCAGGTAGTGCTGGAAGGATTCGGCGTACTGCGCTTCGTCTTCCAGCGCCTTGCCCAACGCGAATTCGAAATGGTGGCGATGGGTAGAGCCCAGTTCCGGGCGGGCGAGTTGCTCGCGCATCTGCGCGATTTCTTCCGCGCTGAAGCGGAAGGTCTTGAGGTTGGCCAGGCTCCAGTAGGCTTCGCCGAAGCCGGGATCGAGCTCGATGCTGCGGCGATAGGCCTGGATGGCGCGATCCTGGTGGCCTGCGGTCTTCAACGCATGGCCGTTGCTCATCCAGATCTTGGCGTGGTTGGGATACTCGCGCAGCAGGCCTTCGTAAATCTTGATCGCCGGCTCGTAATCGCTGACGTGGCACAGGATCACGGCCTTGAGGTTGCGGTAGCCCGGGTGGGCCGGTTCCATCGCCAGCAGCTTCTCCACTTCCACCAGCGCCTCGGCGGGACGCTCGGCGCGGTTGAGGACCAACGCATAGTTCTGTCGCGCGGCGTGGAAACTCGGCGCGAGTTCGAGGCATCGCGCCAGCAGGTTGACCGCATCATCGTCGCGCGCCAGGCGGGCGGCGACTTCTGCCAGCATCCGGATGGCCGCCACGTCGGTCGGGAATTTCTTCAGGTGTTCGCGCAGCCGCAGTTCCGCTTGGGGAATCTGGTTTTCAGCCAGGGCTGCCGCGGCTTCCATCAGGCCCGGGTCGCGGTTGGAATGCTTGATGTGCCAAATGTAGGCCTCGTCCGCGCCCCGCGTGTCGCCGACGGCGCTGAGGTGGTCGCCGATGGCGAGCCAGGCCTTGGGCAGGCCGGGCTTGAGGCGGACGGCGCGACGCAGGCTGGCCAGTGCCTCCTCGCCCTGACCGAGGCGGCCCAGCGCGAGGCCGAGTTCGAGATGGGCCACCGCGGAGTTGGGTTGGGTTTCGACCAGTCGGCGCAGGACTTTCACGGCTTCCGCGGATTCGCCGCGCGCCCCGTGGGATGCGGCCAGCAGCATCATGGCGTTGGGGTGGTCGGCCACCACGCGCAGGATTTCCCGGGCCTGTTCGCCGGCCAGGGCCGGGTCCACGCGCAGCAGCTTCGACGCATGGTCGAGGGCGGAAGCGAGCGAGGTGGTCGGTTCGGGCGCGATGGACATGAAGGATTCGTGAAGTTTCCGCCGGATGTTAAGTTTGTATCAAGACTGGCGTTCCAGCGCCAGAGCCACGCCCTGTCCCACGCCCACGCACATCGTTACCAGTGCCAGCCGGGAATCGCCGCGGGCCAGTCCGTTGGCCGCTGTCAGCGCCAGTCGGGCGCCACTTGCGCCGAGCGGATGGCCCAGGGCGATGGCGCCACCGTCCGGGTTGACCCGGGTTGAACCGTCCGCCAGGCCCAGCGATCGAGTCACCGCCAGGACCTGGGCCGCGAAGGCCTCATTGATTTCGATCCGATCGTAGTCGTCGAGCCGGTGCTTGAGACGTGCCAGAAGTTTCCCGATCGCCGGCACCGGGCCGACGCCCATGATCCGTGGAGGCACCCCGGCTGCTGCCAGTCCCAGCACCCGTGCCCGGGGTGTCAGGCCCCAGCGCGCCACCGCCGATTCCGAGGCCAGCAGGAGCGCGCAGGCGCCATCGTTCAAGCCGGACGCATTGCCTGCCGTAATGCTGCCGTCCGGGCCCAGCAACGGCGCCAAGGTCGCGAGTTTGGCGGCGCTGGTGTCAGGGCGCGGTTGCTCGTCGGCGTCGAGCTTGCCGACGGCCATGCGCTCGGCGTCGAAATGTCCCGCCAGGCGCGCACTTTCGGCGCGTTGCTGGGAGCGCAGGGCAAACGCATCCTGGTCCAGGCGGCTGATGCCGTGTTCGCGGGCGAGGTTTTCAGCGGTCTGGCTCATCGCGTCCACGCCATGCAGGGCCGCCATGACCGGATTGACCATGCGCCAGCCCAGGGTCGTGTCCTCGAGTTTCTGTTCTCGGCCGAAGGCCGTCTCCGATTTGGCCAATACGTACGGCGCGCGCGACATGCCCTCGACGCCGCCGGCAATCACCAGGTCCGCATCGCCCAGGGCGATCGACCGGGCCGCCAGGCCGACCGCTTCCAGGCCTGACGCACAGAGACGATTCACGGTGATGCCGGGAACTGAAACCGGAAGCCCAGCCAGCAACAGGGCCATGCGCGCGACATTGCGATTGTCTTCCCCGGCCTGGTTGGCGCAGCCGAGCATCACCTCGTCGAACGCGGCTGGATCGATCGCGGGATTCCTCACCAGCAACTGGCGAATCGGAAGCGCGGCGAGATCATCGGTGCGTATTGCCGACAGGCCGCCGCGAAAACGACCGAAGGGCGTGCGTTGTCCGTCGCAGATGAAAACGGCGCGACCATTCATGGCGACACCGTGGGCAGCAGGTGGGTGGGTACGCAGGCTTCGATAGCTTTCGCGGTGCGCTGCAATTGCGGGAGGACCTGGCTGATCGCCTGCTGCCTGGCCTGCGGCTGGAAGGGCAGGCTGACATTGATGGCGCTGGCGATTTCGCCCTGCGCATTGCGCACGGGTACGGAAATCGAGCACAGGCCCAGTTCGAGTTCCTGTTCGATGTAGGCATAACCGAGGTTGCGCACCTGGCCGACGATGCGCAGCAATTCATCCTTGTCCACGACGGTGTGGGCCGTGTATCGGGTCGGCCGGCAGTTGCGCATCCACGCACGCAAGCCGTCTTCGGTGAGGCCCGACAACAGCACGCGGCCGAGCGAGGCAGAACAGGCCGGCAGCCTGGCGCCCACGCCCAGTCGCACGCTCATGATCCGGCGCCCGGGCACGCGCAATACATAGACGATCGACTGACCATCCAGCACCGCCATCGAGCTGCTCTGGTCGACCTTTCGCGCGAGTTCTTCCAGCAGTGGCGTGGCGATTTCGGTCAGGTTGAGTGAATCGAGGTAACCGAATCCCAGTTCCAGCACGCTGGGGCTGAGCACGAATTCCCGTCCACCGCCACGCACG
The DNA here is from genome assembly GCA_001801685.1 of Gammaproteobacteria bacterium RIFCSPHIGHO2_12_FULL_63_22. Classification (GTDB taxonomy): domain Bacteria; phylum Pseudomonadota; class Gammaproteobacteria; order Xanthomonadales; family Xanthomonadaceae; genus Arenimonas. The sequence goes on along the minus strand of MGYJ01000047.1, from coordinate 58,678 downwards.
TAGCCGAGGTGTTGCAAGGTGAGCACCAGTCGGCGCGCTGCAGCTCGGGACAGATTCGAGCGTGTGGCGATTTCCGCCAGGCTCAGTCGTGAATGTTCGCCATCGAAGGCGCGAAGCACCGACAGCCCGCGCGCGAGGGACTGCACATAGTCGCGACTGTCTTCGAAAGGAGGTTCGCTCTTGGCCGATCTTGGCATTGCCGATTCCGCTCCGGCGTGGGCTTGACGGCGAGAGTACGGCTTCATAAAGTGGTGCGCAATACGCACATCGTGTGCGCATTGCGCACAATCACATAAGGCAGGGGCCGCCGATGTCGATCGCCGAGCGCGATTGTGTCTTGCACAGTTGGACCGTCCAGGCCGATTGGAATGCCCCGACCGTGGTTGGCGGCCAGGGCGCGCGACTGCGCCTGGCCGACGGTCGCGAAATCCTCGACTGCAGCAGCCTGGCCGAATGCAGCAACCTCGGCCACCAGCATCCACGCCTGGTCGAGGCGATCCGCGCGCAGGCGGAAAAATTGTGCTTCGTAACCAGCGCGTGGGGCGCCGAGGTTCGCGCTGACCTTGCCGACGCATTGCTGCAAAAATCCGGTTTCATCGGCGGACGCGTGTTCTTTACGCTCGGCGGTGCAGACGCCAACGAAAATGCGGTCAAGATCGCACGGCTCGCCGCCGGCAAGCCGCGCGGGCGAATCATTGCCCGGGACCGTTCCTATCACGGCGCAACGCATCTCGCGATGGCGCTGTCGGGCGACAGCCGCACGCGCGAGCAAGTCGATCCGGAAGCCTTCGGCATCGAGCACGTCCCTCCGCCGTATGCCTACCGCTGTCCCTTCGGCAGCCGCAGCGACGAGGAATGTGGCGAGTGGGCCGCGGCCGCCGTCGGCGCGAGGATCGATGCGGGCGGCGCCGAGACCATGGCCGCCGTCATCATGGAACCCAACGCCGGCACCAATGGCATTGTTGCGCCCGACACTTTCTGGCCCGAGTTGCGCCACATCACCTCGCAGCGCTCGGTCTGCCTGATCGCCGATGAAGTGATGAGCGGTTTCGGTCGGTGCGGCGAGTGGTTTGCCTGGCAGCGCTTTGGCGAAGCAGGACGGCCCGACATGATGACCCTGGCGAAGGGGCTCACCGGCGCCGCATTGCCGCTGGGCGCCGTCGTGCTGAGTGCGGCAATGGCGGCGCGTGTCGAGCACAGGATGTTGAACGCAGGGCTGACCTATTGCGGGCATCCGATGTCCTGCGCGGCCGGCCTGGCGGCGCTGGGGGCGTACGAAGAGGAAGGCCTGATCGAGCGTTCCAGGACGCTGGGCAGGTCGCTGTTCGCGAGCCTGGGCGCATTGCAGTCGCGACACCCGGTGATTGGCGACGTGCGCGGCGGCCATGGTTTGTTCGCGGTGCTCGAACTGGTGGCCGATCGCGAAACGCGGGCCATGCACCAGCCGTGGCCCTCAACGCCCCCACAACTGAAGGCGCTCGTCGCCGAAGCGATGGCGCAGGGTGTTTCCTTCGCCACCCGCGGCAACCTGATCCTGCTGGCGCCGCCGCTGGTGATCGGCGAAGAGGAACTCACCGATGCCATCGTGCTGCTGGACCGCTTGCTGACCAAGTTTTTTCCCTGATTCGCGATTGGATGAGGAGGGATGCGATGAGCTTTCGACTGACCTATGCCACGATGTTCAATCCGCCAGAGGCGATGCACGAACGCTTCGAAGCTGCGCTGGCGAAAGTGTCCGCGCAGCTTGGCGAACGCCATGGCCTCTTCATCAACGGCCGGGACTGCGACTCGACCCATCACGCGCCGCGACCGAGCCCCATAGATACCGACCTGAACCTTGGCGACTTCGCCCTGGCGGATCCGGCAGACGTGGAGGCGGCGATGCAGGCGGCGCAAGCTGCGTTCCCCGCCTGGCGCGCGCTTTCGGTGGCCGAACGCGCGGCCTTCATTCGCCGGGTTGGCGACATCATGGAGGAACGCGTCTATGAAATCGCCGCGGCGCTGACGCTGGAGGTCGGCAAGAACCGAATGGAAGCCCTGGGCGAAGCACAGGAAACCGTCGACTTTTTCCACCACTACGCCGACGACTTCGAAAGCAACGCCGGCTACGAACACCTGCTGCCGAACGATCCGCTCGATGGCATGGTCTCGCGCAATCGAAGCGTGATGCGCCCCCATGGCGTGTGGGTAGTGATCGCGCCTTTCAACTTTCCGCTTGCCCTGGCAGGCGGTCCGGTGGCTGCCGCGCTGGTAACGGGCAATACGGTTGTGGCGAAGGCGGCAAGCGACACGCCGTGGTCGGGCCGGCTGCTGGCCGACTGCATCCGCGATGCCGGCTTGCCCGCGGGCGTATTCAACTACCTGTCCGGTTCCGGTCGCGACGTAGGCGATGCAATGGTTCGCCATCCGCTCACTGCGGGAATTACCTTCACTGGCTCGGTCGCTGTCGGCACGCAGTTGCTGCAGAAGATGGCGGGTGGCGCGTGGCCGCGGCCCTGCATCGCCGAGATGGGCGGCAAGAATCCTTGCATCGTCACCGAACACGCCAACCTAGACCGCGCGGCCGCCGGCATCGTGCGTTCGGCCTTTGGCATGGGTGGGCAGAAATGTTCCGCGTTGTCCCGGCTGTATGTCCATCAGGACGTGGCCGATGCCTTGATCGAAAAACTGGCGACCCAGGTCGCCGGAGTGCGCATAGGCGATGCGCGCAAGCGCGAGAACTGGCTGGGCCCGGTGGTGAATGCGGGCGCGTTCGCAAGCTACGCCGGCTACGTATCGCAACTCCAGGCTGCTGGCGCCCGTTTGATTTCCGGTGGCCGGCAATTGCGCGAAGGCGATCTTGCGCGCGGCTACTATGTCGAACCGGTGTTGGCCGAAGCCGACCTGTCGCATCCCTTGTGGCAGCGCGAGATGTTCCTGCCGATCGTGATGCTGCATCGCTATGCGCAGCGCGACGAGGCAATGCGGCTTTCCAACCAGACGAATATGGGATTGACGGCGGGCTTTTATGGCGCCAGCGACGAAGTGCCGTGGTTCCAGGAAAACATCGAGGCCGGCGTTACGTACGCCAATCGCCCGCAAGGCGCGACCACCGGCGCTTGGCCTGGCTACCAGCCCTTCGGCGGATGGAAGGGCTCGGGCTCGACCGGCAAGGCGATTGCCTCGTTCTACTACCTCCAGCAATACCTGCGCGAGCAGTCGCGCACCGTGGTGGAGTGAGCGATGCCGATCCTGTCGCTCGGCGATGCGATCCGCGACCATGTCGCCGATGGCGATTGCGTGGCGATGGAAGGCTTCACGCACCTGATCCCGTTTGCTGCGGGACATGAAATCATTCGCCAGGGCCGGCGCGACCTGCATCTGGTGCGGATGACGCCCGACCTGATCTACGACCAACTGATCGGCATGGGTTGTGCACGCCGCCTGACGTTTTCCTGGGGAGGCAACCCGGGCGTGGGCTCGCTTCATCGCCTGCGCGATGCCGTGGAGAACGGCTGGCCGCATCGGCTCGAACTCGACGAACACAGCCATGCCGGCATGGCTGCCGCGTACTGCGCCGGGGCGGCCCGGCTTCCGTTCGGGGCGTTGCGTGCTTACGCCAACACCGACCTGCCGGCGCACAACACGGCCATCCGATCCGTGCAATGTCCTTTCACCGGCGAAACGCTGGCTGCTGTTCCGGCAATCAATCCCGACGTGACCATCCTGCATGCGCAGCGCGCCGACCTTGCCGGCAATGTGTCGCTGCAGGGCATCGTTGGCGCGCAATCCGAAGCCGCGATGGCGGCGAAGAAGCTGCTGGTCACCGTGGAGGAAGTGGTGGACCAGCTGCCGCCGTCGATGAACGCCATCGTCTTGCCGCATTGGGTCGTGACGGCGGTGGCGCACTGCCCGGGCGGCGCCTATCCGTCGTACGCGCATGGTTTCTATTCGCGCGACAACGCCTTCTACCAGCGCTGGGATGCGATCTCGCGACATCGCGAAAGCTTCATGGCCTGGATGCAGGCGCATGTGCTCGATACCCGGGACCACGACGGCTTCCTCGGCAGCCTGGGATGGAAAGCCGCATGACTGGCGCATCGCGCGACGAATGCATGACCATCGCCGCAGCGCGGATGTTGCGCGACGGTTGCGTGTGCTTCGTGGGGATCGGCCTGCCCAGTGCCGCCTGCAACCTTGCGCGGCTCCTGCATGCGCCCAACATCGTGCTGATCTACGAATCGGGCACCATCGGCACCCGGCCCAATGTTCTGCCGCTGTCCATCGGCGATGGCGAACTCGCCGAGACGGCCTCGTACGTGGTCCCCCTGCCGGAAATCTTCAGCCACTACCTGCAGGCAGGCCGCGTGGACGTGGGCTTCCTCGGTGCGGCGCAGATCGACCGGTTCGGCAATCTCAACAGCACGGTGGTCGGCCCCTACGAGCATCCGTCCACGCGTTTGCCCGGCGCCGGCGGCGCGCCCGAAATCGCCACGCATGCGCGGCAGACCTTCGTCATGCTGAAGGCCAGTCCGCGCAGCTTCGTTGCGCAACTGGATTTCCGGACCTGCGCGGGCTTCCTCGACGGCCACGGCGCCCGCGCGCGCAGCGGTGCGCCCGGCGGCGGTCCCGGCGCGGTCATCACCGACTTTGGAATCCTGAGGCCGCATCCCGATAGCCAGGAACTGCAGTTGGCCGCCTTGTTCGAGGACGCGACGCAGGCCGAAGCGATCGCCGCGGTCGGTTGGCACCTGCAGGTGTCGCCGCAGGTGGAGCGGATTGCCGCGCCGACGCAGGTCGAACTGAATACCTTGCGCGCACTGCACGCACGCACGCGCGAAGCGCACCTGCGACCGGTACAACTTCCCGGATGGGTCCACGCTTGATGGGCGCGCGCCCAAGCCATTGCGTCAGTTGACGCCCACTTCAATCACGGCGGAACCAGCCATGTCCAATTCCCACATCATCACTGAACTGCCCGGCCCGAAATCACGGGCGATGATCGCGCGCGATGCCGCCGTCATCTCGCCGTCCTATCCGCGCGACTATCCGTTCGTGATGTCGCACGGCCGGGGCACCGAAGTCTGGGACGTGGACGGCAACCGCTTCCTTGATTTCATGGCCGGCATTGCGGTCTGCAGCACGGGCCACTGCCACCCGACGGTGGTGCAGGCGGTGAAGGATGCCGCCGACCAGTTCCTGCACATCTCCAGCGATTACTGGCACGAGCAGATGGTGTCACTGGGCGAACGCCTGGCCCGCCTCGCACCCTTCGGCGAACCGGCGATGAGCTTCATCTGCCAGTCCGGCACCGAAGCGGTGGAAGCCGCGATCAAGCTGGCCCGTTACGTGACCGGTCGCCCACGCTTCATCGGGTTCCTGGGTGGGTTCCACGGACGCACGATGGGCTCGCTGTCATTCACCTCGAGCAAATACACCCAGCAGAAGGGCTTCTTCGCGACGATGCCCGGCGTGACGCACGTGCCTTATCCCAATCCGTATCGGCCGCTGTTTGCAGGCGCCGACGAAGGGCGCGCGGTGCTTGACTACATCCGCATGCTGTTCGAACGCAACGTGCCGCCCTCGGAAGTGGCCGGCATCCTGGTCGAGCCGATCCAGGGCGAGGGCGGCTATGTCGTGCCGCCGGATGGCTTCCTGGCCGGTCTGCGCGAAATTTGCGACGAGCACGGCATCCTGCTGATCTTCGACGAAGTCCAGTCGGGCGTGGGCCGCACCGGAAAGATGTTCGCCAGCGAGCATTGGGGCGTGCGTCCGGACATCATGACCCTGGCCAAGGGCATGGGTTCGGGCTTGCCGATCGGTGCGATGGTGGCGAAGAAGTCGCTCATGTCGAAGTGGCAGCGTGGCGCGCACGGCAATACCTATGGCGGTAATCCGGTGACCTGCGCCGCGGCGAACGCGACCATCCAGCTGGTCGAGTCGGGAATGATGGACATGGCGCGCATTACCGGCGAACACTTCATGAGTCGACTGGCGGACATGGCGCGCGATTATCCCTGTATCGGCGAAGTGCGCGGTCGTGGCCTGATGATTGGCATGGAGCTGATCGAAACCGACGGCAGCAGGCGATCGGCGCGCAAGCTGTGCGACGACCTGGTTACCCGCGCTTATCACAATGGCTTGCTGCTGCTTTCCTGCGGCGCCAGCACGGTGCGATTCATGCCGCCCTTGAATGTCAGCCCCGCGCAGGTGGATGAGGCGGTCGGACTATTGCGCATCAGTCTGGATGAAGCCTTGGCCGGAGCCTGAACATGACCACGCCCCGATGGCTGCTCGCCCTTTCGCTGCTTGGATTCAATCCGGCGCCGGCCAGCGCCGCAACTGCCGCGCCGCCATTGCGCGAGCCGGTGTTGAAGCAGGTGGAGGTGCCACACAGCTACTACTGGCGCGAACTGTACCTGCCTCAGCTAACGACCGGTCCGTCGTCGGCCAGCTTCCTGCCCGACGGCAAGTCGCTGGTGTACAGCATGGCCGGATCGCTCTGGCGCCAGGCGATTGGCGACAATGAAGCGATCGAGCTGACCCATGCGCGGGGCGCCTACGATTACCAGCCCGATGTATCGCGCGACGGCCGCAGCGTCGTGTTCACCCGTTACGACGGCAAGGCGATGGAGTTGTGGCGCCTCGATCTTGCTACTGGAAGATCGGCGGCGCTGACCTCTGGCGGCGCAGTCAATGTCGAGCCGCGACTGTCACCCGACGGCACGCGACTGGCGTGGATTTCCACGCAGGCCGGCGGTCGCTTCCGCTTGTTCGTCGCCGGCATCGACGCAGGTGGGTTGCATGATCCGCGCCCCGTGCTGGACGAGCGCAAGACACGAATCGATCGCTACTACTATTCGCCTTTCGACCACCAGATCAATCCGTCGTGGTCGCCCGATGGCAAGAGCCTGTTGTTCGTCTCCAACCCTGAAATCGCGTGGGGCAGTGGCGGAATATTTTCAGTTGCACTCGACGATCCCGGCAACCCGAAACCGGTGCACATCGAGGAGACCAGCTGGAGCGCGCGTCCCGAGTTGGCTCCGGATGGCAATCGCATCCTGTTCGCCAGTTACCACGGTCGCCAGACCCATCAGTTGTGGCTGGGCACGATGCAGGGTGCGGCACCCCTGCCGCTGACCTTTGGTGAAGGCGAGCGACGCAATGCGCGCTGGTCGCCCGACGGCCAGCGCATCGCCTACATCGGCAATGACGGCAGCGATGGCAATACGGCCCTGCATGTCCTCGAGGCGGTCGGCGGCGCCGACCAGCGAGTGCAGGCCAGCCGTCGGCGCACGCTGGCGGCCCAGTCACGATTGAAGATTG
>MGYJ01000047.1:5096-51354 GCA_001801685.1 Gammaproteobacteria bacterium RIFCSPHIGHO2_12_FULL_63_22 | reverse complement strand
GCCGCTGCCTGGATGCACGGTGATGATGGCTTCGACCGCAATGCGCAGTCCACCGAGACGCAGTATTTCCATTGTTCGTCGCCCTGTGTGCTGGATCTGCCCGCAGGCGAGGCGAGCATCAACGTCCAGCACGGATTCGCCCATTCGCCGTGGTCGGGCAACGTGAGACTGGTCGCCGGTCGAGACAATCCGATGCGTGTGCAGTTGCAGTCCCAAGCGCTGCCGGCGGAATTCGGAAACTGGGTGTCCACCGACCTGCACGTGCACATGAACTATGGCGGGCACTACCGCAACACGCCCACCAACCTGGCGAGGCAGGCGGCGGCCGAAGACCTGGACGTGATCGAAAACCTGATCGTCAACAAGGAAGAACGCATTCCCGATATGGCGTGGTTCGGCAGCGGTGACGACGGCGCGCGGAGCGGTACCGGTTCGCGCGTGCTGCATGCGCAGGAATACCACAGCAGCTTCTGGGGACACCTCGGGCTTCTGAACCTGACCGACCATTACCTCAATCCGGATTTCGCGTCCTACCGGCATACCGCGCTGGCCAGTCCCTATCCGCATAACGGCGTCATCGCAGACCTGGCGCACGCGCAAGGCGGACTGGTCGGCTACGTGCATCCCTTCGACACCGTTCCCGATCCGGTAAAAGACCCCGTGCTCACCCACCAACTGCCCGCGGACGTGGCGCAGGGCAAGGTGGATTACCTGGAAGTGGTGGGATTTTCCGATCACAAGGCGACGGCCGCGGTCTGGTATCGGCTGCTGAATCTTGGCTATCGAATCAGCGCCGGCGCGGGCACGGATGCGATGGCGAACTACGCTTCGCTGCGCGGGCCGGTCGGATTGAATCGTTTGTTCCTCGATACCGCCGGCAAGCGCGATGCGGCATCGGTGCATGCGGCGATCAAGGCGGGGCAGGGGTTCGCGAGCAACGGTCCCTTGTTGGGCCTGCTGGCAGGTGGGCAGAAGCCTGGTGGCACGGCCAAGCTCGGCGGCGCCGGCAAACTGGCGTATCGGATCGCGCTGCGCTCGCCGGTGGCGGTGGATCACCTGGAGCTCGTTTTCAACGGTCGCGTCGTGAAGGATTTCCCGCTTGAAGGCGAGCATCGCAGCCTGGACGCGGACGGCGAGATTGAAATCGGCAGCGGTGGCTGGTTGTTGCTGCGGGCGTGGAACGACGGCGCCGATCCGATGTTGCTCGACCTGTATCCGTACGCGACCAGCAATCCGGTCTGGATCGAGATGCCGGGTGGCGCGCCGCCGGCCGCCGCCGACGCGGCGTATTTCGTGGCCTGGCTCGATCGCGTGATCGCCGCCGCGGACGCCAGGGACGACTACAACAACGCCGCCGAGAAATCCGCGACCCTTGATTACCTGCGCGCCTCGCGCGCCATCTACATCGGCCGGGGAAAGGACAACTAGCGCATGCGGATTTCCTGGCTTCTGGTGGCTGCCTTGTTCGCCGGGATGGCGAATGCCACGCAACCCTTGTCGCTCGACGACATGGCGCGACTTGTCGATTTGTCGGATCCCGATTTCTCCCCCGACGGCGAAGCGCTCGTCTATACCGCCAGCAGCGCCAATACCGAGGCCGACCTGACGCAATCGGACCTGTGGCGAGTCGGTCACGATGGTCGCGGCCGGCAGCGATTGACCAACACGGCAGACGTTTCGGAATGGCAGCCGCGTTGGTCGCCCGATGGCCGGTCCATCGCCTTTCTTTCCGATGCGCCTGCCGATGGCGCGAAGGATGCAGATAGCGCGAAGGATGAGGAACCGGGCACGCAGGTCTGGTTGATGCCTGCGGCCGGAGGCAAGCCGCGCCGTCTCACCAACCATGCCAGCGGCGTGGACGATTTCGGCTGGTCGCCGGATTCGAAGCGACTGGTGCTGGTGGTGCGCGATGCGGAATTCCCGCCCGACACGGTCGCGCCAAAGAATCCCCTGCCGATCGTCATCGATCGCTATCAGTTCAAGGAAGACGGCGTCGGCTATCTCGACCATCGCCGCACGCACCTGGTGTTGCTGGACGTGGCCAGTGGCAAGACCGATCAACTCACTTCGGGCGCGCATGACGAACTGCTGCCCGCCTGGTCGCCGGACGGGCGATGGATTGCCTACGTCAGCAAGCGTGGCGCCGATCCGGACCGCCACCTGAATTTCGACATCTACCTGATCGAGCCGCGCGTCGGCGCGAGCGAGCGACAACTGACCACGTTCACGGGTGCGGACCTTGATCCCTACTGGGAAACGCGGCCATCGTGGAGCCCGGACAGCAAGCGCATCGCCTACCTGCAGGGTGGCGAGGACAAGTGGATCTACTACGCTCCCTGGCAGTTGGCGGTGGTGGACGTGGACAGCGGCGAGGCCAGCATTCCCGCGCCGATCGATCGCTGCATGTCGAAGCCGCAGTGGGCGCCGGATGGGAAGTCTGTTTACCTGTTGATCGAACAAAGCAGGGTCACGCATCTTTCGCGAGTGGAACTGGCCAGCGGCAAGGTGTCGGAACTCACCCATGGCAACCGCTTCGACTACGATCTGTCGGTGTCGAAAGGCGGACGGATCGCCGTGCTGGGCGGAGGCGACCTGCGGCCCTACGACATATCCGTGGTCGATGCGAAGGGCCTGCGAACGGTCGCCGACCACAATGAATTCCTCGCAACAAGGCAGCTGGCACCCGTCGAGGCGATCCATTTCACCAGCAGCGACGGGCTGAAGATCGAAGGCATGCTGCTGAAGCCGCTCGGATATCAGCAGGGCAAGCGCTATCCCACCCTCGTGCGCGTGCACGGCGGACCCGTGTACCAGTTCAGCCACGAATTCATGGTGGACTGGCAACTGTATGCGGCGAGGGGCTACGCGGTGGTAGCCATCAATCCACGCGGCGGATCCGGTCGCGGCTTTGAATTCTCGAAGGCCATTTACGCAGACTGGGGAAATCGCGACGCGCGCGACGTGCTGGAAGGCATCGAACACGTGGTGCGAATGGGCGTGGCCGACCCCGATCGACTGGGTATTGGCGGCTGGAGCTACGGTTCCATCCTGACCAACGCCATCATCGCGCAGGACACGCGCTTCAAGGCGGCGATCAGCGGCGCCGGCGCGTCCAACATGTATGCGCTGTACGGCCATGACCAGTACATACGTGAATACGAGCTGGAGCTTGGCTCGCCCTGGAAAAATCGCGAAGGGTACGACCGCGCCAGCTTTCCCTTCCTGCACGCAGACCGAATCAGGACGCCGACGATGTTCCAGTGCGGCGAGCAGGACTTGAACGTGCCCTGCCTGGGCGCGGAACAGATGTACCAGGCGCTGAGGTCACTGGGCGTGCCGACGCGGCTGGTGGTGTATCCGGGCGAGGGCCACCAGTTGGTGGTGCCGAGCTACCTGCGCGACCGCATGGCGCGAAACCTGGCCTGGTACGACCAGTACCTGAAGCAATGAGATCAGCGCGGGCGTTCGAACCGTTGGTAGCGCTTGATCAGTTCGACCAGTTGATCGTGCGGAATGGCCTTGGCGTAGTGCCCGTCCTGTCCGCGCATGTCGCGCGCGGCGACCATTGCATTCACAATCGCTTCTTCAGTCGCCTGTACGGTGGCTTCGAACAAGCCGTCGAGATGGTCGTTGCCGATGAAGTGCGCCGCATTGTCGGCCTTTCCGCCGAGCCCCCCGACATTCGCCGTGGAAAAAGCGACGAAGATATCGCCCGATCCGTTGCCCGCGTAACTTCCCATTCGCGCCAGTCCCAGGCCGGCGCGCTTGGCGATGCGCTTGAGCTGATGCGGCAGCAGGGCGGCGTCGGTCGCCACGACGATGATGATCGAACCCGTATCGCCAGCCTTGGGATCGGGCTCGCTGTAGACGCGGTCGCTGCGCAAGTGCTGGCCGACCGGAACGCCGGCAATGCGCAGGCTGTCGCGCAATCCATAGTTGGCTTGCACGAAGACACCGACTGTCTCGATCTTTCCATCGTCTGCGGTGACGATCCGCGACGCGGTACCGATGCCGCACTTGAATTCGTGGCAGATCATGCCGGTGCCGCCACCGACGTTTCCTTCCGCCACCGGCCCGCCCCTGGCCGATTGCAGGGCCTGGTCCACGTGCTCGGGGCGGACATGGAAGCCGTTGATGTCGTTGAGGTGGCCGTCCCAGGTTTCCGCGACGACGGGCAACGACCACCAGTAACCGCTGGCGTCGGCGCCGCCGACGCGAACCCGGTGCGCAATGGCGGCATCGCGAACCACGCCCACGCTATGGGTGTTGGTCAACAGCACCGGGCCTTCCAGTTGCCCGGACTCGTCAAGCCAGGCAGTGCCGGTCATCTCGCCGTTGCCATTGAGCGCAAACCACGCGCCGAAGACCGGCGTGTCGTAGCTGGCCTTGCCTCGTGGCAGGATGGCGCTGACGCCTGTGCGGACTTTCCGGCCGTCTGCCAGGTCCTGCACCAGCGTGACTTGCCCGACCGTTACGCCAGCGACATCGGTAATCGCGTTCAAGGCGCCGGGTCTTCCCTCGAAGGGGATGCCCAGGCCGCGCGCCCGTGCCGCGTCATTCGCGCTGGCAGCCAGGCTGGTCGCGCACAGGACGCCGGCGAGGATAAGCTTCGGGATATTCGGCATGGTTTCGAATCTCGCGACAGTGATGCGACATGATGCACTCAAGGAGCTTATCGATGCACACGGCCGGCAAAACTCCTTCCACACTTCTGGCGCTGGGGCTCGCCACCGCGCTGTCTGTCGCGGCAGGTGGCGCGCAGGCGGATGAACTCTACATCCGGGCCGGAAAAATGCTCGACGTGGACCAGGGTCGGGTCCTGTCCGACCAATGGATCCAGGTGCGGGACGGAAAGGTGGTGCAGGTGCAACCCTATCCAGACGGGGCGCTCGAACAGCAGGCCGCAAGAAACGCCCGCATCCTGGATTGGTCGCGCTACACGGTGCTGCCTGGATTGACTGACCTGCACACGCACCTGGTCGGCGACATCCAGTCGTCCAACTACGCCGCGCCGCTGATGAGCAGCAGTGCGCGCGATGCTCTGGTCGGCGTTGGCAATGCCCGCGAGACGCTGCGCGCCGGCTTCACGACGGTGCGTGACGTCGGCGCCTACCGCGCCTTCACCGATGTCGCCCTGCGCGACGCCATCGCCGCCGGCACCGTGGAAGGGCCGCGCATGTTCGTCGCCGGCGCTTACGTGACGGTAACTCTTGGCGGCGGCGAAGTGACCGGCCTGGCGCCCGATGTGCAGGTGCCGGCGGAGATGCGTCGCGGCGTCGCCGACAGCGAAGCCCAGGTGCGCCAACGCGTTCGCGAGTTGCTGGCGGGCGGGGCGGATTTCATCAAGATCATCTCGACCGGCGCGGTGCTGGCCGCCGGCACGGAACCCGGCGCGCCGGAGTACAGCGAAGCGGAAATCCGTGCAGCGGTGCAAGAGGCCGCCCTGCACGGCAGCTTCGTCACTGCCCACGCACACGGCGCCGAAGGCATCAAGCGCGCAGTGCGCGCTGGCGTGCGATCGATCGAGCACGCGTCCTACCTGGACGACGAGGGCATTGCGTTGATGAAGCAGCACGGCACCTGGCTGGTGGCCGATGTGTACAACGGCGACTACATCGAGGACGTGGGCCGTCGCGATGGCTGGTCGGAAGAAATCCTGCGCAAGAATCGCGAGACCACCGACACCCAGCGTGCTGGTTTTGCCAAGGCAGTACGCGCCGGGGTGCGGATCGGCTTCGGCACCGACAGCGGCGTGTATCCGCACGGGCTCAATGCCCGCCAGTTCTCCTACATGGTTCGCCAGGGAATGAGCCCGATGCGCGCCATCCAGTCCGCCACCATCGAACCCGCGCGATTGATGAGGCGCGAATCGGAATTCGGTTCGATCGCAGCGGGGCGATCGGCGGACCTGATTGCCGTGGCAGGCGATCCGGTTGCCGATATCGAAATCCTTCGCCAGGTGCAGGCGGTAGTGCAGGCGGGCCGGCTGGTTTGTGCCGCCGACGCTGCCGTGGCCTGCCGCCAGGACAAGCGCTAGACGCCGATCTTCAATTCGGGATCGGGTAGTCGTCCAGGGCGGGGCCCAGCGCATCCTTCAGCGGGCCGAGCCAGGGTTCGTAGTGTCGCCACTGGTCCAGGCCTTCGCGAAAGATCGGCTGGCGCACCTGTTCGGCGCTGGCGGTGCGGACGGCGCGTGTCGTTTCGAAAAAGCGAAGGCATTGCGGCTCGAATGGCAGGCCGCAATATTCAAGCAGCGCGCGTACCTGCGTTTCAGTATCGTCCACCAGGGTCTCGTAGAAGATGCGATGCACCCGACCCGGCAGGACCTCGTCGAAATGCGCCATCAACTCGACGTAGTCGCGGTAGAAGCGCCCGAGGTTTTCCAGGCGGTAGCTGAAGTTCTGGCCGCTGGCGAAATGTTGCTTGAAGCCCGAAAAGCAGCAGGCCATCGGATGCCGGCGCACGTCGATGATGCGTGCGTTGGGCAGGATCAGGTGGATCAGCCCGATATAGGAGAAATTGTTCGGCATCTTGTCGATGAAGAAGGGTTTGCCGAGCTTGCGATGGATGCGGGTGCGCTGCAGGTAACGCTCGCCGAGGCCGCGCAACTGGTCGGGCTCGAGCGTCGCCAGCACCTCGGTGTAGGCCGTGGACTGCGGGGCGGCGGACATCTCGCGCAGCTCGCGCGTGATCGCCATTATTTCCTGCAGTTCCATCGTGCCTTCCACCTGCGAATGGCTCGACAGGATCTGTTCGACCAGGGTCGAGCCGGCACGCGGCAGCCCGACGATGAAGATCGGATCGGGGTCGGCAACGCCGCTGCCCGCATGGTTCGCGAATACTTCGCGGGTGAAGAATTCCCGCGCCCGCCGTGCGCGCAGGCTGTTCTGGTCGGCGCTGTAGGCCACGCTTCCGGCGCGAACGGCGTTGCCCCTGGAATAATGGATGAAGGATTCCTCGAAGCGGGCCCGGTCTTCCTGCGCCTTGCCCAGCGCGAATTCGAAATGCAGGCGGTGGTCGTCGGCAAGGTCCGGGCGACCGAGTTGCGCGCGCATCGTGGCGATGTCGTCGTCGGTGAAGCGGAATGTCTTGAGATTGGCCAAACTCCACCAGGCTTCGCCGAAGCCAGGCTCCAGTTCGATGCTCTGGCGATAGGCCTGCACGGCATCGTCGCCGCGTCCCGCCGTCTTCAGTGCGTGGCCGCTGTTGAGCCACAGGCTGGCCTGGTGCGGGAATTCGCGCGTCAGGCCGGCGTAGGTCTCGATGCCCGCCGCAAAATCGCCGAGCTTGCACTGGGTCTGCGCGAGTTGGGTGCGGTAGGCCGGATTGTCAGGTTCTACCTGGAGCAATTCCTTGATGTGGTCCAGCGCCTGGTCGGGAAGCTCACGCCGGTTCAGCGCCATCACGAGGTCGAGACGCGCCGCATGGAAGCCTGGTTCGATAACCAGGGCTTGCTGGAACAACGACGTGGCCTCCTCGTCGCGGCCCATGCGGGCGGCCACGTCGCCGAGCATTCGAAGGGCGAGGATGTCGCCGGGCGCAGTCGCCATGCGCGCACGCAGCAGGCTGTCGGCCTTCTGCAACTGGTTTTCCGCGACGGCTCGTTCTGCGAGGGCCAGCGACGGATCGCGGTTCACCTGACGTGCGTACCAGGCCTTCGCAGTTTCGGCGCCAGTGCGGTCCCCCATCGCATCCAACTGCTCACCCAAGGCCAGCCACGCCCTTGCAAGATCCGGCCTGAGGCCCACGGCGCGACGAAGTGCGCGCGCCGCTTCTGCGGGGCGACGCAACTGCGCCAGGGCAATACCCAATTCCATCTGCACCATGGCGACGCCCGGCTGCGAAACGCTTAGCGGCGTGAGTACGTCGAGTGCTTCCGCCGAATTACCCAGGGCATTGTGCGAAGCGCCCAGGATCAGCAGCGCCATCGGCTGCCCCGGGACCTCGGACAGGATCGCCTGCGCCTGCCGTCCCGCCTGCGCGGGATCGGAGGCGAGCAGGCGCGACGCGATCGCCAGTTGTTGTTCCAGGCTCTGGACAGGCTGCCCGTTCAGCGCGGTTCAGTCCTTGCTCGGGCGCACGGGCAATTGCACGTTGCAAACTTCGATGGCGCCGGCCGGCGCGACCGTCCAGCCATCACGACGATTGCGACGCGCTTCGGTCACCGCGGCGAAGGTGGGCGAGTCGGTGCGCAATACATCGAGCCGCGTCTGTTCCGCGACGGGGACATCGGCGGCGACACGAATGATCTTGATGGGGGTGCGCTGTTCGGGCTTCTCGTAGAAACCCAGCGGGCCGGTTCCACGCGGCAACGTGGACAGCAGTTCCATGCCCTGCACGACGCGGCCGACGATGGTCACGTTGCGGTCCAGATGGCGCGGCGCATGGCCGATCACCACGTACAGCCCCGACCCATTGCCGCCGGTCGGATCGTTGCCGCGGGCAACGCCCACCGCGCCGTAGCAATGGGTGAGCCAGGTCTGCTTGCCATCGCCGTCGCGCGCTGCCGCGAAGCCATTGCCGAAGCCTACTTGCGGGGCGTAAACGTCCGTGTCGGGCAGTCGGGTGAACGGCGTGTCCTTGCTGACCGCGACGCTGAATTCGGGATCGAAATTGGCTTTCGCCGTACCAAGCGATTTCGACTTCTTCTCATCTTCTTCCGGATCGCCCCACTGCACGACGTAGTTGTCCTGCGAACGCAGGATGGCCAGGCCGTCGAAATATTTTTCCCGCACCAGGGTCTTGATGTTGGCCGCATGCAGGGGCACGTAGCCCGGCGCCAGTTCCATCACGACGCGTCCGGTCGGCAGTTCCATGTACAGGGTGTTGGCCGGGTCGAGCGGACGCCAATCCGCTGCAGGGGACTCGGCCAGGATGTCCATCCACGACTTGTAGGGCGCGGGCTTTTCAGCGGCCGGATCCTCGGCCGGGTCCGCCGCAACGGCGAACTGGGTTGCCGCAGCCAGTGCGAGCGCGAGCAAGGCAGGCTTGAGTGGTTTCATCATGGAGTCTCCCTTCGGTCCGAATGCGATTCTGGCACAAGCCGACGCTTGCCTGGCTTCAGTCCAGCTTTTCCAGGGCCACGGCGTTGGCATGCAGGTTTTCGCTGAGGTACAGGTGCGAGCCGCAGGCGATGAACCCGGCCCGCTTGAACTGGCGCCGATAGAAGGCCGCATTGCGCGGAAGGAATCCGAGCTTGTCGCCGGCAATGGCATCTACATCGGTGTACAGCTCGAGGAACGCGACGCCATCGCAGTGTTCGGAAAATCCGGACAAGCCGCGCCGCAATTCCGTGCTGGGCACGTAGTGCATCACGTCCGAACACACCAGCAGGTCCACCGGCGCACCAAAGCGCAGCTCGCCGAGCTGGCCGAAGCTGGCCAGGGCGATGTTCCGGGTCCGGCCGTAGCGGGCGACGGCATATTCGCTGGAGTCCACGCCCTGGTATTTCAGCTTCGGCCGCAGCTTCAGCAGCTCCGCGCGCCAGGGCGCTTCGCCGCAGCCCACGTCGAGCACGCTGCGGATGGGGCGTTCCAGGTAGTACTCGGCGGTGGCGACCGCCATGGACACCTTGCGCGCCAGCCCGGCCCGACCGGCCATGCCGCGGTCGCGGTACCAGCGCTGGAAATAGGAGGCATCGTAGGTCTTGGTCATCGTCGGCAGCCTACACGAGGCGCGGCACTCAAATCCGGCCCCGGCCCGACGTATGCTGGCGGCTGATCCAGGAGACCACCATGAATCCGATGATCCGCCCCGACCTGAAGGCCAGCGTTTCCGCTGAAGAATGGCAGCTGCGCGTGGACCTGGCCGCCTGCTACCGGTTGGTTGCCTTGCATGGCTGGTCGGACCTGGTGTTCACCCATATTTCGGCGAAACTGCCCGGGCCTGATCACCATTTCCTGATCAATCCCTACGGCGCCTTGTTCGAGGAAATCACCGCCAGCAGCCTGGTGAAGGTGGACGGGCAGGGCAACATCATCGGCGACTCGCCGTTTCCGGTTAATCCTGCCGGCTTCACCATCCACAGCGCCGTGCACGCGGCGCGCGAAGATGTGGGTTGCGTGCTGCACACGCATACCGTCAACGGCATCGGCGTGTCGGCGCAGAAGGGCGGGGTGCTGCCGATATCGCAGCAATCCATCTTCGTGCTGTCCAGCCTCGGCTACCACGGCTATGAAGGCGTTGCGCTGCGCGAGGACGAAAAGCCGCGGCTGGTGAACGACCTCGGTGGCAACACCTTCCTGATGTTGCGCAACCACGGCCTGCTGACCGTGGGCGCAAGCATTGCCGATGCCTTCCTCGCGATGTACCTGTTCGAGACCACTTGCGCCATCCAGTTGCGCGCGCAAAGCGGTGGCGGCGAACTGGTGCAGGTGCATCCGATGATCGTCGCGACGGCGCAGGAACAAGCTGCGCAAGTCACGCGCAACCTCGGTGGGCAGTTGGCGTGGCCCGGCCTGCTGCGCAAGCTCGATCGCATCGACGCCAGCTTCCGCGACTGAGCTTGAACCAGGCCCCAGGCTGCAAGCCATGAAGAAGGACGATGGTTTCCTCGACTACCTGCATGAGTTGCTCGAACCCTGCGGCACCATCAGCACGCGCCGGATGTTCGGTGGCCATGGCGTTTACTGCGACGGATTGTTCATCGCCATTGTCATCGACGGCCGGCTCTACCTGAAGGTGGATGCCGACCGCCAGGCCAGGTTTCGCGCGGCGGGCAGCGCGCCTTTCGTCTACGAAAGCCGCGGCAAGACGGTCGAGATGAGCTACTGGAACGTGCCGGAGGAGGCGATGGACTCGCCCGACGACATGCGCCCTTGGGCGAAACTGGCGATCGCTGCCGCGTTGCGCAAGCCGGAGGTCGCCAAGGCGGCGCGCGCAGCGAAAACGCGCACGAAATCCCCGGTCAAACCTGACCCATGATGATCGACCGCATCGATATCGAACTGACCACCTGCTCGTTGAAGAAACTGACTTCGTCTTCGTCGCGCTGCATGCCGAGCACGTACAGCAGCGGCAGGTAGTGTTCCGGTGTCGGGATCGCCAACAGGGCATCGGTACCCAGCGTTTCGTATCCCAACAATCCGTCGTGATGCCGGGTTTCGATATGTTCGGCGATTTCTTCGTCGAATCGCTCGGCCCAGTCGTAGGGCTTGGGATCGTTGAAGCGGAACAGGCGCAGGTTGTGCACGATATTGCCGCTGGCGACCACCAGCACGTCTTCATCGCGCAATGGTCCGAGTGACTTGGCCAGGTCGTAATGCCAGGCGCCGGGCTGCAGGCCGGAAAGGCTCAGTTGCACGACCGGAATGTCGGCGTCCGGGAACATCGGCTGCAACACGCCCCAGGCGCCGTGGTCGAGGCCGCGTTGTGGATCCACGTGCACCCGCACCGTGTCCAGCAGGTCGGCAACGCGATGGGCAAGTTCCGGGCTGCCCGGCGCGCGGTAGCGGACATCGAACAAGGCCCGCGGGAAGCCGCTGAAATCGTGGATGGTGTCGGGCTTCTCGCTGCCGGTGACATAGACGCCGCGCGTCTCCCAGTGCGCCGAGATGCACAGGATCGCCTTGGGGCGTCTAAGTCGCTTGCCCAGGTCCTGCCAGCTGCGTCGAAACTCGTTGTCCTCGATCGCGTTCATGGGGGAGCCATGGCCGAGGAAGAGCACGGGTTGGGGCGTAGTCATTGGCGGGGCCATCGGGAGTTGCCTCCAGCTTACCCCTAGCGCCGCCGGCTTCAAGAGCCCGCCGCCATTACTTATGGCAGGTTCGCTATACCTAAGTTAGTAATACCTTGGCCTCAAGGATAGCCAGGGCAGGACGGGTATGGCCGAGATCGATTCCCACCTCAGGAAGTTCCAGAAGGAACTCAGCGCCGGCACGGTGTCGCTGGTCCTGCTGAGCGTGCTCGGCCAGTCGAAGGAGCCAATGTACGGCTACCAGATCGCCAAGCGCCTCGAGCGGGGCGGCGAGGGATTCCTCAGCGGCAAGCAGAGCGCCCTTTATCCGGTATTGCGCAACCTCGATGCCGCCGGGCTGTTGGCGAGTGAAGTCGAGCCCTCGGTTGCGGGGCCGCCGCGCCGTTACTACCGCATCACCGACCAGGGCCGCGAGGTCCTCGCCGCGTGGACTGACAACTGGCAAGCCACCCGCGAATTCGTCGACACCGTGCTGCAAGGAACCCAGCAATGAACACTGCCATCGCCAAGTCCATCCCCGAGTACCTCGACCAGTTGAGGGCGGCGCTTGCCGGCTCCGATCCAGCGCTGGTGCAGGATGCGCTGTACGACGCCGAGGATTATTTGCGTTCCGAGTGGGCCGAGCATCCGGAAATGGATGAAGCCAGCCTGTTGGCGAGCGTCGCCGGCAGCTACGGCGCGCCATCCGAAGTGGCGGACATCTATCGCGATACCGAAGTGACCGTGCATCGCGCCTTGCGCGTGCCGCCACCGAAACCGCGGGTGTCCGCAGCCGGCCGATTCTTCGGCGTGCTCGCCGACCCGCACGCCTATACGTCGGTGCTGTACCTGTTGCTGTCGCTGGTGACCGGCATCTTCTATTTCACCTGGGTGGTAACGGGGCTGAGTTTGTCCGCGAGCCTGGCAGTGCTGGTCATCGGCATTCCCTTCACCATCCTGTTCTTCGCCAGCGTGCGCGGTTTGTCCTTGGTCGAAGGTCGCCTGGTGGAAGTGATGCTGGGCGAGCGCATGCCGCGCCGGCCGCTGTATACGGATAGCGAGCGACCCATCCTCGAACGGATCAAGACTGTCTTCCTTGATCCGCGCACCTGGTCCACGCTGGTTTACATGGTGCTGATGATGCCGTTGGGCGTCATCTATTTCACCTTCATCGTGGTGGCGCTGTCGCTGTCGTTCGGAATCGCCGCGCTGCCGGTGCTGGAGACCTTTGGCGAACACAACCACCTGTACTGGTTTGGCACACAGATCCACCTGCCGCTGTGGAGCCTGCCGATCACGATAGCCATCGGCCTGCTGCTGCTGATCCTGACCCTGCATGCGGCGCGCGGATTGGGCGTGCTGCAGGCGACGCTGGCCAAGCATCAACTGGTGAAGTCGGCGCAGCCCTGAGCGCGCCGGCCAGTCAGGCGAGAAGTCAGGCGAGCAGCTTCGGCACCAATCCGACCAGCGCGAGCACGAACAGGCCCATCCAGGCGATCGCCGACACCATGAAGCCCGAGCTGCGCTTGTTCGCTGCGCGCAGGTAACCGAACAGATACCAGGTGCGACCGATCAGCCAGGCATAACCGAGCCATGCGGCGTAAGTGGGATTGCCGAACACGGTGGCGACCCACAGCGTGGGCAGGAACATCACTGTTTGCTCGAGCGTGTTCTGGTGGGCGCGGAAGGCGCGCTCGAATTCTGGATGGCCGACCACCGTTGGCGCATGCACCTGGTGGATGCCGCGAGCTCGCCCGACGTAGTACATCGCGACGCCGATAAGGACTACGTTCAACAGGGTGATCAACGCTGCGTGCAGGGTCATGGCGGCTCGGTCGGGTCAGGGAATGGGCAACTCTAGCAAAGCGGGGCCGGGCATGCGGTATCGTGGCCGCCATGGCCCGAATCCTGATCCCCCTGCCCGACACCGATTTCGACACGACCGAAGTCGCGGTGCCCTGGCGCGTCTTGACCGACGCCGGGCATGCCGTGGTGTTCGCCACTGAAACCGGCCGCGTTGCGACTTGCGATCCGCTTCTGCTCACCGGCGTCGTGTTCGGAAAATTGGGGGCCGACCTTTCCGCGATTGACTGCTATCGGCAGGTGTCGCAGTCGTCCGAATTCAAGCAGCCGCGCGCATGGCCGGAGCTGGTGGCGACCGACTTCGATGCCTTGCTGCTTCCGGGCGGCCACGCCCAGGGGATGCGCCAGTACCTCGACAGTGCCTTGCTGCAATCTTTCGTGGCGGAATTCGCGCTGCTCGACCGACCCATAGCGGCCATCTGCCATGGCGTGTTGTTGATGGCGCGCGCGAAGCAGCCGGGCTCGGATCGCAGCGTTTTGCACGGCCGGCGCACGACCTGCCTGCCCAGGTACATGGAAGCGCTCGCGTTCGGCCTCAGCTTCTGGAAGCTAGGGCGCTATTACCGGACCTATCCGGCCTATGTGGAATCGGAAGTGCGCGCCGCCCTGGCGTCGCCTTCGCAGTTCGAGCGTGGGCCGATCACGCTTGGCGATCGCGGCACGCAAGACGACGACAGCGCAGCCTTCGTGCTGGAAGACGGCAACTATATTTCCGCGCGTTGGCCGGGCGATGCCTGGTTGTTCGCGCGCAAGCTGGTAGCCCAGCTGAAGGCGCAACGCATGAAGGCCGCGGCATGAACGCGCTTTCGCAATCCGCCATCATCGATGCCACCCGCGAGTGGCTCGAGAAGGCCGTGATCGGTCTCAACCTGTGTCCGTTTGCGAAGGCCGTGCACGTGCGCGGACAGGTGCGTTTCGTGGTCAGCGACGCCACCGATGAAGAAACGCTGCTGGCCGACCTGCTGCACGAACTGGAGTCGCTCTACGACGCCGATCCGGACGTGGTGGAAACGACCTTGCTGATCCATCCGTGGGTGCTAGGCGATTTCCTTGACTACAACCAGTTCCTGGACATCGCCGACGCCGCGGTCTCGGAACTTGAACTGGACGGCGAAATCCAGGTGGCCAGTTTCCATCCCGACTACCAGTTTGCCGACAGCCTTCCTGGCGACATCGAGAATTTCAGCAACCGCTCGCCGTACCCGACGCTGCACCTGTTGCGCGAGACCAGCATCGCCCGCGCCGTCGCCGCGTTTCCCGACGCCGCGTCCATCTACGATCGCAACATGGATACGCTGCGCAGCCTCGGTCATGCCGGCTGGAAGCAACTGTGGACCGACAAGGCCGACTGATCAGAACAGCGCGGCGTCCAGTTCCATCAGGGGCTTGGCGCCTGCACGTGCAGCCTGCAACTGGAATGCGGTTTCGGGCAGCAGCTTGCTGAAATAGAAACGCGCCGTGGCCAGCTTCGCTTTGTAGAAATCATCGCCCGAATCGAGCTTGTCCAGCGCCACGCGCGCCATTCGCGCCCACAGCCAGGCATAGACCAGGTGTCCGACCACGCGCAGGTAAGGCGTGGCCGCCGCGCTGGCTTCATCGGGGTCGGCCAGGGACTTCATCGCGATTTCGGTGCTCAGCTTCGCAACCTGCTCGCCTAGTTCGGCCAGGGGCACGATGAATTCCTGCATCGCCGGGTTGGACATTTCCGCGCCGATGAATTCCCGCACCAGGCCACCGAACAATTTCAGCTTCGCGCCCTGGTCGTGCAGCACCTTTCGGCCGAGCAGGTCGAGCGCCTGGATGCCGTTGGTGCCCTCGTAGATCATGTTGATGCGCGCATCGCGTACGTACTGCTCCATGCCCCATTCGCGGATGTAACCGTGGCCGCCGTAAACCTGCAGCGCGAGGTTGGTGGTCTCGAAGGTGTTGTCGGTGATGAAGGCCTTCACGACCGGCGTCAGGAAGGCGACGAGTTCGTCGGCTTCGGCGCGAACCTTCGGGTCCGGGTGTGCCTGTTCGCGATCGGTCAGCAGGGCGATATAGGTGGCGAGCGCACGGCCGCCTTCGGTGTAGGCCTTGCAGGTGAGCAGCATCCGGCGCACGTCCGGGTGCACGATGATGGGATCGGCGGCTCTCTCCGGCTGCGTTGCACCCTTTACGGAACGGCCCTGGATGCGGTCGCGTGCATAGGCGACTGCGTTCTGCAGCGACACTTCGGCCAGGCCCAGCGATTGCATGCCTACGCCCAGTCGCGCGGAATTCATCATCACGAACATCGCGGCCAGGCCCTTGTGCGCTTCGCCAATCAGCCAGCCTTTCGCACCGTCAAGGTTGATCACGCAGGTCGCGTTGCCGTGGATGCCCATCTTGTGTTCGATGGAGCCCGCCTTGATGGCATTGCGCTCGCCGATTTCGCCGTTTTGATCGGGCAGGAATTTCGGCACCAGGAACAATGAAATGCCGCGGGTGCCTGCAGGTGCGTCGGGCAATCGCGCCAGCACCAGATGCAGGATGTTTTCGGTCACGTCGTGCTCGCCGGCCGAGATGAAGATCTTCGTGCCGGTGAGTGCATAGGCGCCGTCGGCGATCGGCTCGGCGCGTGTCTTCATCATGCCCAGGTCCGTGCCGCACTGCGCCTCGGTCAGGCACATCGTGCCGCTCCACTGGCCGGAAACCAGCTTCGGCAGGTAGGTGTTCTTCTGCTGTTCGGTGCCGAAGGTCATCAGGCATTCGTAGGCGCTGTGCGAAAGCCCCGAATACATCAACCAGGCCTGGTTCGCCGAGTTGAGCATTTCGTACAGGCGGTTGTTGAGCAGTACCGGCAAGCCCTGGCCGCCGTAAGTCGGGTCGCAGGACAGGGACGGCCAGCCGGCATCGACGAACTGCTTGTAGGCTTCCTTGAAGCCGGTGGGCGTGGTGACTATGCCGTCGCCGTGGAAGGTGCAGCCTTCGATGTCGCCAACTGAATTCAAGGGGAAGGCCACCTGGCTGGCGAAGCGCGCGCCTTCCTCCATCACCGCATCAATGGTCTCCCGGTCCACCTCCGCGTAGCGGGGGATGGCCTTGAGTTCGCGCTCGGCATCGAGCACTTCGAACATCACGAAGCGCATGTCGCGCAGGGGGGCGGTGTAGCTGGGCATCGTCGGCTCCGGGGATCCATACTCACGCGTATGTTGCCGAAGTATGCGTCAAGACCGGGTGTTTACGCTACCTCTCCGGCAGCTTGGCCCGAGGCCCAGGCCCACTGGAAGTTGTAGCCGCCCAGGTGCCCGGTCACGTCCACCACCTCGCCGATGAAGTACAGGCCGGGGATGAGCTTCGATTCCATGGTGGTCGAGGACAGGCCCTGCGTGTCCACGCCACCCAGTGTCACTTCGGCGGTGCGGTAACCCTCGGTGCCGCTGGCGACGATGGGCCAGCGTTGCAGGCGCAGGCCGATGTCGCGCAGCCTTGGTGGATCAATCTGCCGCATCGGGGCGTTGTCGAGGAAGACTTCGCACAAGCGTTGTGCGAATCGCTTCGGCAGCGCGTCGGCCAGGACCGTTTTCAGTTCCGCTGCCGGATGCAGGCTGCGTTGTTCCGCCAACCATTGCGGCGCATCGCGTCCGGGCAACAGGTCGAGCAAGAGTTCCTTGCCCGGTTCCCAGTACGACGATATTTGCAGGATGGCCGGGCCGCTCAGGCCGCGATGCGTCACCAGCATGGCGTTGTCGAAGCGCGCCTTGCCGCAGCGCGCGGAAACCGGCAGCGCCACGCCAGCCAGCTCCGCGTAATGTTCCAGGTGCTTGCCGCTGAGCGTGAGTGGCACCAACCCGGCGCGAACCGGCAGCACGGCATGGCCGAATTGCTTCGCGACCTCGTAACCGAAGCCGGTGGCGCCCATGCTGGGAATGGAAAGCCCGCCGCTCGCGACCACCAACGATGCTGCCTGCATTCGGCCTTGCGTGGTTTCCAGCTCGAAGCCATCGCCAACCCTGGCGATTCCTTCAACGCTGCAACTGATGCGAATGTCCACGTTGCCCAGCCGGCATTCCTCGAGCAGCATCGCGACGATCTGCTTCGACGAGTCATCGCAGAACAACTGGCCGAGCTCCTTCTCGTGCCAGGCGATGCCATGGCGATTGACCATGTCGATGAAATCGGCCGGCGTGAAGCGGGCCAACGCGCTCTTGCAGAAATGCGGATTGGCCGACAGGAAATTGGCCGGCGTGGTGCCAGTGTTGGTGAAGTTGCAGCGACCGCCGCCCGACATCAGGATCTTCTTGCCGCAGCGGTTGGCGTGTTCCAGCACGCGCACGCGACGGCCGCGCTGGCCGGCGACCAGCGCGCACATCAATCCGGCGGCGCCGCCGCCGATGATGATCACATCGGATTCGAGCATTCAGACCTGGACGAGCTGCTTGCCGAAATTCGCGCCCGTGTACAGGCGACGCAAGGCCTCGGGGAAGTTTTCCAGCCCTTCGACGACATCGAGCTTGCTGGTCAGCTTGCCGGCTGCCACCCACGGCGCCATCGCCGCAATCGCCTCTTCGGCACGATGCAGGTAGTCGATCACGACGAAGCCCTCCATGCGGCCGCGCGCCGAAATCAGGGACAGGTAATTGGCCGGGCCGCGGGTTTCGCCGCCGGCGTTGTACTGCGAGATGCCGCCGCACAGGACGATGCGCGCCTTCAGGCGCAGGCGCTTGAGCACCGCATCCAGGATGTCGCCACCGACATTGTCGAAGTAGATGTCCACGCCGTCCGGGCAATGTTCGCGCAGTGCGGCAGACAGGTTTTCACTCTTGTAATCGATGCAGGCATCCGCGCCCAGCGTGTCCTTCACGAAGGCGCACTTGTCGGGACCGCCGGCCAGGCCGATCACTTTCAGGCCGAGCGCCTTGCCGATCTGCACCACGGCCGATCCCACCGCGCCTGCGGCCGCGGACACCACCAGCACTTCGCCTTCCTTCGGATGGCCGATATCGGTCAGGCCGAAATACGCCGTGAGTCCGGTCGCGCCGAAGATGCTCAGCGCCCAGCCCGGATGGGGCAGGCGGCTGGCATCGAAGCGTTGCATGCCCTTGCCGTCGGACACGAGTTCGCTGCGTACGCCGGTCATGCCGCTGACCCAACTGCCCACGTTGAATTTCGGATTCTTCGATTCCACCACTTCGCCGATGCCGGCCGAGCGCATCACGTCGCCCAGCGGCACGGGCGGCCAGTACGATTTCGCTTCGGTCATCCATACCCGCATCGCCGGGTCGATTGACAAGTACTTCACGGCGATCCGGATATCACCGTCCTGCAAGGGAACGGCCACGGTATCGCGCATTTCGAAGTCGCTGTCTTTCGGATGGCCTTCGGGACGTGAAACCAGGTGAAGAGAACGGACGGTGGTCATGGCAAGCTCCGGAAGGCGAGGCGATCATCATAGTGTCTGCGCGACCGGCAGTGCGTATTGCGACTGAAACAATGAAAAAGCGCGCCCTCAGGCGCGCTTTTTTCTTCACAAGTCCATCAAATCATTCCGAACTCGGACCCTTGCGGTGCGGTTTTGGCTTGGGCTTGCCCTGGCCGAACGGCTTGTCGCCGAAATCGCGCTTGGCCTTGAATGGCGGCTTGTCGCCGAAGGATTTCTTGCCCGCGAACGGTGGGCGCGGACCGGCCGGCTTCTTGCCCGCCACATCCGGTGGCTGGCCGTCACGCGTGATGCGCAATTGCTGGCCTGCGCACCAGACCGACTTGAGGTGCGTGAGTACATCGGCGGGCATGCCATCGGGCAGGTCGATAAGGCTATGGTCTTCGAAGATTTCGATGCGACCGATGTGCTTGGCGTCGAGTCCTGCTTCGTTGGCGACGGCGCCAACGATGTTGCCCGGCTTCACACCATGGTCGTAGCCGACTTCGATGCGGAAAGTTTCCAGGCCCGGCTCGGGCTTGTGCTCGCTGCGTTCCTTCTTCGGAAACGCAGGACGGTCCGGGCGTTCGAAACGATCGCCACCTTCGACGCGCTCGGCGCGGGGCGGATGGTCAACCCGTTCTGCGCGCTCGGGGCGATCGCCGCGCGGCGCGCGCTCGGCACGTTCCGGGCGTTCGAAACTGCGCTCGTTCCTTTCGAAGGTCGGACGCGGGGCATGCTTTGGCGCCACCAGCAGCAAGGGCACGTCGCCGCGCGCCATCTTGGCCAGGGCTGCGGCAATTTCCACCGCCGGCACGTTGTTGGCTTGTTCGTAGTCCTCGATCAGGCGCTGGAACAGGGCCAGGTCGCTGCTCTCCAGCGTTTCGGTGATCTGCTGCTTGAACTTGGCGATGCGCACGTCGTTGATGGCTTCGACGCTGGGCAGTTCCATCGGCTCGATCGGCTGGCGCGTGGCGCGCTCGATGGAGCGCAGCATGTTGCGCTCGCGCGGGGCGATGAACAGGATCGCCTCGCCACTGCGTCCGGCGCGGCCGGTGCGGCCGATGCGGTGCACGTAGCTTTCGGTGTCGTAGGGCACGTCGTAGTTGACGACATGGCTGATGCGGTCGACGTCCAGGCCGCGGGCGGCAACGTCGGTGGCAACCAATATGTCGATCTTGCCGTCCTTCAACTGCTGGATGGTGCGTTCGCGCTGCGCCTGCTGTACGTCGCCGTTGATGGCCGCGGCGGAAAAGCCGCGCGCCTGCAGTTTCTGCGCGAGTTCGTCGGTGGCCAGCTTGGTGCGCGCGAACACGATCATCGCGTCGAAGGGTTCGGCTTCCAGGATGCGGGTCAGCGCGTCGAGTTTGTGCAGGCCGCTGACCTGCCAGAAGCGCTGGCGGATATTGTCGGCGGTGCGCGTCTTGGCCTCGATCGAGACTTCTTCCGGGTTGCGCAGGTAGGTCTGCGCGATGCGGCGGATCGGCGCCGGCATCGTGGCCGAGAACAACGCGACCTGACGGGTGGGCGGGGTCTTCTTCAGGATCTGCTCGACGTCGTCGATGAAGCCCATCCGCAACATCTCATCGGCCTCGTCCAGCACCAACGTCGACAGCTGCGACAGGTCCAGCGTGTTCTTTTCCAGATGGTCGATGACGCGGCCGGGCGTGCCGACAACCACGTGCACGCCGCGGCGCAGGGCGCTCAGCTGCGGGCCGTAGCTCTGGCCGCCGTAGATGGGCAGCACCTGGAAGCCGGGGATGTGCTGGGCGTAACTCTGGAAGGCTTCAGCGACCTGGATGGCGAGTTCGCGGGTCGGCGCCAGCACCAGCACCTGCGGCTTGGTCTTGGACAAGTCGAGCTTGTTGAGCAAGGGCAGGGCGAAGGCAGCGGTCTTGCCGGTGCCGGTCTGGGCCTGGCCGATCACGTCCTTGCCGGCCAGCAGCAGCGGGATAGTGGCGGCCTGGATGGGCGTGGGAAGCTCGTAACCGAGCTCGTCGAGCTTGCGCAACAGCGGCGCGATCAGCACGAGCTCACGGAAACTGGTGGTCGGCGCGCTGGCGCCATTATCGGAATTCATCGGGATTTTCTCGAAGCGCCGGGGCCAGGATGGCTGGGGCGGCAGGAAGGAGGCGTATTCTACCGCTTACGCCGACACGACGCCCTGTCCGGGCGCTCCCGGCATCATCGCCGATCCGATTGGAGCAAACCCATGGTTTACCTGTGGACGAAGAGCCTGCACCTGTTGTTTGTCGTTGCCTGGATGGCGACCGTCTTTTACCTGCCCCGAATCCTCGTAAACCTGGCGGAAGCAGGCGACGTGGCGCCGGTGCGCGAACGCCTGCAACTGATGGGAAAGCGGCTGTACGGCTTCGGCCACAACATGTTCGGCATCGCCTTCGCCCTCGGCCTGCTGCTGTGGCTGGGCCACAAGGGCTGGCCGGCGACCTTTCCGGACGTCGTGGCCGGCGGCGCGTGGATGCACGCGAAACTGGGCCTGGTCACGCTGCTGCTGGTCTACTTCATCGCCTGCGGCCGGATGCTGAAGCGATCGATGGCCGGCGGTCCATTGCCGACCTCGCGCAAGCTTCGCTGGTTCAACGAGCTTCCGGTGTTCGCGCTGCTCGCGATCATCTACCTGGTGCTGGCCAAGCCTTTCTGAGCGGCCTGCTTGCCAGCCAGCCAGGCCAGCGGTATCGGCAGCAGCAATCCCATCGCCAGCGCCCAGGTTGGGTGCGGAATGGATAGCGCATTGATCGCGGTCAGCACCACGTCGAGCACGCCGATGATCAACGCGCAGGCCATCACGTGGTCCTTCGAGATGCGTGCGGCGACCGTCGCGCCGATGTAGGTACCCAGCAGCCAGCTGAGCACCACCACTGCAACGGCTTGCCAGGGCATCGTCTGCACGTAGGTGGCCACCGCCACCTTGTCGTTGAAGTCGAGACTGGCGGGCGGCGGATAGAACAGCTTCACGTTGGCGATCTGGGTGAAGGTGATCACGATCATCATCGCGAACAGGCCGGATATGACGGCAAAAAAACTTCGAAACATGGTCGTTCCCCTTCCGGATTTTCGCGAGCATCATGCCGGCCGCGGCAAAAAACAAGGGCCGCATCAGCGGCCCTTGTCTCGAAACTATCAGGAAACGATCAGCGCACGGGGCGCGGCGCGTTCACTGCACGGCGTTCGCGACGATCCGCAGCCGGATGCGTCTTGGCGCCGGCGTGGGCCTGTGCGTGGCGCGGTGCGGCAGCGGTGTGCGGCGTGCGGCGGCTCGGCGTGCGCTGGCCGCTCGGACGGCCGTTGCTTGCGCTGTCGTTGCCCATCCGGATCTGGCGGCTGGGCGCATAGCCCTCGACCACCGTCATCGCGATGTCCTGCTTGAGCACGCGGTGGATCGCGCGCAGCAGGCCAGCTTCATCCGGGGACACCAGCGAGATCGCTTCGCCCGACGCGCCGGCTCGGCCGGTACGGCCGATCCGGTGCACGTAGTCTTCAGCAACCATCGGCAGGTCGAAGTTGATGACCAGCGGCAGCTGCGGAATGTCGAGGCCGCGGGCGGCGACGTCGGTGGCAACCAGCACGCGGGCCTTGCCCGACTTGAAATCGCCCAGTGCCTTCAGGCGCTGCGACTGGCTCTTGTTGCCATGGATGGCGACAGCCTTGATGCCTGATTTCTCGAGCTGTTCCGCAAGGCGGTTGCAACCGTGCTTGGTCTTGCCGAACACCAGGATCTGGTCCTGGTAACGCTGGCTGAGGATGTCGATCAGCAGGTCGCGCTTGCGCGCGCCATCGACCGGATGGGCGATGTGCGTGACGGTTTCGGCGACGGTGTTGCGCGCGGCAACCTGGACTTCACGCGGGTTGCGCATGAATTCCATTGCCAACTTCTTGATGGCGTCTTCGAAGGTGGCCGAAAACAGCAAGGTCTGGCGGGTGGCCGGCAGCTTGTTGAGGATACGCTTGATCGCGGGCATGAAGCCCATGTCGAGCATGCGGTCGGCTTCGTCCAGGATCAGCATTTCGACGTCGCGCAGTTGCACGCTGCCGCGCTCGAGATGGTCGATCAGGCGACCCGGCGTGGCGACCAGGATGTCGACGCCGCGGCGCAAGGTGTCGAGCTGCGGGTTCATGCCGGCGCCGCCGTAGATGACGGTGGACGCGAGCTTGGCGTGCTTACCATAGGTGCGGATGCTGTCATGCACCTGCACGGCGAGTTCGCGGGTGGGGGTGAGGATCAGGCAGCGGATCTTGCGCGGCGCGCCGGCAACGGCGGTCGTGGACAGGCGATGCAGCATCGGCAGCGCGAACGCCGCCGTCTTGCCGGTGCCGGTCTGGGCGCCGCCAAGCAGGTCGTGGCCAGCCATGGCGAGCGGAATGGCCTCGATCTGGATGGAAGTAGGGGTCGCGTAGCCGATTTCGGCAAGCGCGCGAAGAAGCGCGGGCGCAAGCCCGAGCGATTCAAAAGACATTGATGATGCTCCGATGTACCCGAGGCGTTCCCTGAAACCGCGCTGCGAGTTGATGCTAAAAATAAACGCCAGAGTGGCGTGTTTGCGCAGCGTGACGTGCGGAGTGGGCTTGGGCCGGAGGAAGCGTTGAAATCGGCTTTGGCGACCGGGGGAAAACGAAGCCGGTGCAGCAAACTGGCTAAGCATACAGCAATTCAGGGGCTTGGGCGAGTTGCGGGGGCCGAAGGCGCCCCGAAGCATGACTTCTGCCCTACGTGGTGAAGCGGGGGTTCAGGGTACGCTCCACGGGCTATCCGCCCAACCGAGGTCAATCATGCGCGCCCCCAAACTTGTCCTGCTTCTTGCGGGAATCACGCTGTCACTGCCTGCGCTCGCCGCCGACAGCGACCGCTGGAACCTGCCAGTCGAAGTAAAGAAGCTCGATAACGGCCTGACCGTCGTCGTGTCAGAAGACCATTCTTCGCCAACCGTTGGCGTCAGCGTCGTGTACCACGTGGGCATGCGCCTGGAACCGCGCAACCGTACCGGCTTCGCCCACCTGTTCGAGCACCTGATGTTCGAAGGCACGCCCAATGCGCCCGAAGGCGTGTTCGACAAGGTCATCACCGGCGGCGGTGGCCGCAACAACGGCTCGACCCGCGCCGACTTCACCAACTACATCGAGACCGCGCCGGTATCCGCGCTGGAATCGATGCTGTGGCTCGAAGCCGACCGCATGAAGACCCTGGACTTCAACGAAAAGACCCTGAAGAACCAGCAGGATGTCGTAAAGGAAGAAATCCGCGTCAACGTGAAGAACCAGCCCTACGGCGGTTTCATGTGGATCGACATCGGCCAGCACGCCTTCCAGAAATGGGAGAACAACCACGACGGTTACGGCAGCTTCAAGGACCTTGAAGGCGCCAGCCTGGAGGACGTGCGCAATTTCCATCGCGACTACTACGGACCGAACAACGCCGTGCTGTCCATCGCTGGTGACGTTACCCCGGAACAGGCCTTTGCCCTGGCGCAGAAATACTTCGGCGGCATCGCAAAGCGTCCGACGCCTGCCGCCACTGATTTTTCCGAAGGCCTGAACACCGCCGAGAAACGCATCGAGCAAAGCGATGCGTTGGCGCAGGTGCCGGCCATCGCGGCGGCATGGAAGATGCCCGGCCGCGGCAGCAAGGACCAGGCGCCGATGGCGGTGCTCGGTGAACTGCTGGCCGGTGGCGACGCATCGATCTTCTACCAGGGCCTGGTGAAAGGCCGCGAAATGGCGTTGAACGTCGATTCGCTGTACGGCTTGACCAGTCCGTGGGAATACGACGGCCCGACCCTGTACACGGTGTTCGCGCTGTACAAGCCCAACGGCAGCGCCGATGCCCTGCTGGCCGCGATGGACGAGGAAATCGCCAAGGTGGTGGACAAGGGTGTTGACGACGCGACGCTGAAGCGCGTCAAGACCCGCATGCTCGCAGACTGGTACAACGGCCTGGAAAGCTTCATGGGTCGCGCCGATACGCTGGCCAAGTTGCAGACCCTGTGGGGCGACGCCAAGGTCGCCAACCAGATTCCCGGATGGATCGACGCCGTCACGTCCGAGGACGTGCAGCGCACCGCCCGCACCTACCTGACCCAGGCCAACCGTACCGTCATCGACCGCAAGCCGGCCCCGCCCGCAGCAGCTGCCGCACCGGCCGCCGCCCCGGCCGCAGGAGACAAGAAATGAGGATCGCATCGATGAACAAACTGATGCTGGCCATCGCGATCTCGCTCGCGACATCCACCACTGCCTACGCCGGCGCAAATGCGAAGCTTCCGGCCGACCTGCCTGCCTATGGGCAGGACAAGCCGATTCCGGTGCCGCAGATCGCCAAGAAGAAACTCGCCAACGGCATGGAAGTCTGGGTCGTGCCGCGCAACGGATTGCCGCGCGTCGATTTCGTGCTGGCCATGCGCGGTGCCGGTCTTGCTGCCGACGATGCCACGCATCCGGGTTTTGCCAGCTTGCTGGCAGGACTGTTGAGCGAAGGCACGCAGAAGCGTGATTCGCGCGCCATCGCCGAAACCGCGCAATCGCTCGGCGGATCGGTGGGTGCAGGCGCTGGCTTCGACGGCATTTCGATGTCGGCCAATGCGTTGGCATCCAATGCCGGGCCGATGATGGAGTTGCTCGCGGAAATCGCGCAGCAGCCCTCGTTCCCGGCCAACGAAGTGCAGTTGGCCAAGGCCAATTCATTGCAGGCGCTGAAGGCCGCCGAAGCCACGCCCGCGTTTCGCGCCGAGCGCGCCATCGCGCAGTCGGTTTACGGCGACCATCCCTACGGCCACACGCAGCCGACCAGCGATTCGATCACCTCGATCACGGCCGAACTGCTGAAGGCCGAGCACGCAAAGCGCTTCCGCCCTGATCGCGCCTTGCTGGTGATCACCGGTCGCATCAACGAAGCCCAGGCCATGAAGATGGCCGAAGCTGCTTTCGGCAACTGGACGTCGGCAGGCGCGGCGCTGGCGGAAACGCCTGCGGCGGCATCGTCGGCCAAGCCGGCACGCGTATTGCTGGAACGCCCCGGCAGCGTGCAGTCGACGCTGCGCCTGGGTCGGCCCGGCATTCCCGCCACGTCGCCCGACTACGTGCCCCTGCGCCTGGCCGGCACGATCCTGGGCGGTGGCTTCAGCAGCCGAATCAACCAGAACCTGCGCGAAGACAAGGGCTACACCTATGGTGCGTCCGCGGGCGCGCGCAACTATCGCAATGGCGGCGCCATCATCGGCGGCGCGGACGTGCGCAATGCGGTGACCGGTGCGGCGTTGAAGGAGTACTTCGACGAGTATCGCCGCTTCGGCACGGACCTCGTTCCCGACGACGAGATCAACATGAACAAGCGCTATGTCGCTGGCGGCTACCTGATCAGCAACCAGTTGCAGGCGTCGGTCGCGGGCACGCTCGCCAACAACTGGCTGATCGGCCTGCCGTCG
The DNA here is from genome assembly GCA_001801685.1 of Gammaproteobacteria bacterium RIFCSPHIGHO2_12_FULL_63_22. Classification (GTDB taxonomy): domain Bacteria; phylum Pseudomonadota; class Gammaproteobacteria; order Xanthomonadales; family Xanthomonadaceae; genus Arenimonas. Next base: position 25,001 of record MGYJ01000047.1, on the reverse strand, counting down.
GATTTCCTGGGCCAGTTCGTGCCGATGATCCAGAAGGTAAGCGCCGAGCAGGTGCGCGACATGGGCAAGAAATATTTCTCGCCCGAATCGCAATCCATCATCGTGGTCGGTGACCAGGCCGCCATCACCGAGCAGTTGAAGGAATACGGCGACTTCACCGTTTCGGCGAAGTAATCCCGTCGTCAAGCGCGGGCAGCGCGTCGCTCAGTCCAGGACGCGCTTCGCCCCCGAATATGCTCGCGCCCAATAGGGGGCGTCGAGCTTGTCCATGCGAACCGTGCCGCCGCTGCTGGGCGCATGCACGAAGCGGCCTTCGCCGACGTAGATGCCGACATGCCCGCCACTGGCCGGCGTGAACAGCACCAGGTCGCCAGGCTGCAGCTTGTCTCGCGCGATCCGCCTCGATTTCAAATCCATCAATTCCGACGTGCTGCGCGGCAAGCGCAAACCCGCCGCATCCAGGAACACGTAGCCCACCAGTCCGCTGCAGTCGAACCCGCCTGCGGGCGTGTTGCCGCCGTAGCGGTAGGGCGTGCCGACCAGGCTGATCGCGCGAACCAGGACTTCATTCGCGCGTCGGCTGTCCGCGGTCGCCTGGCCATAGCTGCGGGCGGATCGCGAACCGGGATCACCCGGTTGGCCGGGAGAGGAGGCGCAGGCGGCCAGGACCGCCAGCAAGGGGATCAGGGGCAGCAAGCGCCCCCCAAGACGCCGAACTGGCGCACGGCCCCTTGCCTGCGGATAATGCGCGCCTGTCATCACGGGCGAGTTTGCCCCATCGTGGATACCAAATGAAGATCGAAGAGAACAGCGTCGTCCGCTTCCACTACACCGTGTCCGAGCCCGGCCAGGGCCAGATCGAATCCTCGCGCCAGATCGAGCCGCTCAGCGTGCTGATCGGCCATGGCAACATCATTGCCGGGCTGGAGTCGGCCATGAAGGGTCGCGAAGCCGGTGAAACCTTCGAAGTGACGATCAGCCCGGCGGAAGCTTACGGCGAGCGTCGCGAGGGTATGGAACAGCGGGTTCCGCGCAAGCACTTCAAGGGCGCCAAGCTGGCGCCCGGCATGCAGGTCGTGTTGCCCACCGCCCAGGGCCAGCGCGCCATGACGGTGAAGAAGGTTGGTATCAGCGTGGTGGATGTCGACCTGAACCACCCGATGGCTGGCAAGACGCTCAGCTTCGACGTCGAGATCCTGGACGTGCGCGAAGCCAGTCCCGAAGAAATCAGCCACAAGCACGTGCACGGCGACGGCGGCCACCAGCACTGAGTGATCGCGCCCTGTTCATTTTTGTGAGGACTGCGTCACAATACCCCTGACGACGCCTGTGCCTGTGGGGGGAGGGACCTATGACACATGGTGCCCACCCGGGGCCTGGCGCCTAATTCACGGCGTCATCACAGGGGAAACACATGACGCAGGACTCGCAAGACCCAGCCGCCCCGCGCGCACTGGCGCCCATCACGGTGCGCGAGCGCATCGAGGCGCTGGACGTCATCCGCGGCGTCGCGCTGGTCGGCATCTTCCTGATGAACGTCGAGTGGTTCACCCGCCCGATTGCGGAGCTGGGCACCGGCGTGGACGTGACCCAGACCGGACTGAGCTACGCGGCCAGCTGGTTCATCTATACCTTCGTGCAGGGCAAGTTCTGGACGATGTTCTCGCTGTTGTTCGGCATGGGCTTCGCGGTGATGCTGACCCGGTCGGAAGACAACCAGCGCGCCTTCGTCACGCCGTACCTGCGCCGCATCGTCGGCCTGTTCCTGTTCGGCAGCGCGCATTTCGTGATGCTCTGGACCGGTGACATCCTGCACAACTATGCAGTGACCGCGCTGGCCTTGTTGCTGATCGTGACGCGGGGCTGGAAGGCCTGGTTCGCGATCCTGCTTTCCGTTGCGGCCACCGGTTTCGCGTCGGGTTCGCATTCCTGGTGGACCACCGGGGCCTTCCTCGTGCTCGCCGCCCTTGCCGGCGTGCTGGTGTTCCGCACTCAGATAGATCGCTGGTACAAGCTGCTGGGAATGCTGCTGGCGGCGATCGCTGCGGTGGTGGCGCTGGGCCCGACGTCTGAAAGCATGGCGGTCAATGCCGGCGTGATGGGCTTGCTGGCCATCTTCATCTACTTCCTCAATCGCGGCCCGATTTCCCGCTTCTACAAATTCGGCGTGGCGATCTATCTGCTCCCGCTGGTGCTGGGCCTGGGATACCTGGTGGGCACGCTCACCGTTCCGTCGATGAAGCCCAATGTTACGGTCGAGCAGCAGAAGCAACGGGACGAGCGGCTGGTCAAGCGCGCGGAAGAAATCGCAGCGGAAAAGAAGCTGTACACGACCGGTACCTACATGGACGCGGTTCGCCATCGCGCGAAGGAATATTCGGAAGAACTTCCGAAGATGGCCGAAGGCGGACTCCTGGCTCTTTCCCTGTTCCTGATCGGATTCTGGTTCGTTCGCTCAGGCGTAATGACCAATATCCGGGAAAATCTTCCGGTATTCCGACGCCTGGCCTCATGGACGCTACCAGCCGGGTTGTTGTTGACGCTCGCCAGCGTCGGCCTGCATTCCAGCTATGTGCCGGGCCACGGTCGCGAACCGACTGTGATCCTGTCGCGCCTGTTGTTCGAACTGGGCGCACTGCCCCTGTGCCTGGGTTACGTGAGCGGGCTGGTGTTGCTGATGTCCAGCCAATGGGGCGCGCGCTTGCTGTCGCCGCTGCGGCATGCGGGGCGCATGGCGCTGACCAATTACCTCGGCGCTTCGCTGGTCGCCGGCCTGTATTTCTTCGGTTACGGGCTGGGCCATTTCGGCCAGGTCTCGCGCGCAGGGCAGGTGTTGTTCGTGGCAGTCGTGTTCGGCTTGCAACTTTTGTTCAGCAAGTTGTGGCTCTCGTATTTCCTTTATGGCCCAATGGAATGGCTGTGGCGCGCCATCACTTATTGGCAGCTGCCGCCGATGCGCCGCGAGGCGCAGCCGCAAGTTGCCGCAACTGCACACGCATGATCGGGGAGATCAGGCAATGAATTCTGACGATTCGACAAGCCCTGGGTTGTCCAGCCCAATCGCAGCCAGCGAGCGCATCCACGCGCTCGACATCGTCCGCGGATTCGCGCTGGTCGGCATATTCCTGATGAACGTGGAGTGGTTCAGCCGCCCCATCTCGGAACTCGGCACCGGTGTCGACCTGAAACAAACCGGCATCAACTATGCCGCGAGCTGGCTGATCTATACCTTCGTGCAAGGCAAGTTCTGGACCATGTTCTCGCTGCTGTTCGGCATGGGTTTCGCGGTCATGCTGGGCCGTGCTCAAAGCGCCGATCGCGGCTTCGTCATTCCCTATGTCCGACGCATCCTCGGCCTTTTCCTGTTCGGTTCAGCGCACTACGTTCTGGTCTGGACGGGCGACATCCTGCACAACTACGCGCTGACTGCGATATTCCTCCTGTTGATCACCACCAACAGCTGGCGGACCAGTCTCGCGCTGCTGCTTTCCTTTGTCGCCACCGGCGCGGCCGTCTTCCTCACTGCGGGTGAAGATTCGGTCGGCCCGTTCGCCATGCACTCGATGTTGCTGGCCGTTACCTTGCTGGTGACCTTTTTCGTGAATCGCGGGCCGGTATCGCGATACTGGAAGTGGGGCGTTGTCCTGTACTCGCTGCCCTTCGCCATCATGTTGACCGTTGCGGCTGTCAGCGCGCTGATGCCCAAGGACGCAAAGAAGGAGGCGGCGGCCCAGACCCAGGCAGCGAGCCAGACGCAGGCAGCGAGCAAGCAAGACACCGCGGCTGCGCCCGCCAAGGCCGAAACGGCCAAGGCAGCCGATTCGAAAGCAGCAGATCCGAAGGCAGCAGATACGAAGCCGGACAAGTCCAAGCCCAAGACCGAGGCCGAAAAGCAGAAGGAGCAAGCCAAGCAACGCGCGGAAAACAAGGCGAAGCGCGAGAAGAAGCGCGCGGAAGAAGTCGCGCTCTACACCAAGGGCAGCTACTACGAATCCATCGTCTACCGTACGAAGGAATACATGGAAGACCTGCCGTTTGCCGGCGGCCTGAGCTTCCTGGCCTTGCCGATGTTCCTGATCGGATTCTGGTTCGTCCGATCCGGCGTGATCGGCAACATCAAGGAACACTTGCCCTTGTTCCGCAAGCTCGCGATCACCGCGCTGCCTATCGGATTGCTGATGACTCTCGCCTCGGTCTCCCTCACCAGCAGCTTCCTGAATGCTGATTGGGACAAGACAGCCCCCCGCCTGGCGCAGGCCCTGTTCCAGTGGGGAATGATGCCGCAGAGCATCGGTTACGTTGCCCTGCTGATCTGCTTCCTCTACACGCCCCTGGGCAAGAAGCTGCTGTCGCCGCTGCGTTACGCGGGCCAGATGGCACTGACCAACTACATCACTGCAAACGCCATCGGCATGTGGTTCTTCTCCGGCTACGGCCTGGGTTATTGGGGGCACGTGCCGCGGGCCGGGCAGGTCGTGTTCGTGGCGGTCGTGTTCGCCGTGCAGATGGTGGTCAGCTGGTGGTGGTTGTCGCGGTTCCGCTATGGCCCGCTGGAATGGATCTGGCGCGCCATCACCTACTGGCACGTCCCGCCGCTGCGTCGTGGCGAAAGTTCAGAGGCGGCGTCCAGCACGGCGACTGCCTGACCATCCCGCCCTACAATGGGCGGCATGAGCGAAGCCGTTCCCGATGTCCTGATCCTTGGTGGTGGCGTGATTGGCCTGGCCTGCGCGTACAACCTGCTGCAGGCGGGACGCTCGGTGCACCTGCTCGAGCGCCAGGAAATCGGTAGCGGCACCTCGCACGGCAACTGCGGCACCATCACGCCCAGCCATGCGCTGCCGCTGGCGGGCCCAGGCGCCATCGCCAAGGCCCTTAAGTCGATGCTGCGGCCGGATGCGCCGTTCTACGTGAAGCCGCGTGCGGACTTCGCGCTTGCCTCCTGGCTCGTCCACTTCGCTTCGCGCTGCAACGGCCGCGATTGGCGACGCACCGCCGAGGCCAAGGGCGAACTGCTGCAGTTGTCCCGTCGACTGACCGGCGAGCTGGTCGAGCAACGTTCGCTCGACTGTGAATTCCAGGCGCAGGGCCTGCGTTACGTTTATTCCACCCAGCAGGCGTTCGACACTGATCGCGACACCTTACCCTTGCTGGCAAGCCTGGGAATCGAATCGAATCTGCTGGACGGGAGTGCGCTCGCGTCTGCGGAACCTGCGTTGCTTCCCGGCCTCGCCGGCGCCGTGCATTTTCCCGGTGACGCGCAACTGCGACCCGAACGATTCACCAGCGAGCTTGCGCGGCTGGTGCGGTCGTTGGGCGGCGTGATCGAGGAAGGCGTTGAAGTGCAAGGCTTCCGCAGCAGTGCCGGCCGCATCGAAGGCGTGGACACTACGAAAGGTGCGCGACGTGGGCGCGAAGTGCTCGCGGCCCTTGGGCCCTGGTCGGCGTCGCTGCTCACCTCGGTGGGTCTGAACCTGCCGATCCAGCCCGGCAAAGGCTATTCGATGACGTATTCGCCGCCCTCCGTTGCGCCCTCGGCGCCGTTGGTATTGCGCGAGCACAGCGTGTGCGTCACGTCCTGGCAGAGTGGCTTCCGGCTGGGCAGCACCATGGAGTTTTCCGGTTACGACAACAGCCTGAATGCCGTGCGCCTCGACGCGCTGGAGCGCGGCGCGGCCCGCTACCTGCGCGAACCGGTGGGCCCGGAACGGCGCGAACAGTGGTTCGGCTGGCGGCCGATGACCTACGACGACCTGCCCCTGATCGGACGGGCACCGAAACACGACGGCCTCTGGCTCGCCACCGGCCATGGAATGATGGGTATGGGCATGAGCGCCGCCACGGGCAGGCTGGTCGCAGACCTTATGACGGGTCGCGAGCCCTGCATCGATCCTTATCCGTACCGCGCAAGCCGATTTGCCTGAGTAGAATCGGCGCCATGGAAACCTTCCGCCTGCATCGCGGCACGACGCCGCTGTTGATCAGCCTGCCGCACGACGGCAGCGAAATTCCGGAATCGCTCATGGCGACCATGGTCGCGTCGGCCCGGATCGCCCCGGACACCGACTGGCACGTGAGCCGGCTTTACGATTTCGCGCTGGCGATGGGCGCATCGATGCTGGTGCCGCGTTATTCGCGCTACGTGGTGGACTTGAATCGCCCGCCCGACGATGTCTCGCTGTACCCGGGTCAGAACACGACCGGCCTGTGTCCGATCGTGCAGTTCACGGGCGGCCCCGTCTACCTGCCCGACCAGGAGCCGTCGCCTGCCGAAATAGACCGACGGGTAGCGTCGTATTGGCAGCCGTACCACCGTGCGCTCGCCGATGAAATCGCGCGCCTGCGCGAGCGCCATGGTCGCGTGTTGCTCTGGGAGGGCCACTCGATCCGCTCGCAGGTTCCCTTCCTGTTCGACGGACGTTTGCCCGACCTCAACCTTGGCACCGCCGCGGGCGCCAGTTGCCTTCCCGAAACCCAGCAACGAATCGAAGCCGTGCTGTCCGGGCAATCGCGCTACAGCTGGGTCAGCAATGGCCGCTTCAAGGGCGGTTACATCACGCGCCACCACGGTCGCCCGGACAATCGCGTGGAGGCCGTGCAACTGGAACTGGCGCAACTCAACTACATGGATGAAGACAGCTTCGCTTATGACGAAGCGCGCGCCGTGCACTTGCAGCCCGTGTTGCAGGACTTGCTGGAAGCAGCACTGGGCCGGTAAAGAAAAAGCCCCGCGAATGCGGGGCTTTTCTCATCACGACAATGCCGATCAGTTCGGCGGATTGTGCTTGAGCAGGAAGGTGCGCATCCGCTCGTACGCTTCGACACGGTTTTCTTCCTTGTAGAAGCCGTGTCCTTCGTTGGGCTTGACCAGCGACTCGTAGGGCTTGCGCGCGAGGCTAAGCGCGGCAACGGCCGCGTTGTACTGGCTGAAGGGCGCCTGGTGATCGGACTTGCCGTGGATCAGCAGGATTGGCACATCGAGTTTTGCGATCTGCGTCGTCGGTGATTGCGCAGCCAGCTCTGCCGGATCCTTGCCAACCGCGCGAGTGAAGAACGCGCGCATCTGCTTGGAACCGTCGTCCTCCGACTCCAGCTTCACCAGGTCATAAACGCCCGCGTAGCCGATGGCGCATTTGTACATGCCCGGGTTCCGGATCGGGTTCATCATCGCGGAATAGCCGCCGAAGCTGGCGCCGTAGATGCAAACCTTGTCCGGATTGACCAGCTTCTGGGCGATCACGTGCTTCACGCCGTCGGCGATGTCATCCTGGATACCGGTCGCCCATTGCCGTTCGGTGGCTTCCATGAAGGTGTCGCCGCGCCCACCGGAGCCGCGGTAGTTCACCTGCAACACGGCGTAGCCGAGGCTGGCAAGGAACTGCGCGTCGTCGTCGAAGCCCCACCTGTCCGCTACACCGAACGGACCGCCGTGCGGCATCACGACCAGCGGATGCGGTCCGGTGCGACCCAGCGGCGTGGTCAGGAAGCCGTAAATCGTGTCGCCGCCGCGATTCTTGAATTCAACCGGCGCCATCGGCGACATTTTTGCCGGATCGATCCATGAGCGGGTCTCGAACAACAAGCTCGGCTTGTTGGTGGTTCTGTCGAACACGTAATAGCTTCCCGGGTGGCGGTCGCTGTAAACGTACAGAAGCACCTTCTGTCCGTCCTTGGTGATGTCGGAAAAGTGCACCATCTGGCCCGGGAATGCCTTCATGAGGCCGGCGTGCAGCTTCACCCATTCCGACGTCGGGTCGAGATATTCAACCTTGGGCTTGCCGGTCGTGTAGTTGAGGACGACAGGAGGACCGCGCCTTCCTGCCCGACTGATGCTGGTGATTTCCTGGTTCGGATTGCCTGCCAGCTTTTCGCGGGTTCCCGCAGCGAAATCGATCTTGTAAAGGCTGGCGGGTTCACCCTTGTCGCTGATTTCGGCGTAGGCGCGATTGTTGTCGGGATCGAACGACCACAGGCTGAAGGACTTGCCGACCAGGGCGGCCGGCGCGTCCTTCCATTCAGAATCCGGCTGCGCCTTGAACTGCACATGCTGGACAGCCGCGAGGTCCCATCGGGTGTTCACGCGCAACTTGCCGTTGTTGTCTGCATCCACGAAAACCGAATCGTCGAACGAGTCGATCTGGGTACGTTGGCCGCGATAGGTATCCACGCGGTAGACCGATGTCTTGTTCTTCGAATTTCCGGTTACCCATGGCACGAAGCGAAACAGTGCTTCGCCCTTGGTGCCAGGAAGCACGTCGATGAGCTGAGCGTATCCCTCGTCCTTGACACGCGAGCGCATGTTGCCGCGGTCACTGAGGTAGCCAAACAATTGCACCTGGTCGGTGCCATCGGCGTTGGCGGCGTAGATGTCGCCGGTCGGAGCGACGCTACCGAAGAAGCCCCAGTCCTGCGCCTTGTTGACCATGATCCGGTTGTCATCGGTCCAGGTGGGCCAGAGGGGTTGCGGAATGACGGTGATCCCGGAGCGCGGGTCGGGTCCGATGTCGAACTTGATGACGCTGCGATCGTAGTTGCCGGACAGTTTGATGAGCGACAACGCGCGACGATCCTCGAAGGGCGTGGTCACCGCGACATATTCACCGGTAGGCGACAGGGTGGCGCCCTGGTACTCAGGCTCTTTCGCGAACAGCTTCGCGGCGTCCTGGCCCAGGGCCGTGCCGGACGCGGATACGCAAAGCGCGAGTGATACGGCCAAGCGGAGGCCGGATACGTTTCTCATTCATTTCCCCAAAGTGATGAAGGACAGTTACTGAAGGCCCAACGCAATCAGACCTCGAGTGAGGCCAGGTCACCCTTGGTCTCGAGCCATGATTTGCGATCTGGCGCACGCTTCTTCGACAAAAGCATGTCCATCAGGCTTTTTGTCTCGATCGGATCGTCCATGGTCAGCTGAACGAGCCTGCGTGTATCAGGATGGATGGTGGACTCGCGAAGCTGCGATGGATTCATCTCGCCGAGGCCCTTGAAGCGCGTCACGTTGACCTGGCCGCGGATGTTCTCCTTCTGGATGCGCTCGATCAGGATGCGTTTTTCTTCTTCATCCAGCGCATAGAACACCTGCTTGCCCACGTCCACGCGGAACAAGGGCGGCATCGCGACGAAGATGTTGCCGGCCCGCACCAGTGACGGAAAATGCTTCAGGAACAGGGCCGCCAGCAGCGTCGCGATGTGCAGGCCGTCGGAGTCGGCGTCGGCCAGGATGATGACCTTGCCGTAGCGCAGGCCGTTGATCGCTTCCACGCCGGGGTCGCAGCCGATGGCCACGGCCAGGTCGTGTACTTCAGTGGATGCGAGCACGCCAGAGCTTTCGACTTCCCAGGTATTGAGGATCTTGCCGCGCAGCGGCAGGATCGCCTGGAAATCCTTGTCGCGCGCCTGCTTGGCGCTGCCGCCGGCCGAGTCGCCCTCCACCAGGAACAATTCGGTGCGCGACAGGTCCTGCGAGGTGCAGTCGGCGAGCTTGCCGGGCAGGGCGGGGCCCTGGGTGATCTTCTTGCGAACGATCTGCTTTTCGGTCTTCAGCCGCGTGGTGGCGCGATCAATCGCCAGTTGCGCGATCTGCAGGCCGACTTCCACGTGCTGGTTGAGCCATAGCGAAAACGAATCGTGGGTCGCGCCCTCGATGAACGCGGCCGCCTGGCGCGAACTCAGGCGTTCCTTGGTCTGGCCACTGAACTGCGGATCGGTCATCTTCAGCGACAACACGTAGCTGACGCGGTCCCACACGTCTTCGGGCGCCAGCTTCACGCCGCGCGGCAACAGGTTTCGGAAATCGCAAAACTCACGCAGTGCGTCGGTCAGGCCCGAGCGAAGGCCATTGACGTGCGTTCCACCTTGCGCGGTGGGGATCAGGTTGACGTAACTTTCCTGCACCAGGTCGCCCTCGGCCACCCAGGCCACGGCCCAGTCGACGACCTCGTTTTCCTTGGACAGGTTGCCGCTGAACAATTCGGGCGGCAGCAATTCGCGCCCGGTCAGTTCGCCCAGCAGGTAGTCGAGCAAGCCGTTCTCGAAAAACCATTCATTGCGCTCGCCACTGGCCTCGTCGAACAGGCGCACGGTCAGGCCGGGGCAGAGCACGGCCTTGGCGCGCAACAAATGGCGCAGCGCGCGCACCGAAATCTTGGGCGTGTCGAAATACTTCGGGTCGGGCCAGAACCGAAGGCGCGTGCCGGAATTGCGCTTGCCCACCGTGCCGATCGTGTCCAGCGGCGATGAACGGAAACCGTCGCGGAATTCCATCCGGTATTCATTGCCGTCGCGCTTGATGAAAACTTCGACGCGCTTCGAGAGTGCATTCACCACGCTGACGCCGACGCCGTGCAGGCCGCCCGAAAAGGTGTAGTTGCGGTTGTTGAATTTTCCGCCCGCATGCAGCCGGGTCATGATCAGTTCGATGCCCGGCATCTTCTCTTCGGGGTGCATGTCCACGGGCATGCCGCGGCCATCGTCGGAAACTTCGCAGCTGCCGTCTTCGAACAGGCTCACTTCCACCGTGCGGGCGTGGCCGGCCAGCGCCTCGTCGATGGAGTTGTCTATGACTTCCTGGGCCAGGTGGTTGGGCCGGGTGGTGTCGGTGTACATGCCCGGGCGGCGTTTGACCGGATCCAGGCCGGAAAGGACTTCGATGTCGGCTGCGTTGTAGCGACTGCTCATTTAGATTGCTGAAGTGGACGATGCGACAGGATGGCCACCCGGGCCGCCGGGGTCAAGGAAACGGGCCGTTTCCGGCGCTTTTCAGCCAGCGCTCGCCCTCCGGGCCCCCAGCCGGTAGAATGGGGCTTTCCAGCGCCCCTATTTCCCATGACTCGTCTTATCTTTGTTACTGGCGGCGTGGTCTCCTCGCTTGGCAAGGGCATCGCGGCCGCATCTCTGGCCGCCATCCTCGAAGCCCGGGGCCTGAGCATCACGATGATGAAGCTCGATCCCTACATCAACGTGGATCCCGGCACCATGTCGCCGTTCCAGCACGGCGAGGTCTATGTGACCGACGACGGCGCTGAAACCGACCTCGACCTCGGCCACTACGAACGCTTCGTCCGTACCCGGCTGACCCGCAAGAATTCCGTCACCACCGGCCGCATCTACGAAAACGTCATCCGGCGCGAGCGCCGTGGTGACTACCTCGGTGGCACCGTGCAGGTCATCCCGCACATCACCGACGAGATCAAGCGCTGCATCTTCGAGGCCACCGACGGTTACGACGTGGGCCTGGTGGAAATCGGCGGCACGGTCGGCGACATCGAGTCCTTGCCGTTCCTGGAGGCCATTCGCCAGATTCGCACTGAACGCGGGCCCGGCAAGGCCGTGTTCATGCATCTCACGCTGGTGCCTTACATCGCGGCTGCCGGCGAACTCAAGACCAAGCCCACCCAGCACTCCGTCAAGGAACTGCGTTCGATCGGTATCCAGCCCGACATCCTGCTGTGCCGCAGCGAGCGACCCTTGCCCGATGGCGAGCGCCGCAAGATCGCCCTGTTCACCAACGTGCACGAAAGCGCCGTCATTTCCTGCGTGGACGTGGACAATATCTACAAGCTGCCGCTCTGGCTGCATGCGCAGCATCTCGACGACATCGTGGTCGAAGCCTTGCGCCTGGAAGACAAGGTCAAGCCAGCCGACCTGTCGGAGTGGGAAGCGGTGGTTGATGCCAGCGAACACCCGGTGGACGAAGTGACCGTGGCCGTGGTCGGCAAATATGTCGATCACCAGGACGCCTACAAGTCACTTTCCGAGGCCCTGCGCCACGGCGGAATCCGCCAGCGCACGCGGGTGCGCCTGAAGTGGATGGAATCGGAACAGGTTGAAACCGAAGGCGCCAGCGCGCTGGCCGGCGTGGACGCGATCCTGGTGCCGGGTGGTTTCGGCGACCGCGGATTCGAGGGCAAGGTGCGCACCGCGCAGCACGCCCGCGAAAACAACATCCCGTATTTCGGCATTTGTTATGGCATGCAGGCGGCGGTGGTCGATGTCGCCCGCAACCTGGCCGGATTGCCGGGCGCCAACACGACGGAAAACAATCGTGATTGCGTGGATCCGGTCATCGGCCTGATCACCGAGTGGCGTACCGCCACCGGCGAAGTCGAACGTCGTTCGGAAGAATCCGACCTGGGCGGCACCATGCGCCTGGGCCTGCAGGAATGCCGTCTCAAGCCGGGCACCAAAGCACGCGAGATGTACGGCAAGGACGTGGTCGCCGAACGCCATCGCCATCGCTACGAATTCAACAACCGCTACCGCGTGCAGCTGGAAGAAGCCGGCCTGATCATCTCGGCCAAGTCCATGGACGACCTGCTGGTGGAAATGATCGAGCTGCCAAACCATCCGTGGTTCGTCGCCTGCCAGGCGCATCCGGAATTCCTGTCCACGCCGCGCGACGGGCATCCTCTCTTCATCGGATTCATTCGCGCCGCGCGTGACTACAAGGCCAAGGGTGGGAGCGGCTTCAGCCGTGATGCTTCTCCCTCCGTGCAACAAATCGCGACTGAAGTCGCTCCTACAGGAGTTGGCTGATGAAGCTTTGTGGATTCGACGTCGGTCTGGAGCATCCGTTTTTCCTGATCGCCGGCCCCTGTGTGATCGAGTCGATGCAGTTGCAGCTCGATGTCGCTGGCCAGTTGAAGGAAATCACCAGCCGCCTGGGCATTCCCTTCATCTTCAAGTCGAGCTTCGACAAGGCCAACCGCACCTCCGGCACCAGTTTCCGCGGCCCGGGCCTGCATGAGGGCCTCAAAGTGCTGGCCGAAGTGAAACGCCAGATCGGCGTGCCGGTGCTGACCGACGTGCACGAATACACGCCGATGGACGAAGTGGCGAGCGTGGTGGACGTGCTGCAGACGCCAGCCTTCCTGTGCCGGCAGACCGACTTCATCCAGAAGGTGGCCAGCGCGGGCAAGCCGGTCAATATCAAGAAGGGCCAGTTCCTGTCGCCCTGGGAAATGAAGCATGTCACCGACAAGGCCAAGGCCACCGGCAACGAGCAGATCATGGCCTGCGAGCGCGGCGTCAGTTTCGGCTACAACAACCTGGTCTCGGACATGCGCTCGCTGTCGGTGATGCGCGATACCGGTTGCCCGGTGGTTTTCGACGCCACGCATTCCGTGCAACTGCCCGGTGGCATGGATGGCAAGAGCGGCGGCCAGCGCGAATTCGTTCCCGTGCTCTCTCGCGCAGCGATGGCCGTCGGCATCGCCGGCATCTTCATGGAAACCCACCCGGACCCGGACAAGGCGCTTTCCGACGGCCCCAATGCCTGGCCGCTGGGGAAGATGGCGGCCCTGCTCGAGACCCTGATGGCGCTCGACGAGATCACCAAGCGCAACGGATTCCTGGAGTCCACTTGAACTCCAGCCTGCCGGCGATGATTCGCCTGGCTATCCTGGTGCTTGAGGTGGTCTCAATGTACCGGGCATTGAAATAAGACTTCGGTCCCTAACTTATGGTTATTCAAAAATGACTTCGATCCGCAAGATCCACGCCCGCGAAATACTCGACAGCCGTGGCAATCCCACGCTTGAAGCCGAAGTGACGCTGGACAGCGGTCACGTCGGCCGTGCCGCCGTGCCCTCGGGTGCGTCCACCGGTTCGAAGGAAGCCGTGGAGCTGCGCGATGGCGACAAGACCCGGTATATGGGCAAGGGCGTGCGCAAGGCCGTAGGCAACGTCAACACCACCATCGCTGAGGCGCTTCAGGGTTTTGATGCCAATGACCAGAAGGGACTCGATGCGCGGCTGATCAACCTCGACGGCACCGAAAACAAGGGCCGCCTTGGCGCCAATGCGTTGCTTGGCGTGTCGTTGGCGAATGCGCACGCCGTCGCTGCGTCGCGCAGCATGCCGCTGTGGGCGCACCTCGCCGGCGATCGCGAAGCCGTGCTGCCCGTGCCGATGATGAACATCATCAACGGCGGCGCGCATGCCGACAATAATGTGGACGTGCAGGAGTTCATGGTGCTGCCGGTCGGCTTCAGTACCTTTGCCGAATCCTTGCGCGCCGGTACCGAAATCTTCCATGCGCTGAAGTCGGTGCTGAAAGGTCGCGGGCTGAGCACCTCGGTTGGCGACGAGGGCGGTTTCGCGCCGGACCTTCGTTCCAATGAAGAGGCGCTGGAAACCATCATGGAGGCGATCGGCAAGGCCGGTTACGCCGCCGGCGAGGACATCCTGCTGGGCCTGGACGTGGCCAGCACGGAGTTCTTCGAGAACGGAAAATACAACCTGGTGGGCGAGGGCAAGCGCCTGAGTTCCGAACAGATGGTGGACTTCCTGGCCGACTGGGCCGCGCAGTATCCGATCGTGACCATCGAGGACGGCATGGCCGAAAACGACTGGCATGGCTGGAAGCTGCTGACCGATCGCATCGGCACGGGCGTGCAGCTGGTGGGCGACGACTTGTTTGTCACCAATCCAAAAATTTTCCGCGAAGGCATCGACAAGAAGGTGGCCAACGCGATCCTGATCAAGGTCAACCAGATCGGCACGCTGACCGAGACCCTGGAAGCGATCGCAATGGCCGACGCGAACCGCTACGCGGCGATCGTCTCGCACCGGTCGGGCGAGACGGAGGACACGACCATCGCCGACATCGCGGTGGCGACCACGGCCACCCAGATCAAGACGGGTTCGCTCTGCCGGTCCGATCGCGTCGCCAAGTACAACCAGTTGCTGCGCATCGAGGAAGCCCTCGGCAGCCGGGCCCGCTACGCGGGACGCGACGCGTTCGTGAGCCTGAAGCGCTGAGGTGAGCAGCCTGCTGCGCCGCTGGTGGCCGATACTCGCGCTGTTGCTGCTGCTGGGCGCACTGCAGGCGAAGCTTTGGCTGGGCGATGGCGGTTGGCGCGATGCGAAGGCATTGCAGCAGACCGTGGAAGAACAGCGCGCAGAAAATGCGCGGCTGCAACAGCGCAATGATGCACTGAGCGCGGAAGTGGAAGACCTGAAGTCAGGCGAGACCGCCGTTGAAGAGCGCGCGCGAAGCGAGCTGGGCATGGTCAAGCCAGGTGAAACCTTCTACCGCGTTGTCGAGCCGCATTCGCTGCAGGACAAGGACGCCGCCGAGTCCGGCGACGACGCCGGCGAGAACGCAGGCGACGAAGCCAAGATCGAGCCCAAGCCGTGAGCTGGGCCATCATGCCGGCTGCCGGGCGCGGTTCGCGATTCGGCGCTGGCACTCCGAAGCAGTATCTGCAAGTCGCTGGCCTGACCTTGATCGAGCACAGCTTGCGCGCGTTACTCGGACATCCCGGAATTGACGCCGTGATGGTGGCGTTGGCGCCCGATGATCCGTTCTGGGCCGGTTGGCGCGAGATGGAGGGCAAGCCCATCTACACCTGCATTGGCGGCGCCGAACGCGCGGATTCCGTGCTGTCGGCGCTGCAGGCCTTGCCTGCCACTGTCAGCGACGACCAATGGGTGCTGGTGCACGATGCCGCGCGTCCTTGCTTGCGCAGCTCGGACCTGAGCCGGCTGATCGCGATCGGCCAGGCCGACCCGATCGGCGCGATCCTTGCAGCCCCCGTTCGCGACACCATCAAGCGCGCCGACGACCAGTTGCGCAGCAGCATGACCGAATCGCGCGACCAGCTTTGGCGTGCGTTGACCCCGCAGATGTTCCAACGTGGCGGCTTGACCCGCGCCTTGCAGGCGGCGATGCGGGTCGGCGCCAAGGTGACGGACGAAGCGATGGCGATGGAACGCCTGGGCCTCAAGCCGCGCCTGGTCGAAGGCTCGGAAGACAATTTGAAAGTGACCACGCCGGCCGACCTGGCCCTGGCCGAATTCATCCTGAAACGTGGCGCCCAGCAGGAGATCCGATGATGCGAATCGGCAATGGTTTCGACGTGCATGCCTTCGGCGATGGCGACCACATCATGCTCGGTGGCGTGCGGATTGCGCATGATCGCGGCGTGGTTGCGCATTCGGACGGCGACGTGCTGATCCATGCGCTGTGCGATGCGCTGTTGGGTGCATTGGCGCTGGGCGACATCGGCCAGCATTTTCCGCCAAGCGATGACCGATGGAAGGACGCGGACAGCCTTCGCTTCCTGGAGCACTGCATTCTGCTGATGGACCAGCACGGCTATCGGTTGGGCAATGCGGACCTGACGGTGATTTGCGAGCGTCCGAAGGTAGAGCCGCACTCGCTGGTCATTCGAAAGACCCTGGCGAGGGCGCTCGACGTTTCGTTGTCGCAGATCAATGTGAAGGCGACGACGACCGAACGCCTGGGATTTACCGGGCGCGGTGAAGGCATTGCTGCCCAGGCCGTCGTGTTGCTGGAAAAGATTTGAGTACCAGCGACGGCGTGCTGGCTGCGCTGCCCAGGGCATTCGGAGACGCAGTGCTGACGGCGCGTTTCCGTTCGACGCCCGAGGATTTTTTCGTCGAAGAGCAAGCTTCCTTCGCCCCCACCGGCGAGGGCGAGCACCTGCTGCTGACGATTGAAAAGCGCGGCATGAACACCGCCTTTGCCGCGAAGAAACTCGCCGCCTGGGCCGGCATCAATGAAATGGGCATCGGCTACGCCGGCATGAAGGATCGCAACGCCTGCACGCGGCAGCGATTCACCGTGCATTTTCCGCGCCGGGTGGCGCCGGACCTGGGCCTGCTCGAAGCGGAAGATTTCAAGGTGCTCGAGCACAGTTGGCACAACCGCAAGCTTTCCCGAGGCGCACTGGCCGGCAACCGGTTCGTGCTGATGCTGCGCGAGGTTCAGGGCGCGCGCGCCAGCGTGGACGCGCGGCTGGCGGCGATCGCGAACGGCGGCATCGCCAATTATTTCGGCGAACAACGCTTTGGCCGCGAGGGCGACAACGTCGAATCGGCGCGGCGCATGTTCGCCGGCGAACGCGTGCGCCGCGAGCAACGATCCATCTACCTGTCGGCGGCGCGTTCGGCGATCTTCAATGCCGTCCTCTCCAGCCGCATCGCGTCGGGCACCTGGAACACCGGGGTCGAGGGCGATGTCTGGATGCTGGACGGCACCCAGAGCATCTTTGGTCCGGAAGCTGCGCTCGATGATGCGTTGGCGGAACGGCTGGCCAGCGGTGACATCCATCCCACCGGGCCGATGTGGGGCGCCGGTGAGCTGCGAACGCGCGCGCTGGCGCGTGAAATCGAAGACGCGGCGGTTTTGCCATTCAGCGACTTGCGCGCAGGACTGGAAGCGGCGGGACTTCGCCAGGAACGGCGATCGCTCAGGGTTCGCGTACGCGAATTAGCCTGGGAATGGATCGACGACTCAGCATTGCGGCTGGAATTCCAGCTCGCTCCCGGCGCCTATGCGACGGAGCTGCTGGCGGAATTGGGTGAAGTCCGCGCCTAGCGGCTGTCCAGCAACACCAGCACCGCGCCCGAACCACCCTGGTTGGGTGGCGCGGAAGCGAAGGCCAGCACATCGCCTCGCTGGCGCAAAACGCGGTCAACCAGCAGCTTCAGCACGGGCGCGCCTTCCGAGCGAAGGCCCTTGCCGTGGACGATCCGCACGCAGGGATGGAAGCCGCTTCGGGCCTCGTTGAGGAAGCGCTTGAGCACTGCCTCGGCGTCGCTTGCGCGCAGGTTGTGCAGGTCGATCTCGTCCTGGATGCTGAATTCGCCGCGTTTGAGTTGCCGCAAGGTGCGTTCATCCACTTGCGGGCGTCGGTAACTCTGCAATTCCGCGCCATCCATGGGCGGATCGCCGCTGATGGCCTGGGATTGGCGCAGGGCTTCCGCTTCGTCCCGGCGCAGGCTGCGCGCCACCGGCGCCGGCTGCGGCTTCTCGATGGCGGCAGCTTCGGCTTCGATGCGGCGCACTTCGCCCACCGCGTCGCGGAACAGGGCGGCATCCTCGGGGCTGATCGGCAACTTTTTCCGGCTCATGGGCCAAGACTAACCGCTGGAATGCGCATGGCAAGCTGCCCGGCCCGCGCCCCATCCGTTATCATCGTGCTTTCAGCGGGAACAGCCGATGCGCGTACTGGTAAGCAACGATGACGGCGTGGATGCACCGGGAATCCGGCACCTGGCCGAGGCGTTGCGCGCGGCAGGGCACGAGGTAACCGTGGTGGCCCCGGACCGCGACCGTTCCGGCGCCAGCAACTCGCTGACCCTCGACCAGCCAATCCGCGCATCACGGCGCGGCAACGACACATGGAGCGTCGCGGGTACGCCGACCGACTGCGTGCACCTGGCCTTGTCGGGCATGCTCGACTTCGATCCGGACATCGTACTGTCGGGCATCAACAACACTTCCAACCTCGGCGACGACGTCATTTATTCAGGCACCGTCGCCGCCGCCATGGAAGGTCGCTGCCTGGGCCTGCCCGCCATCGCCGTGTCGCTGGCCAGCTTGGACCACAAGGCGAAGCATTACGAAACCGCCGCGCGCGCTGCGGTCGAAATCACCGCGCGCCTGATCACCGATCCCTTGCCCGCCGACACCATCCTCAACGTGAACGTGCCGGACCTGGCATGGAGTGAAGTGCGCGGCTTCGAAGTGACGCGCCTGGGCAATCGCCATCGTGCCGAGCCCTGCATCCGCCAGGAAGATCCGCGCGGCCGTCCGATCTGGTGGATCGGGCCTCCCGGGCCTGCGCAGGATTCAGGGGCGGGCACCGATTTCCATGCGGTGCGCAACGGCTATATTTCCATCACGCCCATCCACGTTGACCTGACCCGCTACCAGGCGCTGGAGAATGTCGCGAGCTGGGTCAGCAGTCTTTCGGATTCGCTCAAGACCGACCGATGAATCCCCGATTCCACGCCAATCCGAGCGCCAACGGTCAGGGCATGACCTCGCAACGTGCACGCGATCGATTGGTCGAACGCCTGCGCAGTGAAGGCGGCATCCGCGACGAGCGCGTGTTGTCGGCGCTGCGGACCGTACCGCGGCACTTGTTCATCGACGAAGCGCTGGCTTCGCGCGCCTACGAGGACACGGCCCTGCCGATCGGCAACAGCCAGACCATTTCGCAGCCCTGGGTGGTGGCGAAGATGACCGAGGCGCTTATCGAACACGGCCTGCCGAAACGCGTACTGGAAATCGGCACGGGCTCGGGCTACCAGGCGGCGGTGCTGGCGACGCTGGGCATCGAAGTGTTCACGGTCGAGCGGATCGACGAGCTGCTGCGTACGGCGCGACGCCGCTTCCGCAACCTGGGCCTGAACCTGCGCACCAAGCACGACGACGGTCGCATGGGCTGGCCGGAACACGCGCCTTTCGATGCCATCATCGTCACGGCTGCCGGTGCGGCACTCGACGCCGCGTTGCTAAACCAGCTGGCCGACGGCGGCACGCTGGTGGCGCCGGTTGGCGGGGCGATGTCGCAGAACCTTTTGCGCCTGCGCAAGACGCCCGAGGGCATCGTGCAGGAAGACCTGGGCAAGGTGGTGTTCGTGCCACTGGTGTCGGGCGTCCTATGAGAACCTGTAGCCGATGAAAATATTCCAACCCTTGTTCGAACGCGCCATCGTCTGGGCGCGGCACAAGAACGCACCGGCGCTGCTGACCTTCCTGAGTTTCATCGAAGCCATTTTCTTTCCGGTGCCGCCCGAGTTGATGCTGGCGCCCATGTGCGTGGCGCAGCCGCGGCGCGGGTTCTACTTCGCTTCGCTAAGCCTGATTGGATCGATGGCCGGCATGTTCATCGGCTATGCGATCGGCTATTACGCCATCGAAATGGCGATGCCCTTCATCGAGAAGATGGGCTACGCGGCGCAGTTCGACTCGATCAAGCAGGAAGCCGCGGCGAACGGATTCTGGTTGTTGCTGATCGCCGGATTCACGCCGGTGCCGTTCAAGATTTTCACGCTCGCCTCGGGCGCCGTGGGAATGCCCTTGCTGCCGTTCTTCTTCGGCGGCGCAATCGGTCGTGGCAAGCGCGTGTTCCTGGTGGCTGGCGCGAT
>MGYJ01000047.1:524-4884 GCA_001801685.1 Gammaproteobacteria bacterium RIFCSPHIGHO2_12_FULL_63_22 | reverse complement strand
TCGTCCAGTTCCACTCGCGCCCGACCGCCTGTCTCGCGGGCCGCGCCGTCGCCCATTCCGTCGAGCGCCGTGCACATCGTCCGCGCCGGCGAAACCCTTTACGGAATTTCGTTTCGATTCGGCCTTCGCTACCAGGACGTCGCGGCGTGGAATGGCATCGGCGACCCCTACACCATCGAGATCGGGCAGCGCCTTCGCTTGCGCCCGCCGGGCTCGATGACGTCGCCGCCGCGCCCGGACAATGGAAGCATCGCGTTGTCCACGCCCCGGCGACCGCATCCGCTATCGCCAAGCGCACCGAGGCCGGTGAATCCCTCGCCCGGAAGCCCGACTGCTGCGCCACCAGCGACCGTGACAACTCCGCCAGCACGCCCACCCGCTTCGACGGTCGGTGCACCGAGTTGGCGCTGGCCGGCGCAGGGTCAGATCATCGGACGTTATGTCAGCGGCGACCAGACGCAGCAGGGCATCAACATCGCTGGCAGTGCCGGCCAGCCCATCCTGGCGGCCGCCGACGGCATCGTGGTCTATTCCGGCGCGGGCCTGGTCGGCTATGGCGAGTTGATCATCATCAAGCATTCCGACGAATGGCTGTCGGCGTATGCGCATAATCGCCGCCGCCTGGTAATGGAGGGCGGCCGGGTGAAGTCGGGCGACGTGATCGCCGAGATGGGCAAGACCGGCGCAATCCGCGAGATGCTGCATTTCGAGATCCGCCGCAATGGCAAGCCGGTAGACCCGCTGGCGTTCCTGCCCAAGCCCTGAGGCGTTTGTTTCGGACAAGAAAAAACCCGCGATCGCTCGCGGGTTTTTCATGACACTTCGACGGTGACTGTCGCTCAGACCTGCATGGCCTTCGCCACTTCGGCGGCGTAATCCTCGACCACCTTCTCGATGCCTTCGCCAACGGCGATGCGCGAGAAGGAAACCACTTCGGCCTTGGCAGCCTTCAGCACGGCATCGACGGACTTGTCGGTGTCGAGCGCATAGGGCTGGCCGGTGAGGGTCACTTCGTTGATGATCTTCGCAACCTTGCCACCGATGATCTTCTCGAGGATTTCGGCCGGCTTGGCCTTTTCCTTGTCGGTCATCTTGGCCATCTCGATTTCCTTTTCCTTGGCGATGAAATCGGCCGGAACGTCGGAACCCGTGATGTAGGGGGGATTCATCGCGGCAATGTGCATCGCCAGGCCCTTGGCCAGCTCTGCATCGCCACCCTTCAGCTCGACCAGCACGCCGATGCGGCCGCCATGCACGTAGCCGGCGACGATGTTGTCGCTGGCAATGCGCACCAGGCGACGAACCTGCACGTTTTCGCCGATCTTCTGGATCAGCGCGGCGCGCGCCTGCTCGACGGTTTCACCGCCGAGGGCGGCGTCCTTCAGGGCTTCGGCATCGGCTGCGCCGGAGGCGAGGGCGACGTCGGCGACCGCCTTGGTGAAGGCCAGGAAGTTGTCGTCCTTGGCCACGAAGTCGGTCTCGGAGTTGATCTCGACGAGCACGGCCTTGTTGGCTTCGGAAGCGAGCACGATGCGACCTTCGGCGGCCACGCGGCCGGCCTTCTTGTCGGCCTTGGCAAGACCGGACTTGCGCAGGTATTCCATCGCGTTGTCGATGTGGCCTTCGTTTTCAGCGAGTGCCTTCTTGCACTCCATCATTCCGGCGCCGGAGCGCTCGCGCAGTTCCTTGACCAGGCTGGCGGTGATTTCCATGGGTGTACCTCGAATTTTCGAATGAATGAAAGCGCGAGGGCAGCATGCTGCCCCCGCGTGACTTGCGTATTACTTAACGGCCGCCGTCGCGCTTGCCGTCGGGACGGGCGCCGTCACGGCGCGGAGCGCCCGGCTTCTTCGGCGGCGGTGCGCGGCGCGGGGCCGCCTTCTTGTCTTCCTTGCCGACCGGATTGCCTTCGGCGTCGAGCTCGACGAACTCGTCGTCGCGCTGGCCGGCCTGCGGGGCCGCAGCCTTGCCTTCCAGCACCGAGTCAGCAGCGGCGCGCACATACAGCTGCACGGCGCGGATGGCGTCGTCGTTGCCCGGGATCGGGTAGTCGACCAGGGTCGGGTCGTAGTTGGTGTCGACCACGGCGATGACCGGGATGCCGAGCTTCTTGGCTTCCTGCACGGCGATGTTCTCGTGGCCGATGTCGATCACGAACAAGGCATCCGGCAGGCGGTTCATTTCCTTGATGCCGCCCAGCGAGGCCAGCAGCTTGTCGCGCTCGCGGCGCAGGCCGAGCACTTCGTGCTTGACCATCTTCAGGAAGGTGCCGTCGGTTTCAGCGGCTTCCAGTTCCTTCAGGCGCGAGACCGAAGCCTTCACGGTGCGGAAGTTGGTGAGCGTACCGCCGAGCCAGCGCATGGACATGTAGGGCATGCCGCAACGCTCGGCTTCTTCCTTCACCGAATCGCGGGCCGAACGCTTGGTGCCGACGAACAGGATGGTGCCGCGCTTCTGGGCCAGGGCCGACACGAAGTTCATCGCGTCCTGGAACAGGGGCAGGGTCTTTTCGAGGTTGATGATGTGGATCTTGCCGCGGGCGCCGAAAATGAACGGGCCCATCTTGGGATTCCAGTAGCGCGTCTGGTGGCCGAAATGCACGCCGGCTTCCAGCATCTGGCGCATGGTGACTTGGGTCATTGTCTTGTCCTTGAAGAAATAGGAACCGCGCCGCATCTATGGCGGACGAGTGGTTCCGGGGTTGGGCCTCCATCGGGCTTCCGTCTCGAACCTGGGCCGATTTACTGGTCCGGGCACCCCGGGACGGGGGTTAGCCTGATGTGTGGATTCACCGATGACGCTCGGCGTAGGCGGGTGCAACAGTCAAGCCGCAACCCATCGATTATACCGGGCTGGCCTAAACCGTTGCAACTGTTGGATAATTCGACCCATGAACGTAACGATCAAGACCCCCGAAGACATCGAGAAGATGCGCGTCGCCGGCCGCCTGGCCGCCGAAGTGCTGCAAGTCGTGGCTCCCCACGTCAAAGCGGGGGTAAGTACCGCTTATCTCGACCGCATCTGCCACGATCATATCGTCAACGTGCAGCAAGCCATCCCGGCCAACGTCGGCTACAAGGGCTTCCCGGCGACGGTCTGCACCTCGGTCAACAACGTCATCTGCCATGGCATCCCGACCGAGGCCAAGATCCTGAAGGAAGGCGACATCATCAATATCGACGTGACCGTCATCAAGGACGGCTTCCACGGCGATACCAGCCGCATGTACATCGTCGGCAAGCCGTCGGTGAAGGCGCAGCGGCTGGTGGATGTCACGCGGGAAGCGATGTTCCAGGCCATTCGCCAGGTCCGTCCCGGCACGACCCTGGGCGACATCGGCCACGCGATCCAGCGCTACGTGGAAGCCGAGCGCTTCTCGGTGGTGCGCGAATATTGCGGCCACGGCATTGGCCGCATCTATCACGAAGACCCGCAGGTGCTGCATTACGGCCAACCGGGCACCGGCCTGCGCCTGGAAAAAGGCATGACCTTCACCATCGAGCCGATGGTGAACGAAGGCCAGCGCCACACGCGACTGATGCCCGATGGCTGGACGGTTGTCACCAAGGACCGGTCCTTGTCGGCGCAGTGGGAACACACCGTGGCGGTGACCGATAACGGCGTCGAAATCCTGACCCGCGTACCCGGCGACGACAACGACCTGTGACCCTGGCCGCGCCCGCGCCTTCGCTCGCCTCGCGCCTTTCGCAGGCGAGCGATGATGCAGATTGGCGGGAAACGGCCAAAGCGGCACTGGGCCAACACCGCAACGACCTGCAGGTAGCCTTCGCCGCCGGCGAACCGGTCGAGCGCCTGATCGGCAAGCGTTGCACGCTGATCGACACGCTGGTCGCCGCAGCCTGGCAGCGCTGCATCGTCAACGTCGATGCGATGAGCCTGCTGGCGACCGGCGGTTACGGCCGCGGCGAGTTGTATCCGTTTTCCGACATCGACCTGCTGGTGCTGGCCGAGCCGCGCGTACAGCGCAAGCACGAGCCGGCGATGGCGCGATTCTTCGCGATGCTCTGGGATGCGGGACTTGCCACCAGCCACGCCGTGCGATCGGTGGAGGAATGCGTGCACGCCGCGCGCGACGATATCGCCACGCTGACATCGCTGATGGAGTTGCGCACGCTGGGTGGCAACGATGCACCGCGCGAAGCGCTGGTAAAGGCGCTGTCGCCCAAGAAGATGTGGCCGCCGGGAAAATATTTCGAAGCCAAGCGCGAGGAACAACGCGCCAGGCACGCCCGCTACAACGACACCGCCGACAATCTCGAACCCAATTTGAAGGAAGGGCCGGGCGGACTGCGCGACCTGCATTCCGTTACCTGGATGGGCATGCGCCTGTATGGCGTGC
>MGYJ01000047.1:0-498 GCA_001801685.1 Gammaproteobacteria bacterium RIFCSPHIGHO2_12_FULL_63_22 | reverse complement strand
AATGCGCGACCCTGGAGCAGAAGTGGGCCGACCTGGCGCGCTTGCGCTTCGGCCTTCACCTGGTCGCGGGACGGCGCGAAGAACGCTTGTTGTTCGACCACCAGAAGGCGCTTGCGTCCCTGATGGGCCTGAAGGATGAAGAAGGCAACCTCGCCGTCGAACAGATGATGCAGGGCTTCTTCCGTGCGGCGGCCACGATGCTCCGCATCAACGATCGCCTGTTGCAACGCTTCGAGGAACAACTGGCAGGCGTGGCCGCGCCGGTGCCCGTGCAGCCCGGCTTCGAATTGCGCCACGGTTACCTGGCGATGACCGATGCGCCGCGCTTGGGCCGGGGCATGACCGAGATACTCGAACTGTTCGCCGTGTGGACGCGCCTGGAAAGTGCGCGCGGCCTGCATTCGGAAACCGCACGTGCGCTTGCCGAATCATTGCCCACCATCCATCCCTATGCGGAGGAGAGCGAGGCCGTGCGCGCGCGCTTCATCGAATTGCTGG
>MGYJ01000046.1 GCA_001801685.1 Gammaproteobacteria bacterium RIFCSPHIGHO2_12_FULL_63_22 | reverse complement strand
GCACTCGCTTCCCGGCGGTGGTGTCGGTGACGGCGCTGCGCGACGAGGCCAACACCATCATCGGCTACCTGCTGATCGGCACCGACAACACGGCGCGCAAGCAGATCGAGGCGGCCCGCGACAGCGAGCGCGACCGTTTCGAACAGACCCTGCAGGAAAAGAACACCGAACTCGCCCACGCCAGCCGCATGAAGTCCGAATTCCTGGCCACCATGTCGCACGAACTGCGCACGCCCCTGAACGCCATCATCGGTTTTTCCGAGGCGCTCAAGGACGGCATGGTCGGCGAGATGAATGGCAACCAGGGCGAATACGTTGCCGACATCTTCACCAGCGGACAACACCTGCTGTCGCTCATCAACGACATCCTCGACCTGTCCAAGATCGAAGCCGGCATGATGGCGCTGGAACTGGAGTCGGTGGACTTGAACAACCTGCTCGCCAACAGCCTGACCATCGTGCGCGAACGTGCCGCGCGCCAGCGCATCCGCCTCGACCTTGACATCGAGGAAGGCCTGCATTCACTGCAGTTGGACATGCGCAAGACCAAGCAGGTCATCTACAACCTGCTTTCAAACGCCGTGAAGTTCAGTTCGCACGGTGGCCGGGTACTGGTCAGCGCCCGTCGCGTGTCGCGGAACACGGTTGGGACCCTGAGCGGCTCATGGCCGCTACACAATTTCCCCCTGGTGGACAAGGGCTACCAGGAGTTCATCGAGATCTGCGTCAGCGACGAGGGCATCGGTATTCCCGCCGCCAGCTTGTCAAAGTTGTTCCAGTCCTTCACCCAGATCGACAGCGGCCTGGCACGGCGCTTCGAAGGCACCGGCCTCGGCCTGGCCATGGTTCGCCAGTTGGTTGAATTGCACGGTGGCACGGTGGCAGTGGCTAGCAGCGAGGGCGAAGGCACTTGCGTCGTGGCCTGGCTGCCCCTGGTCGATTCCCTGATGTCCAGCAATGTCCGACCCTTGGGATTTGGCGCCGCCGCACCGATGGAGCGATTCGCGCTGGTCGTCGACGACGACGAGCGCGGCGCCGACCTGGTCCGCCTGATGCTGGAGGCCGAAGGCTTCACCGTATTGATGGCCGGCAGCGGAGACGCGGCCCTGATGCTGATGGATGGGCAAGCGCTCAGCCTGGTCACGATGTCCTTGAACCTGCACGACATGGACGGCCTGCAATTGCTGTCCCATTTGCGCAAGACCCCCGGGCTGTCGAAAGTTCCCGTCGTGGTGCTGGCCGATGGCGCCCATGCACGTGAAGCTCTGAACGGCGGCGCCGCGGTGCTGCTGCAAAAGCCCATCAGCCGCGCACAACTCAAGGCGTCCCTGGCCATGTTGGGCCTGCATTCCGCGCACGAGCACAGCTACAGCGTGCTGCTGGTGGACGACGACCCGCGCGCGCTGGAAGTCATCGCCTCGTCGCTGCCCTCGCCTGCCTATTCGTTGCTGCGTGCGCTGGGCGGACGCGAGGCTATCGACCTGGCCCGACTGCATCGACCGGACTTGATCCTGCTCGACCTGATGATGCCCGAGGTCAATGGATTCGACGTGGTTGACGCACTGCAAGCCGACGAGGAAACAGCTCGCATACCGATTCTCATCGTTACGGCAAAACAGATCACCGCGCTCGACCAGGAACTGCTCGCCAAGTATCCAGACAAGATCATCCGCATCATCGAAAAGGCGGGATTCAACCGGGTCGGCTTCATCGCCGAAGTCCGGCGCGCACTCACGCAGCACTAAGGACCACATGGCCAATATCCTCATCATCGAAGACAACGCCGCGAACATGAAGTTGGCGGTGCTGTTGTTGCGAAATGCCGGACATACGCCCCTGTGCGCGATGGATGCCGAATCGGGACTGACCCTGGCCCGCGCCGAGCACCCCGACCTGATCCTGATGGACATCCAATTGCCTGGCATGGATGGCCTGACCGCGACTGGCCTGCTGAAACAGGACCCATCCACCGCCTCCATTCCGGTCATCGCGCTTACCGCCATGGCGATGAGCACCGACCGGGCCAAGGCGCTGGAGGCCGGCTGCAACGACTACATCGCCAAGCCACTGCGCTACCAGGACCTGTACAACGCGATCAATGCACTGGTCGCACCCCGCCCGGCACCCGCGACGGACTGACGCCATGGCCATCGAACAACTTCCCATCGAAGTTCCGCATTCCGCCAACGAGCCCAAGCCCCTGGTGCTGGTCGTGGACGATCAGGTGGTAAACGTTCGCCTGATCACCGCGCTGCTGTCACAGCAGGGTTATGAGACGGTTTCTGCACTGTCAGGCGAAGACGGCGTGGCGATGGCGCTGGCTGAAAAACCCGACCTGGTGCTGCTCGACGTTCGCATGCCCGGTTTGGATGGTTTCGACGTGCTGCGCGAACTTCGCTCGATACCGGCCACGGCCGACTTGCCCATCATCTTCCTGACCGCCGACGACGATCGCGAAAACCTCATCCGCGGCTTCAGCGCCGGCGTCAATGATTACGTCACCAAGCCCTTCGTTGCGCGCGAGTTGTTGGCGCGCGTACGCACGCACGTGGACCTGAAACGTTCCCGGGACACCCTGCGCCGCTTCGCGCAGGAAAAACAGGACATGGCCGAACTGGTGGCGCACGACCTGCGCAACTACCTGGCCAACATCATGTTCGCCACCGACCTGCAAATTGCGATTCCCGACGTTGACCTGGGCGTGGTGCGACTGGCGCATTCGATCCGCAGTTCCGCCGATGCCGGCCTGCTGTTTCTCCAGGCCTTGCTGGAGCAACAGGAAGAACAAGCCTCTGGCGGCGTCATCGAGCCCTTGTCCGTGCGCCTTCTGCTGGGCGAATCGGTCGACCTGCTCAATGAAAGCGCCCGCGCCAAGAAGATCATGCTGCACCTGGTGCCGCACGAAGTGATCGTCGTCTCGGGCTTGCGATCCAGTGCGGTGCACGTGTTGCAGAACCTGTTGTCGAACGCCATCAAGTATTCGCCGCCAGGCAGCCGGGTCAGCATCTCGGCTACCAGCAAAGGCACGCGCGGACGAATGACGGTGATGGACCGCGGCCCGGGCATAAGCGGCGCGGACCAGGAAAAACTGTTCCAGCGATTCACCAGGTTATCGTCCGAACCGACCGGCGGCGAATCAAGCACGGGGCTTGGCCTGGCCTTGGCCAAGCAGCAGGCGCGCGCGATGGGCGGCGACCTCTGGTACGAAAAACGCGATGGCGGCGGCTCGACCTTTACGCTCGAACTGCCGCTCGCCTGATCGCCTGATCGCCTGATCGCCTGGTCGCCTGACCGCCGGCTCAGTCCCTGCAGAATCCTTCGCCGGTCTTGATGGTCAGGCAATCCTTCTTGTCCAGCAGCCACTTCATGCCGGTTTCTGCGCCGCTGGTAGCGCGGATGGTTTCCGTCGTTCCTTCGCGCTGGAATTCGACCCGGTCCTCGATCGCCACGGCGTCATAGGTCGCCGGGCCGTCCAGCGACTGGATCGTCACCTTGTAGGCGCCATCGACCTCCGACAATTCCAGGAAAGTGCCTTCGGGCCCGATCCATTTGCCAACCCACGTATTGGCAGCGGGCGCAGGCGCGGCAGGTGCGGTCGGCGCTTCAGGTGCAGCGGGAGCCGATGGTGCGTCGGGCGACGGCGCCTTGCAGGCGGAAAGCAGTAGCGCGACGGCGATCAATGCGTGCTTCATCGTTACAGTCTCCGGTGGACAAGGAAGCATCAGGTGAGGAAACTGGATATTTCTTCCAGCGGCTTGCGCTGGATGTCCGGTACCCGGCAGTCGGGGGCAGGATGCCCCACCACCAGCAAAAGATACGGCACTTCGTTCTTCGGACGTCCAAGGATTTCATTCAAGAATCCCATCGGACTCGGGGTGTGCGTCAGCGTGGCCAAACCTGCGTGGTGAAGCGCGGCGATCAGCAATCCCGTGGCGATGCCCGTGGACTCGTGCGGGTAATAGCGCTTGGGCTTGTGCCCGTCCACTTCGGGGCCCGTTCGCTCGTAGAAGACCGCGATCAACCAGGGGGCGATCTCCAGGAAAGGCTTGTCCGCGTCCGTGCCGAGTTGCGCCAGCGCATCGCGCCATTCGGCCGGTGCGCGATGGTCATAAAATTCGCGCTCCTCGATTTCCGCCGCCTCTCGAATCCGGCGCTTGATCCCGTTGTCGCCGATGGCGACAAAGCGCCAGGGCTGCTGGTTTGCACCACTGGGGGCGGTGCCCGCGGCACGCAGGCATGCTTCGATGACGTCCCGCGAAACCGCCTGCGCAGAAAACTCGCGGACCGTTCTGCGTGTCGCCATTTCGGTGGCAAATTCCATTGCCCGCGCCAGGCGTTGTGCACCGTCGAGTTCGGCGCGACTCGGCAGCGGGATGGTCTTGACCTGGGACATCGCGGTACTCCGGCACGGACCCGGGCAGTCTAGGCGCAGCGACGGCCAGCCAACAACCGGCGCCGGCCCATTGCCGTCCTAGTTTGGCAAGTCCACCGACTCCGCGAGCAGCGCGAAGGAATGCAAGCGCGCGGCATGGTCGAAGATGTTTGCCGTCACCAGCAACTCGTCGGGGCGATGGCGATGCACGAACTCGGCAATGCCCTGCGCGACCGTCATCTTGTCGCCCACGACGGCACAGGCGAGCGCGCGTTGCGTGCCGAGTTTTTCCGCCGGCGACCAATACGATTCGATGTCGTCTATCGGGGGCGGAATCAGGCCCGGCGCGCCTCGGCGCAGGCGTACGAAACTCTGCTGCTGGGTGGTGAACAGGCGGCGCGCCTCGGCATCGCTGTCGGCCGCCACCACATTCAGGGCCAGGATGGCATAGGGATTCTGCAGGCGACGGGACGGGCGGAAGTCGCGGTGGTAGAGCGCAAGCGCCTCGTCCATTGCATCAGGCGCGAAGTGCGAGGCAAAAGCAAACGGCAGTCCCATCGCCGCGGCCAATTGCGCACCGAACAAACTCGAGCCCAGCAGCCAGACCGGCACGTCGATGCCCGCGCCCGGCACGGCCTGCACAGCCTGCCCCGGCGCCGCCGGTTCGAAGTAGCCGAGCAGTTCGGAAACGTCCTGCGGGAATCGATCGGCGCCATCGAAGTAGCGACGCAAGGCGCGCGCCGTCGGCTGGTCGGTGCCGGGCGCCCGCCCCAGGCCCAGGTCGATGCGGCCGGGATGCAATGAGGCAAGCGTTCCAAACGCCTCGGCCACCTGCAGGGGCGCGTGGTTGGGCAGCATGATGCCGCCCGCGCCGATGCGGATGGTCGAAGTACCGGCGGCGATATGCGCCATCAGTACCGCCGTCGCGGCGCTGGCGATGCCGGGCATGTTGTGGTGTTCGGCCAGCCAGTAGCGCTTGAAACCCAGGCGCTCGGCGTGGCGCGCCAGGTCGAGTGCGTTGGCGAAGGCGCGCGAAGGATTACTGCCCTCGGTAACCGGGGCGAGGTCCAGTACGGAAACGGGAATCAAGCGTTTCGCCTCAGTGCTTGTGCTCTGCTTCGGGCGTGGCTTCGGGCTTGGCTTCGGGCTTGTGCATTCCGCCCATCATCGCGCGATGCCTGGCCATCATCGCCGTGTGGTGCGCGGTGAACTCGGCCTTGGTCACCGAGCCATCGCTGTTCGCATCCAACTGGGCGAACATCTCGTCCATCTTCTTCTGGTGTTGCTCGGGCGACATCTTGTCCATGCCCATCATTCCATGGTCCATGCCCATGCCCATTCCGGGCATCGGCTTGGCGCCGTCGGCCGGCGGCCCGCCGTGGTGGGATGCAAGCGCGAGCGTGCTGGCCATCGCCAGGGAGATCGCAAGAGTGAGCGGGAACAATTTCATGGCGGCAATCCTTGAAGGAACGAAGTTCTATTCTGACCCTAACCCGGCTGTATGGTTCCAGAAGCACTACTTGGGCTGGTCCAGTCGCCGGTGCAAGGCTCGAATCAGCAGGAAGCCGAGGATCGCGCCAACGACGCCCAGCGCCACCAGCCAACCGATCTCGCGATTGACCACGGACTCGCCCAGCAGCACGGCGCCCACGGCGTAGGGCAATTCGGCCAGCGCCATAGCGACGAAGTACCTGCGCAGCGGCACGCCGAGGAAACCACAAAGATAGCCGGGGATCTCCGACGGCAAGGCCAGCTGGAACAACAGGATCATCGGAAAACTGATGTCCTGCGTGACGCCGGGCAGATAGGCTTCGAGACGACCAGGCAAGCGTGATTCGCCGCCCTTGTGGCTGCGCAGGCCACGCCCCACGGCGAAGGCGAACAGCCCGCCCAGCATCCAGCCCAGCCACAGGAAACACACCGTCAGCACATTGCCCCAGGCGAACACCGCCGCAGGGACCAGCAAGGCGCTGGAAAAGAACGCAAGGATCGCCGACAGCGCCGACAACAGGACGAAGACCACGGCGCCAATCACCGGGTGTGACGCGATGATGGGCTCGGCTTCCATCAGCAGCCGTTCCATGCCGTCGAAAACCCAGTCCACGGACAGCAGCAGCGCCGCCGTCACGCACAGCACGACGATGGCGAACACGCGGACCATGCTGCGGGTTCGCGAAGGAAGCGGTTTCGGATTCGACGCCATGGACGGGACTATGCCACTACAGCCCCAGCACCTGCAGCCCCGGTTCGATGTACAGCGGCGATGCCATGCCCAGCATGCCCAGGGTCCACGCGCGGCGTTTCCACTCCGCAACCTGGCGGAGGCGGAACATCGTTTCGACCAGCACGAACATGCCGTTGAACGCGAAGAAGGCAAATCCCATCACCGCGCCGACGATGCCGATGGATACCAGGAACATCCAGCCATGCAGCAATCCGCTGACGGTGAAGGCAGCCATCACGCCCGTGCCCGGGCCGAAGCGCTCATTCACCGGCCGGAACACCAGCGTTTCCAACCAGCCGTTGACCGGCAGGTTCCAGCGCTCGCTCCAGAATTCGCGAATGCTCTGCGCAAGGATCGGGCTGCGCTGGATGGGCGACACCGCGATGCCGCCCAGCAGGTGCAACAAGCGGATGGACTCGCTGATGGTCTCCATGCCGCTGTAGGCAAGCGTGATGCCCAGGCCCAGTCGCGCCAGGTTGGTGCCGATGCCCGACTCGCGCGGCAAGTAGAACAAGCCGACCAGGGCCAGCACCGCCAGGCCCGCATGCAACGTGACGGCCAGCAGCAGCTTCTTGTCCAGCACCGGAGCCACGCGTTCGGTGTCAGCCACATCGAAGGGCGCGAGGCCGTGCCAAAGCCGCTTCAGCGGCGCCCAGCGATCGGGCTCCGGATGCACGGCCAATTGCACGACTTTCACCAACGCCAGGATCGCCACGGCGGCCAACACGGCCCGCAGCAGCGGCACGTCAGGCGCCGACAGGGGCAGCACCCATGACGTGCCCAATACCAGGATGGACGCGGCGCGGCGCCAGACGCTGCTCCCCATCAGCTGCACGGCGGTTATTACAAGAAGCAGTTGGGCGGCGCACCAGGCAATGATCATCTGCGCATTATGAAAGGCGCCCCATGCGCCTTCGCTGAACAGTCTCTAAGCAAATTCCCTGGACCGACGCCAGTCAAAGGCCTGTTCGGGCATGCTCAACTTCCGATCCGCCAATTCGTTGAATCATGCCCAGCACAAGCGAGGGAGCCGAGGCGCCTGATCACCGCGGCGAGATGCATTCGCTTGTCGCCGAATTCGACTGGGCGGGTACACCACTGGGCGCGATCGAGCAGTGGCCGAGTGGCCTCAGGACCATCGTCGGTACGGTGCTGTCTTCGAATCATCCAATGCTTATCTGGTGGGGCCCGGAGCTGATCCAGATCTACAACGATGCCTACAGCCAGACGATGGGCCCGGAACGCCACCCCAGTGCACTGGGGCAATCGGGCGAAGACTGCTGGCAGGAAATCTGGCCCATCATCTGGCCACAGGTCGAATCGATCATGGCCGGGGGGCCCGCTACCTTCCACGAAAACACGCTGGTGCCCGTTACCCGGCATGGCGCGCGCCAGGATGTCTGGTGGAATTACGGCTACAGCCCCATCCCCGGTGAATGCAAAGTCGATGGGGTGCTCGTGGTTTGCACCGATGTCACCGCCATCCACCTGGCCACGCAGGAACAAGCGCGCCTGAACGCGCGACTCAGCGCGGAAGTGGCACAGCGCGAATACGAATACGATCGCCAAAAGACGATGTTCCAGCAGGCACCCGGCTTCATGTGCATCCTGCGCGGACCCAACCACGTGTTCGAATTTGCCAACGATGCCTATGTGCGGCTGGTGGGCGGACGCGAGCTGGTCGGCAAGGCGGTGAACGAAGTCATTCCGGAGGCCTATGGCCAGGGCTTCATGGATCTGTTGCACCAGGTCTATTCCAGCGGCGCACCCTACTCCGCGCACGGCCTGGGCATCGAACTGCGAAACAAGCCGGGCGAACCCCTGGTCCGGCGCATCCTCGACTTCGTCTATCAACCCATCATCGAAGCCGACGGCACGGTGTCGGGCATCTTCGTGCAAGGCAACGACGTTACCGAACGCAAGGGCGCGGAAGACGAGCTGGTCGCCGCGAGCCAGCGCAAGGATGAATTCCTGGCCATGCTGGCGCACGAACTGCGCAATCCGCTGGCGCCGATCAGTTCGGCGGCGCAATTGTTGAAGATGCCCAATCCCGATGCGGGAACCGTGCGCATGGCTGGCGAAGTCATCCATCGCCAGGTGCGGCACATGTCCAGCCTGGTGGCCGACCTGCTGGATGCATCGCGTCTTTCGCGGGGCCAGGTGGCATTGGACCTGGCCCGCGTGGACATGGCTGTCGTGCTGGCCGAAGCGATGGAGCAGGCCGCTCCCCTGATCAAGTCGCGCGGACATCGAATCGATTCGACCCAGTCCGGGCCACCGGCGACAGTCCTGGGCGACCACAAGCGCCTCGTACAGGTCTTGGCCAACCTGCTGACCAACGCGGCCAAGTTCACCATGCCTGGCGGCGCAATCAGCGTGGACATCCGCACGGACGAACCAGGCGACCGGATCACACTGGCTTTCCGCGATTCCGGCATCGGCATCGACGCGGCGTTGTTACCGCGAATCTTCGAGCGCTTTTCGCAAGGCGTGCGGTCTTCCGACCGGACGGACGGCGGCCTGGGCATCGGATTGTCGCTGGTGCGCGACATCGTGCACCTGCACCACGGCAGCGTGGTGGCGACGAGCAAGGGGCCGGGTCGGGGCTCCACCTTTACCGTGGTCCTGCCCCTTGTAAATAGCGAACTGTTCGTGCCGGACGCGACCGGCGTGATGGACGCAGCGCCCGCGGACACGAGCCCTGCCGGGGGAATGCGCATCCTGGTGGTGGACGACAACGTGGACGCGGCGGTAACGCTGTCGCAATGGCTTCGCAGTTGCGGCCATCGCGTGTTGATCGAAAGCAGCCCGTTCCGCGCGCTGGAAGTTTCGGCCGCCTTCCATGCCGATGCCTACCTGCTCGACATCGGGCTGCCGGGCATGGACGGCACTCAGCTCGCGCGTCGTCTTCGCGACACGCCGCACGGCCGCGCTGCCCTGCTCATTGGCATCAGCGGTTACGGGCAGTACCAGGACCACCAGGCCGCCCGCGACGCCGGCTTCGACCACTATTGCGTCAAGCCGGTGGATACCGCCGCGCTGGCCGAACTGCTTCGCGCGTGGGCCCCGCCCGGCAACACGCTCGCCCGGCTTGGGTAATTCCGGCCATACTGGAAGCCCCGAACCGGGATCGAGCCGCATGGATCGTTTCACCACCCCGTTTGGTTTCAACTCCACCGCCATGGATGTCGTTCGTGGCGTCGACCTGTCCGGCAAACGCGCCATCGTCACCGGCGGCGCCACCGGCATCGGCGTGGAGACATCGCGGGCACTCGCCTTCGCAGGCGCGGAAGTAACCATGGCAGTCCGACGCGTGGACGAAGCCGACGTGGTTGCCACCCAACTGCGCGAGTCCACCGGCAACCCGTCGATTTTCGTGCGCGAGCTGGATCTGGTGGACCTCGACTCGGTCGCCGACCTCGCCGCAGAGTGGCAGGGGCCGCTGCACATCCTGGTAAACAACGCGGGCATCATGGCCCTGCCCGAACTCGAACGTACCAGCGAAGGTTGGGAGATGCAGTTCGCCACCAACTTCCTCGGCCACTTCGCGCTGACGCTCGGACTCTACGAAGCACTGGCTGCCGCCGATGGTGCGCGCGTCGTATCCGTCAGTTCCAGCGCACACGCGCGCGGGCCGGTGTTTTTCGATGATCCGCACTTCAATTTCATCCCTTACGACCCCTGGCTGGCCTACGCGCAATCCAAGACCGCCAACGTGCTGATGTCGGTCGAACTGACCCACCGCTGGTCGGGCGTCGGCATCCTTTCCAACGCACTAAATCCCGGCGCCATCCCGACCAACCTGCAAAAACATATTGGCGGGATGAAGACGCCGGTCAACCTGCGCAAGACGCCGCAGCAAGGCGCGGCCACGTCGGTGTTGCTGGCGGCCTCGCCGCTGCTGGACGGCATTGGCGGCCGCTATTTCGAGAACTGCATCGAGGCGGGCTTGCTGGAAGCGCGCCCGGGCGATTTCAGTGGTGGCGTCGCGCCCTATGCACTCGATCCGGAAAATTCCCGGCGACTTTGGCGGATGGCATCGGAGCTCATTTCCGCCAGCCCGCCGCTGGCCTGACCTTTACCTACAGGAGACACCCCGATGAAATGGCAACTCGGACGACGCAGCAGCAACGTTGAAGACCGCCGCGGCCAAGGCATCGGCGCCAAGGGCATTGGCGGCTTGGGCATTGGCGGCGTACTCGTGGTGGTGGTCATCTCGATGCTGATGGGCAAGGACCCCACCGAAATCCTCGGCCAGGTCGCCCAGCAACAGCAGCAAGGCTCGCCCGCACAGACGCAGGCGCAGGCAGCGCCAGTGGATGACGAGTCCTCGCAGTTCGTCGGCGCCGTGCTGGGCTCCACCGAAGACACCTGGGGCAAGGTTTTCGACGCGAGCGGCAGCGAATATCCCGCGCCCAAGCTGGTGTTGTTCTCGGGCGCGGTGGCCTCCGCCTGCGGCCAGGCAACCTCTGCCGTCGGCCCGTTCTACTGCCCGGGCGACCAGCAGGTATATCTCGACACCAGTTTCTTCGACGAAATGCGCGCACGCCTCGGCGGCGGCGGTGATTTCGCCGAGGCTTACGTGATCGCGCATGAAGTCGGCCACCACGTGCAGACCGTCAATGGCGTATCCGCCAAGATCGATGCGCTGCGCGCGCGCGGCGGCAACGTGGAAGGCGACAACGGCATCCTGGTTCGCCAGGAACTGCAAGCCGACTGCTACGCTGGCGTGTGGGCCAACCAGGCCCAACAGCAGAACAAGTGGATGGAATCGGGCGACGTGGAAGAAGCACTGAGTACCGCCAGCGCGATTGGCGACGACCGCCTGCAGAAACAATCACGCGGCACCGTCGTGCCCGACTCCTTCACGCATGGCACGTCGGAACAACGCGTGCGCTGGTTCCGCAATGGCTTCGAAAGCGGCGACCCGACCCGCTGCGATACCTTCACGGCCACGCAGCTCTAATCCTTGTTCTCGCTGAAGACATGGCAGGCACCCTCGACGAACTGAACCTATCAGACTCCTGCGAGCACCCATGAGCCCCAGACTGCTTACATTGATCTTTCTGCTTGTCGCGTTTTCCAACGTAGCACCTGCCTCCGGGAAAAAGCCGGACGCCAACGGGAAACCCATCTGGCTCGAGCCCGCCCAGCTGACGCTGACCGTTTCGAAGGATGGAAGCCCAAGGGACGTGGCCTGCGTCCCAACGGTGGCTCCCATGATTTGCAAGCTGATCCTTCCTGTCGTATCCACTTGGAACTTCACCCCCGGACTGCGCGCAGGCCTCGCCACCGAGATGGAACTTTCAATGGAGCTCGACCTGGTGGCAGTGCCGAAGCCCGGCGGATTCGGCGTGCAGGCAATCCGGGCGTGGACGCACGTCAGGTCTGGCCTTGTTGGCTCAGCCATCGACCCTGAAACGCGACGCGTGAATCCCCCACGCTACCCAGCCGATCACCTGCGCAAGGGCCGCACCGGAATGGTCGTCATGGAGTTGTGGCCGCAGCCCGACAGCGATTACGCCCGGGTCGGGCAAGTCTGGTTCGATGGCAAGCCATCCAGTCGCAAAAACGACTTTGTCACCGCCACGCTGGACGCGGCGGCGAAGTGGAAGACCAACCGCGGCTCGGCCGAGCAACTTTCGTTCTGCGTACCCGTGGAATATACGATCGAGGGGAGACCACGCGCAGGCATGGATGACACTCCCTGCGTGGCAACGTATGTCGAGGGCTTTGCCCCGCCGAAGCTGCTTACCGACGTAGCGAACGTTTCCTTCTAACCCGTGCGGCAGGTATTCATTCCCAGCAAGGCGTAAAGCGGGCAGAAATTGAACAGGCCCGTGGCCAGCGGCACGACGCCGATCCAGGCCCAGACGGGGCCGGAGGTCAGCGCCCATGCGATCAGGGCGAGGCCCAGGACGATACGGAAGATCTTGTCCGGTTTGCCTACGTTGGCTTTCATGGCGCGCACTCCCATTGGATGAGCCTGCAGCTTAGTCCCGTGGCTAGCACCGACCTTGATTTCGATCAATGTCCCGATCAACCCTCAGCGCTGGCGCAATCCGGCGAACACGCGGGCAATCGCCTCCGCGCTGCGCTCGACATCCAGTTCCGACGTCTGCCAGTTGGACACTGACACACGCATCGCCGCCATGCCGTGCCAGACCGTGCCACCCAGCCAGCAGGTGCCGTCCTTCTGCACGCCGGTGATAACGGCACGCGTCGTCTCATCGTCATCGCCGAAGCGCACCAGCACCTGGTTCAACACGACATCGTTCAACACGCGCACGCCGTCGATGCGGCCCAGCAATTCGCCCATCTGCCGGGCGCGGGCACAACAGTTGTCCACCAGCGCTGAAACGCCATCACGACCCAATGTACGCAAGGTGGCGTAGACCGGAATGCCGCGCGCGCGACGGGAAAATTCCGGCACCCAATCCACGGCGTCGCGTTCCGGGCCCTGGGTCTGGATGAGGTAGGCGGCTGACGAAGTCATTGCGTCGTGATGGTCCTGGGCATGGCGGACGATGGCCACGCCACAGTCGTAGGGCGTGTTCAACCACTTGTGCGCGTCGGTGGCCCAGCTGTCGGCGAGTTCCATGCCATCGGCCAAGGCACGATGGGCCGCACTGGTGCGCGCCCACAGGCCAAACGCGCCATCCACGTGCAGCCAGGCGCCATGCGCCTGCGCGATTTCGCCGATCTCGCGCAGCGGATCGAAGGCGCCGGTATTCACGTTGCCCGCCTGCGCGCAGATGATGGTCGGGCCTTCCAGCGTCGCCATCATTTCGCGCAATTTGTCGGCGCGCATGCGGCCCTGCGCATCGGATTCGACGCGCTTCTGGATCCGCGTGCCAAAGCCCAGGTAGCGCAGCGCCACGTCAATAGTGATGTGCGACTCGGCCGAGCTGACGATGTTGATGCGCGGCGCGTCGTAAAGTCCGTCGGCCTCCACGTTCCAACCCACGCGACGCAACACGCCGTGCCTCGCCGCGGCGAGACAAGTAAAGTTCGCCATCTGGCAGCCGGTGGCGAAGCCCACTTCCGACTCACGCGGCAGGTCGAACAAGTCCAGCAGCCAATCGCCAGCCACTTCTTCGGCCACCGATACCAGCGGGGACAAGACATTGATGCCGGCATTCTGGTCCCAGGTGGACACCAGCCAGTCGGCGGCCAGCGCCACTGGATAGGTGCCGCCCACCACGAAGCCGAAATAGCGCGGGCTGCCACTGGCCACCGTGCCTTGCCCGGCCTGCGCCGCCAGCAAGTCGATCACCGCCGCATCGTCTTCGCCGGCCGCCGTCAGCGGCACCTGCAATGCCGAGACCAATTGATCGCGCGACGCACGCGCATCCACGTCGCGGTCGGCAAGCTGCCGCAGGTACTCCAGTGAATGCGCCTGCGCCCTGGCCAGCAAGCTGGAAGTGCGATCGTGTGTCATGGCGTCAGTTTCTCGTGGATTTCGCCGACCATCATCGTGGCTGCCGAGCCATACCAGACGTGATACTCGGCCACCATCTCGCCGTTGATGATAACCGGGTCGGTGCTGGTCAGCTCCTTCGCTTCATCGATGGTCTCCACTGCGAATACGAACAAGCCGCGCCAGCCGTCCGGGTCCTTGCTGAAAGGTCCGGCCAGGGCGAGCTTGCCGGCCTTGGCCAGGCGATCCATGTTGGCGAAGTGGCCTGCAAACATGGCATCGCGCTTCTCGCCTTTCGGCACCGGGGTGGGTCCGGTCTTGAGGACGACCAGCACATAGGGCCGCATGCCACGCACGTCGGCGCCGAGGCGCTTGGCCAGCCCGGCGTCGAATTTCGACACGGGTGCAGGTGCAGGTCCAGGCGTGGTGGCTGAAACGGCAAGGCCCGGGGTGAAGAGCAGCGCCCAGCACATTACATTCCTGCAAAGTTTCATGGCGTACTCCGGCCGGTCGATTCAGCCACGAGCCTAGCAGAACCCCCGGAAGTGCTCCCCTGCAGGAAGTCCCGCTTCACGATTCCCTCCGGCGGCCCGGTGTATAAACTGGCATCCCCCAGGAGTCCCGCCCCGATGAAGCCCCTTCCCACGCTTGCCGCCATTGCTGCCGTAGCCACCGCATTCCTTGCATCCCCGAGCGATGCCGCCCTGAAGGTGGGTGCGAAAGCGCCGGAATTCAGCGCGCCCGCGTACCTCGCCGGCGAGCCCTTCACCTACAAGCTGTCCGATGCGTTGAAGAAGGGGCCGGTGGTGCTGTATTTCTTCCCGGCGCCGCATACCTCGGGCTGCAATATCGAAGCGCGCTTGTTTTCGGAAGCCATCGACGACTTCAAGAAGGAAGGCGCGACCGTGATCGGCGTGACGGCCGGCAAGCTCGACGAGCTGGCGGCGTTTTCCAAGGAAACCGAACATTGCGGCGGCAAGTTCCCGGTGGCGGCCGATGCCGGCGCGAAGATCGCCACGAAGTACGACGCCTTGCTGATGCAGAAGCCGGGTTGGTCCGACCGCACGTCCTACGTCATTTCACCCGACGGAAAGATCGTGCATGTTTATTCCGAGCTCAAGCCCACCGACCACGTGAAAGAGACGCTGGAAGCGGTGAAGGCACTGAAGGCGCCGAAGGATGCTTGAAGGATTCCTGTTGGGCGCCGCGCTGTTGCTCGGCGCTGCCGCGCCTCCAGTCGAGGCCGACGCCGCGATGGCGGCCTATCGTGAACATGTCATCGCTGCGCGCCGGGTAGCCGTCGAACTCGGCCACACGCCCGAGGAATGGGCCGCCGCCGAAGTCGCATTGAAAGTGGCGCTTGCCGACCCGCTGTACAAGCAGCTGACGGCCGTCGAGCAATCCCGGGTGCATTCCGGTGCCGGCTGGGCGGCGATACGGATGGGTAATTACGTCCGCGCGCGGGACCAGTTGCTTCGCGCCACGCAACTCAATCCCGAAGCGTCGGTGGACTGGCTGTGGCTTGCACGCCTCGACGATGAACTCGGCGATTACGATTCCGCTGCCATGGCCATCGTCGGCTTCCTGCGCCAATGGCAACTGGACGATGACCAGACCATCTTCGTGACCCAGGTAGTGCGCAAGGCCGACCCGGCCTCGGTCTCGCGACTGGTGTTGCTGCAAGCCCTGTTCGAAAGCAACTGGCAGCCGAAGCCGCTCGGGGCCAGCGACCTGTGGTACGAACTGGCGCTGTCGCAGGTACGCAGCAATCAGATGGAACTGGCACGTGCCACCATCGCACGCATCACGTCACCCGACATGCTGGTGCGGCTGCGCAGCGACAAACGATTCGACACCCTGGTGGATGGCAAGGCGCCCCAGTTCGATGTCGAAAAAGCCGCGCAAGCCCAGTTGCAGGCGCTTCGCGACCAGTCCAGCACGCCGCCTTCCGTGTCGCAGGTTTCGGTGGACCTGACGCGCATGCTGCTGTCGGTCGGCGACAACAAGGCCGCGCTGGAACTTGCCGACCAGTTGCTCGCAACACCCGTGGGCCCCGATTCACCGCCGACCGATGCCGAACAGCGCGCATGGATCGCCAACAATCGCGCAACCGCCCTGTCGCGGCTTGGCCGCGCTGACGAAGCCCTGGCGCAAATGGAATCCGCTGCGGCCATCGGCGCCAACGGCCGCATCAACGTCAACCAGACACTGAACCTGAGCCATTTCTACTGCGCGCTGGGCCGTGGCGAACAAGCCCGCGCGGCCGCGGCAAAAGTGTCCGAAAACATGAACGGCTACGGCAAGGCCGTGCAGAAACTCGCCGAACATTGCGCCGCCATGCTGACCCGCGACACCGCCACGGCAAGCGCGGCCTTCGCCTACCTGTCGGAGCACCAGAAGGACGGCCCGTTCCCCTACCTGCTCGCGTTGATCCGCAGCAACCAGATGGATGAAGCCGCACGCACGGTCATCCGCCGGCTGGAATCGGAGGACGACCGGGGCCAGATGTTGTACGACCTGCAGGATTTCCGCGAATCAAAGCCCCTGCCCGGCAACGTCCAGCTCGAGGCGCGCTGGCAGGCGTTGATCAAGCGGAAGGACGTGGAACAAGCCCTGGACAAGGTCGGTCGCAGACAGCGCTACGACATATTCGGCAACTGAAGATCCGCGGGATCAGCCGTCGGCCGAGGCATCGGGCGCAGGGGCCGCTTCCGCCGCCGCTGCCGGATTCTCGGACGCATGGTCCACGACATACATCCACTTGCCATCGACCTTGCGCGAGACATCGGTATAGCGACCCGTCGAAAGGGTTTCCGTCCCGTCCTCTTTCGACACCAGCACCATCGAATACGTGCCCCAGCCAGTCGCCTCGTCGCCGCGCGAGCTATGCCCCATCTCCACCAGCTTGACGTCCTTCACCGAAAACCCGGAGAAGAAACCGGCATAGCCTTCGCGAATGGCATCGCGGCCCTGCATCAACGGCATGCCGCCCAACCAGAGGACCGCATCGGGCGCGTAGCACTGCGACACGGCATCGGCGTCGCCGGCCTCGAAGGCTGGCAACCAACAGGCCTGCGCCGAGTCGGCTTTGTCCGACGCGAGCAAGGGTGAAGCAAACAGGGCCATCACAGCGGCCATCGCAAACAGGTTGGTCTTGCGCATGTTTCGTCCCTCCCAGGTGAGAGGCCATGCTGGACGCGCCGCTGGCAGCCGTCAACAGCCGATACAATGCGCAATCGCCCGAGGTTCCACGCCCATGCCCGAACCCATTCGCCTTGCCAAGCGCGTCGCCGAACTGCTGGCCTGTTCGCGCCAGGAAGCCGAGCAATACATCCTCGGCGGTTGGGTGCGAGTGGATGGCGATGTGGTCGAGGAGCCGCAGTTCAAGGTGCACGAGCACCTTGTCGAAATCGATGAAGGCGCGCAGCTGGCTCCGCCCGAGCCGGCAACGATCGTGTTGCACAAGCCGGAGTTGTTCGATTCACAGGAAGGCGGCAATCCCGCCGCGCGATTGTTGAAGGCGGACACTCGCTGGCAAGGCGACGACACCGGCATCCGCATGCTCAAGCGCCACTTCAATCATCTGGTCGCCGTGATGCCGCTGGAACGCGATGCCAGCGGCTTGCTGGTACTGACGCAGGACCCGCGCTTGCTGCGGCGGATGCGCGAAGACGCCAACAAGCTGGAACAGGAATTCATCGTGGAAGTTGACGGGGAGATCGCGCCCTACGGCCTGCGTCGCCTGGAGCACGGCCTCGCCTTCAACGGCCGCAACCTGCCCCCGTGCAAGGTCAGCTGGCAGAATGAAACGCGACTTCGCTTCGCCATCAAGGGCGTACAACCCGGGCAGCTGGTTTCGATGTGCGGCGATGTCGGTTTGACAGTGCTGACCATGAAGCGCATCCGCATCGGTCGCGTGCCCTTGGCGAAGATGCCTGCGGGCGAGTGGCGATACCTGCCTGCGGACGCGCGCCTGTAGGTCCCGGGAGAGGACACTGATGCGAACCTTTGTATTGAGAGCGCGGGCCGCGCCCACGGATAGCCAGAAGCTGTTGGCGTCCATCGGCCAGGAGGCCCATTCCGAAATCCTGGCGCACACGCTGATGAACGCCATCTTCGTGGCGCAGTCGCATCGCGCGGATGTCGTGGTTTACCTGGTGCTGGAAAGCACCGCGGATTTTTCCCGCACGATCCGCTTCGAAGCCAACGCCATGCACGAGATCGGCGGCTTTGACGAGCGCGCGCTGCTGGGCAAGGTGGCGAAGGCGCTCGACGCGTCCCGCGGAATGGGCAAGGAAGAAATCCGGCCGGTGGAATCGGGCGTCAGCGTGCGCACGATTGCGTTCGAGCGTTTGGTGCAGGAACTGGCAGTCGATCACCAGTTGTTCGTGATGGATCCGAAGGGCACGTCGATTCGCGACGAGGTGTTCAAAAACAACCCCTGCTTCCTGCTGACCGACCACATCCCGATGCCGAAGAATACCTTCCACACGCTCGAGCGCCTGGGCACGAAGAAACTCACGCTAGGCAAGAAGATGCTGTTCGCCTCGCAATGCGTCGTGCTGATCCATTACGAACTGGACCAGCACTGACCCGCATCAATTCGTCAGCGGCAGGATGTAGTCCTTCAGCAGCTTGTATTCCGCGTCGATCACGTCCTGGTTCGGATCATGGCCGGCGTGCTCGAGCAACAGCAAATGCTTCTGCGGCGCCTTCAGGCTGTCGTAGTAACGCTGGGCAACATCGGGCGTGGCCAACAGGTCTTGCGCGCCCTCGACGAAGAACATCGGAATCGCAAAGTCGGTGCCGAGCGCGGGCAGATCCACCTGCGAAAAAATGCCGTTGCCCTGCAGGCCGACGAAATTCAGGAACGAATAGTCCTCGCCTGCTTCGTAGTCGGCCAGGGCCTTGGGCGTCGTGTATTCGGCGGGCCGGATCCACCACGCCTCGGGCGGCGCCGTGGTCACCTTGGCCTCGTATTTGCGGATAACGCGCCGCACCTTGCCAAAGCTGCGCGGATCGGTCCAGGGCGGCGCGCCCACGCCTTCCAGTACTGCCAGCGACGCTGCGTCATCGGCGGCGCGCACCACGCCCAGAAGTTTGGCGTAGCTGGCCGCCTGGTTCTCGCGATAGCTGACCAGCTGCGACGTGCCCAGGTAGGCGTAGAAAAGTTCCGGGTGCGCCTTGGCCATGTGCACGCCCAGGATCGAGCCCCACGAGCTGCCCCACAGGATGACCTTGGGCTTGCCGAAGCGGTGCGCAATATAGGCGGCGAGTTCGGCGCCGTCATCGCTCATCTGCTTGAGCGTCAGCGCCGCGTCTTCCGCCGGCGGATTGCGGCCGTAGGTCATGCCGGCGCCGCGCTGGTCCCATTGCACCAGGGTGAATTGCTTCGCCCAAGCACCGTACATCGCGTCGGAATAGGGACTAAGCGGGTTGCCCGGGCCACCGCTGATGAAGAAGATGATGGGATTGGCGCAGCTGTCGCCCTTCACGGTGACCCATTGCTCGATGCCGCCGAAGGATACGAAGCCTTTCTCGTCGACCTTCTGGGCCGGCGAAGCGCAGACAAACGGAGCGACATCGTTCGAAACTGCATTGTCGGCAGTCGTCGGTGCAGGCAGCAGTGCCA
Source organism: Gammaproteobacteria bacterium RIFCSPHIGHO2_12_FULL_63_22 (assembly GCA_001801685.1). Lineage (GTDB taxonomy): Bacteria > Pseudomonadota > Gammaproteobacteria > Xanthomonadales > Xanthomonadaceae > Arenimonas. The sequence goes on along the minus strand of MGYJ01000046.1, from coordinate 3,068 downwards.
GCAATGGGGTCAGCAAGAGCGCGCGCAGCGTGGTCATTGGGTTCCTTCAGGTGCTGCAAGCCGCAGCAATCGACAAGGTTACTTCATTAACCGTTGCTGTCGTCGAAACAAGGACGCACGGCTCGCACACAGCGGGGTGGTCTAAAATTCGAGCCTACTGTCAAGGATTCACGATGACTCTTCGCGCTACCGGCCTTCTACTGCTCACCACCTTGTTGCTTGCCTTGTCCAGCGCCGCGTCCGCGAAGGGTCGGCTTGGCTTCGCCGTGCAGGCCTCGTCGGATGGCCCTGCCACTTCGACGCTGAAGGAAGTGAAGATCTCCGCCGTGCGTCCGAACGGCCCCGCCGAGAAGGCAGGCCTGCGCACCGGCGATGCCGTCACTGAAATCGCCGGTCAACGCATTTCCGGTTTGAGCGGCGTCGCTTTGAAGAAGCAGCTGGGCAACGTAAAGCAGGGCGAGCACCTCAAATTGCTGGTGCTGCGCGCCGGCAAGCCAATCACGATCGATATCGTGGCCGGGCCCGACCAGTAAGGCACGATTCGCTCAGGCGCGCTCCCGCGCGCCAGCAGCTGCAAGCAACTTCCGCCCCCTTTCGGCCAGCGCATCGCGAAGCGCACCGGGCGATCGCACGGTAAAATCGAAAGGCAGCCGCGACAGTTCCCGTGCAAACCAATCCAGGTCGTCGGCCTGGGCCGACAGCAGCACGCCCGCTTCCACCGGCTCCAACAAGCCAATCGCGTCGAACAACTCGCGCCGCGCTGTCGCCATATCGGTGTGCAGCAGGACTTCGATGCCATGCGCACGCTTCAGTGTGGCAATGGAACGCGCCAGGTAGGCGAGCGCGCTGAATCCCTTCGGGCGTTTGAATGGATCGGTCAGCGTCTGCAACTGCACGATCCGGTCTATCCGGAACGACCGGACATCGCGACGCAGGTGGCAATGGCCGACCACATACCAGCGCCCGCCCCGCCAGGCCAGCCCATAGGCATCGAAATCGCGCATCGTAGACTGGCCGTCGGGGGCTCGATAGTGCAGGTGGACTCGCGTTCGTGATTGCGCGGCGGCGCTGAGAGTCGCCAAGGCCGTGCTGTCGCCACCAGCGTCGCTGCGCGGCAATTCGAGCGCAATGGTTTCGTCGACGGCGCGCAGGCGACGTTGCAGGGCCTTGGGCATCACGCGCTCCAACTTGGCTTGCGCACTGGTGACCGCGGGCGCGGCATCGGCCAGGCCCAGTCCGCGCGCCGCCAACAATCCCAGGGCGAGCGCGAGGGCCTCGTCGTCGCTGAACATCATCGGCGGCAATTTGAAACCGGCGATCAACTGGTAGCCGCCGTGTCGTCCGCGCTCGGTGCTGATGGGCAAGCCGAGTTCTTCCAGCATCACGATGTAGCGGCGCAAGGTGCGGCCGTCCACGCCCAATGCCTGCGCCAGTTCCGAACCGCTGACGCGGCCGCGGGCCTGCAGCAGTTCCAGCAGGGACAGCACTCGGGTGGTCGGACCTTGCATGGGGCCAAGCCTAGCAAATAATCAGGGCGGCTTCTGTCCTAAATGGCCTTTAGCCTTGGGCATCCCCAATCCATGCCGGAGCGCCGACCCATGACCCAGCAACCGCAACTTTGGCTGTTCTTCCTGCTGGTCTTTGGCGTCATCCTGCTGCCCGGCCTGGACATGGCCTTCGTCCTGGCCAGTTCGCTGGTGGGCGGTCGCCGCGCCGGCATGATGGCCACGGCCGGGATCATGGCCGGCGGCGTATGCCACGTACTGATGACGGCGCTCGGAGTAATGGCGCTGCTGGAAGTGATGCCTGCCTTGTTCAATGCGATGCTCTGGGCCGGCGCGGCTTATATCGCATGGATCGGATTCTCGTTGATGCGCAGTCGCATCGCCCTGGGCGAAGTGTCCAACCTGCCTGCACGGTCGCAAGCGCAAACATTTCGCCAAGGCATGCTCACCAGCCTGCTGAATCCGAAAGCCTATCTCTTCATGCTCGCCATCTTTCCGCAATTCATCACGCCCGATGCAGGCAGCCTGCCCCGGCAATTGCTCGTGCTGTGGTTGATCATCGCGGCCACGCAAGCGGCGATCTACGGCGCGCTGGCCTTCGTTGGCGATGGCGTGCGGCAATGGCTGTCCGACCGGCCCTCGGCCAACGTGATGCTGGCGCGGATGGTGGGAATCGTGTTGATCGCGACGGCTGTGTACACCGCTACCCGCGGATGAATTTACCGAAGCGCAAAGTCCAGCCCGGCCCGCACTGCCGCCACCTGTGCCTGGATGCACTGCTCCGGTGTTGCGCGCGGACTGTCCGGGTAGACCTCGGTGGTGGTCGTGTAGCGCGCATCGGTCATCCCGGTGCACAGGCCCAGGTCGTTGACGGCGTACTCGATCACGCCCGGCGCCACCACCGTCGATCCGATGATCTTGCCGGCGTCGTCCGCTGGGGCGATGTGCGTCACTTTCGCGACCGCTTCTATCATCGCCTGCTGGAAGGCCGGCTGCGGGTTGTCCGAGTCGTCCACCAGGTAGAAGCCGTCGGGAATCCCATCCGGCTCGAAGGCCTTGCCGTCGCGGGCGGCCAGGGCCGGACGGAATTCGGATTCGTCGGTGTCGGTGGTCTCGTGCAGGTCGATGTGCACGAGGAAACGGCCATGCAGCGGCGCAAGCAATTCGTACAATGCGGCCGATTCACCGCAAGGGCTGTCCTCGCGGAAGTTGCGATTGGGATCAAGCGCGTGTGGATTCCAGCGATGGATTCGTTCGTAGGCCCAGGGGCTGACGCAGGGCACGATCATCAGGTTCATCCGGCCCGCGAATTCAGCTGCATGCAGGTCGGCAAAACGCAGCGCGCCATGCACGCCGCTGGTTTCGTAGCCGTGCACGCCACCGGTAACCAGCGCGTTGGGCAGCGACTCGTTCCAGTCTTTTGATCGCAACACGAACAAGGGGTAGCTGCCATCGGCGCCATAGTCGAGCTCGCCGTATTGCTGCACGTCGAAGCGCGGCCGCAGCCGATCGACCACGGACAGCACGTCGTCGGCATAGCTGCGTTGCTTGCGCTGCGCGTCG
>MGYJ01000045.1 GCA_001801685.1 Gammaproteobacteria bacterium RIFCSPHIGHO2_12_FULL_63_22 | reverse complement strand
GCTACCAGGTCAACGACCGCAAAAACCCCAACACCGACATGGGCCTGTGGCACAACAAGATTCCGGTCGATGTGGTCGCCCAAAGCAATGAAGAACTCTGGGCTATCGACTCGCGGATTGCGCCGATCGAAGGCGAGCAGGTGCTTATCAAGAAACACGCCAGCTCGTTCCAGGGTACCTATCTGGCCGGCTTCCTGCGCGCCGCCGGGGTAGATACCGTGCTGGTCACCGGCGTCACCGCCTCGGCCTGTGTACGCACCACTATCTGTGACGCCATGGCCGAAGGTTTCCGGCCGATTGCGGTGAAAGAATGTATCGGTGACCGTATTCCGGGTGCCGTGGCCTGGAACCTGTTCGATATCGACGCCAAGTTCGGTGACGTCGAGTCCGTCGACACCTGTGTCGATTACCTGAATACCGTAGGTAATGTTAAGTAACTAAACGCATGGCGATGCAGGGAAGCTCTGCGTCGCCAACCAACTCCGCTGAACTGGAGGGTATATGGCGTTCGAAATCGTTTATATGGCTGTGCCACACAGCCAGCCCGCACCGCTCATGGAGCCGCTCGAGTTGCCCGCGGGAGCTGGCGGCCGGATAAGCGTATGTCCGAGTCGCCGCAAAGCCTCCTCGCCCCATCGGCTATCCATGCCAACTCACATCACGAATGGAATAGTCGCTGCGGCACCTCGCGCAGCCCACCTGCGCTTTTCCCTCACCCGCTACCCCAGCGTAGGGAATACCCTAGCTTACCGGCCTGCCGGCAATAGGCCTCGCCTGACTAAGGCTTACCATTCCCCACCACTCTTGCGCACTGCGCCCTCCGCTACGCAGCAAACTGGCGCAGCGCAACACCGAAAGCGCACGGTAACCCACATCTCATTCGGTGGTACCAGACTGATCGCTGACAGAGGGCATATTCAGCATTTGAATCGCCCGGCGCGAGAGTAATACCCGGCTCACAACCTTACTCACCAAATACAAAATAAAGAGAGGTGAACCCATGCAAAGCACAATAAAAAGCCGGTTACTCGGCGCCCTGACGATTCTAGCCACAGTCTTCACCCTGCAGACAGCCTTGGCCGCGCCCCAAACCCTGAAAATGCACAGCGGCATTGCACAGTCCCGGCCTGAAGCCGCCTATCTCGATCAATTCGCCAAGTTGATCGAGGAGAAGTCCAACGGAGATCTCAAGCTCGAGGTCTACCATTCCGGTTCGCTAGGCCTGAAGGAAGCCGATCTGCTGCGCACCATGCAGCGCGGCCTGATCGACATGGCGATGCTCTACGGCGAGTACTACAACCGCGATGCACCGGAACTCACCGCTGTCTATGCCCAGGGCGCAATCACGCGAGCCGAACAGCACCTCGAGGTGTTGCCGACTTTACGCTCGCTGTATGAGAACAGTTTCAGCAAGTGGGGCATCCGCAGCGTCGGCGGGGTCGTTGCACCGGTCTTCAATGTCGGCCTGCACTGCAAAGAGCCGATCAACACGCTGGACGGCCTGAAAGGCAAGAAGGTCCGCGTCTGGTCGGCGCAGTTGGTCGATACCTTTGCCAAGCTGGGTATATCCGCTCAGGTAATTCCACAGAATGACATGTACCTGGCCCTGCAGACCGGCGTGGTGGATTGCGCCTATTACCTGTCAACCGTGGCCAAGACCGTATCGCTGCAGGAAATCACCAAGTACGAGGCCTATTTGCACCCATGGGCTGCCGCTCCCTGGATATTCGGTATCAGCGAACGCTCCTGGAGTCGACTCAGCGAGAGCCAGCAGCGCGTACTGCAGGAAGCCGGCGAGGAGATCTGGGGGGGATCTCGCGACAAGTCTGTCGACCCGGCGCGCGAGGCTGCAGCGACCGCCGAACGCCAGGCCTTGGGTATTACCGTCCTCGAACCATTCCCGCAAGCAGACGTCGAGCGCTTTGTGGCCGCCGCCCAACTCGCCTGGAGGGAACTCGCCGAGCGTGCCGGCGAAGCCGGCCTGCACAACTATAAAGTGGTCACCCAGCAACTTTCCCATTAACCCAGGGGTCGGCGGCCCTAGGGCCGCCGACCGCCTCGACGAGGTGTGTGATGAACCGAGTCTTTACTCTGATCGACAAGCTCGCTTATGGCCTGTTTATCGTTGGCGTGCTGGGCGGTATCGCGATGGCGGCACTGATTTTCGTAAGCACAATGCTGCGCTACTTAATTGGCAGTCCTATCAGCTACTCCGATGAACTGGCTGGGTTGTTGTTCTTCTCCATGGCCTTCCTCAGCCTGCCCCATGTACTGAACAAGGGCAGGCATATCCGCATTGACCTGCTGACCAATGCTCTGCCCGCCCCATTAAGGCGTTTATCCGAAACATTCTCTGGTCTGGTGCTGATCGCCTTCGCCAGCATATTTTTCTACGAATCCTGGGATTTCATGAGCTTTTCCATGGAAATCGACGCTCACTCTGATATCAGCAATCTACTGCTCTGGCCCTGGATGGCCTTGATGCCGACTGCCATGGGGCTCTGCATCCTGATCCAGCTACGCCGCGCTTTCGACCCTGCGCAGCTCGCCATGTCAGAAGCCGCCCACGAGGAACCACTCTGATGAACTGGCTAATTCTCAGCTCCAGCATGATCCTGCTTCTCGGTGGCGGTGCTCTGCTAGGCGCAGCTCTGGGCTTGACGGGCTTTATCCTGCTGCACTTCCAGGGCAACGGCGCCGCCTCCCTGGCAATCAACTCGTCCTGGAACCTACTGACCGACTTTACCCTGACGGCCGTACCGCTCTTTATCTTTCTCGGCGACATATTGCTCGCCAGCGGCATCTCCAGCCGCGTGTACAACGCGCTAACCCCTTTGTTCAGAGCTGTGCCAGGACAGCTTCTGCACACCAACATCGCGGTCTGTACCCTGTTCGGCGCGATCAGTGGCTCTAGCTCGTCAACAGCGGCGGCAATCGGTTCGGTGGGTTACCCTGAGCTGACTCGCCGCGGCTACTCGCCGTCCATGGTGGTGGGCACCCTAGCCGCCGGAGGCACCCTGGGCCTGCTGATTCCACCGAGTCTGGCCCTGCTTATCTACGGTGCCACACAGAACGTATCCATCGGCAAGCTGTTCATTGCTGGGGTAGTGCCGGGCCTGATGATCGCCAGCGCCTTCTTCGTCTGGATATTCATACGCGCGAAGTTCGGCAGTTCAGTAACGCCGCCCAGTACAGAAAAGATGAGCTGGTGCGACGCAGTCAAAGGCCTGGTGCAGATCTGGCCGCTACCGATCCTGATCTTCTTCGTCCTCGGCACCATCTACATGGGGATCGCCACACCGACCGAAGCAGCGTCCCTAGGGGTGGTCGCCAGCATCGTACTGGGCATGCTGTGGGGCGATCTGACCCTGAAAAAGCTTTGGGGCGCGATCAAGAGCTCGACCCTGCTGTTCACCGTCATCGCTATGATTCTCATCGGCACCGCGATCCTGTCCCAGGCGGTCAGCCTTCTGGGCATGCCACGGGCGGCGGTGGACGCCATTGCCGAGCTAGGCTTCAACCGCTACGGCATCCTGCTGATGGTGGTGTTGGTGTATGTAGTTCTGGGCTGTTTCTTCGACGGTATCTCGCTGCTGCTCATGACCCTGCCGATCACCTTCCCGATGGTCACCAGCCTGGGCTTCGACCCCATCTGGTTCGGCATCATCGTCACCCTGTTGATGGAGATCGGCATGATCACCCCGCCGGTGGGGCTGAACCTGTTCGTGCTGACGTCACTGACCAATGGCGAGGTCAGTCTGCATGAGGCGGCTCTCGCGTCAGTGCCCTACTGGCTGATTCTGCTCGGCGCGGTCGGCCTCTACACCCTGTTCCCAGGGCTGCTGTTGTGGCTACCCGGCTTCCTCTAACCAACACCCGACCATAAGACCGTACTTACCTCCCTCGGGAGGGAGTGTGGCCAGACATACAGCCCTAATCACGTCACTGCCTAACGGCAGCGAACAGCTGCGCCTGCACGCAGCAAAATCTATCGACTGGGACCTTAAACATGTTGAATCAATCAAAGACCATCACATTCTTGGCAAGCCTAATCGTCACTGCTAGCGTCGCCCCAGGCCTTGCCCTGGCCAATTTCACCGACGACAGCAAGGCCTCACTGGAATTGCGCAACATGTACATGAACCGTGATTTTCGCCAGCAAAACGCTGCACGCTCCAAGCAGGAGGAATGGGCACAGGGCTTTATCTTCCGGCTTGAGTCCGGCTTCAGCGACGGTAGAGTCGGCTTTGGTCTGGATGCCATCGGCGAGTTGGGTGTAAAGCTGGACTCCAGCCGCGACCGCCGCGGCACCGGCCTGCTGCCATTTGGAGCGCACAGCCTGGAACCGGAAGACAACTACAGCGAACTGGGTCTGACCGCCAAACTGCGCACCTCGCAGAGCACTCTGCGCCTCGGAACCCTGCAACCCTCACTCCCACTCGTAATGTACAACGACAGCCGCCTGCTACCTTCGACCTACAGCGGCGGTCTGCTGACCTCACAGGAGCTTGAGGGCCTGACACTCAATCTTGGTCGCATCAGCGAGATCAACCTACGCGACTCCTCCAGCCGCGACGATATCAGCTACGCAGGCCTCAACAGTTCGCACCTCGATCTGCTCGGCGGCAGCTACGCACTCACCCCGCAACTGAGCCTGAGCTATTACTACGGCGAGCTAGAAAACATCTACCGACAGCATTTCGTCGGCCTACAGCACACCCTACCCCTGGGTGAGCGCCTGATCCTGCGGGCGGACCTGCGTTACTTCGCAAGCAAAGACCAGGGTGACAGCAAACACCAAGCCGTCGCCGGAATAGTGGATGACGGCAAGATCGACAATCGCAATCTCAACGGCATGCTGACCCTCACCGCAGGTGCGCACAAGATTGGCGCGGCCTACCAGCGCATATCGGGCGACGGCGATTTCCCTTTTATCGGCAATGACCCCTACGTGGTTAATCTTGTGACTTTCAACACGTTCACCAAGGCAGAAGAGGACTCCTGGCAACTGCGCTACGACTATGACTTTGCTGCTCTCGGTATCCCTGGCTTAAGCTTCATGACCCGCTACATCAGCGGCGACAACGCCAAGACAGCGACAGTCCGCGATGGCCGCGAGTGGGAGCGTGACACCGACCTGGCCTACAGCGTCCAGTCGGGTAGTCTCAAAGGTCTAAATCTACGTTTACGTAATGTCAGTTTCCGCTCCGGCGACGGCTTGACCACCGACGTTAACGAGAACCGTCTGATCATCGGCTATAGCCTACCGCTGTGGTAACACAGCCATAACCGTGCAGTACTGAACCTCCGTCATACCAGTATCCTGTATCAGGCCTTGCAAGTGAGCCATGAACGCAGACTCGACGCAAACCCAGCAGAAACGCCACTTCAGCGGTCAACTGAAGGACGCCAATTTTGCGTATTTGAAGCAAAGTCGTGGTCATAAGAATGCTCAACCAACCCGCCAGGTCGGCTTTCTGCTGCTCGAGCACTTTTCAATGATGGCATTCACCGGGGCGATCGACGCTCTGGTGACCGCCAACCTGCTCAGCAGCAGGCCGCTGTACACGTTCAAAACCCTCGGACTGGACGGCCCGACGGTAGCCAGCGATCTCGGCATCAATATCTCGGTGGACACCTCGCTGGCCAGCCAAGTGATTGGCGAACTGGACATGCTGATCGTCTGCGGCGGCTTTCGCACCCGGCTTCAACCTACCGCCAACCTGCTCAACCGATTGCGCCAGGTCGCGGCGCAGCAGATCACCCTGGGCGGCCTGTGGAACGGCA
>MGYJ01000044.1 GCA_001801685.1 Gammaproteobacteria bacterium RIFCSPHIGHO2_12_FULL_63_22 | reverse complement strand
CCGGCGCCCTGGACACCATGCTGTTCAAGGTGGCGGACTACTACGAGCAGGAAGTGAACAACGCGGTCGATGCCCTGGCCAGCTTGCTCGAGCCCATGATCATGGTGATCATCGGCGTGATGGTCGGCGGTATGGTCATCGCGATGTACCTGCCCATCTTCAAGCTCGCTGCGACCATCTGATCGGATGATCGACTCGATACTGGGGAACCCAACGGCGGCCACTTCGGCCGCCTTGGTTTTTGGGCTGCTGGTCGGCAGCTTCATCAATGTCGTCATCCTTCGGCTGCCCAGGCGGCTGGAATGGCAGTGGAAGCAGGACAGCCGGGAGATGCTCGGCATCACCGACACCTACGACCCTGCCCCACCCGGCATCGTCATCGAAAGCTCCCACTGCCCGCACTGCGGCCACAAGCTAGCGGCCTGGGAAAATATCCCGCTCATCAGCTTCCTGGCCCTGGGTGGCAAATGCCGCAGCTGCAAGGCCCGCATTAGCTGGCAATACCCCTTTGTCGAACTGCTGACAGGCGTGCTGTTCGCGGCCTGCATCTGGCGTTTCGGCACGGGCGTGGAAGGCGGACTCGCCCTGGTATTCACGGGCCTGTTGGTCGCCATGTCCGGCATCGACCTGCGCACGACCTGGCTGCCCGACAACCTGACCCAGCCCCTGCTGTGGATTGGCCTGCTGGCCAGCCTGATCACGGTCTACGTGGACCCGGTCTCTTCCATTCTCGGCGCCGCCGCGGGTTACCTAAGCCTCTGGAGCGTCTACAAACTCTTCAAGCTGGTCACCGGCAAGGAAGGCATGGGCTACGGCGACTTCAAGCTGTTGGCCGCACTCGGCGCCTGGTGCGGCATCAAGGCCATCCTGCCCATCCTGCTCATCTCATCCTTGGTCGGCGCCATCATCGGCTCTGCCTGGCTGTTGATGAAGGGCAAGGATCGCTCCACCCAGATCCCCTTCGGCCCTTACCTCGCGATCGCCGGCTGGATCCAGTTCATCAGCGGGGCGGACCTGCTGGGAACATATCTGCGCTGGGTCGCGCCGGGCTGATATGGCCGGTTTCGTCGTGGCGGTGACCGGCGGTGTGGCATCGGGCAAGAGCGCCGTCACCGCCATCTTCGAAAAGTGTGGTGTGACTGTCGTTGACGCCGACATCGCCGCGAGACAGGTCGTAGGCGAGGGCCAACCCGCGCTTTCAGAAATCGCGAGACGGTTTGGTGCAGGGGTAATGCTCCCCGATGGGTCACTGGACCGCGTCCGGATGCGCGAACTCGTATTCGAAGATCCATTGGCGCGCCGAGATCTGGAATCAATAACGCATCCGCCTATCCGGGCTTTACTGAAGTCTGAGTGCGTGGCCGCACCAGGCGCATACGCGATCGTGGCGATTCCCCTACTCGCCGAGACGGGATCCATCGCAGCCTACGCGTGGCTAAACCGCATCCTTGTCGTAGATACGCCTGTGCTACTGCAGCGTGCAAGATTGATGGCACGTGATGGTGTAGACGAGGCGCTCGCTCTCCGGATGATCAACGCGCAGGCAAGCCGTCCAAAGCGTCTTGCGATTGCATCTGACGTAGTCATCAACGATGGCTTGATTGGTGAGCTTTTTGAACCGACTCGACGCCTGCATGCGCTCTACAGTTCTATGGCCCTTGCCCGGTTAACTCCGCCGGGCCAATCCTGATTCAATTCCGCCACTGTTTCGCGCACGGAACTCCATCCTGATTTCCGCCTGGCTGGTGCTTCGCACTCGAATTCCGAGAAATTACAGATTGATTTTGGTGGGCGGTTCTAGCGGCCGTCGATAGAACTTGTGACCGACGCCGCGATTAGCCAAGCCACTGCCGCAACATTGATCAGGACCGTTGTCCAAAACACTGCACGGAACTCCCGCTTCTTCGTCTTGTGCCGAAACACCTGCTGCCCAATCAGCGCTCCCGGCCATCCCCCAAGCAACGAGAACAGGTGAAGTGAGCTTTCACTGATACGGCGCCCACCCCGTTGCGCTGCCGACTTGTCGAGGGCGTAAGCGATGACCGAAACTACACTCAACGCCCAGAAGCCCACTGCCACGAAGGTGGGTAGTTGGCCTGCGAGGAGCAGAACGGTTACTGCCCCCAGTCCCGCGAGCGCCATCCCGTATGCCAACGACGGGTTGCCCGGTTTGGCGTCGGATTGTCTACCCTCATAGCGCATGGCCCAAGTAGGCCAAATTCCCCGAATCCCCGCAATCCCCTGCGCGCTGTGCCATTGTCGCCCGGATGCATCTTTCAGTAGAATCGGGCACATACGGCACTTGATTGCTGGCCTGTTCGCGCTGCCTCAGCGAGTGGTATCTTGAATTTGTACTTTGGAGACCCCCGATCCAAGGCACTTGCATCACAGACGTTCCGAAGGGGGAGACAGGATGAGCGTTCCTCGCGGCTTCACGCTTATCGAACTCATGATTGTCGTTGCGATCATCGCCGTCTTGGCCGCAATAGCAATCAGCCAATATCAGGACTACCTGATCCGTTCCCAAATCGCGGAGGGCCCGTCACTCGCCACCGCCGCCAAGACTGCGGTCGTCGAGTTTTACTCCAAGACTGGTCATTTTCCATCCGGAGCTTGCACCGACGGTAATTCGTCCGTGGGCTTGGCCAGCCCTGCCTCGATCTCGGGAAGCTACGTTTCCAGGGTCTTCGTTGCTGGCGAGGGATGCGCTGCATCCCTTGAGGCCGGTAGTATCCTGACCGTGTTCAATAGCGATGCGCCCCAGAAGGCCAACGTCGCGATCGACGGCGCCGGCCTGATCTTTGAACCCACCATCAATGCAGGCTCTATCTCCTGGCAGTGCAAGAAATTCCTGGTCGCAGGCAGCGTAGTGTTGCAGGACAGGTGGCTGCCGAGCAGTTGCCGCTGAGCGTCCCTATCGAATCAACACCGCCTTGACGAACCCATCCCGGTAAAGTCGGTTCTGCACCCGCCCTCCCCCCGCAACGCTTCCCCACACCGTAATCTCATCAGCACTCGCCGCAACCAGCACCACATCCCGCTTGCCCATCCGCGATGTCGTGATCTCGAAGTCACGATCTACATAGCGCGGCAAATCCTCCCAGGCAATTACATCCCCACGCTTGCCAAGCGCTACGGGCGCAGCAGCAGGCACGGCCGCGGGTGCGACAGTGGCGACCGGCGCCGCAGCGGCAACGGGTGCAACCGGTCCGACGGATTCGACTGGCGCAGCGACAGCTGGCTGCGTAGCCACCACAGGCGCAGCAGCCTCCACCGCCACCGGCGCCAGATACCCCGGCTCCTTCCGCATCGCCGCATACGTAGCCGACGTCTCCAACCCGGCCAAGGGCCGAGCATTCGTCGTTGACCACACGGCCGCTGTCTTGCGACCCTCCCGTTCGAAGATGCCCGCCATCCGGGTCATCGCGGCGCCCGAGTCGCGCGCTTCGTAATAGACGGTGCTGGGCAAGGGCGTTGCGTAGGAACCGCCATAACCGAGCTGTCCGCCGCTGCGGGCGAAGCTGGCATAGGTTTCCCAACTGGCGGCGTCCAGCACCAGCCCGGCCGTCGCCAGCAGGCGCTGCACCGAGGCCACGTGGCGCTGCACGAACTCCGGCTCGCCGATGCCATCGCGCTTGGCGCAGAACGCATTGCGCGCCTTCACGAAGCCCTGGTCTTCGACCAACCAGCGCTCGTCGGTGGTCGCGGTCTGGGTCAGGTCCAGCAAATACGGATTGATCGGTCCGGGCAGGATTTCGTGCCGGGTCAGTGTCACTTTCGAAACGCCCGGGGTTTCCAGCGTGATGCGGCTATCGAGCTTGCCGCCAGTCACCTTGTAGTCGAAGTCCAGCACGGTGGGGCCCGGGCTCAGGCCCATGTCCACCAGCTCGCTGCGCAGCCACACGGTGTCCTTCATGCAGCCTTCTGCCTCGAAGGGCGATGCGGTGTCGGTGCCGAACGGCCCCAGGTCGCCTAGGCTCGGGTCTACGCCCGCATCGGAGGTGCCGCCAGTCAGCGTGACGTGCAGCCGATCGGTATCGGCGACGATCTTGCCGGTGCGCACGGTCTGCAGTATCCACATCCAACCCGGCGTTTCGACGCGGATCTTCTTGAAGGTCAGCGTGGCCTCGTCTTCCGGGCCGTAGGGCTTCAGCGAGAAGTCCTTGGCCACCAGGTTGCCACTCATGTCGAACCACGCGCCCTTGTAGGTGCTGTCGGCGCCGTTGCCGAAGGCAATCAGCAAGCTGCGGCCGACCAGGAAGTTGGCCTGGTGCACCAGCAGGAAGACGAACCCGATCAGGAAACCCAGCACCACCAGTACCGCGACGGCCGTGCGCATGGGGACGGCTTTGGGGGCGGATTTGTTTTTCATGGTTTAGGAATGTGATGGGGGCTTTGGCCGAGCCTAGCATGGAGGCCAGAGACTTCACTGAGACGCGATCCCTGGTTTTCCCTATGCCGAAGTGCCTCGACCCTGCCTTGCGCGATGGTCAGCTGGGCCACAAGCCCCTGATGCCCGCAATCCCCTGCGCACCATGCCTTCTTGCCGTCTCATGGTCGCTAGGATGCATCCCGCCCAGGGCATAGATCGGAAAACTCACGCACTCGCGCAGCTCCGCGAATCGCTGCCATCCCATCGGCGGCTGCTCGGCGTGTGACGGTGTCTTCGCCACCGGTCCCAGCACGGCGAAGTCCACGTCCAGGGCTTCGGCCTGGCGCAGCTGCGCTTCATCGTGGCAGGACGCGGCGACGGCTTGTTCCAGGGGTAGTGGACGCGCGTTCAATGACATCAGCTGGGCGGATTTCAGGTGCACGCCGCAGCCCAACTTCACCGCCAGCTCGATATCGGCATTGACCAATAGCTGGGCGCCACCTTGGTCGCACAGCCGCTTCGTCTCGGCGGCGAGCGCCAAGGTCTCCGCATCGGACAGACCCTCGATGCGCAATTGAATCCGGCGCATGCCGGCCTTCAATGCTGCCTCGATGCGGCCCAGGAATTCCGCCGGCTTTCCGACATTCGCAGGCGTGATCAGATATTGCGAAGGCTGGCTGAGCGCCGCCACCACGGGGCGATCGGCGGGCGGCATGGGATAGGTGTTTAGTTTTTCCAGCGGCGACCAGGCCAGGGCCTGGTTCTCCAGCCCCTTGGGCTTGCCGCTGAAACCGGAGATGCGGAAGACCTCCAGCACGATGCGCTTGTCGCGATAAGCCTGCGGCACCGCGATCAGCGCTTCCATCGAGTGGATGCGGATGCCGAGCTCTTCGTGCAGTTCGCGGTCGAGCGCCTGGAAAGGTGTTTCGCCTGGTTCGACCTTGCCGCCCGGGAATTCCCAGGCGCCGGCCAGGTCACGGCCCGCGGTGCGGCGGGCCAGGAGGATTCGGCCGCGGGCGTCCGTAAGGACGCCGGCGACCACATGGATCAGACCAGCTGACCGTGGCACTGCTTGTATTTCTTGCCTGAGCCGCAGGGGCATGGGTCGTTGCGGCCTACTTTTTGGCCGGTGCGGACTGTGCCAATCGCGGCCGAGGCCGCTCCTACAACATCGGCGGCTTCTTCATCCGCGCCGAAACCGCCCATGTCCGGATGCTGGAACTGCATGCGATTGGCCTGGGCTTCCATGCGCAGGCGATCGGCGGCTTCCAGTTCGGCCACTTCGTCTTCGGTGCGGATGCGGATGCGGGCGAGCAGCGCGGTTACTTCGCGCTTCACCTTCTCCAGCAGTTCGGTGAAAAGCTCGAAGCTTTCGCGCTTGTATTCCTGCTTGGGCTGCTTCTGCGCATA
>MGYJ01000043.1 GCA_001801685.1 Gammaproteobacteria bacterium RIFCSPHIGHO2_12_FULL_63_22 | reverse complement strand
ACGCCCGCGGATTTCCCCTGCTCCGAGCCCGAATTTGGATCCAGCGCCCCGCTGAATTCGAGTTTCTGCGAACCGAATTTCTTCTCGGACTTGGCACCCAATCCTACCTTGCCATCGCTGGTGGTGAGCAGGCTCACACCCGAGCGAAGTCCCTGCGTGCCGATCGGCAATGCCGAATTTGTCGGAGGCGCGAAGCTGTTTGCGCTCGCCGCGTCCGCCGGCAACTTCAGCTTCAGCCCCATGGTCAGCACGTCGCCGACCAAAGGCTGCTGCGCAATCGGAATCGCCTGGGAAATTTTGTTCTTCGCCGTTCCCGCCAATGCGTCAGTGGCGGCAGCCTTCAGGTCGGCTTGCTTCAGGTTGGCGAGCCCTTGCAGATCCTTGCCCAAGGCTTGCGCGTCTTTCAGTGCGCTCGCCTGCAAAGGAAGTTGCCCGGCGACCTTCTTGGTCGCGGCATCGACGATTGCACTCTTGTCGGGTTTCGGCGGCGGCTCGCCTGCCAATGCGCAAGCTCCACCCAGGCAAAGCACCGTGGCTAAAGGAAAAACGATCAGATTCATGTCCGTTCTCCAGGGAAAAGGACAGGAAGGGGCTTGCGACTACGCACAAGCCCCTTCGATGCAGCAGATTTGACCCGGGCCGATTACCTGCCGGTTGTGTCTTGCTGCGCTGCCGGCTTCTGGAGGGGCGCCTTGGCGACGACGACATCCGACGCCGGCAAGGCGGGACGAGTGAAGCGATCGCCGGTTCCGGTGCCGGTCTTGCTGATACAGCCGGCCAGACATACTGCGGCGAGTAGGACGACAGAGACTAGAACGGGCTTGGCCTTCATCTTGAGCTCCTTCGGTTGTGTCACCGGGCATGCGCGGTCCGCGCGCGACTGATTCTATGCCTATAACGCAGGCCGGGTGCCAGCCCGGCCTTCCGGTCAGTTCAGTGCCTTCCGGACGACCCCGGCGCGAGTCCTGGACTGCCGGCCCTTCGCGGCCGACGAAGCCTTCACCGCTGCCCCGTCGTCGTTGGTGATGGTGCCAAGCCCCTGGCCGTCGCCCAGCAGCGCGTCCTGCACGTCGCTCAACTGCACGGTGAAGGTCTCGTTCGGCTCGGCCACGGAATCGGCGCTGACCATCACCGCGAACACTTGCGTCGTCCGCCCGGCGTCCAGGTAGCCATTCGAAACGACCTTGCCCTGGAAGTCATCCCCGGTTGCAGCGCTGCCGCCGACGGTCGCAATGGCAAACCGGACCGGGTTGGGCACGGGCGCCGACAGCCGCACGACGAAGTTCATCGTCGTCCACGCGCTCGCTCCACCGGGGCTGCCTTCGAGCACCGTGGCATCGCTGATCGACAGCGTCGCAAGGTCGTCATTCGTGATCCGCCCCTGCGCCTGGCCGTCACCGACATTGCCGCCGACCACGTTGCCCAGGTTGACGGTGAATGTTTCATTGTTCTCGACCGTCGTATCGCCATTGATGGTGACGCTGAAGTTGTAGCTCGTCTGCCCCGCGGGAATCGATTGACCGACCAGCGCCTTCGAGATGAAATCCACGTCCGGCGCGGCCGTGCCCGCGTCGGTGCCGATGTCGAACGTCACCGGGTTGGCAGATACCGCCGAAAGGCTCACGGTGAAGTTGGCCAGCCCGGTGCCGGCATCGCCCTCGGACACGACCACATCGCCAATGGAGATCGCCGGCACCACGGGATCGGACGGCGAATATTGCGCCGTCAGGCTGACGCCACTGAACGTTGCGTACGAGTACAGCAGCACGTAGTACGTGCCTGCCTGCGGCGAATTGATGGTGCACAGCTCCGAGGTGATCGGGCCTTCCGATTTGCAGTCTCCGCTTCCCACGGAAGGAATCGAGCCGCGCTTGATGTACATGTCCACGTCGCCCGTGCCGCCCGCCGTGGTGAAGGTCAGCGATGTCCTGCCCGCCGGCACGTTGAAGGTATAGATCAGGCCCTGCCCGGTGGGAATGCCCAGGGGGCCGACGGCAACGCCATTCACCAACTCGACGGGAATGTTCAACGCGATGGAGGCATTCGCCGATGCCGTCTTGGACGGCACGCCCTGCGCCGTGGCGACGACCGGAATGTCGTAGAAACCTGGAATCGCGCTCGCATACGTCGTGATTCCGATATTCACCTGGGCGTTGCCTCCGGGTGCAATCGCAGGCGTTTGCCCCGTGCCCGAGCTCCAGCCACCGGGTACGGTGGCGATCACGTCGTAGGCAGTGGCCGCACATTGGCAGCCGTCGGTATTGGTCACCGTCAATACGTAATCGATGGTCTCGCCCGGCGCGCGCCATTGGGTAGCCACGGGCGACAACGACACGCGCGGCGGCGTGGCGCAGGACGGCGCCGCATAGGTGATGTTCACGTTAGCGAACCCGGTGCCGACCGATGCCGGCTGGATGCTTAGCCCGGTCGCCGGATCGGTGAAAGTACTGCCTGCATTCAATTGCACGTCGGGCCAACTTGAAGTTGCCGGCGTCATGTCCAGCAGGTAGCTGCTGTCAGCATCGCCCTCTGTCACACGATGCACGATGACGCCCGACGAAACACTGTTCGGAAGTTCGGCCAGGAAACTGTCGAACCCGACCGCCTCGCGTTTTTCAACGTAGTACCACTCGGTCGGCGGCAAATTGCAGGTCGGTAGCTGGTTCGCAATCTTCAGCGCGCGAGACGTATTGTTTCGCGGCGCCTCCAGGTTGGCGATGCTGAATTGGCCGCTGTTGTTCTGCACCGTCGTCAACGGCGGCGAGATGCCCGAGTTCAACCAGCCCAGTCGTTCCTTCTGGAATGAATTGAAATGCGCCGAGGGCCGATTGCCGGCGAAGCCCACGGTTGGCGTGCCACCCATCACGTCCAGCGCGTCGCCGTATTCGGCCGTGGTGCAGCCCGTCGACCCGACGACGGCAGCGCCGCAATCAAGCGAATGCGAGTGGTACAGGCCCAGGTTATGGCCCATCTCGTGCATCACCACCGGCAAGACGAAGCCGCGGTTGGCGAAGATCCACGACTTGGAAGGATTGCCGCCGACCGTGCCCAGGCCCCACCAGCCGCAACCATTCGACGGGAAGGCAAAGATATAGCGCTTGTAGTTGGACAGTACGAAACCGCCGGCCGTCGCGGCTGCCTGCGCCTGGTTGGCCAGCGTGGTCGGGTCGCAACCGGCGGATGTCATCGGCAGCGTGTACCAGGGCGTCACATCGCCCACTGATGTCGTCTGCTGGTAGGAAACTTCGAAGTCGTAATTGTTCATCTCGCCGAACACCACGGCCGCGCCCTGTGCCGGCGTGAATGGCTGCAAGGTCGGTGCATCGCTGAAGTTCACCAGGATCAGCAGGGTCTTCTGCACACCCAGCGTATTGGGGAGCGCCGCCTGGATGGTGATGACGCTGCCGCTGCCACCCGACGCCAGCGCGATGTCCGAACCCAGCCGGATTCCCTTCACCCGGATCTTCGAGTCGGTGAGCAGGCGGGTTGGATTCTTCGCGAAGTGCAACTGGCGTTCGCCAGACGCCGTGGCCAGGAAATATTCGTAGCGGTCGCCGCCGTATTTCTCGCCTTCCATGTCCACATGGAACACGCTCAGCACGCCCTCCTCACTCACTTCCGTTTCGAAGAAGCGACGGGTGGATGCCGGAAAGGCCATCTGCATGTTTTTCGGCATCGCCAGACGAAGGACTTCGCCTGGGTTGGATTCGATCAACAAAGCCAGCAAGTCGCGACGTTCGCGGGCAATCGATTCGAGCGCCGCCAGTCGTTTCGGCCGGTCCCGGCGGTCGGCCCGTGCATAAGCCGCTTTTGCCTGCACCAGTTCAACCGTCAGTTCCTCCGCCAGGTGCGCGGACGCGGGACGCGCGGTCGAAACCACCTTGCCCTCTTCACCCCCATGCCCCGACGCGATGGGCGCCACGAACGCCAGGAAAATTACTGCAAAGGTGACAAGGCGGATTTTCAAGAGGGCTAACCTGGTGGTGAAAGTGTGGCGCTGGCCTGTAGCCGGTCGGCGATCGTATGCAAGGCCTGGTCAAACGCGGACTCGGAATGCCTCGGCCGCAGGCGGCCTTCGATTTCCATTTCGGCCAGTTCTTCGGGTGACGCCACCAGCATGCGCTGGCCGCGCCGGTTGCTGATGATTCGACGGCCGCTGATCGGGCTGGTCCAGCTTATGCGCGCAGACGTTACGCGGCCGTCTTCGGCAATGAAGTCCAGCCAGGTTCCGATCGGGAACTCCACGTAGCGGGCGATCATTTCTGCCGGCACTTCGGTGTTGACCACGGCCGACACCAGGAAGGAGTCCTCGACAGGTTCCGCGTCGGGCGCCAGCACGGTGTGCTCGGCGATGACCTGCGGCGAATCCACCAACACGTGTTCGACCTTCGCCGCAGAAATCGCCTCGGCCACTACTTCGTCAGGTGTCCTGCTGTGATCCGGCGCCTGTCGCACGGCAAGCGCCAGCGAAAATTCAACCAGCAGTTCATCGGCGGCGCTGCCCGGTTGCCCGGAACTCGCCAGCACTTCCACCAGCGTCGGGCGCAGCCGCGCCGCATCGTGCAGCGCACCGCAGGTATTGCATTCCAGCAACTCGTCGAGCAGCTGCCGGCTGAGCTGCACGCCCTCGCCCAGTGCGCCTTCGCGCAGCAGCACGACGGTGTGGTGGTGCTGCCAGGGACCGGCCAGGAAATCGAGCAATACCGACGGCAGGCTCATGCCGACGATGGCTTCGCTGAGGATGGTGGACACCGACTCGCGGGCCACCTGACGGCGTTCCTTGCCGTTCTGCGCATCGGCGGCGCGGCGCTCGGCCAGTTCGGCACGGCGGCGGCAGGATTCGATTTCAGTGGACAGCAAGCCTTCCAGCGACTCGAACAATTTCAGCGTGTCGTCGAACTCCTCCACGACCCGGTCCACCACCGTCATCGCCAACTCGCGCAGGGTACGGAAATGCGGGACGTCGGGACCGGCGATTTCGAAGGCTTCGACCAGCAGGTTCAGCACGCGACGCGCCGGATGGCTCGACTGCATGAACATGCGCCGGTCCAGCATCGCCACGCGCACATAAGGAATGATCAGGCGCGCGAGTTGCGTGCGCGCTTTCTCGTCGAGGCGGCGACCGTCGAGCAAGGCCTCGAACAGCATGCTCACCAGTTCCAGCATGTCCTGCGCCGGGCCTGGCATGGCTTGGATACCACCCGCCAACCCGAGCTGCGAGGCGGTGGCGCCGATGGCTTCGTGCAGGCGGCCAACCGACGATGCGCCAACCGCGCCGCCGGGTCCGGCCGCATAACTGCCCTGCATCAGGGAAAGAATCGAGAAGATGTCGGCCTGGGTCCAGGGCACGACCGGGGCGGACGGGATGAAACCCTCGCCCGCCGCGCCCGCGCCGAAGTCGCCACCCGGGGGATAGCCCGGGCCTGGCACGTATCCCGGCCCAGGAACAAATCCGGGCCCGGGGACATAACCCGGTGGCGGCCCGAAACCAGGCGCAGGCCCATAACTGGCAGCAGGGTTCCAACCCGGCTGTCCCGGCCCAGCCCCCTGCGGCCACAAGGCCGGCGCACCGTACGCTTCCGGGCCCGGCGCGCGGCGCGCACTCAGCAAACCAAACAGCCGGTCGAGCACTTCGCTGCCGTCGCCGGCCACGCCCGCGCCGCCCGCCATCACACCCATCATGCCGCCGGCATCGCCACCACCCATGCCACCAAAGCCGGTCTGTCCGTCGCCAAGCGACGGCACCAGGTCGGGAGAAAATTCATTGCCACCGCCGCGTGGCGGACCGCCCGACGAAG
>MGYJ01000042.1 GCA_001801685.1 Gammaproteobacteria bacterium RIFCSPHIGHO2_12_FULL_63_22 | reverse complement strand
CCGCTGGCTCGCGATGGCGGGGCTTGCGCTTCGACGCGCGTGCTCGAATCGGCGGCGATCCGTTCGTCGCTGGCTAGTGCGTAGCCAGTGGCAGCGCCGATGAAGGCCACCCGGCCCAGCTTGGTCGCATCGATATTCGCGGCCGAGTCGAGGTTGGTATGGATGTAACGATCCGGCCAGTCATTGAAATAGATCGCGGGAATCGCAAACGATGAATCCTGGTAGACCTGGTGGTCGCTGCCCATGGAGAACGGCGAGCTTTCCGCGCGCAGCGGCTCCTTGCCACCGCCAGCCGCAACCATCGGATAAGCCGACTTGCCGGACGCAGCGAATTGATAGCTTTGCTCGTTCACCCATTGTGCGAAATTCCAGGCCACGCCGTGCACCAAGGACGGCAGGCTTGCCGGTCCGCGCGTGACGTGAAACACGGCCTGCGTCGCCGGCCCGCCACCGACCATGTCCATGTGCACTACGGCCTTGATGCGGGCCGCGAAATCCGGCCGCGCATTTAGCAGCGTGACCGTGCCTTCGATCTCCGGCGGCCAGATGAAACGGATGGTTCGCGCGGGTCGAGCGAGGGTTCCTTCGCTGATCAGCTTCTGCAGCGTGCGCGCCACTTCCAGGATGGTCACGCAGCCACTGGCGTTGTCGTTGGCGCCCGGCTTCTGGTGGTCGAGGTGGCATGAAAATGCAATCTCCTCGCCCTTCAATTTCGGATCGGCGCCGCGGATGACGGCCGTCACCACTTCATAAGCTGCGGCATGCTGTCCCGCCTTGACGCTTGCGTGCAGGCGGATGCGTTCGCCGGCGGCGAGCCGCTGCTTCAATCCACGCGCGGTGTTGGACGACACCATGAAGGCAAAGGTCGGATGCGCCGAAAAAGTATCGAGGTGACCCCAGCGGATCTGGTCCTGGTTGTCGCCCGACCACGCCGTCTTCTGGTTTTGCTGGTAGCTGACGATGCCCACTGCACCGAACGTCCCTACCGCCACCGCTTGTGCCGCGCCAGCCGACGATGCGACCAGCACGATCTTTCCCTTGACGTCCTTGCCCGCGTAGTCGGCTTCCTTCGACCCGTCGCCGACATCCACCAGCTCGGCGGTCACGTCCGCGGACTCGCTGTCTTCGGCCAGGACGATCGGCTCCGACGCATAACTGGCGATCGTGATTCGCCGCGATCCAGCCAGTTCAACCAACTCGGCACTCTCCACATCCCAGGCCGGGCGCGAGCGTTGCGTCCCGTAGAAGATTTTTCCGTCAGCGGGAAACTGCAGTATCTCCACCTCGGCCAGGCCATAGGCCCGCGCGCGTTCCGCCACCAGTACGGCCGCCGAATGGAAGCCGCGCGAGCCGCGTTCGCGATGGAACTGCACGATGCCTTCCAGGTTCCGCTTCGCGGTATCGCCGCTCACTTCGGTGGCCAGGGCGGCAACGGCCGCCTCGGGCAGGCCGTTCGGCATGGAGGCGGCGCCTGCGCTGCCGGCGGCGAGCGAGGCAAGGACCAGGAGAGTTGAACGCATGGTTAGCGCCCCAGCTCGTGGAAGTATTCGACGAACGACATCACCGCACCGTCGAAGCCTTCCACTTTCGGGTTCGTGGATTCGATCAGGTAGTACTCGTCGGGCGCATGCGCGCCGCTGCCATTGCCAAGGCCAAAGTGCCCCGAAGCCAGGCTCAGGGGCTCGTTGGTGAATACGTAACCCGGATAGGACCCGGCGTTGCGCGGCCACAACAGCGGATCGATGCCGCGCCGCTTGAGCACGGCGACCTGCGCCTGGATCAGCGGTGCGCTGGCGTCGGTGCTGGTCGAGTCGTAGCCGCCGGTCACGTTGACTTCGATATCGCCAAATCCGCGCTTTGCCAGGTGCGCCTTCAGCGCGGCGACGGAATCAGCCATTGCCATCCCCGGCACCAGCCGCATGTCCATCTTGGCCACGGCACGATGGGCAAGGATGGTCTTGCCGCCGGGGCCCGTGTAGCCGGCCACCAGGCCTTCGATGTTGGCCGTGGGCTGCGACACCAGTCGTTCGTTCGCCTCCTGCCAGGACAGGTCGTCAATCCAGTGCTGCACGCCAAACTGTTGTTTGGCCCGCGCTTCGCTGCGCCGTTTTGCCGCCTCGGCGATCATTGCCTTGTGTTCCGCGCTCAGCGGCAGCGGCTTGGGATAGCCATCGATCGTGATCGTGTTGCCGTCGGCAGAGACGAGGGAGTCAAGCGCCTTCACCAGGTGCCAGGCCGGGCTGTCCACCATTGCCTTCAATGACGAGTGCACGTCCTTGGCCGGACCGCGACCCCATTTCTCGCCGCTGGCCACCAGCTCCAGTTCAAAAACGCCCTTGGCGCCGAGACTCACGGTGACGTTGCCTTCGGCGTCCTGGCCTGCCGCCGGCATGAAGACGCCCACGGTCTTGCGCAGCGCCGCCTCGACTTCCGGCCGGCGCACGATCTGGCCGATATTCGGCGAACCGATTTCTTCCTCGCCTTCGGCGATCAGCACGAGGTTGACCGGCATCTTGGCATTTGCACCACGAATGGCATGCAATGCAGCCAACACGGCTGCCTGCGGCCCTTTCTGGTTTACTGCGCCGCGGCCCATCATCACCTTGCCCAGGCCCGGCTTGTCGACCAGCCGTGCTTCCAGTGGCGGCGACGCCCATTCGGCAGGATCGAATTGTTTTACGTCATACATGAAATACAGACCGACAGTCTTGGCCGCGCCGGCGTCGAGTGTTGCGAAAACACCAGGCCTGCCATCGGTATTGATGACCGTGGCTTGCTGGAAACCCGCTTCGCGCGCGAGCTTGGCCATCATCTCGGCGCCGGCCGGATAGTTCAGGTTCTCGGCGGCGATGGACGGAAGCGCAATCCAGTCCTGCAGTCGCTTGACCGATTCATCGTGACGCTTGGCCACTTCGGTGCGGATGGCGTCAAGGTCGGTCGAAGCCGAGAGTCCCGGGGCGACGACCATGGCGACTGCGAAAGCGACGGACTGGACCAGTGTTGCACTGGCGAACGGCAAAAGCTTGCTCATGCGGGATCTCGCGGAAGGGAGGGAACGGATTGAAATGGCGGTTTGCTTTTACTCTGCCGACTCGTGCCGGGTCAGGAAATCGGCGCGTGCCTGCGCCACGTTCATGCCGGAGCGTTGCAGCCGGGCTAGCTCGGCCAATTGCGCCACGTGGTTGGCCATGATTCGGTCCAGGCCGGGCTTGAGGCGCGGCTCGCTGTCGAATACCGACATCTGCAGCATGGCTGCGCCGAAATGCCAGCGCCCCTGGTATCCATGGTCGGCCAGTTCGTCGAGCAAGCGCACGGCATCGTCCGTGCGGTGCTGGAAACAGGCCAGCCAGAATTGGAATTGAAGTGTTCCAGCCTGGTGCAAGGGGCTGTAACCGGCAATCTCCTTGTCGATCGCCGCGATCACTTCGGCGGCAGGTGCCTTGCTGCCATTGCGCATCAGCGAGGCCGCGAGGCTGACCGCCTGGATGATGCCGAACTCATTGCCCAGTGCTCCCGATTCGTTTGCGCGCCACGCCTCCAGCAGGGCTTTCTCGGCGCCGTCCAGGTCTCCTAGCGCCAGGCGCAAGTTATGTTCGACCACCAGCTTCGCCGTTGGATCCTGGCGCGTGGAAATCAGTTTCGCGGCGGCGGCCTGGGCTTCGGCGCGGCGGCCCAGCACGGCCAGCGAGATGAAGCGACGGTCGTCCTTCGATGAAGCGACTTCGTGGTGAAGACCCAGCGTCAGGTTGAAGGAGGTGAGCCAGTCCAACGCCACCGGGTTGCCTGGATCCGTCTCCAGGAAACGGCTCGCCATGTAGGCGCCGCGCGCCGGCTCCTGGTTGTCGCTGTACAGATGCAGCTCCGATTCCATCGCGGAGTTTGCGTTGATGGGCCTGAGTTGATCGAGTAGCGCGAAGGCTTCGCGGCGCTTGCCCTGCAGGTTCAACAGATGCGACAAGTCCCTGAGCACGTCGGGATGCAGCGGATCGATCTTGCGCGCCACTTCCAGTTCTTGAACGGCTTCCGCGCCGCGCCCGGTAGAGGCCAGCAACCACTGCCGCGCCAGGTGCGCCTCGACCATGGCGGGGTTGATCTCCAGCGCGCGATCCAGCGACGCCATGGCCTTGGCGTTGTCGTCGCGGCGCTCGTGTATCGCGCCTTGGGCGAGATAGGCAACGGCTTCGTCGGCATCGAGTTTCAGCGCCAGTTCCACTTCCTGTTGCGCGGCCGGCAGGGCCACGCTGTCGGGCTTGTCGCGCAGCGACAGCCATCCCAGCGCAAGCCAGGCGTGTGCCGGTGCGTAGTCGGGCGCTTCGCGGGTGATGGCCAGGAAGTCTTCGTAGGCGGCTTTCATGCTGGCTTCGTCGCCGGCGTGGAACTTGCTTCGCCCGCGCAGGAATCGCTCGAACAGGGCCGGGCTGATCGACCCGCCATGGCTTCGATTGAGCGTCGTTCCGCCGGCCATCAGGTGCGGCTTGAGCGCCTTGATGATGTTGTCGGCGATGTCGTCCTGCACGGCGAAGATATCGCTCATCTCGCGGTCGTATTTCTCCGACCACAGGTGCGTGCCGTCGCTTGCGGAAATCAACTGCGCGACCACGCGCACGGTGTTGCCCTGGCGACGCACCGACCCTTCCAGCACCGAGTCCACCTGCAGCGCCTTGGCCACTTCGCCGATGGTGGCGTCCTTGCCCTTGAAAGAGAAGGACGATGTGCGCGCCGCCACTCGCAAGCCGGGCTCCTTGGCCAGCAGGTTCAACAATTCTTCCGACAGGCCATCACCGAAATGCTCGTTGGCCTTGTCGTCGCTCATGTTGACGAAGGGCAGCACGGCGATGGACTTGTTGCCCGGTACGGGCGCAGGACGGTCGTCGCGGGTGGCCGATGCTGTCGTCGTGCTGGCGCCTTGCAATACCGGCTGCCACCAGCGCTGGCTGGCGAAGACGACCAGGCCGCCCACGGCAGCCACCGTCGCGTAGGCGAGTGCGTGCCGCTTCCGGCCCCAGTGCGCCGCCGGTACTTCGCGGTCGAGTTGCTGGTCCACGGCATGGGTAAGGCGAACGCCCTCGGGTGTCAGTTCGAGAGCCCATGCCAGGATCAGTGCGATGGGAAAACCCAGCAACACCAGCATCAGCACCAGGCGCGTCGCCCAATCCGGAATCTGCAGATGCGGAAAAACCGTGGTGGAAAACTGGATGATCAGCCAGCCAACGACGCCATAGGCCACCGCCACGCGAAACACCTTGCGGCGCTTGAGCTCGGCGAAAAACGTCTGGACAGGCATGGCTTCACTCTCTCCCCGACTTTTCCCGGCCTAGCGTAGCGAATTTCAGGGACCCGTGCGGTGAAGCGCCCGCCGGATGGCAGCCAGCGCGCGAAACGCCAGGCTGCCGCGGACCAGTCCCACGGCGCGCAAGACCTGTTCGAGCCTGGCATTGAGCTGGCTGGTCTCGCGGTACAAGCGTTGGATGTGAAGGTCCCGGCCCTGCAGGAGGCTTCGGATTTCATCGACGTCCGCCTGGGCCAGCGTCACGCCCGCGACAACATGGTCCGGCAACGGCCGACCCACATAGACCGTTGAATGGGTTGCCGCCAGCTCATCGGCGGGTCGCTGCGCCGTATAGAAATAGAGCGCGATGGATCGGCGCGCTTCGTCCTGGCGTGATGCCGGCAGCTTGATGGGCGAGAAGCCATGCCAGCTGTGCTCGGTGGTTTCGAAGATTACGGCGCGATTGAATAGTGGAACCACCCGGGTTACCTGGTCGTGGTCGGAGTGCGGGTCGCTGTGCAGTTCGAGCAGGCCGCCCCACTCGCCCTGCCAGTCGGGGTTGAGGTAAATGATCAGGTTCAATCGACGGTGCGTGTTCGTGACCGGATGGCGATTGAAATCGACGTGCGCGTCCAGCGCCTGGCCGTTGCGGT
>MGYJ01000041.1:71031-90366 GCA_001801685.1 Gammaproteobacteria bacterium RIFCSPHIGHO2_12_FULL_63_22 | reverse complement strand
GGCCTGCGCATGATTCCCGCGGCCAGCGGGCCCCGCCATCGCGATCGTTGCCAACTGGAACTGCACGCCTTGCGTGCCAATGGGATGTGGCCGGCCGAAGCCGCGCTGCGACCTGCCTGGGAGCGCATCCGCGCCGGCGATCTTGCCGTGGTATTGAGCGATGGTTTCGATGAAGCCGTGGTGTCCCTGTCGGAACGATTGTCGGCAGCACGCCGCGATCTTTCCTTCATCCAGTTGCTGACTGCCGAAGAACGAGACTTCCCGTTCCGCGGCGGTCGTCGCTTCATCGATCCCGAAGGCGGCGACCCGGTGCTGGCCGATGGCCCGGCGGCGCGCGATGAATTCCTGGCGCGCTTCGCTGCCGCCAAGGCCGCGTTGGCCGCGCGTCTCGCGACGGCGGGCGTGCGCCTTGCCACCTGGCACCTGGACGAACCGCTCGACCAGCCCTTGCGCCAACTGTTTCCCGCCCGTGCCTCGCGCACCGTGCCGGAGCGCGCGTGAACCTGTTATTGCTGGCGCCGATCGGATTGGCGGCGCTCGCGGCCCTGCTGTGGCCGCTGCTGCTGCATCTGCAGCGGCAATCGGAAGCGCGGCCGACGCCCTTCGCCGCGCTGCGCTGGATTGGCGCGCGCCTGCGGCCACGTCGCCGCATTCGACTCGAGGAAATCTTCCTGTTGCTGCTGCGACTGTTGCTGGTCGCCAGCGTCGCGCTGTTGTTCGCGCGGCCGGTGATGACCGGTGCCGGTGCGGACAAACCCTGGGTGGGCGTGGCGACGACGCTGGATGCGGAAGCCTTGCGCGCGGCGCAGGCGCCAGCGCCGGGAAAGGGCGGCGACGACAACGACGGCAAGTCCTTGGCCGATGCGAGATGGTTCTGGCTCGCCCCGGGCTTCCCTTCGATCGACGAGCCGCGACCGGGGCCACGACAAGCGCTGTCCAGCCTGTTGCGCGAGATGGACGCGCAGCTGCCGCCACGCACGGCCCTTACCGTATTCGTGCCGGACATCGTTGACGGACTGGATGGCGAACGACCTAGGCTTTCCCGAAAGGTGGACTGGCAGATCGTGCCATCGCGTCCGGAAGCGGGTACTGCCGCCGTCAAGACCAATCCTGCGAAGCCGGCGCCGCTCGCCATCCGCAGCAGCCCCGATCGCGACGAGGCATCGCGCTATCTGCAAGCCGCGGCGCGCGCGATCGGCCGACCGGTCGATGCGGGTGACACGGGGCGCGAACTGTCCAAGGGCGCACGCCACCTCGCGTGGTTGTCGCCCGGTCCAGTGCCGGCCAGCATCGCGCAATGGACGCGCAGCGGTGGCGTGCTGGTGCTCGATGCCGCGGCGCGAATGGAGGGAGCGTCGGCAGGCGTGCCCGCCTGGCGCGATGGCGAAGGCCGGGTACTGGCGCGCGAATCCATCTTCGGGCGCGGACGGGTTATCCGTTTGCAGTCCGCCTTGTCGGCGCAGGCGACGCCACTATTGCTCGACGCCGGGTTTCCAGACCAGCTCGAGTCCTGGCTGGATGGCGCAGCCCAGGCGCCTGCGCGCGCGACGGCAGTCGCCGCCATGCCGCGCACGGGCGGGCAGGGCTACAAGCCGGTGCCTGAGCCGCTGGATGCCTGGCTGGCCCTGTTGGCCGTCGCCTTGCTGCTGGTCGAGCGTTGGGTTGCGACACGGGCGACGCGGGGGCTCGCGCTGTGAGCCTCGACTTGCTCGCTTCGCTCCGTAACCGGGCGCGCAATCGGCAAATGGCGATTGCGCTTGGCTTGCTGTTGCCGTGGCTGCTGGTGGCGGCCGCGATTGCCTGGCGCGTTCAAGCTTGGGCCTGGTTGCTTGTGCCTGCGGCGACGATCATCGCCATCACCGGCGCGTGGCGGTCGCGACAGGGCATCGATGATGCCTGGGTCGCGCGGCGACTGGATGCATCGGACAAGAATTTCGAAGACAGTGCTGCGCTGTTGCTGCAATCGCCAGCGCAGTTGCCGCTGCTGGCTCAGTGGCAGCGTGATCGAATTGCATCGCGCCTGGATCAACTGCGGCCCGTGCCCGACTTGCGTCCTGCGTGGCCGCATCGCGCGATGCTGACGAGCGCCGTCGCAAGTCTTGCCATCGCGCTCGCGATTGCCTGGCTGCCGACGCGCACCGTGCCGGATGCGGGCCGGAGAGCCGATGCCGCCTCGGTCCCCGCCGGTAGCACCGCACTGCGACTGGTCTCGCAGGAAATTCGCATCCAGCCTCCCTCGTACACCGGGCTGCCCGCGCGCACCGAGAAGAAACTGCCGACCCGCGTGCCCGAAAATTCCCGACTTGCTTGGACCCTGCAATTTTCCGGTGAACCCAGCCAGGTGACGCTTGTTTTCCACGACGGATCGCGCCTGGCGCTCGAGGCGACGGACGGCGCCTGGACAGGCAGCCGGACGTTGTCGAAGTCCACGCTGTATCGCGTGTTGTTGGGCAGCGACCAGCAGCCCGCCTCCGCGCTGCAACGCATTGACGTGGTGGCCGACAAGCCGCCGCAGATCCGCGTGCTGGCGCCGGACCGCAGCCTGAGCCTGCTCGATGCCGGGCAGGAAACGTGGTCGCTGGGTTTCGAGGCGAGCGATGATTTCGGATTGGGCGCCGCGCAATTGCGCATCACGCTGGCGCAGGGCAGCGGCGAAAACATCACGGTTAGCGCGCGCACGATGTCCTTGCCCGGCAAGGGTGATGCGCGCAAGCGGATCTATCGGCATCAGCTGGACCTCGCTTCATCGGGATTCGCAGTGGGCGATGACCTGGTGGTCCGTCTGTCGGTCAACGACAATCGCCAGCCTGCCGCGCAGACTACGCGCAGCGCCAGCTTCATCCTGCGCTGGCCGCCGGAGACCGGCGCGGAAGCGACCGGCGTGGAAGGCATGATCAAGCGGACCTTGCCCGCCTATTTCCGCAGCCAGCGCCAGATCATCATCGACAGCGAGGCGTTGCTGGCCGAGCGGCGCAAGCTCAGCGCCGAAAAATTCCTGCAGCGATCCGACGAAATCGGCGTGGACCAGCGACTACTGCGGCTGCGCTACGGACAGTTCCTCGGCGAAGAAACCAGCCACGCGCAGGAAACCGCGGAGGACGCGCCGGAGGTCGACGCCACGGCTACCGGCGATGCCACCTCGGTCGTGGAGGCCTTCGGCCATATCCACGATGAAGCAGAGGCCGCGACCTTGCTCGACCCCGACACACGCAAGTTGCTGAAGTCGGCGCTGGATGAAATGTGGCAATCGGAACTGCACCTGCGCCAGGGCAATCCGCAGAAAGCCCTGCCTTACGAATACCGCGCGCTGCGCCTGATCAAGCAGGTGCAGAACGCGAGCCGCATCTACCTGGCGCGGGTCGGCCTGCAACTGCCGCCGGTAGATGAAACGCGACGCATGGGCGGTGATCGCAGTGGCGCGAATCCGGCAGGCTTTGCATTGTCGCCGGCTGAGCTCGACGCTTCGCCGGCGCGGCGCTTCTGGCAATTGTTGGAGGGCGGCACGCCGGCATCGCTGGACGCCGTCGCGAATGAATTCGAGACCTGGTTGCGCGCCAACGAGGGCAGCGTGCCCGATGCGCTGGGCGTGTTTGCCGCGATGGATGCGTGGCGATCGGATCGTGCTTGCGTTGCCTGCGCAGAAAAACTGCGCGAGCGACTTTGGCAATTACTGCCGGCACCGGTGCCCGCGATTGAAGCGCGAACGGTGCCCGATGCACGCGGACGTGCCTACCTGGACGCCCTGCAAGAGGCGCGCAAGCCATGACCTTGCAGCTGCTCGCCGGCATCGGCATCGGATTGGCGGTTTTGCTCGCGATGTTGCGCATCGGCATGCGTCGCCCGGCCTTGCTGGGCTTGCAACTGGTCGCCGGGCTCGCTTTGTATTTCACGCTGTTTCCGCCAATGGTCGAGCACGAGGCGGAGTCGCTGCTGGTCGCCACCGCCGGCACCACGGCGACGCAGCTGAGCGCGCACGCGCGCGGCGCGAAGTTGCCGGCCCTGCCCGAAGCCCCGTTGCTTGCCGACGTCGAACGGGTCCCCGACCTCGCGACGGCGCTGCGCCGACTTCCGCCGAATGCGCGCTTGCGGATACTCGGCGACGGGCTCGTGCAGCGCGACATCGACGCCGCGCGCGGTCGCGCGCTGGCCTTCGAACCGAAGGCCTTGCCGCGCGGATTCATCGAGGTTATCGCGCCATCGCAAGTAACGGTAGGCACGCACTGGTCGGCATCGGGCACGATCAACAGCATCACCGATGCGACCGTTGAGTTGCTCGATCCGTCGGGCGCCGTGGTGATGCGTGGCAAGGCCGATGCGCAAGGTCGCTTCACGCTGGGCAGCAGCGCGCCCGCGCCGGGCCGCATGCGCTATGGCTTGCGCGTGCGCGATGCGAAAGGCCGCGCGGTCGACTCTGTGAATGTGGACATGCAGGCCGTGGAAGGCAGCAAGCCGCGTGTGTTGATGATGGCTGGCGGACCGGGTCCGGAACTCAAGTACCTTCGTCGCTGGGCCATGGATGCCGGTGTGCAGTTGCGCACGCAGGTCAGCCTGGGCGGTGGGCTGCGACTGGTCGATGCGCCGGTCGTCTTCGATGCGGCCACGCTGCAAGGGTTCGACCTGGTCGTGCTGGATGAGCGCGCGTGGCGCGAGCTGGGCGAATCGCGGCGCGCTGTATTGCGCGAGGCCGTCGCGAATGGACTGGGCGTGTTGCTGCGAATTACCGGGCCCTTGTCGGGCAGCGACATCAGCCAATTGAGGAGTTTCGGTCTCGACGTAAAGCAGGACGACGCGCCGACGACTGTGACGCTGGCTGGCGTGGCCGAAGAAACGCCGAGCCTGGTGCGGCAGCCCGTGCGCGTGGCGGCGGGCGATGCGCAATCACTGCTGGTCGATGCCTCGGGCAAGCCACTGGCCGCCTGGCGCAATGTCGGCCGCGGTCGGGTAGGACTGTGGTGGCTGGGCGATTCGTTCCGCCTGGTCTTGTCGGGACAGGCGTCGCGCCACGGCCGCGCGTGGAGCGAAGCCTTCACCACGCTGGCCCGCGCGAATGCGGAGCCCTCGCCCGTGCTGGTGGGCGAGGACCCGCGAATCCAACAGCGGTTGGTGCTGTGTCGCCTTCGCGACGGCGCGACGGTGATTGATGCGCGCGGCGACAGCACGCGCCTGGTGATCGATGCAGCGACCGCAGGAAAGGGTTGCGCCGCGTACTGGCCGTCAACGCCGGGCTGGCATCGCGTGCGCAGCGGCGACGCGGCGATGGACTGGGTGGTGCGCGACGCGAATGAAGCCCCGGGCTTGTCGGCGCGTCGCCTGCGTGACCAGACACTGGCCCTGGTGGCCACCGATGCTGTGACGACGACGGTATCGAAAACCCAGTCACCGGGGCCGCGCTGGCCCTGGTTCGTGGGATGGTTGATGGCGAGCGGACTGGGCTGGTGGCTGGAACGCCGCTGGATGCGCCGCGTGCGCAACCAACCGCCGGTCGGCTAGAGCAGGCCGGCCTTGCGTGCGGCTTCGCGTTGCTGGGCAGCCTTGGCGCGCGCCGGCGCGATGTGCATTTCGAAACAGGGTTGCTTGCGCAGCTCGGCCAGCTGCGGGACGTGCGTGAGCATCTCCAGGTCGAAGAAGTAACCTGCGGACACGGCCTCGCCCAGGGCGTTGCACGCCTGCTTCAAATCGCCGAGGAAACTCCACGCCATCACATCGTTCCAGCCACGCCCATACATGTACTGGGTGTGCGGGCGGGTGGCGTGGTTCTTGATCGTGAGCTGAAGCAGGTCGCGTCCGCGGGCTGTCTCGCCGGTTTTCATCAGCAGCAAGCCCGCCAGCGCACCGTCCGCCGGGAAGTTCGATGTCAGTCGGGGTGGCTGGGCGAACGCCTCGGGCATCAGCGACGTCATCAAGGCCCGGCCTTCCTTGTATCGCTCCGTCGCCACTTGCATGCTCAGCAAGGTCCAGGGGTCCTGCGGTGTTGGCTGCGACTGCAGGTTCGCATGGGCTTTCTCGTACTGGCCACGCGCAATCATCAGGCCCCGCCGAAGGCCATCGATCTCGGCTTCGCCGACCACGGCAGCCGCCTTCTCGGCGCAAATCGAAGCTTCTTCCAGGGCGCCAAAGCGAATCATCGTGCCGCATCGTGCTGCGATGCGGGTGCGTGCCGCGGGGTCGCCCTTTTGTAGCGCGTCCCAGCTGCGCAGTGCACCGACCAGGTCGCCTTTCGCTTCAAGCAGGTTTGCCCGGGACGCATGGCCGGCCGAAAATTGCGGGTGCTCGCGAAGCAGTTGCGCGTTGGCTTCGAGCGCCTCATCCATCCGGTTGTCGGCCGCCAGCGCCAGCGCGTACTCGTTGCGGATGATGGGCGACAAGGGGTCGAGTTCAAGTGCGCGCCGAATCAGCGGCAAGGCACGTTCGAATTCGCCAACCTCGCGTTGCAGGAACTCGGCGTACCACTGGTAGGCAGTGGAAAAACTTGGTGCGAGTTCAATCGCGCGCCGATAGTCGGCGTCCGCGGCCGCGATGTTGCGCTCGGTTTCA
The DNA here is from genome assembly GCA_001801685.1 of Gammaproteobacteria bacterium RIFCSPHIGHO2_12_FULL_63_22. Classification (GTDB taxonomy): domain Bacteria; phylum Pseudomonadota; class Gammaproteobacteria; order Xanthomonadales; family Xanthomonadaceae; genus Arenimonas. The sequence continues at coordinate 83,832 of MGYJ01000041.1, read as the reverse complement.
TTCAAGCCGGCGCGCGCTGCGTAGGCTTCGCCCAGGTTGGGATTCAGGCGCAACGCTTCATCAATGTAACGGCGGCGCTTCGCCTTTTCTTCGTCGCTGGGATTGCCAGCGTAATTTCGCAGCAGGCCCAGGGTCATGCTGGCAGCGGCGTAGGCGCCGGCATAGTCAGGGTCGAGTTCGATGGCGCGTTCGAAATGCGCCAGCGCTTCGCGCATTTCCGATACGCGCCGCCTCGGCAGCAACGCATTGCCGCGCAAGTACTCCTGGTAGGCGGCCAGATTTTCAGTGCGCTTGTCGGTGAGGCGCTCCTTTTCCGCGGCAGGCAGCGCCAGTTCCAACGCCTTCACCACTTCGGCGGCAATCTCGTCCTGGATCTGGAACACATCGGTGAGTTGGCGGTCGTATTGTTCCGACCACAGGTGGATGCCGTCGCTGGTGCGGATCAGCTGCGCGGTGATGCGCACCATCTTGCCCGACTGCTGCACGCTACCTTCCAGCAGGTGGGCGGCGTCGAGCGCGCGGCCGATTTCGCGCACGTCGCTGTTCTTGCCCTTGAAGGCAAATGACGAAGTGCGGGCGATGACTTTCAGGTCCTTGATCTTGGCCAGCATGTCCAGCGTGGTTTCGGCCAGGCCATCGGAAAAATATTCGTTGGCCGGGTCGTGGCTCATGTTGACGAAGGGCAGCACGGCGATGGATCGCGCGTCGCTCTTGGCTTCTTCCTTCGCCGGGGCGGCGGACGTCGTGGTCGTTGCCGCGACCGCAGGCGTGTTCGAAGCATCATCACGGAACGCCGGCTGGCCGACGAAATACCAGCCCAGCGCCAGCGCGCCCATGCCAATGCTGATGGCGACCATACGCTTCCAGCCGACGCCACCGGGGCTGTAGCGAGGTCCGTCAGGCGTCAGGTCGATGGCCCAGGTCAGGATAAGCGCCAGCGGGAAACCCAGCGCCAGCAGCAGGATCACTACGCGCAGCACCCAACCCGGGGCGTCGAAGGCTGGCAGGGCGATGGAGGCGACCTGCACGCCGAGCCAGGCAACCACGAGGTAGGCCACGGCGACGCGGACGACCTTGCGCTGCTTGAGCTCTTCGACGAAGGCCATGGATTCCCTTGGGCCGAGGCGATTGCCTGCGGGTCAGTCTGGAATACGCGACGGTGCCTGTCCAGCGGACAGGGGCGGCGCGCGGGAGGACCGGTGTGCGGCAGGATGGGGACCGAGGCCGGAGTTATCCTGTCGCCGCGTTCAACCCGTCTATCGACATTTCGAATTGAAAGGGAACTCCATGGCGTCCGTTGCATCTGCTTCCGCGCCCAGGCGCTCGTGGTTTGCCTATATGTCCGCCGGCCTCGGCCTGCTGGCGCTGCTGGGCGTGCTGTGTTTCCACTTCCCGCAATTGCTGACCAGCCGAGAATTCCGCGCCACCTATGAAGAAGGATTCGCGCGGCAGTTGCTGTTGCTGGGCATCGTCGCCGCCTTCATCCTGGGCACCGTGGCCATCCTGCGCGGACGCGACCGCCGCGTGGCGCTGCTGGGCGTGGGCAGCGCGGCACTGGCCGTGCTGCTTGGCGGCGCCACCGTGCACTTCGGCCGCATCGAGTCCACGCCGTATTCGCTGGGGCTGGACTGGTTCGTCATCTCGCTGTTTTTCTCGACGATCGTGTTCGTGCCGATCGAACGGATGCTGGGTGTACGTGACCAGTCGCCACTGCGCCCCGAGTGGCGCACCGATCTGGCCTACTATTTCCTGAGCCACGTGCTGGTGCAATTCGTGCTGATTGCGGTGACGGCATCCACCAGCACGATGGATGCGCTGGTCGCGTCGCAATCGGTGAAGCAAGCCGTGCAGTCGCTGCCGATCTGGGCGCAATTCCTGTTGGCGGTTTTCATGGCCGATATCTTCCAGGCCGGATTGCATCGCCTCTACCATCGCGTGCCCTGGTTGTGGCGCTTCCACGCCGTGCATCATTCCAGCCGGCACATGGACTGGCTGGCGGGCTCGCGCACGCACATCGTGGAAGTATTGCTGACGCGCTCGGCAGTGTTGATGCCGCTGGTGGTGCTGGGTTTCGCGCCTGATGCGGTGAACGCGTATGTCGTGCTGGTCGGATTGCAGGCGGTGTTGGCGCACGCCAACCTGGGCCTGAATTTCGGCTGGCTGGAATACCTGCTGGTGACGCCGCGCTACCACCACTGGCACCACGCCCGCCATCCCGACTACGTGGACGTGAACTACGCCATCCACTTGCCGCTGGTGGACATGCTGATGGGCACCTTCAAGCGTCCGCCACCGAAAACCTGGCCGCAGGAATACGGCGTGATGAAACTCGAGTCGGTACCCCGGGGCCTGATAGCGCAGACGGTGATGCCGGTGCGCGCGAAAAAAGTCTTCGAGGACTACGTCGGCCGCGAAGGCTGATCAACGGCAGGTGTTTCAAGCAAGCTGTCGATAAGGCGGATCAGCTCGTCGATGGCCACCGGCTTGGTAAGGTGCGCATCGAAACCGGCATCGGTAGTCGCGCTGCGATCTTCGTCGCTGCCGTAACCGGTCAACGCGATCAGGCGCGGCTGGTGGCCGCCCGACGCGCGGATGCGCGTCGCGACCTCGATGCCGCTCAGGCCGGGCAGGCCCAGGTCCAGCAGCATCGCGTCGGGCTTGTATTGCGCGACCGCCTGCAGCGCCGCCAGGCCGTCGTGCGCCACGCTGACGCGATGCCCCAACATTTCCAAGGCGATGCGCAGCGTATTGGCAGCGTCCTGGTTGTCATCCACCAACAGAAAGTCGCGCCGCACGGCCGCCGCCGGTGCGGCCGCAGGCGCCGCTTTCGGCGGGGCGGCAATCGCCGGCAGGCCCACCACGAACTCGCTGCCTTGCGAGTTCAGCGTGGTGCTGAAGGCCGCCACGTCCCCGCCATGCAGTTGCACAATCTGTTGCACCAGGCTCAAGCCAAGGCCGAGGCCGCCCTGTGAGCGCGCCGCGTCCTGGTCGCCCTGCACGAAGGGCCGGAAGATGTCGGTGAGCATGTGCTCGGCGATGCCGACGCCGGAGTCGCGCACCGATATTTCGACGCGATCGCGAAAACGGCGAAGCGTGACGGTGATGACGCCGCCCGCCAGCGTGAACTTGACGGCATTGGTCAGCAGGTTGCCGACTACCTGGATGATGCGTGCGCGATCGGCATTGGCCCAGGCTTCGCTGTCGAGGCCCTGCACGATCAGCTGGTGCCCCTTGGCCTGCGCCAGTGGTTCGATGGCTTCGATGGCATCAACCAGCACGCTCGCCACATCCACCGGATGCAGGTCGAGCTTGATCTTTCCGCTGGTGATGCGGCCGACGTCCAGCAGGTCATCCACCAGGCGGGTCATCTGCGCGACCTGGCGCGAGATGACGCCCCGCGCGAGCTGCAGGTGCTCGGCCTGCGCCTTGCCACTGTCCATGATGGCCAGCGCATTCGCGATCGGCGCCAGGGGGTTGCGCAGCTCGTGTCCCAGCATCGCCAGGAAGGTGGCGATGCGCCGTCCTTCGTCTTCCAGGCTGCTGATGCGACGCTTGTCGCTGAGGTCGCGGGTGACTTTGGCGAAGCCGAGGTGCTGGCCGCTGCTGTCGCGCAGCGCGGTGATGATGACGTTCGCCCAGAAGCGAGTACCGTCCTTGCGGACCCGCCAGCCTTCATCCTCGAAGCGCCCTTCTTCCAGGGCCTTGGCGAGTTCCTGTTCGGGCCAGCCGCTTTCGACCAGTTCGGGCGGATAGAAAATGGAAAAGTGCCTGCCGATCACTTCGTCGGGCAGGTAGCCCTTGCAGCGTTGGGCGCCGCTGTTCCAACTGGCGACGCGGCCATCGACGTCGAGCAGGAAGATGGCGTAGTCCTGCACGCTTTCCACCAGCAGGCGGAAGCGCTCCTCGCTATTGCGCAGCATTTCCTCTTGCCGGCGGCGCTCGCTGAGGTCGCGGGTAACCTTGGAAAACCCGCGCGGATTGCCCGACTCGTCCCTCAATCGGGTGATGACGATGTTCGCCCAGAACTGGCTGCCGTCCTTGCGCACGCGCCAGCCTTCGTCCTCGAAGCGCCCCACCTCCCGCGCTACCTTCAATTCGTATTCGGGCCATTGCTGGTCCTGCAGCGCCTGCGGATAGAAGATGCGGAAATGTCGGCCGATGATTTCCTCGGGCGCGTAGCCCTTGAACCGCTGCCCGCCGGCATTCCAGGTGCGGACCCGGCCCAGCTCGTCGAGCAGGAAGATGGCGTAATCGCTGATCTCTTCGACCATCCGCCGGACGTCGGCGTCACTGGCCGGGGCGATGCCCGCGCCTTCGTTCACCGCCTGCGCTTGGTCGCCCTCGTCCGGAAGCATCGGAATCCTTTCCCGTGCGGCCGGACGCGTCCAGCCGAACCTGTTCGAAGTCCGAGTCTAACCCCGGTAACGGCCTTGTGAATCAGGCAGCCTGAACGCCAGCCATCGGGTCGCGCCAACGGGCCAGGAGCTCCGCCTGCTTTTCCATCGCGGTGGCAAGGTGCGCTTCCTTGACGTGTCCATAGCCGCGGATGTGTTCCGGGACGCGCGCGATCTCGACCGCCAGCGCGTGGTTGCCCAGGCTCAGGTCGGCCAGCAGCGTTTCGATGGTCGCGAAGTAGTCGGCGATCAGCTTGCGTTCCATGCGCCGTTCTTCGGTCTTGCCGAACACGTCGAAGGCGGTGCCGCGCAGGAACTTCAGGCGCTTGAGCAGCTTGAACGCGGTGAACACCCAAGGCCCGAATTCGCGCTTCACCAGGTGCCCCTGGTGGTCGCGCTTGCTGAACATCGGCGGCGCCAGGTTGAGGTGCAGCTTGAAGTCGCCGTCGAAGGTGTCGCGGATGCGCTTCTCGAAATCGCCGGTGCTGTACAGGCGCGCGACTTCGTATTCGTCCTTGTAGGCCATCAACTTGAACGCGTAGCGGGCGACGGCTTCGGACAAGCCGGTGAAGCCCGGCGTGCGCTGGGCCTCGATGGCGCGGACCTTCTTGACGAAATCGGTGTACTTCGCGGCGTAGCTGGCGTCCTGGTATTCGGTGAGGAATTTTTCGCGCAGGGCGACAGTCTCATCGACGTTGTGCGAGAGCTTGCCTTCACCGATGAAGGCGGCGGAGGTTGCGGAAGCCGTCGCGGCCAAGGCCGCTCCCACATTGGCCTTGCCAACAAAGTCCAGGGCGACCGGTGCGGCGGTGATGCCGGCGGCCTGTTGCACGGTGGCGAGGTCGTGCGCGGCCATGCGGCCCCAGGCGAAGGCCTTGCGATTCATCTCGACGGCGGCGCCGTTGAGTTCGATCGCGCGCATCAGCGCTTCGAACGATACCGGCACCAGGCCCTGCTGCCAGGCGTAGCCGAGCATGAACAGGTTGGTGGCAATCGCATCGCCCATCAATGCAAGTGACAGTTCGGACGCATCGACCACCGACGGATCGGTGCCGCCCAGCGCCGTCGTTACCGCGGCAATGATCTCGCGCGCGGGGAACTGCAAATCGGTGTTGCGAGTGAAGGTGCCCGGCATCGCCTCGTAGCTGTTCAGAACCACGTGGCTGCGGTCGGCGCGGATCTTCGACAGCGCCCAGTAATCATTCACCACCACCATGTCGCAACCCAGCACCAGGTCGGCTTCGCCAGCGGCGATGCGCACGGCGTTGATGTCGGCCGGGGTTTTCGCGATGCGAACGTGCGTGGTGACCGCGCCGCCCTTCTGGGCCAGGCCGGTCTGGTCGAGCACGCTGCCCCCCTTGTGTTCCAGGTGCGCGGCCATGCCCAGCAGAGCGCCGATGGTAACGACGCCGGTGCCGCCGATGCCGGTGATCAGGATGTTCCAGGGCTCATCCAGTGCGCTCTTGAATACCGGTGCCGGAAGCGCGTCGAAATTCACTTCGCTACCCGAGCCTTTCTTCTTCTTGATGCCGCCGCCCTTCACCGTGACGAAGCTGGGGCAGAAACCGGTGACGCAGGAAAAATCCTTGTTGCAATTGCTCTGGTCTATCTCGCGCTTGCGGCCGAACTCGGTGTCCATCGGCAGCACGGATACACAATTGGACTTGACGCCGCAATCGCCGCAGCCTTCGCACACGGCCGGGTTGATCATCGTGCGCTTGGCCGGGTCCACCATCTTGCCGCGCTTGCGGCGACGGCGTTTTTCCGCGGCGCAGGTCTGGTCGTAGATCAGCACGGTGGTGCCGGGCGTTTCGCGCAAGCGGCGCGACACGGCATCGAGTTCGACGCGGTCGAAAAATTCCACGCCGCTCGGGAACAGGGCGCGGTTGCTCCACTTTTCAATGTCGTCCGACAGCACGACGATCGTCTGCACGCCTTCGCTGCGCACCTGCTGCGCGATGTCGGGCACGGTCAGCGTACCGTCCACCGGCTGGCCGCCGGTCATCGCAACCGCGTCGTTGTACAAGATCTTGTAGGTGATGTTGACCTTGGCGGCGATGGCCTGGCGGATCGCCAGCGAGCCGGAATGGAAATAGGTGCCGTCGCCCAGGTTCTGGAATACATGTTTTTCGTTGGTAAACGGCGCCTGGCCGCACCAGGTCGCGCCTTCGCCGCCCATCTGGGTGAAGGTGTCGGTATTGCGGTCCATCCACGTCACCATGTAATGGCAACCGATGCCGGCCAGCGCGCGCGAGCCTTCCGGCACGACGGTGGAGGTATTGTGCGGGCAGCCCGAGCAGTAATGCGCGGCACGCGGGAAGGCGGCGCGCGGCAGGGCGAGCTCGCGTTCTTTCGCCGCCAGGAATTCCAGGCGCGAGGTAATGTGTTCGGAGGTAAAGAAGCGCGACAGGCGCTTGGCGATGACGCGGGCGATGCGTGCCGGCGTCAGCTCGTTGGTGGACGGCAGGATCCATTCGCCGCTTTCGTCGTACTTGCCGACGACGCTGGGGCGAGTCGAGGAATCCCAGTTGTACATCTGCTCCTTCATCTGCGATTCGAGGAAGCTGCGCTTCTCCTCGACCACGATGATGTCTTCCAGCCCGCGCGCGAATTCGCGGATGCCGACCGGCTCCAGCGGCCAGGTCATGCCGACCTTGTAGACGCGGATGCCGATGTCCTCGGCGACCTTGTGGTCGATGCCCAGGTATTCCAGCGCCTGCAGTACGTCGAGATAGCTCTTGCCGGTGGTGACGATGCCGAGGCGCGCGCGCGGCGAATCGAAGATGATCTTGTCGAGGTGATTGGCGCGCGCAAACGCGATGGCCGCCTTCACCGCGTACTGGTGCAGTCGCATTTCCTGGTCGAGCGGCGGGTCCGGCCAGCGGATGTTCAGGCCACCGACCGGCATTTCGAAATCGCCGGGCAGGATGATGTCGAGCTGGTGCGGATTCACATTCACCGATGCGGAAGATTCGACGGTTTCTGCAATCGTCTTGAAGCCGACCCAGCGACCGGTGAAGCGAGACATCGCCCAACCCAGAAGGCCCATGTCCAGGATGTCCTGCACGCCGGCCGGGTTCAGCACCGGCATCATCGCGCTGACGAATTCCAGTTCCGATCCGTGCGGCAACGTGGACGAACGGCAGGCATGGTCGTCGGCTGCCAGCGCCAGCACGCCGCCATATTGCGAGGTGCCCGCGGCATTGCCGTGCTTGAACACGTCGCCGCAACGATCGACGCCGGGGCCCTTGCCGTACCACATCGAAAACACGCCATCGAACTTGGCGCCGTCGAACAGGTTGGTCTGCTGCGTGCCCCAGACCATGGTCGCGCCGAGGTCTTCGTTGAGGCCGGGCGTGAATTCGATGGCCGAGGCCGCCAGGTGCTTCTTCGCCTTCCACAACTCCAGGTCGAAGCCGCCCAGCGGCGAACCGCGATAGCCGGAGATGAAGCCCGCCGTGTTCAAGGATGCCGCCCGGTCGCGCATCTGCTGCATCAGCGGCAGGCGCACCAGGGCCTGCACGCCGGACAGGTAGATCCGGCCCTCGTCACGGGTGTATTTGTGGTCGAGCGTGTAGTCGCCGTCGAGGATGGCGGACGGGCGTTCGGAGACGGGCACGGACATGGCAAAACCTGCTGCAGAGCTGGACTGGCCATTATACCGGGCGGTCCCGGCCGGGCCGGCCCGGCCCTGCCCGAGGCCGAACTTGACCCGGGTCAAGCCGGCCGGGCCGGGACGGTGCAAACTGGGCCTGTCCTGGTCTAGCTGGGGGTTGTGATGAGCCGGAGTTGGCCTTATCGACCGTCGCGTCGTGCCTGCGGGGTGATTGGCGCCCAGCACGAAGCCTTGCTGCGGTCCATCGGCGGAAACCTTTGCGACTACTGCAGCAAGCGCGGCAGCCCTGGCTGCGCCTGGGAAACCACCACCACCGCCAGCGCCATCGCGATCGCCGTCACCCGCCGCGTCCCCGCGGCCCAGCCCGTGCCACGCGAACAGTCCGTTCGCCAAGTCGCCGCCGAGGTTGCGTCACACCTCGGCCCATGACCCCTGACACCGGGAAAGTCTTCCGCGCCAGCGGCGTGGGCAAGGTGTACCGGATGGGCGAGGTGGACGTGGCCGCGCTGCGCGGCGTCGACTTGACCCTGGAAAAGGGTGAGTTGGTGGTACTGCTCGGTCCGTCGGGCAGCGGCAAATCGACCTTGCTCAACATCCTGGGTGGCCTGGACGTGCCCAGCTCCGGCGAGCTGTGGTATGGCGACCATCGACTCGACGGCGCCAGCGAAAAGGAGCTGACCCGGTTCCGGCGCGAACACGTGGGTTTCGTCTTCCAGTTCTACAACCTGATTCCCAGCCTGACTGCGCTGGAAAACGTCGCGCTGGTAACCGAGATCGCCGATGACCCGATGTCGCCCGACGATGCGCTGGCCCGGGTCGGATTGACGGCGAGGCGAGACCACTTTCCCACGCAGATGTCCGGCGGCGAACAGCAGCGCGTGGCGATTGCGCGCGCCATCGCCAAGCGACCCGATGTGCTGCTGTGCGACGAGCCGACCGGCGCACTGGACGCGCAGACCGGCATCCTGGTGCTGGAAGCGCTGGACGCGGTGAATCGCGACCTCGGCACCACCACGCTGATCATCACCCACAACGCGGACATCGCGCGCATGGCGCATCGCGTGTTGCAGCTCGCCAACGGCCGCATTGCGAATGAATACCGGAACGAGGTTCGCGCGAAGCCGTCGGAGCTGTCCTGGTGACGATGCTCGCGCGCAAGCGCTGGCGCGACCTGTGGACGCTGCGCGGCCAGGTGGTGGCGATCGTGCTGGTGGCGGCGGTCGGCATCGCCACCCTGGTGATGTCGCAGGCGACGCTGAATTCACTGCAATCGAGCCGCGACCGCTATTACCGCGAGCAGGCCTTCGCGGATGTCTTCGCCGATCTCAAACGCGCGCCCGAACAGGTGGCCTCGCGACTGGCCGGCATTCCCGGCGTGCTGGCGGTGGATACGCGCATCGTCGCGTACGGCCGCATCGAGTTGCCCGGCTTCGACGATCCGATCAGCCTGCAGGCGCTGAGCATGCCATCCAATGTCGCGACCGGATTGAACCGGCTGCGCCTGCGCGAGGGCCACCTGCCCCACCTGGGCGACCGCCATGCGATCGTCGTCAGCGATGCCTTCGCCGAAGCGCAGCGCCTGCACGTAGGCACGACGCTGACGATAGTGATGCACGGCCGCCGCCAGGAATTCCACGTGACCGGCATCGGCGCAACGCCCGAGTTCGTGGCGCAGATGCCGCCGCAATCGATGTTCCCGGACCCGCGCCGCTTCGCCATTGCCTGGCTGCCGCGGCCGGCGATCGAGGCGGCGCTGGATCTGGATGGCGCCTTCAACAGCGTCACGCTCGCGCTGCAACCGGATACGCCCCGGCAACCGGTGCTCGATGCGGTGGACGCCGTGTTGGCGAGTTACGGCGGCGTCGGTGCGATTGCGCGAGAGGACCAGCGCTCGCATCGCTATTTGAGCGAAGAATTCCGGCAGCTCGGCACGATGGCCTTGCTGTTTCCTGGTGTGTTCCTTTCCGTGTCGGCCTTTGTGTTGTACGTGGTGCTGTCGCGGCTGGTGGCGAGCCAGCGCGAACAGATCGGCACGTTGAAGGCCTTCGGCTATGCGCCGAGGGAAATATTGCTGCATTACGCCGGCCTGGCCCTGCTGATTGGCTGTGTCGGCGCAATCCTCGGCATCGCCCTGGGCGCTTACCTGGGCCACCAGATCGCCGGCCTCTACCGGGATTTCTACCGCCTGCCTTACCTCGACTTCATCCTGCCGGGCTCGGTGATGGTGCTGGCCTTCGCCGTCAGCGCGATCAGCGCGCTGGCAGGAGCGGCGATACCGGTGCTGCGTGCGATGCGACTGGCGCCCGCGGAGGCGATGCGTCCGGACGTGCCGTGGCGACCGGCCTGGTTCCGGCTCGAACGCTTCGGCCCGGCGCGTCGGCTGCGACAGGCGCATCGGCTGATCCTGCACAACCTGATGCAGCGGCCCTGGAGGACGCTACTGACCTGGGTCGGCTTGGGCTTCGGCACGGCCATCATCATGATGGGGCGCTTCCAGGGCGATGCCATCGACAACATGGTCGAGCGTGGTTTCGAGCGCGGACAGCGGCATGACGTGTCAGTCGCATTCACGGAATCAATCACGCCACGCGCGTTGGACGAACTGCGCGCATTGCCTGGCGCAACCCGCGTCGAAGCGCAGCGCGCCGTGCCGGTGTGGGTGCGCTTCCGCGCGGCAAGCCATCGCACGGCCTTGGTGGCCGTGGATGCCAGCGCCCTGCTGAAGCGACCGTTCGATCGCGCCGATCGCCCGATCGATCCGCCACCGGGCGGGCTGCTGCTCACCGATTACCTGGCCGACATGCTGGGCGCGCGGCCGGGCGACATCATCGAACTGGAAACCCTGCAGGGCCATCGCCGCGTGTTGCGCAAGCCCTTGGCCGGCGTGGTGTCCGAGCCCTTCGGCGTGCAAGCGTATCTGCCGATGGATGCCTTCAACCGCGAACTGGGTGATGGTGCGCGCCTCGATGGCGCGGTGCTCGCAGTGGACTCGGCAAAAGTGCCGGCGCTGTTCGTCGAACTTCAGCGCCGGCCCGGCGTGGCGGCGATCGAGCAACGCCGAGTGGCGATCAGGAATTTTTACGAGGGCATGGCCGAGACCATCCTTACCTTCACCTTGATCACGACGGCATTCGGCGTGGTGATTACCGCAGGCGTGGTGTACAGCAGCGCTCGCGTGGCGCTGTCGGAACGCTCGCGCGACCTGGCCAGCCTGCGCGTGCTGGGTTTCACCACCGGCGAAGTGGGCTACCTGTTGCTGGGCGAACTGGCCCTGCTGACGGTGCTGGCCGTTCCCCTGGGATTCGCGCTGGGGCACGCCCTGGTTGCCCTGCTGGTGATGGGCTTTGACTCCGACCTGTTTCGCATGCCGCACTATGTCAGTCCGTCCACCTACGGCATCGCCGGACTGTGCACCATGCTGGCGGCGCTGGCGGCCAGTGCGGCCATCGCGCGGCGGGTGCAGCGGCTCGACCTGGTTGCGGTATTGAAGGCAAGGGAATGAAATGCAGACGTCCATGATCCGCAGAATGCGCGACCGACCGCTGTACCTGATCCTGCCGGTGGCCGCGCTTGCGTTGGCGGCGTGGGCCTTCTGGCCGCGTGCGCTGCCAGTGGAAGTGACACAGGCCACGCGCGCCGCGCTTGATGTCGGCTTCAGCGAAGAAGGCCGGACCCGGCTGCGAACCCGCTTCCAGGTGACGGCGCCGGTGGACGGATTCCTCCAGCGCATCAGGCTGGAGCCAGGCGATAGCGTTGCCGCAGGCGAGCCGGTCGCCACTTTGTTGCCGGTGTCGGCGCGATTGCTCGATCCGGCCGCGCAATCGGCGGCCGAGACGCGGCTGCGAGTCGCCGACAAGGCCTTGCTCGCCGCGGAGGCGATGCTGGCATCGGCACGCGCCCAGAACATCCAGCGCCAGGCGGCGCTGTCGCGCGCCGAGTCCCTGTTGCGCAACAAGATGATCGCGATGGCCGAACGCGACCAGGCGCGCGCCGAGGCGAGCGCGAGCGCGGCGTCCGAACAATCGGCGATGGCGCACGTGGAAGAAGCGCGGGCCGTGCGCGACGGCGCGCAAGCCGAGCTGCGCCTTCAGGGCAGCCGCGCCATCACGCCCAACAGCAAGCCGCTGGTGGTGCGCGCGCCGGCCGCTGGTCGCATCGTGCAGCGCCATGTCGAAAGCGAAGGCCCGATCGCCGCGGGCCAGCCCTTGTTGGACATCGGTAATCCGGCCGACCTGGAAGTGGTGGTGGAAATCCTTTCGGCCGATGCCATCCGCATTGCGCCGGGCACGCTCGTGCAACTGGCCGGGTGGGGCGGCGGCACGATCCTGCCTGGCCGGGTCCGCAAGGTGGAGCCGGGCGCCTTCACCAAGGTGTCGGCCTTGGGCGTCGAGGAACAGCGCGTGCGCGCCATCGTGACCCTGGACGCACCGCCGGCGAATCGCGCGGGCCTGGGCGACGGCTATCGCGTCGAGGCGTGGTTCCGCGTGTGGCATTCCGACGCGGTGTTGCAGGTGCCGATCGCGGCGTTGTTTCGCGATGGCGAGCGATGGGCGGTGTATGAAGTCGATGACAAGCATGCCCGCCTGCGCGCCGTCGAACTGGGCCGGTTTGGCGAACATGCGGCGGAAGTGCGCGGCGGTCTTTCCGAAGGCGCGACGGTGGTGCTGTATCCGGGCGATGCGGTGCGCGATGGCATCGCGGTAAAAACGAGCAAGCCGCTGCGCCGCTAACGTCTAGTGTTAGCGCGAACGCTTGGCGGCGCCGGGGGATGGGTCCGCCCTGGTCGCCCCG
>MGYJ01000041.1:0-71011 GCA_001801685.1 Gammaproteobacteria bacterium RIFCSPHIGHO2_12_FULL_63_22 | reverse complement strand
CCGGCGTAGCCGCTCCATGCGGACTCAGGGTCGACCGGCCGGCCATCCATGGCCGGCCTCCTGTGCGAACCCATCCCCCGTCACCGCCAAGCGTTCGTCAGACACCATATGCGTTGAGTCTCGAATTACTCGGAATCTAGTCGGATCTTTTCGCTTTGGCTCGAATGCATTTCTCTGAACACACCCCGCCCGTACACGACGGCTGGTGGGGACGTGGGGTATGACTTCGTAGGAGGCCGGCCATGGATGGCCGGCCGCACGCCCCTGAGTCCGCAGGATGCAGCTACGCCGGGGCGGCCGTAGAAGTTGTACCCCACGGCGCCGCCAGCCGTCGGCTAAAGAAGTTAGCGTGTTGGCGCAGGCAGCGTCGCGAGGAGGGTGTCGACGGCGGCGGGGTCGATGGGTTTGGTCAGGTGCAGGTCGAAGCCGGCTTCCTGCGATCGCAGGCGATCCTCGTCCTGGCCCCAGCCGGTGACCGCAATCATCACCGTATTTCCGAGTCCTGCGATTTCGCGGATGCGACGGCAGGCTTCGTGTCCGTTCATTCGTGGCATGCCTATGTCCAGCATCACTACGTCGGGTCTGAATTGCGCGGCGAGATCCACCGCATCCACGCCGTCGTAGGCCGTGCGCGCTTCGTTGCCCATCATCGACAGCAGCTTGGCGAGGCTGTCGGCAGCATCGCGGTTGTCGTCGGCCACCAAAATTCGCCGGCCTTGTCGCAGCTGCGGCAGCTCGGCCTTGATGGTCCAGGGTGCAGGCTCCGGTGCAAGTGTCGCTGGCAGCCGCACCTCGGCCTGCGTGCCGCGGCCGATGCCTTCGCTCTGGATGCTGATGGTGCCGCCGTGCATTTCCACCAGGCGCTTGACCATGGACAGTCCGATGCCCAGGCCGCCCTGCGTGCGTTCGATGCTGCTGTCGAGTTGGGTGAACATCTCGAAGACTTTCGGCAACATCTCCGCCGGGATGCCGCTGCCATTGTCGGTGATGGCGACGCGCGCATGCGCGCCGTTGCGTTCTGCGACGACCGAAATCCGGCCGCCCGGCTCGGTGTACTTGATCGCGTTGTTGAGCAAGTTGGAGAACACCTGCACCAGGCGCGTTGCATCGGCATCGAGTGTCACCGGCGTGGTCGGCAACGAGACTTCCAGGTGATGGCCGCTTTCGGCGATCAGCGGTTGGTTGGCCTCGATGGCGGTGCGCAACACCTGCGCCAGGTCCACGGGTTGCTTGCGCAATTCCAGCTTGTTGCGGGTGATGCGGCTGACATCGATCAGGTCATCGACCAGGCGCACCATGTGTTTCATCTGCCGCTCCATCACGCCCAGCACGCCCATGGATTGGGTGACGTTGCCGTCGGATCGTTTCAGCAGCTCGATGCCATTGCGAATGGGCGCCAGTGGGTTGCGCAGTTCATGCGCCAGCGTGGCCAGGAATTCATCCTTGCGATGGTCGGCTTCGGACAGGTCGGCCGCCATCTTGCGCAGGCTGTCCTCGAGTTCCTTGCGCTCGCTGATGTCGGCGACCACGCCGATCAGCTGCACCGGTTGCTCGCCATCGAACAGGAACAAGCCCGCCACTTCCAGCCAGCGCCAGTCATCTTCGAGCCGGCGGTTGCGGAACACGACATGGAAGCGCTCGCCCGGGCGCATCGCCTGGCGTAGCTGCAACTGCACGCGCGCGCTGTCCTCGGGGTGCAAGTGGCGCGCCATGAAATCGGCCATGGTCAATTTCGGGTCATCGGGTTTGCGGCCGAAGATGCGGAAGGCTTCGGGGTTTTCACCCGAGAAACGATCGTTCGGGATGTCCCACTCGAACACGCCGATGCCGGACACCTGGGTGGCCAATTGCAGCCGGCCCTGGCTGGCGCGCAGGCCCTGCACGGTGTCCTGCAACTGCATCGAACGCCCGCGGGCCAAGGCTTCCGCGACATGCATTTGTCGGCCGAGCGCGATGATGGCCGCCGACGTGAACAGGTACACGATGCAGGCCAACACGGTTTCCGTGGAGTCCAGGCCCTTCGGGAACCAGGAAACGATTGCCCAGCCCAGGCCGATGAACATCGTCAGCACCGCCGACCACAGGCCGCCGTAACGCACGGCAACGATCACGGCGATGAAGAAGGTGGCGAATGGCACGCGCACGCCGAGCACAGGGTCGAGGCTCATGCGCAACAGGCCGGCAGCCGCGCTTGCCGCCAGCGCCACCAGCAGGCCGTTGAAATACCGCGGCTCGTACTTCTTTGGCAGCGGAAGCTCCCGGGCGACGTCGTCCTTCATGAGCTGCACGACAGCATCGAGCAACCGGCGCGGTCGCGCGCCCAGTCCGGGCGGCGCGCAGCGAGGGCTTCACGACCTGGCTGCTCGTCGTAGGGGTGGCGCATCACGTCAAGCAGGTCGATCACGCCCTGTTCGTCGCCTTGTTCAGCACGATCGATGGCCTGTTGGGCCAGGTAGTTGCGCATGACGAAGCGCGGATTGGCGGCGTTCATGGCTGCGCGGCGCTCGCCTGGCGCACGACCGTCCTGGCTGACGCGCGCGGCATAGCGTTGCAGCCAGTCCAGGAAATCGGACGCCATGCTGTCGCGCTTTTCGATATCGTAAAATGCGTCGTTGAATACGGTAAGTCGTGGTTGTCCAAGGTCGATATCGGCCAGGGCGCGGAAGAAGATCGTCATGTCCACTTCACCATCGCGCAGCAGGCCGTGCAGTTGCTGGCGCAACAGCAGGTCATCGTCATCCAGTTCGCGCAGGCCCAGCTTGGCCGCGCCGAATTCGCGATCGAGCCGGGCGAGCGCCTGCGCGTAACGCTGCAGCCCCGCTTGCAGGGGCTCGACGCCGTCGAACACCGGCATCAACGCGCCGGCCAGGCGGCTGAGGTTCCAGAACGCGACTTGCGGCTGCTGGCCGAAGCGATAACGGCGGTTCTGGCGATCGGTGGTGTTGGGCGTCCAGTCCGGATCGTAGTTGTCGGTCCAGCCGTAGGGGCCGTAATCGATGGTCAGGCCGAGGATGGACATGTTGTCGGTGTTCATCACGCCATGCACGAAGCCGACGCGCATCCAGTGCGCAATCATCAGCGCGGTGCGCTCGCAGACCTGGCCGAACCATTCCTCGCGCAGGGCCGCGCCGCTGCCTTCCAGTTCCGGAAAATCGCGGTGGATGGTGAAGTCCACGAGTTTTTCCAGCAGCGCGACATCGCCGCGCGACGCGGGCAGTTCGAAATTTCCGAAGCGGATGAAGGACGGCGCCACGCGGCAGACCACCGCACCGGGTTCGGCCTGCGGCCGGCCGTCGTAAAACATGTCGCGGACCACGTCTTCGCCGGTGGCGACCAGGCTCAAGGCGCGCGTGGTCGGCACGCCGAGGTGGAACATCGCTTCCGAGCACAGGAATTCGCGAATGGACGAGCGCAATACCGCGCGACCATCGGCGGTGCGCGAATAGGGCGTGGACCCGGCGCCCTTGAGTTGCAGTTCCCAACGCTGGCCGGCGGCGTTGACGGTTTCGCCCAGGGTGATGGCGCGGCCGTCGCCAAGTTGCCCGGCCCAGTTGCCGAATTGATGGCCGCCGTAATTGGCGGCATAGGGTTGCATGCCGTCGAGCAATTGATTGCCGCCAAACACACTTGCGAATTCCGGCGAGCGCACGAATGCTTCGTCCATTCCCAGCAATACGGCCACTTCGGGAGAATGGGCGATCAGCCGGGGCGCCGCCACGGGGCTGGGATGGATGGATGAATACAAGGCCGACTGCACCTGGCGCACGCGCGGGCCGAGCTCCGGGTCGCCCGGCAATTCGCGCACGAATGTGTTGTCGAAGCGAAGTGGGGTCATGGCTGTCGTGACGTTACGGAACGGGGCGGCAATGCCAGCTTAATGCAAGGCCAAGGCGAGGGTTGTCGCCGAATCGGGGATAATGGCGGCGTGAAGACCCCATTGCAGACCCCTGACTCCCTTGCCGCGACCGAACCGGGCGCGATCGCTGCGTCTGGCACCGCTGCCGACACCCTGTCCCCGGCCGACTTGGCCGACCTGGCCGGGCGCCTGCGCATCGCCACCGACATGCTGGAAAGCCTGGCTGCCGACATGAGCCTGCTGGACGCCGTGCCCAAGGCCGACCGCCACCGCCTGCAGCAGGCCGTGGCCAGCGTCTATCACCCCGATCCCGTGGCCCGCCGCCAGCGCCTGAAGGCCGCCGAGCGTGCGCGCCTGGACGCGTTGGTGAAGCACGACGAGGACATCCTGCATTCCACCGGCATCCGTACCCTGCGCCGCCGGCCGGTGTTCACCACGCCGAATGTGTTTCCGCCGGAAAACTTCACGGCGGTGGACGTGGACGACGAAACCCTGGCGCGCCGGCAGACGCTGGAGCCGCGCCACTGTTATGTGTGCAAGGCCAACTATTCGACCGTGCATCATTTCTACGACCAGCTGTGCCTGGATTGCGCCGAGTTCAATTTCCGCAAGCGCGATGAGACGGCGGACTTGAGTGGGCGCGTGGCGTTGTTGACCGGCGGCCGGGTGAAGATCGGCTATCAGGCCGGCCTGAAGTTGTTGCGCGCGGGTGCGAAGCTGATCGTGACGACGCGATTCCCGCGCGACTCGGCGGCGCGCTATGCGGCAGAGCCGGATTTCGCTTCATGGAGCGGGCGCCTGGAAATCTTCGGCCTCGACCTCCGCCACACCCCCAGCGTGGAAGCATTTTGTTCAATGCTGATCGCGCGCGGCGAGCGGCTCGACTTCATCATCAACAACGCCTGCCAGACCGTGCGCCGACCGCCCGCCTTCTACGCACACATGATGGAAGGCGAGCGCGCGCATCGCGACGACCTGGCGCCTGAAGTTCAGAAAGTTCTGGGCGCGTACGAAGGCCTGCGCAGCGAAGACATCCTGGGTTCTACGCACCTTGAACACGATGGCGCGACGCCGCTAGCCGCGCGCAGCGCCGACATGGGCATCGCGCATGCGCCCGAGCTGTCGCAGATTCCCTTGCTGGTCGACGAATTGCTGGGCCAGCAACATCTGTTCCCGGAAGGCCGGCTTGACCAGGACCTGCAGCAGGTGGACCTGCGCGGCCGCAATTCCTGGCGCCTGCAGATGCACGAAGTGCCGTCGGTGGAATTGCTGGAGGTGCAGCTGGTGAATGCGGTTGCGCCGTTCCTGATCAACGCGCGCCTGAAGCCCTTGATGCTGCAGACGCCGGGCCGCGACAAGCACATCGTGAATGTGTCGGCGGTGGAAGGGCAGTTCTATCGCAACTTCAAGACCACTCGCCATCCGCATACCAACATGGCCAAAGCCGCGCTGAACATGATGACGCGCACCGCCGCCACCGATTACCACGGCGACGGCATCCACATGAACAGCGTGGACACCGGCTGGGTGACTGATGAAGACCCGATCGAGCTGGCCGAGCGCAAGACGCGCGAAGAACGCTTCCATCCGCCACTGGACATCATCGATGGCGCCGCGCGCATCGTTGACCCGATCATTGACGGGATCAACTCGGGAAACCATGTGTGGGGGCAGTTCCTGAAGGACTATAAGCCTACCGATTGGTGAGGCTTAGCAGTGCGGCGGTTTCACCCGCTGGCACTGCATTGGGGCCGAAGCGTCGTTCCAGGAACGTGATTTCTGCTTTCGAAGCCAGCACGATCGTGCTGCAACGCGTGCCGTAGGTTTCGCCGCGCAGGAAGGGCGGTGACAGGGCGCGTTCGAGTTCGATGCCGACGCCGGTGTCGGGCAACACCGAGTCCGGTGCTTGTGTCGTGTCGGCCAGGGCGTCGAATAAATCCGTCGTGTTGGTCGCCTCGTCGGGATTCGCGTCGAGCCATTCGGCGAGCGCCCGCGTTGCGTGCGTGCCCTTGGGCCAGGTGGCGTCGAGCGCGCCATTGGACA
Source organism: Gammaproteobacteria bacterium RIFCSPHIGHO2_12_FULL_63_22 (assembly GCA_001801685.1). Classification (GTDB taxonomy): domain Bacteria; phylum Pseudomonadota; class Gammaproteobacteria; order Xanthomonadales; family Xanthomonadaceae; genus Arenimonas. Next base: position 65,112 of record MGYJ01000041.1, on the reverse strand, counting down.
TCGCGTGGATGCCGGGTTCGAGGATGCGGGTCGCGAAGCGGGGATGATTGGTGGCGAAGGCGAGCGTAGTTCCGTCCCAGGTCAACAGGTTGAACCGACCATAGTTCGGCGCGTCGGCTGCCAATGTGCCCAGGTAACCTTGGGCAGACGCATTGCCCGAGACGAATCCGCGCACTAAAGATCCGCGTGAGAGCGGCGCAGTCTCGGGATTCAATCCCACGCGCACGTTGGTTACCGCGGCCATGCGCCCGCGCGACGACACCATCAGCCAACCGCCGCCCTGCACGAGGTCGCGGCCGCCGAAGACATCGTGATGGTCGGGATCGCGACCTGCAGGCGCGGTGGGGCGCGAATGCAATTCATCGCGGTTGGCGATCATCGCCAGCGGGTAGCGGGGGTGGACGTTCCAGGCGAGGGCGATGAGGCACATGCGGACATGCTAGCGCGAGTTCGGTTCTGCCTGCCCCTTACTACGCGCCAATAAGGGGAATGCTTACGTTTAACAGCCCAAATGCGGGCGAAGCTGGGACCGGTCCCCGGGGTTGTCGATTGACAACCACTGGCCCACATCCTATTCTTCGAGCAATCCGAGTGACAAGAAGGTCGCATCCAAAGCCGGAAGTCGAGGCCGCGTTGCTCCACGCCGAAAAGCTCGGCTGGCGCATAGAGCCCGGCGGCTCAAATGCATGGGGGCGGATGTACTGCCCCTACAACGACGACGCATGTCGCTGCGGCGAATTTTGCATCGTCAGCATCTGGAGTACGCCGAAGAATCCGGGCAATCACGGCAAGCAAATCAGGCGGGTGGTTGAAAACTGCACGACTCACATGCGGGGCCTCGAGATTTACAGCCCTGGCCCAGGAAATAACGATGACTGACTATGAGTTCACGCTAAAGTTCAGGCTGCCGGATTCCAACGTCGATCCGGAGCAGTTCGTCGACGCGCTGTCGGTGGCGGGCTGCGACGATGCGCTGGTCGGCATCGGTCAGCGCGGGCGGATCGCCCTGGATTTCGGGCGATCCGCCAAATCCGCCTACGCCGCTATCTCGTCCGCCGTTCGAGATGTCCGTCGGGCCATCCCGGGCGCGACGCTGGTGGAGGCATCGCCCGATTTCGTCGGGCTGACGGATGTGGCCGAAATCGCGGGCTTCTCGCGCCAGAACATGCGCAAGCTGATGGTCACCCATATCCAGACCTTTCCGGCGGCCGTGCATGACGGCAAGACCGCGCTCTGGCACCTCGCCACGGTGCTTGCCTGGCTAGCCGAAAAGCAGGGCCGGCAAATCGATCAAGCGTTGCTCGACGTCGCCCGGACGACCATGACGGTAAATATTGCCAAGGAAGCGCGGCAACTCACAGGTACCGTGCTGCCGAAAAACCTTGAGCAGCTGTTTGCCTAGAAGTCTCGTACAGCGCCCTTATCGAGCGTCAGGCAACTACTTCTCCAGCACGGCCTTCAGCGCATCCAGCGCCCCGCCCCATGCCCGGCGCAAGCCATCGGCCTGTTCACGGCCCTGCAGGCGGTCGTGCATCACCATCACGGTGGTCTTCGCGCCACTAGGCTGAAACTTCACTTCAACAGGCGTATCCGTTGCGGCGTCCGCTTGCTGCCATGTCATGCGAATGGTCTTGCCCGGATTGAACTTCCTGATGGTGGCGCGATTGCCGTCGGCATTTTCGAGCAGGCCGCCTTCCTTCATGTCCAACTTGTTCTTCGGCCCTAACCACGCGTCGAGCGCCGATGCACTGGCGAAGGCGGCGTAACACTGCTCCGGCGTGGCCTTGATGGTCTTGGTCGCACAGATCATGTAGCCCTTGGGCTTGCCGTCCTTTTCGATCAGCTTGTGTGCAGCTTCGTACTCGATATTGAGCGTCGTGCTCCACCAGGGGTCGAGCTTGTAGGTGTCGTTGAGGTGGCTGCCGATTTCGCGACGGCCTTTGGCCGGGCCACCAAAGGAATCGAGCACCTTGAACCATTCCGACAGCGTCTTGCCCGTGTCGGCCTTGGCAGTCGCATCATCCACCTTCTTTTCCGCGCGCAATTCGATCTTCATTTGCCGGCCTCCTTCGGGACGCGCACCCACATTGCGGCGAGGTCGCTTCCGGGTGAATCGGTCACTCGCCGAACGTTGCCGCCGTCGGCGTCCATCACGTAGATCTCGTTGTCGCCACTGCGCTTCGAATCGAAAGCGATCAGGCGCCCATCGGGCGAGAAGCTGGGATAGCCATCGCCTCCCGCCTGGTCGCCGGTGAGATTGCGAGGGTTGGATCCATCCACGTCCATCACCCAGACATCGTTGCCCGCCCCGGGAAGCTCGCGCATCCAGGTGATGCGTTGGCCGTCCGGCGAAAAACGCGCCGGGCCTTCGCCGCCGTAGGCCGCCTCGGGCAGCGCGTTGTTGTCCGGATGCGACGTGATCGCCTTCGCGTCGCTGCCGTCGCGATTGCCGACATGGATTTCCCACGAACCGCCGCGATTCGAACGGAACAGCAGCCGCGAGCCGTCCGGAGAGAATTGCGGATCGGCGTCGTCGTGGCTGCCATCACCGAGCAACTGCCTCCTGCTTCCGTCGGGGTTGAACAAGGCGATCCGTTTCTTCTTTTCGATCACCACTTCGCCCGCGCACAACGACCCATCGGCCAGGCAGTCGACGAAGCCATCGCTGAGTTTCTCATTCGCAATGGCGCCGGTCGGCGAGCCGCTCGCGTCGAGGCGACGTCCGCGCCAGCCGCGAGGCTCGTCTTCCTTGCGCTCGGTGGTCAGCGCGAACAGCTGGCCGTCGCGCGTGCTCCACAGCCAGTCGTCAAACACGTGACGGGTCAGGTTGACCGGGCTGCCGGCCGCGTCGAGTTGGTAGATATGCCACTTGCCGTCGCGCTTGCTGTTCCAGGCCAGGCGCCAGTCGGCGTCCGAAAATGACTCCTGCCAGACTGGCTTGGCTTTGGCGTGCGGCGGCTTGGATTCAGGCGCTGAGGCTGCTGCCGTCGCCATCGCCGCCGTCGACAGCAGGGTTGTAAGTAGCGCGAAGGCAAGTTGGTGCATGGCAGACTCCGGTCGGGTCCCCCCAAGGCCGCAGGATGGCGCGCCGCCACGCGCAATTGCAAGTAGCAATCCGCGAGCCGTCAGGCGTTCGCAAAGACCTGGTAGTTGTTCAACCCCAGGCACACCATTTCGCCGCGCTCCGGCACATTCGGCAAATCCGTCCCGGCGATATCCATCAGCATCGGCCTCGGCTGGGCTTCAACCGACGCATCCACCGTGATGCGCCCGGCCAATCGATGCACTGCCTCCACGCGCGCATGCACCTGGCAATCGCCATTGCTTGCGAGCCGCATGTCATGCGGTCGCACGAATAGCGTTGCGGGGCCGTTGGCGGTGTTGGATGCAGCGAGTGGTGCCACCAATCCGCTGGCATGGAACAACCCATCACGCACTTCGCCAGCCAACTGGTTGGACCTGCCGAGGAAATCAAACACGAACGCGGACGCAGGCCGCGCGTATACGCGGTCCGGCGTGTCGTCCTGTTCGATGCGGCCCTTGTTCATCACCACGACGCGGTCGGCGAGTTCCAGGGCTTCTTCCTGGTCATGCGTAACGAAGATGGTGGTGAAGCCGGTCTCGTCGTGCAGGCGGCGCAGCCAGCGGCGCAGTTCGATGCGCACCTTGGCATCCAGCGCGCCAAAGGGTTCGTCCAACAGCAGCACGGTCGGGTCGATGGCCATGGCGCGGGCGAGTGCGACGCGCTGGCGTTGTCCGCCGGAAAGTTGCCCCGGCAGGCGGTCGCGGAAGTCGGTCATCTGCACCAGCTTCAGCAGCGTGTCCACGCGAGTCACCAGTTCGGCTTCCTTCGGCCGCTTGGCGCGTGGGCGCGAGCGCAGGCCGAAAGCGACGTTCTCGAACACGCTCATGTGCGGAAACAAGGCGTAATGCTGGAACACGAAACCCACTTGCCGCTCGCGCAAGCTCAGGCGCGTCGCGTCCTTGCCGCCGAACACGATGCGGCCGGCATCCACGGGCAACAGACCGGCAATCAGGCGCAGCAGCGTGGTCTTGCCCGAACCCGACGGACCGAGCAAGGCAACCAACTGCCCTGACGGAATCGCCAGGTCGATCGGCGTCAAGGCCGCGACGCCGTCGAATTGTTTACTGATGCCTTCTACCAGGATTTCCACGTGCGTCCCTTCAGTGACCGCGGACCGTGCGCGCCAGGCCTTCGCCATGGCGTCGCTCCAGCCACCATTTCAGGCCCAGTGTCATCAGGGCCAGCAAAGTGAGCAGCGAGGCCACGCCGAAGGCGGCCGCGCTGTTGAATTCGTTGTGCAAGATTTCAACCTGCAGCGGCAGCGTGTTTGTCAGGCCGCGGATATGGCCCGACACCACCGACACCGCGCCAAACTCGCCCATGGCGCGGGCATTGCACAGCAGCACGCCGTACAGCAGCGCCCAGCGCATGTTGGGAAAGGTCACCTTCCAGAAGATCTGCCAGCCGCTGGCGCCCAGCGATGCCGCGGCCTCTTCCTGGTCGGCGCCTTGTTGTTGCATCAGCGGGATCAGCTCGCGCGCGACGAAGGGAAAGGTGACGAAGATGGTCGCCAGCACGATGCCGGGCGTGGCGAATATGATCTTGATATCGTGCTCGCGCAGTTCCGAGCCGAACCAGCCATGCGCGCCGAACAAGAGCACGAACACCAGGCCGGCCACGACCGGGGACACCGAGAACGGCAGGTCGATCAGCGTCAGCAGCAGGTTCTTGCCGGGGAAGGAAAATTTCGTGATGGCCCAGGCGGCGGCGATGCCGAAGATGATGTTGGCCGGCACGCACAGCGCCGCGACCAGCAGGGTGAGCTTCATCGCGGCCACGGTGTCGGCTTCGGTGACGTTGCCGATGTAGGCCTGCAGGCCCGCGCCAAACGCTTCGACCAGCACGATCGCCAAGGGCAGCACGACGACGGCGATGATCAACAAGGTGGCGCACGAGATCAACGCCCAGCGCCACCAGGCCGGTTCCATCAGCGGGCTGCGCTCAGACAGCCTGGCCACGGGCCACCTTGCGCTGCAGTTTGTTGACCAGGAATAGAATCGCGAACGATGCGGCCAGCATCAGCGTGGCGATGACCGTGGCACCGTGGTAGTCGAACTCCTCGAGCTTGATCACGACCAGCAAAGGCGCGATCTCGGAGACGTAAGGCAGGTTGCCGGCGATGAAGATGACCGAGCCGTATTCACCGACACCGCGTGCGAAGGCCAGCGAGAAGCCGGTGATCATGGCCGGCAGGATTTGCGGCAGGATGACGCGGCGCGCGGTGGTGAAGCGGCTGGCGCCAAGCGATGCGGCAGCCTCCTCGTGTTCTGCCTGCAGATTTTCCAGCACCGGTTGCACGGTGCGCACGGTAAAGGGCAGGCCGATGAACAGCAGCGCCATCACGATGCCCGCGGGTGCGTAGGCGATCTTGAAGCCGAGCGGTTCGAGGTATTGGCCGATCCAGCCGTTGCCCGCATAGATGGCGGTCAGCGCGATGCCTGCGACGGCGGTCGGCAGGGCGAACGGCAAATCGATCAGCGCATCCAGGGCGGCGCGTCCGGGAAAGCGATAGCGCACCAGCACCCAGGCGATCAACAGGCCGATGACGGTATCTATCAGCGCCGCAATCAGTGCGGTGCCGAAACTCAAACGCATCGCGGCGAGCACGCGCGGGTCGCTGGCGATCTCCCACCAGCCCTGCGGTCCGAGCCCTGCTGCCTTTATCAGCAAGGCGAGCAGCGGCAACAGCACGATCAGGCCCAGCCAGCCCAGGGTGATGCCCAGCGTCAGGCCGAACCCCGGCAAGGGTCCGGCCTGTCGCCAGCGGCGGGCGAGGGCGAGTGTCATCGGAGGCGGCTCATCGTCTGGGCTGGTAGATCTGGTCGAACAATCCGCCGTCGCCGAAGTGCACGGCCTGCGCATTCTTCCAACCCTTGAAGGCCGCGTCGATGGTGACGGTGGTGAGGGTGGCGAATTGCGCGAGCTCGGCAGCGGGCACGAGGTCCGGGCGCGATGGGCGGAAGTGGTAGCGCGCTGCAAGCTGTTGTCCGCGCGCGCTGTAGAGGAATTGCAGGTAGGCCTCGGCGACCTTGCGGGTGCCGTGGCGATCGACATTCTTGTCCACCAACGCGACCGGTGGCTCGGCCAGGATGCTGATGCTGGGAATCACGATCTCCAGGTCCTTGCCCTGCGCTTCGCCGCGGGCCAAGTGCGCTTCGTTCTCCCATGCCACCAGCACGTCGCCGATGCCACGGTTGACGAAGGTGGTGGTGGAGCCGCGCGCGCCGGTGTCGAGCACCGGCACGTTCTTGTACAGCTTCGCCATGAAGTCCTTGGTCTTGCCGAGGTCGCCGCCGGATTGTTTGGCGGCAAAGGTCCAGGCCGCCAGGTAGTTCCAGCGCGCGCCGCCGGATGTCTTCGGGTTGGGCGTGACGACGGCAACGTCCGCGCGCACGAGGTCGCTCCAGTCGCGGATGTTCTTCGGATTGCCCTTGCGCACCAGCAACACGATGGTGGACCGATACGGCGCGCTATTGCTTGGCAAGCGCGACTGCCAGTTGGCGGGCAGCAGGCCGGCCTTGCTGGCGATGGAATCGATGTCGGCCGCCAGGGCCAGGGTGACGACGTCGGCATCAAGCCCGTCGATGACTGCGCGCGCCTGCTTGCCCGAGCCGCCGTGCGAGGTATTCACGCGCACCGCCTGGCCGGTCTTCGCCCGCCATTCAGCGGAAAATTCCGTGTTGATCGCCTGGAACAGTTCGCGGGTCGGATCGTAGGAAACATTCAGCAGCTCGGCGGCGCGCGACGTCGCCGACCCGGAGGCCAGCAACAAGGACGCGACGACGAGTGAAAAGCGGCGATTCATGACTGCAGAGTCCCTGATGGCTCGTTAGCAAAATGATAAGACGCGAGGTGTTGCAGGCTGCATGGCGCGAGCATCGCCAGCATTGCATTGCGCACGTCCCCCATCAGCATGGGATTTGCGTATCAGGCCTGTCTAAAGACCTTTTCGCCTTGATTCATGTCAGATAGGCATAAGCCAGCGCGACGACGGCGATGACGGCCAGGGCGGGCAGGGCGAGTTTGAAATCGGCCGAGGACGGCAGGCTGGCCGAGACCAGGGCGGCCACGATCCAGGCGTGCAGGTAGTGGACCCAGCCGGTGGCCGGCGCCATGAAGGTGGCCATCCACCAGATCGCGAGCGGCAACAGGGCGATGGGCGCAAGCGCGATCGGCAGCGCGCGAACGAAACCGGCGCGAAACGTCACCGACCCCAAGCGCCAACCGTGCGCGGTGCGTTGTGGCAGCAAGGTCGGAAACGAAGGCGATGCGCCGAGTACCAGCGCGGTGGCGTAGTGCGCGAACTCATGGGCGATAGTGCCGGGCAACGCGAGCATCGCGTACGGCCACATGCCCAGCCGATGGCTGGCGCGCATCAGCACCAGGGCCACGATGACCGGCACATAGAATTCGGGCGATTCGGGAAACACGTCACGGATCATCCCGACATTGTGCATGTGAAGACGCCCGCTCGAGCGAATGTGATTGAACTGGGCTATTGACAGCCTGCATGGCGCACGTTGGGATAGGGGCGAAGCTATCGAATCCATTGGGGAATGCATGAGCCGTTTGAGTGGAGCGCCCATCCGGGTGGGCGTGGTGGTGGCTTTGCTTGCCTCGATGTTTTCATCCGCTGCGCAATCGCAGCAGCTGGCCACGAAGGCCGATGACGCCGATGCCGGCAGCTCGTACACGCTGCGCAAGTCCACGCTGTGGTTCAACCGCTACTACCCGGGCGTGTTCACCCATGGCGCAGCCTACGCAGACCTCGACAAGGACGGCCGCATCGACGTGGTGGTCGCCTCGGGCACCGGCCAGAACGAGCGCACGCCAGTCAAGATCATGATGAACACCGGTAGTGGTTTCGTGGATGCCACGGCCACCCGCCTGAGTACCTCGCAGCCCGGCCTGATCCATGCGCGAAAGGCACTGGTCGGCGATTACAACGGCGACGGCTGGCCCGACGTCTTCATCGTCGGCCATGGATACGACCAGCCACCCTTCCCCGGGGAATATCCGCAGCTGTTCCTGTCCAACGGAGATGGCACGCTTCGCTATGACTCGTCGCTGGAGTCACACCTTGGCTTCCATCACGCCGCCGCCTCCGGCGACATCGATCGCAATGGCAGCGTGGACATCCTGGTCGTGCAGCAGGGAGCTGCCTTCTTCCTGGTCAACAACGGTGTGGGCGCCTTCAGCAAGGACACATCCCGCCTGCCCTCGGACGTGCTTTACAAGAATTTCTACACCGGCGAGATGGCGGACATCGACCAGGACGGTTACCTCGACGTGCTGTTGGGCGGCCATGAATTCGAGGGTGCGCCGAACACCATCTACTGGGGCGACGCTTCCGGCGCCTTCAGCGTGTCGCGCAAGACGGTGCTTCCGGAAATGCCCGGCAAGGCCATCGTGATGGACTTCGCCGTGGAGGACATCGATGGCGATGGCGGCCGAGACCTGGTCGTGCTGCGTACGGGCGAGTCGCCGTTCTATACCGGTCGCGCGATCCAGATCGTGCGCCAGGGCGCGCCACGCCAGTTCACGGATGAAACCGGCGCGCGCATGACCATGGACACCAGCCAGGGCTGGTTCGATTTCCTCCGCGTGCAGGACGTGAACGGCGACCGGAAGCTGGACATCTTCATGGACGATGCCAACAGCCAGTACAACGGCCAGTACGCCTGGTCGAACAACGGCCAGGGCGTCTTCACCAACTACACGGGCGCGGTGAATCCCGCGCCGGTGCTGTCCGTCGCCGACGCGAGCACGACCGAGGGCCAGGCGGGCAGCAAGACGCTGAGCTTCACCGTGCAATCCTCGCAGCCGATCATCCAGCCGGTTTCGTTCGACATCCTGACCGACAACGGCACGGCCGCGGCGGGCGACGATTATGTGGCGCAGGCGCTGGCCGGGCAGGTGATCGCCGCGGGGCAGAGCAGCAAGGCCTTCGACGTGACCATCAATGGCGATGGCGCGGTGGAAGCGCGCGAGACCTTCACCGTGAACCTGCTCAACGTCAGCGGCGCGATGGTGTCCGACGGCCAGGCCCTGGGCAGCATCGTCAACGATGACCTGTCGGGGCTGTCGATCAGTGATGCCAGCGTCACCGAGGGCGCCAGCGGTTTTGTCACGGCGCGCTTCGTGATCAGCCTGTCGTCGCCGATGTCCACCGGCGTGTCCTTCGACATAAGCACCAGCAATGGCAGCGCAACGTCCGGTGGCGACTATGTGGCGCGCGCGCAGGTCGGTCGGGTGCTCGATGCCGGCCGCACGCGACAGGCCTTCGAGGTGCAGGTGAATGGCGATGCTGTGGCCGAGCCCGACGAAACCTTTACCGTCACGGTTTCCAATGTGAGTGGGGCGACCCTGGCCGATGGCGTGGCGACCGGTACCATCGTGACCGATGACCAGGCCACGATCACCAGTCCGGTCTCGTTGGCAGCCAGCAGCAACACGCTGCGCTCGGTGCTGGCGCTGGTTGGCAGCACCGCCACCGATGCCGATGCCTGCCGCAACCTCGATCAATACATCGCGCAGACCGAAACCCGCGTCGCTGCGCGCGAGTTGGCACAGAAGCGGGGAATTACGTTGATCCTAAAGGCCGAAGACCTGCGCAGGCAGTTGCGCTGCCGCTGAGTCGGCGGCTGGCGCGGAAGGCGCTGGCCGCTACGAATTCAATCAGTCGGCCGGCACCGTGCGCGACTTCGCCCATTCGCGAAGCGACTCGACCTGTTCGGCCATCAGCACCGACAGCGGACGGGTACCGCGAATTTCGCCCAGCAAGCGTTTTTCATCGACGATGAGCTTGTCGGCATGCGCGGCATAGAGCGCGCTGACGATGGCCTGCTCGATCTCCGCGCCGGAAAAGCCGGCACTGGCTTCCGATAGCGTCGTGAGGGAAAACTCGCTCCAGTCCACGCGGCGCTTTTCCAGGTGCAGGCGGAAGATGTCGGCGCGGGCATTGTCGTCGGGCAGGTCGACGAAGAAGATTTCGTCGAAGCGGCCCTTGCGCAGCAATTCCGGCGGAAGCTCATGCACGGCGTTGGCGGTGGCGACCAAAAAGACGCGCGACTTGCGTTCGGCCATCCAGGTCAGGAAGTAACCGAGCACCCGGCGCGAGACGCCGCCATCCTCGCTGCCGGTGGAAGCGGACAGGCCTTTTTCCAGCTCGTCGATCCATAGCACGCAGGGCTGTAATTGTTCGGCCGAGGCCAGCGCATCGCGCAGGTTCTTCTCGGTCTCGCCGTGGAACTTGTTGTACAGGGTGCCGAAGTCCAGGCGCACCAGCGGCACGTTGAAGGCGCCGGCCACGGCCTTGGCGGCGAGGCTCTTGCCGCAACCCTGCACGCCCAGCAACAGGATGCCCTTCGGCGGGTCGAGCCCGACCGGCAGCTCGCCGCTGGAAAAAACTTCGCGCCGGTGGCCGAGCCATTTCTTCAATCGATCAAGGCCGGCCACGTCGGAGAACCGCGCGGTGTCGTATTCAAAATGCAGGTGGCCGCTTTTGTTGAGCAGCTCGAATTTCAGCTTGGCCAATTCGGGCAGGTCGGCCGGACCGATGGCGCCGTCGGCGAAAATCAGATGTCGGGCGATGCGCCGCGCTTCGGTCAGCGACAGGCCGCGCAGGTTGCGCACGATCACCGCCAATATTTCCTTGTCGATCTCGACGCGGCGGCCGCCGTTTTCCTTCTGGTAGAGGCCGGCCTCGTCCTTCACCATTTTCAGCAGCGCATTTTCGTCGGGCAGCTGCAGCTCGAAGCGCACGGCCAGGGTTTCGAGTTCCGGCGGCAGCTCGATCTTGTTGCCGACCAGCACGATGGTGTGGTCCAGGCTGCCGCGGCGCTCCAGTATTTCGCGCAGCATGCGTTGCGTGCTGGCGTAGCCGAGGTAGGGGACGACATCGAGCAACAGGTAGATGCCGCGCTGGTCGTGGCCCTTGATGGCCAGCAGCGTGGTGGTCATGTCGGGCGCGGTTTCGGCCGGGTCCTCGCGGTCCATGTCCACCCGGCGCATGCCTTCGGTGATGGACCAGCGAAAAAGTGCGCGCCAGACGTTGGCCAGTACGTGGCGGAACAGGTCCACCACGCGGGCTTCATCGGGGGTTTCGATCACGATCAACGGGGTGTTGGATCGCACCAGGGACGACAGGTCTTGCAGTTCGCTCATGCCTACAGCTTAAGGCATCAGGTACCTGGCAATGGCGAGTCCGGCGTCCCGGCCGTCGTGCACGGCGGTCACCACGAGGTCGGCGCCGCGCACATTGTCGCCGCCGGCGAAGACTTTCGGATTCGAAGTCTGATATGGAAGCGCGGCCTGGCCTGTGGCGGACGTCTTCCCGGCCAGGCGTACCCGGCCATTGGCCTCCAGGTCCACGCCCAGTGGCTCGAACCAGGGCGCGGGGCTGGCGCGGAACCCAAACGCCAGCAGCACCACGTCGCCTTCGACGAAGGCTTCGGTGCCGGCCAGCGGCCCGGTGCCCTGCACGCGCACGCCGGTGACGCGCTTCTTGCCTTCCAGGGCCAAGGGCTGGCGATGGAAGACGAACTGCACGCCTTCGTCGCGCGCGTTCTTCACTTCGCGGCGCGAGCCGGGCATGTCGGCTTCGCTGCGGCGATAGACGCAGGTGACGCTGGCGGCGCCAAGCCTGATCGAAGACCGCACGCAATCCATCGCCGTGTCGCCGCCGCCCAGCACCAGCACGCGCTTGCCTTTGAGCTCGGGTAGCGCATCGGCGGGATTGGTTGGGTTGGCGCTGCCCAGCACGCGGCGCGCATTGGCGATCAGGAAGGGCAGGGCCTGCATCACGCCGGGCAGTTCGCGGCCGGGCAGGTCGCCGTGCACGGCCTGCGTGGCGCCGGTGCCGAGGAAGATCGCGTCGTGTTCGGCCTCGAGCATTTCGATCGAGATGTCGCTGCCGATCTCGACCCCCAGGTGGAACTGCACGCCCATCGCCTCGAGCACACTGCGACGTAGCGCCACCACGTCCTTCTCCAGCTTGAAGGGCGGGATGCCGAAGGTGAGCAGGCCGCCGATCTGCTCGTGGCGGTCGTAGACATGGGCCTCGATGCCGGCGCGCGCCAGGCGGTCGGCGCAGGCAAGTCCCGCAGGTCCCGCGCCAATGATCGCCACCCGCTTGCCGGTGGCGCGCACTTGCGAAAGATCCGGGCGCCAGCCTTGTGCAAACGCCGTATCGACGATGTATTTCTCGATGGAGCCAATCGTCACCGATTCAAAACCGGTCTCCAGCGTACAGGCGCCTTCGCACAGGCGATCCTGCGGGCAGACGCGGCCGCAGATCTCCGGCAAGGGGTTGGTTTCATGCGCGAGTTCGGCGGCCTCGAACAAGCGGCCCTCGCGCAATAGCGCCAGCCAGTTCGGGATGTAGTTGTGCACCGGGCACTTCCACTCGCAATAGGGGTTACCGCAATCGAGGCAGCGCGCCGATTGTTCGACCGCCTGCGGCGCGTCGAACTGGCCATAGATTTCCTTCCAGCCCAGGATGCGCACGGACACGTCGAGCTCGCGCGGCATGCGGCGCGGCACATCGACGAACTGGAAGGGCTTGACCTTCATGCGGCGCGACGCAAAGCGTCAACCAGCGATTCGAGGCTGGCGGCTTTCGGTTTCACCAGCCAGAAGCGGCCGGCCACGTCGCGGAAATCCTCCAGCAGGCGCTGCCCGTGCACGCTGCCGGTGTGTTCGACATGGGTGCGAATCAAATCGCGCACATGCTGGCGATGGTTTTCCATGCCCTCGGGCGTGATGCGCAGGACATCGATCAGTTCGTGGTTGTAGCGATCGACGAAATCGCGGTCGAGGTCGAGCACGTAGGCGATGCCGCCGGTCAGGCCGGCGCCGAAGTTCAGGCCGGTGCGACCGAGCACCACCACGATGCCGCCGGTCATGTATTCGCAACCGTGGTCGCCGCAGCCTTCAATCACGGCGGTCGCACCGGAATTGCGCACCGCAAATCGCTCGCCGGCGCGGCCCGCGGCATACAGTTCGCCGCCGGTGGCGCCATACAGGCAGGTGTTGCCCATGATCGGCGTCTCGCAGGCGATGTAGCGCGCACTGGCGGGCGGCTGCAGCACGATGCGGCCGCCGGCCATGCCCTTGCCGACGTAGTCGTTGGCATCGCCGGTCAGGTGCAGGTTCAGTCCGCCGGCATTCCAGGCGCCGAAACTCTGTCCTGCAAAGCCCGTGAAGCGCGCGGTGATGGGCGCATCCGACATGCCGAGGTTGCCGTGGGCGCGGGCGATTTCGCCGGACAGGCGCGCGCCGATGCTGCGGTCGCTGTTGCGGATGTCGTAGCTGAAGTCGCCGCCGGTCGCGTTGGCGATGGCATCGCGCATGTCGTCGAGCATGCGGGCGGCCAGGGTGCCGGGGTCGCGCGGTTTGTTGCGTGCTTCGGTGCAGTATTGCGCGGCGTCACTGCGCAGGCCGCTGGCGGCCAGGATCGGACGCAGGTCGAGCCCTCGCTGTCGTTCGTTCTGGCCGTCGGCCAACTCGAGCAAGTCGGTGCGTCCAATCAAGTCCTGAAGCCGGCTAACGCCCAACTTCGCCAACCACTGCCGAACGTCTTCCGCCACGAACTTGAAAAAATTCGCCGCCATGTCCGGCAAGCCGGTGAAATGGTCCTTCCGCAGCCGTGCATCCTGCGTCGCCACACCGGTCGCACAATTGTTCAAGTGGCAAATACGCAAGTACTTGCAACCGAGCGCCACCATCGGCGCCGTACCGAACCCAAAACTTTCCGCACCCAGTATCGCGCCCTTGATGACGTCGAGACCCGTCTTCAACCCGCCATCCACCTGCACCCGGACGCGATGGCGCAGGTTGTTGCGGCGCAGGGTTTCCTGGATCTCGGACAGGCCAAGTTCCCAGGGCGTGCCGGCGTGATGGATGGACGAAACCGGCGAGGCGCCGGTGCCGCCGTCGTAACCGGACACGGTGATCAAATCGGCGTATGCCTTCACCACGCCGGCGGCGATGGTGCCGATGCCGGCATGCGAGACCAGCTTCACCGACACCAGCGCGGAAGGATTCACTTCCTTCAGGTCGTAGATCAGTTGTGCCAGGTCTTCGATCGAATAGATGTCGTGGTGCGGCGGCGGCGAGATCAGGCCGATGCCGGGCTTGGCATAACGCAGGCGCGCGATCAGTTCATTCACTTTGTGGCCGGGTAACTGGCCGCCCTCGCCAGGCTTGGCGCCTTGCGCGATCTTGATCTGCAGCACTTCGGCGTGCACCAGGTATTCGGGCGTGACGCCGAAACGTCCGGATGCGACCTGCTTGATCTTGGAAGACTTGTCGGTGTTGTGCCGCGCCGGATCTTCGCCACCTTCGCCGGAATTGGAACGCGCGCCAAGTGAGTTCATGGCGATGGCGAGTGCTTCATGCGCTTCGGGCGACAGCGCGCCCAGCGACATGCCGGCCGAATCGAATCGCGACAGGATTTCCGAGGCCGGCTGCACCTGCGCCAGCGGGATTGGAATGAAGTCGGGTCGCAGTCGCAGCAGGTCGCGCAGCGTGGATGCCGGGCGTCCGTCCACGTGGTCGGCATACACCTGGTAGTCGGCGGCGTCGCCGCTGCGCACCGAGCGCTGCAGGCTGGCGATCACGTCCGGGTTGTACATATGGTATTCGCCGCCGTGCACGTACTTCAGGCGGCCGCCGGGCTCGATGCCTTCCGCGTCCAGCCAGGCGCGTTGCGCCAGTTGCCGCGCGTCCTCCTGCAGGTCGGCGAAGGTCGCCCCCTGGATGCGGCTCGGGATGCCGGGGAAGCACAGCGACACGACCTCGTCGGACAGGCCGACGATCTCGAACAATTGCGCGCCGCGATAGCTGCCGATGGTGCTGATGCCCATCTTCGACAGGATCTTCAGCAGGCCCTTCTTCAGGCCGCGTCGGTAGCTGCGGCCGAGTTCCATCGCTTCGTTGCCACGCTTGCCCTCCAGCGCGCCGCCGCGACCCAATGCCGACAGGGTCTGGTAGGCGAGATAGGGGTAGATGGCCGTGGCGCCGACGCCGATCAGGCAGGCGATCTGGTGCGCGTCGCGCGCGGTGCCGGTTTCTATCAGCAGGTTGCAGTCGCAACGCAGGCCGATGTTGACCATATGGTGGTGGATGGCGCCGGTGGCGAGCAGCGCGTGGATGGGAAGGCAGCCGGGCTCGGGGTAACGATCCGATAGCAGCAACAGGATATTGCCGGCGCGAACGGCGGCTTCGGCTTCGGCGCACAAGCGCTGCAGGCCTGCCTGCAGGGATTCTCCGTGGGCAAGGAATAGGTCAAGGCGAACATTGGCCTTGGCGAAATCCGGCAGCGACAGCAACTGGCGCAACTTTCGCTGGGACATCACCGGTGAATTGAGCATCACCTGCCGTGCGTTGGACGGGGTCAGTTCGAAGACATTGCCTTCGCGGCCGATTTGCGTGACCAGCGACATCACCACCTGCTCGCGCAGCGGGTCGATGGGCGGATTGGTGACCTGCGCAAAGGCCTGGCGGAAATAGTCGTACAGCGGCCGCACGTGGTGCGACAACACCGCAAACGGCGTGTCGTCGCCCATCGATCCGGTCGCTTCCTGCTCGGTTTCGGCCAGCACGCGTAATACGCTTTCGCGTTCTTCGCGGGTCAGCTGGAACAACTTCTGGAAGCGGCGCAGCGTGGCTGCATCGAAGGGTTCCGCTGCCAGCGACGGATCGATCAGGTCGGCGGTGAGGTAGGTGACGCCCTGCTTCAACCAGCGCTTGAACGGCGCGCGCTCGCGATTGATGGCGTCGATGTCTTCGCTGGCCAGCAGGCGGCCTTCCAGCAAATCCACGGCCAGCATTTCACCCGGGCCCAGCTTGCCCTTGGCGATGATGTTTTCCGGCGCGCAATCGAACACACCGGTTTCGGACGCGACGATCAGCCGGCGGGTATCGGTCAGCGTCCAGCGCGCGGGGCGCAGGCCGTTGCGGTCGAGCGTGCACGCGGCATAGCGCGAATCGCACAGCACGATGCCGGCCGGGCCGTCCCACGGGTCGAGCGACAGGCCGAAATATTCATAGAAGGCGGCAAGATCCGGATCCTTGTATTCCAGCGACGAAGTGGCCGGTGGAATCAGGATGCGCATTGCCTGCAGCAAGTCCATGCCGCCGACCAGCAGCGCTTCGAGCATGTTGTCGAGGCTCTGCGAATCGGAACCGTCCAGCGACACCAGCGGCTGCAACTGGCTGAAGTCCAGGCGCGGCGTGGACCAGCGCGCGCCGCGCGCCAGTGACCAGTGCCGGTTGCCTTCGATGGTGTTGATCTCGCCGTTGTGCGCCAGCAGGCGGAACGGTTGCGCCAATTTCCACGCCGGTGCGGTGTTGGTGGAAAAGCGCTGGTGGAAAACCACGACCGATGATGCGAGGTCAGCGCGCGCCAGGTCGGGATACACCGCTGCCAGCGCGTCGGGCAACACCATGGCCTTGTAGCCGAGCGTCGCGGTGGAAAGGCTGACGACATAAAAACCGGGAAGGCTGGCCAGCGATTTTTCGGCGGAACGACGGGCCAGGAACATCGAGCGTTCGAAGTCGGACGCGGACAGTGCCTCGGGCGCATCCACGAACACCTGCTCGATGCGCGGCATGCCGGCCAGCGCGATCGGGCCGCAGGCCTCGCGATCGACCGGCACGATCCGCCAGCCGGCGACTTCGAGGCGCTGGCTGGCCAGCGCACTGGTCAGGATCGCGCGGGCAAAGGCGGCATCGCGCTCGTCGTCGGGCAGGAACACCATGCCGACCGCGAAATTCGGGCGCGGCCGGATGCCGGCCTCGGCCGCAATCGCGGCAAGGAACGCCGCGGGGCGTCGGATCAGCAGGCCGCAGCCATCACCGCTTCGGCCATCCGCGCCCACCGCGCCCCGATGCGCCAGGCGGGACAGGGCAGTCAGCGCGGCTTCCACCAGCCCGCGGTCGGGGCGATCGTCGAGGTCGGCGATCAATCCGAAACCACAACTGTCGCGTTCGAAGCCGGGGGCATAGAGGCCCTTCGGCACTGCGCTGTCCATGGACCCTCCGGAGCTTGGGGGCGCGCTCGCCCGCGACCGTGATGGCCGGGTTGGCGAACGCTTCAATGCCAAGGTCACACAGCGAGTTAGAGTTTCTGCTCTTTCATGTAAAGTGGACTGAAGCCCCTCGCTAGGAGATGCCCATGCGCACGGTACTGGTCGCCAGCTCGAAAGGCGGCGCCGGCAAGTCCACCCTGGCCACCAACCTGGCCGCCTACTTCGCGCTGGACGGCAAGCGCACGGTGCTGGTCGATGCCGACCGGCAGAAGTCGTCCACCCACTGGTGCGAAAAGCGCGCGGCATCCCAGACGGCGGTACTGCCGATCGACGGCACCAGGCGCAATTGGGAAAAAGCCGTCCCCAGCGATATCGAACGCATGGTGATAGACGGCGCGGCGGGTGCGATGGGCGACGACCTGGAGGCCTACCTGGCCCGGGCCGACGCGGTGATCGTGCCGGTCAACCCGTCCATGATCGACCTCGAAGCGACCGTGCCCTTCCTCAACTCACTCGCCCTCAATCCGCGTGTGAAGAAGGGCAAATTGCCGGTCGGCCTGGTCGGCAACCGGCTAAAGCCCTGGACCAGCGCTTCGCAACAGGCGGTCAGCCAGCTCAAGTCCTGGCCCTACCCGGTGGTCGGCGAGTTGCGTGACACCCAGGCGTACGTATTGATGGTGGCCCTGGGCAAGAGCGTCTTCGATTACCACTCCGAACAAATCCGCGGCCACCAGGAAGACTGGGCGCCCATCCTCAAATGGTTAAGGAAGACTGTCTGATGCGCGAACTGATCCTGCTGCGCCATGCCCATGCCGAGTCCGCCGCTGCGGGCCAGGACGATCGCGATCGAGCCCTGTCGCGCCAGGGGCTGGCTGAAGCCGAAGCCGCCGGACGCTGGCTGAAGGACCACGGCTACCTTCCCGACCGGGTCATCTGCTCGCCGGCGCGGCGCGCGCGGGAAACCCTGGAACAAGTGCTGCAGGCGATGGGATATGTCGAGCAGCTGCAGGACGAACGAATCTACGAGGCCACGCCTGGCACGCTGATGCAGGTGGCCGACGAACATCGCGAGCACGCACGTGTATTGCTGATCGGGCACAACCCGGGCCTGGAACAGATGGCCGCGTTGCTCGCCTCGGGCCAGTCCGGAGACTTCCGCGGCATGCCGGCCGGCGGCGTCGCGGTGCTGAGCCTGCCTGTGGATGCACAACTCGAGCCGGGCGCCGCCAAGCTCGCGGCGTTCTGGTGGCCATGACGGGATGAGCCGCGCGCCCCGCGCGTCGCTGTTCCTGTTTGCCGCGCTGGCGACCATGGCCGCCCAGGCACAAACCCCGCCGGCAGTGAAAACGCTGGCCATCGACGGCCCGCAGTCCAGCGCGTCCTTCGCCGTCACCTTGCGCATGCGTAAACCGACCCAGGGCCACCTGACGCGAGTCAGCGGCAAGTTCGCCGGATCAAAGGAAGCGGGCTGGACCGCCGTCGTGCAGGTGGATGGCCGCAACGTGCGCGTGGACGGGCCGCGCTGGATGGAGCGGGTTACCCGGTCGGACGCCTTCCTGGCATTGAACCGCTATCCCACCATCCGTTTCGAGTCGGAACTCTTCAGCGATGCGGTATTGCATGAAGGCGGGACCCTGGCCGGCAAGCTGACCTTGCGCGGTCTTACGCAGCCAGTCAGTTTCCAACTGCTACCTTCGGATTGCGACCAGCCCGGTCGCGACTGCGATATCAACGTCCAGGGAACCGTCAGCCGCCATGCGTTTGGAATGACTGCCTACCGATCCATGGTGAAGGACGAGGTGGACTTCAGGTTCACGGTACGCCTGCGCGCGGAAAAGCCCACGCCATGAATCGCGGCTTGCGCCTCGCCCTGGCCGGCACGCTTCTGTTGCTGGGCGCCTGCTCGCACGTGTCCCGCAACGAGCGCGTGCAGGCAGGCGACTACGCCGAAAATGCGCGGAGCACCGAGGTAGGCTGCACCACCGAATGCGCCGTCGACTCGCCCTTGCTGGCCTTGGGCGACCAGGCCTACGCAGCGTCCACGCCCGAGGCGCCGCGGCACGGCGCGCTGATCCTGGACGAAGGCCACAACGCCCTGCTGGCCCGCGTGCACCTGATCCGCGCCGCGCGCCACAGCATCGACCTGCAAACCTTCCACTTCGAGCGCGACGATGCCGGCCGCGTGGTGCTGGACGAACTGCGCGCCGCCGCCAAGCGCGGCGTGAAGGTGCGGCTGTTGATGGACCAGCTCGGTGGCCTGGCCGATCCGGAATTGCAGGCGCGCCTGGCCGGTTTCCATCGCAACTTCGAGCTTCGCGTCTATAACCCGGTGTTCGACCAGGCCAAGGTCAGTCCGCTGGAATTCGCGGGCGCGATCATCTTCCGTTTCCGCGACCTCAACCAGCGCATGCACAACAAGGTGATGATCATCGACGATCGCGTCGCGGTGATCGGCGGCCGCAACGTGCAGGACGAATATTTCGACTGGAATGACGAATACAACTACCGCGACCGCGACCTGCTGATCGCCGGTCCGGTCACCCAGGCGATGAAGCGCAATTTCGATGCGTTCTGGAACGACCGCCGCGCCTTGCCGCCCTCGGACCTTGGCGATGTGGCCCGTGTGCTGATCGCGAACAAGGGCCCGCCCGACAATCCACCACCGCCGCGCTCGGAGCGCGTGCAGAAGATGGCCTCGGATGCCGGCGATGGCGGCGCGGTGTTCGCGCACTTGTCGCCCTTCCTGTACCAGGTCGGCAGGATCGATTTCTTCGGTGACCTGCCCGGCAAGCACGACGAGGGCCCGAAGAGTCGCGTGGATGCGTCGGAAGCCCTGTTGAGCGCGTTGGCCAGCAGCGAGAAGCAGTTGCTGTTGCAGACGCCCTACCTGGTGATGTCGCGGCCCGCGCGGCAATTGTTCCGGCGCCTGCACAAGCGCAATCCGCCGCTGTCGGTCATCGTCTCCACCAATTCGCTCGCTGCGACGGATGCCTTTCCCGTCTATGCGATGTCGCACAAGTACAAGCGGCTGTACCTGCGCGAGTTGGGCTTCCAGATCCATGAGTACAAGCCCTTTCCGGCCGACATGCCCATCAACCTGACGGCGGTTCCAGGCGCCGCCGAGGCGCTGGCCGCCGCCGACGAATCGGACGAACGCTGGCTGGGCTCGGGCTCCAGCCGTCGGCCGGTGCCGCTGAAGCGGGCCGGCGTGCGCATCGGCCTGCATTCCAAATCCATGGTCGTGGACGAGCGCATCGGCATCGTCGGCAGCCACAACTTCGACCCGCGGTCGAATGACTTCAATACCGAAAGCCTGGTGATGGTGCACGACCCGGCCTTCGCCACCGCACTGGCGGACAGCATCCGGCGCGACATCAAGCCGGGCAATTCCTGGACCATCGCCCCGCGTGAAACCCTGCCGGCGCTGTCGCAACTCAATTACAACCTGGGCAAGCTGTCGGAGAAGCTGCCGATTTTCGATGTCTGGCCGTTTCCATACGCCACCAGCTACGAGCTCAAGCCCGGCTGCCAGCCCCTGCCGCCCGGGGCGCCCGGCTTCCATGATTGCTACGAGGCGGTCGGCGACTTCCCGGAAGTGAACCTGACCCTGAAGTCGATCTATACCCGCGTACTGACGGTGTTCGGGGCCGGCTTCATCCCGATCCTCTAGCCGCCGCCCGCGCTTCGGCGTTGACTGGGAAAGCCCCGCAGCCTAGGCTTCATCCTTTAGCTAACCCCGCTGGATCAATCCCATGCCCCTCGCCATCAGCTTCGAACTGTCCGACCGCGACCTGGAACACTTCACCAAGGCCATCAAGGCCGCCGCGGACACCGCCGGCGACAAGACCTCGGAAGAAATCATGGAGGCAGCAGGCGCGTTGTTGAAGGGCGCTGGCGACATGGAATTGCCGGACTTCATCTTCCAGCGCCTGGACAAGCTCGATGCATTGATCGCCATGGTCCGCGACGAAGGCTGGGCATTGCCGGCGGAAGATCGCCAGCGCGTGCTGTCGGCCCTGGTTTATTTCGCCGACCCGCAGGACATCATTCCCGACAGCGTGCCGGTGCTCGGTTATTTCGACGATGCCATCGCCATCGAATTGTGCGTGCGCGAACTCAAGCACGAGATCGACGCGTACGAAGAATTCTGCGACTACCGCCAGGGCGAAGCCGATCGCCGCGGCATGGATCCCGCGTCCGTCGGCCGTGCCGACTGGCTGGGTTCGCGTCGTGACGAACTGCAGGACCGCATGCACCGCCAGCGCTCGCGCGATGCCGGCACCGGCTATGGCAACAGCTCCGGTTATGCCCGCGAAGGCTACACGTCGGCCTGGCGCCCGGGCCTGCTGCGCGTCCGCTAAGCCAGCCGAACATGGCCGGACCGTTCCGCCGCCGTCCCTCGCTGGACGAGATCAACCAATCCAACCAGGGCTGCTCGATCGAGCACCTTGGCATCGTGGTGACCGAACTGGGCGAGGATTTCGTCCGCGGCACCATGCCCGTGGACAAGCGCACCCTGCAGCCCTACGGATTGCTGCACGGTGGCTCGTCCGCGCTTCTTGCCGAGACTCTGGCGAGCATCGCCGGCAACCTGTGCATGGAAGACCCCTTCAAGCAGCAGGCGGTCGGCCTGGAACTCAGCTGCAACCACGTGCGCGCCGCCACCTCCGGCATCGTCACGGGCACCGCCCGCCCACTGCACGTCGGCCGCAGCACGCAACTGTGGGACATCCGCATCGAGGACGAACAAGGCCGCCTGGTCTGCGCGTCGCGGCTGACCATGGCCGTCCGCGGCTCCTGATCTGGCGCGAACGCTTGACGGCGCCGGGGGACGGGTTCGCCCTGGTCGCCCCGGCGTAGCCGCTCCATGCGGACTCAGGGTCGACCGGCGGGCCATCCATGGCCCGCCTCCTGTGCGAACCCATCCCCCGTCACCGCCAAGCGTTCGTCAGACACCATCGCGTGTTGTTGAACCTCAACCGCAACGCGCATCCGCTCCGAAGTGAATCGGGCAGACGCGTCTTCAAGCTGGATGTGCATTCATGGCGTCGGGTGCACGTACGACGCATTCGAAATCTCTCGACTCCAATGCTTGACCGATCCTGCTCTTTCCCTTGGTGAACCCTCGTTGGTTTCGGACGGCCGCTTGGCGGTGACGGGGGGCGGGTTCGGACAGGAGGTTGGCCATGGATGGCCAACCGGTCGACTCTGAGTCCGCAGGAGCGGCTACGCCGAGTCGACCAGGGCGGACCCGTCCCCCGGCGCCGTCAAGTGGCCGCGCCGAGATTCAACGGATGGTGGAGATCGTGTGCAGGCTCTAGTGGGCTTCGTGCACAATCGCGGCATGTCCGTGCCTGCTGAAACCGCTGCGCAAAATCCTGACTGGCGTCGTCCGCTGCGGTATTTGTGGCGTTTGCCGCTGCTGGTGTTGCACGTGACCGTGGGCCTGGCGATCGTCATGTTGATGATCAACCCGATCAGCCGGCGCATTCGGCCCGGCGGCGAGGGCCTGGATTCGCGCACCATTCGTGCGTGGTCGGTGTTGATGGTGCGGGTGTTCGGCATGCGCGTGCAGCGCTTCGGCACGCCGCTGCCGGGCGCGGCCTTGTTCGTGGCCAACCACGTCAGTTGGATCGACATCACCTTGCTGCACAGCCAGCGCGTGGTCGGCTTCGTCGCGAAGGCCGAAATCGCGCGCTGGCCGATCGTTGGCTGGCTGGCGAGTCGGGGCGGCACCATCTTCCATCATCGCGGCGACAACGAGTCGCTGCATGGCGTGATGCACCAGATGCTCGAGCGCCTGCAGAAGGGTCGCGCCATCGGCGTGTTTCCCGAGGGCCGCACCAACAATGGCCAAAGCGTGGGCGTGTTCCATGCGCGCATCTTCCAGCCGGCGGTGTTGGCGGGCGTGCCGTCGCAGCCGGTTGCGCTGAAGTACGGCGTGGGTGGTTGCGCGCAGACGACGGTGGCCTTCAAGCCGCGCGAGAATTTCATGCAGAATTTCTGGCGCCTGCTGGGTGAGCCGGCGCGACGCGTGGAAGTGCATTTCCTGGAACCGGTGTCGGTGGATGCCGATGGCCGCCGGCGCATGGCTGAAATTTCACGCGACCGGATCATTGCCGCGATGTCGCAATGACGCCGCACCGCAGCTATTCCGCGCCGCGCTGGCTGCGCAACCCGCACCTGCAGTCTGCGCTGAGCTCGATGCCGATGCGTCGCGCGGGTGGGCTGCGCGCATTGGCGCGCACCGGCGCGGTGACCACTGAACACATCGTGGATGCCGGTGACGGCGTGCGCCTGTTCGGATTGCACAGCGCGGTGCCCTGGCGCGAGCCCAAGGGCCTGGTGCTGTTGCTGCATGGCTGGGAAGGCAGCGCCGACTCCGGTTACATGCGGCATACCGCGGCGCACCTGCTCGGGTCCGGGTTCGATGTGTTCCGGCTGAATTTCCGCGACCACGGCGACACCCATCACCTCAACGAAGGCTTGTTCCATTCCTGCCGGCTGGCTGAAGTGGTCCACGCGGCGAAATGGGTGTCGGAAAAATTCCCGACCCGGGCCTTCCTCGGTGCGGGCTATTCCCTCGGCGGAAATTTCATCCTGCGCCTGGCGCTGGCGGCGCCGGACGCGGGTATCCCCTTGCTGCATGCGGCGGCCGTATGCCCGGCGGTCGATCCATCGGCGGTGATGCACGCGCTGGAAACGGGCAACGGCCTGTACCACTGGTACTTCATGAAGAAATGGCGCAGTTCGCTACGCAAGAAGCGCCTGCTGTTTCCCGACCAGCACGATTTCGACGATGCGGTGCTGTCACGCGACATGCGCGGCCTGACCCGCTGGCTGGTCGAGCGGCACACGCAGATGGGCGACGTGGAAGAATATTTCAGCGGTTATGCAGTGGCCGGCGGCCGGTTGTCGGGCCTGGCCATTCCGGTCAGCGTGCTGGCTGCGGCGGACGACCCGATCATTCCGGTGGACACTTTGAAGGCGCTGCAGCTGCCTGCGCACTCGACCTTGGAAATTGCCGAGCACGGCGGCCATTGCGGCTTCATCGAGGGACCCGGGCTACGCGGTTTTGCCGAGCGCTGGGTGTCGGCGCGACTGGAAGCGGCGATCTAGCCGCAGAATCAGAATCCGGCCGGCAGGAACAGCAACAAGCCCGCGCCCAGCACGATCCGGTAGATCGAGAACACCGTGAAGCGGTGCGTCTGGATGTAGGTCAGCAACCACTTCACCACGACAAACGCCGTGATCGCGGACGTGACGAACGCGACGCCCAGCGCGGTCCAGTTCTCGTGAACGGCCTCGCCACTGCGCACGACGTCCACCAGTTCGTAGGCGGTGGCGGCGAACATGGTCGGGATGCCGACCAGGAAGGCGAATTCAGTCGCTGCGCCCCGGTTGCCGGTGCCGAACAAAAGCGCTGCGAAGATGGCGGCGGCCGACCGCGACGTGCCGGGAAACACGCCGGCAACCACCTGCGCCACGCCCACAAGGATCGCGACCGGCCAGGTGATGAGCTTGCGCTCGCCATGTTCGGCCGATCGTTTCGAGGCGATGTGCTCCGCGCCCAGCATCACGAAGCCACCGATGATCAGCGTCCAGGCAATCGGGCCGACGGTTTCGGGTAATTCGAAACCCATGGCCTTCACCGCGACGCCGAGCACGGCGGTAACGCCGAACGATGCCGACAGCTTCAGCACGTAATCGCGGTTGTCGGGCTGGCTGAATCGGCTGATCAGCTGCCACAGGCGCTCGCGATAGATCAGCACGACGGCCAGGATGGCGCCGGCCTGGATGGCGATGTTGAACAGGTCGGAGCGGTGTCCGAGCCAGCGCTCGGCGATCAGCAAATGCCCGGTGCTCGAGATTGGCAGGAATTCGGTGACGCCCTCGATGATGCCGAGCAGGAGGGCGGCGAGCAGGTCAGTCATGCAGTGGACTCGAACATCGCAAGTTGCTCCGGCGGCAAGGGCATGGACAAATGGTAACCCTGTACCTGGTCGCAGCCCATGCCTACCAGCATTTCCAGCGTCTCGCCGTCTTCCACGCCCTCGGCCACCACGATCAGGCCCAGGCTGTGCGCGAGGGCGATGGTGGAGCGCACGATGATGGCGTCGTGTTCGCCGTTGCGCATGTCGGTGACGAACAGGCGATCGATCTTCAGCGCATGGATGGGCAGGCGGTGCAGGTAGCCCAGCGACGAATAGCCGGTGCCGTAATCATCGATGCAGATGCCGACGCCCAGGGCGGCGATGCGGTCGAGCCGCTCGGCGACCAGTTCGGGCTCGTGCATCAACGCGGTTTCGGTGATCTCCACTTCCAGCGCGCCCGCTTCGATGCGGTACTGCTGCAGCAGGCGGCGGATGGTCAGCAGGCAGCGGTCGTCCATCAGGTTGCGCGCCGACAGGTTCACCGAAATGCTGCTCGACAGGCCGGCGTCGCGCCAGGCGCGCAGTTGGATGACGGCCATTTCAAGGATCAGGTCGGTAAGCGGGTGGATGGTCTCGCTC
Source organism: Gammaproteobacteria bacterium RIFCSPHIGHO2_12_FULL_63_22 (assembly GCA_001801685.1). GTDB lineage: Bacteria > Pseudomonadota > Gammaproteobacteria > Xanthomonadales > Xanthomonadaceae > Arenimonas. Next base: position 39,481 of record MGYJ01000041.1, on the reverse strand, counting down.
AACTCGGCCTGGGCCAGGAAACTGTCCGGCATCAGCAGGCCCAGGCGCGGATGGTTCCAGCGCACCAGCGCCTCGAAGCCGACCTGCCGGCCGCGCTTGAGGTCCAGCTTGGGCTGGTAGTGCAGGCATAGCTGGCGCAGCCGGATGCCTTCGTTGAGGTCGGCGATCATGCTCAGGCGTTCGGGTGAATTCTGGTCGAGCGACCGGTCGTAGATGGCGACGCCGCCGCCCTTGCGCTTGGCTTCGTACATCGCGACGTCGGCGGTGCGCAGCAACGAGTTGCTGTCTTCGCCATCGCCCGGATGGAAGGCGATGCCGATGCTGGCGTCAACCAGCAACTGCATCGAATCCACCAGGAAGGGCCTACGCAATGCGTCCAGCAGGCGTTGCGCGATGGCGCGCGCCAGGGCCGGGTCGCCGGCATTGGGCAGCAGCAGGGCGAACTCGTCGCCACCGAGTCGGCACAGCATCGCGGTCTCGCCGGCCAATACTTCCTGCAGGCGCGGGCCGACCTGCTGCAGCAGCAAATCGCCGACATGGTGGCCGAGCGTGTCGTTGATTTCCTTGAAGCGGTCGAGGTCGAGCAGCAAGAGCGCTCCGCCGGTGTTCGACTCGCCGCGCGCGGCCAGCATGCGTTCGAACTCGCGGTGCAGGAACATGCGGTTGGGCAAGCCGGTCAAGCTGTCGTGGTGCGCCAGGTATTCCAGCCCGTCCACGTGCCGTGCACTGGCCAGCGCGGAGGCAACGGTATTGCCGATGGCGACGAAGGATTCGAGTTCAATATCGCCGAAGCTGCGCGGCGCGTCGTACAGCAGGCCGATGCTGCCCAGGGGCACGTCGCGATATAGCAGCGGGATGACCACGCCGGCACGGACGCCGGCCTCGACCAGTGCGGCTGCCGGAAGCGCGGTGCTGGCGTTGGCATTCGCGTCGACATCGGCATTGGCATTGGCAGTGCTGCGGTCCTCGAGCGATGCAAAATCGGCGCTGACGTAGATGCGCTGCTCGGCCAGCGCCAGCGCATGCAGCGCCTGCGCCAGCGGGCTTGCCGGGCCGAGCGGCAGGGCTTCGCCGGCGCCTTCGCTGGCTGCGACCTGCAGGCCGCGGCCGTCCATTTCCTGCAGGCAAATCACGACTTGCGGCGTGGGCGTCAGGCCGCGCAAGGCCTCGAGCGTGATGGCGAGGATCTCTTCGATTTCGAGCGCGCCATGCAATCGGGTGGACAGGCTGTTGATGCGGCGCAGGCTGTCGTTGCGTTCCATCAGCGTGCGCCGCGACAGCGCCAGTTCGGCTTCCGCGCGCTTGCGCTCGCTGGTGTCGCGCACGGTCGCCAGCAGGTGCGGCTCGCCGGCGATCTCCACGACGTTCAGGGTGACTTCCGCGTCGAAGGTGGTTCCGTCGTAACGGCAATGCAGCCATTCGAAATGTTGCGTCCGACCTTCGAACGCGGCGCCGATCTTTTCCAGCGCCTTGTCTTGCGAGGGCTGGCCGTCGGGCTGGAACTCGGGCGAATAGCGATACGGCGGCTGGCCGATGATCTGCTCGCGCGTGCAACCGAACATCTGCAGGGTGGCCGGGTTGCAGTTTACGAACTGTTCCCCGCGCATCAGGAAGATGCTGTCGCCGGTGCCTTCGAACAAGGTGAAGTAAACGCTGCTATCGACAGCGGTGCCGATGGGGCCCGGTTTTGTTTCGTTTGGCATGCCCTGGAGAAGCTTTCTGCGACTGATCTCCCTTATGCCTTTTTGGCGCCATTCCGGCAACGTGCACAAGGGCTTCACGTCAGCGCCAGAGTGGTGCATGGGGTCCCTGGCTGCACCAAAACAGTGCAATCTCGCTTGTTCTGACCAAATAAATCGTCGCTTAATCAATGACATGGAAATTGCGAGAGTTGGCACGACGATTGCTATCAGTTGGGTGTCCCCCATCCTGACGGAGCTGCCCCATGTCCTACGAACACGTCACCAAGCTGGTCAAAGACAACGCGATCGAATTCGTCGACCTGCGTTTCGCCGACGTCCGCGGCGTCCAGCACCACGTGACCTTTCCGGTCAGCATCATCGAGCCTGCGTTGTTCGAAGACGGCAAGATGTTCGACGGCTCGTCCATCAGTGGCTGGAAGGGCATCAACGAGTCCGACATGATCCTGCTGCCCGACGTGAACACCGCGGTGCTCGATCCGTTCACCGCCGACCCGACCCTCATCCTGGTCTGCGACATCCTCGACCCGGCCACCATGCAGGCTTATTCGCGCGATCCGCGCGGCGTCGCCAAGCGCGCCGAGGCCTACCTGAAAGCCACCGGCATCGCCGACCAGGCCTTCTTCGGCCCGGAGCCGGAATTCTTCATCTTCGATTCGGTCCGCTACGCCAATGAAATGGGCAATACCTTCTTCGAGATCGATTCCGAGGAAGCACACTGGAATTCGAAGAAGAAGTACGAAGGCGGCAACACCGGCTATCGCCCGGGCCTGAAGGGTGGTTACTTCCCCGTCGCGCCGGTCGATTCGCTGCACGATATCCGCGCCGAGATGTGCAAGGAACTGATGGCCGCCGGCCAGGAAGTGGAAGTGCACCACCATGAAGTGGCGAATGCGGGCCAGTGCGAGATCGGCACCAAGTTCAACACGCTGGTGCAGAAGTCCGACGAGCTGCTGATGATGAAGTACATCATCAAGAACGTGGCGCATCGCAACGGCAAGACCGCCACCTTCATGCCCAAGCCGCTGGTCGGCGACAACGGCAGCGGCATGCACGTGCACCAGTCGCTGGCCAAGGGCGGCGTCAACCTGTTCAGCGGTGACGGCTACGGCGGCCTGTCGCAGATCGCGCTCTGGTACATCGGCGGCATCTTCAAGCACGCGCGCGCCATCAACGCCTTCGCCAACTCCACCACCAACAGCTACAAGCGCCTGGTGCCGGGCTTCGAAGCGCCGGTGATGCTGGCCTATTCGGCCCGCAACCGTTCCGCCTCGTGCCGCATTCCGTATGTCGCAAATCCAAAAGGCCGCCGCATCGAGATCCGTTTCCCGGATCCGATGAACTCCGGCTACCTGATCTTTTCGGCGCTGATGATGGCCGGCCTGGACGGCATCAAGAACCAGATCGACCCGGGCGCGCCGAGCGACAAGGACCTGTACGACCTGCCGCCGGAAGAAGAGAAGAACATCCCGACCGTCTGCCATTCGCTGGACCAGGCGCTCGACGCACTGGACGGCGACCGCGAGTTCCTGAAAGCCGGCGGCGTGTTCTCGGATGATTTCATCGACAGCTACATCGCGCTGAAGATGGGCGAAGTGACCAAGTTCCGCGCGGCGACGCATCCGCTGGAATACGCGATGTACTACGCGATCTGAGTTTCGCGACAACCTGCGATGAAAAACGGCCCGGGAAACCGGGTCGTTTCTTTCCAGCCCTTGAAAAGCGCTTGCGCTGGCGTCGGCGCGCCCACACATTGTCTTCAATGGGACTGACCCTCTGGTTGCAGCGCCTGATCGGCGCATCCACTCGCCTGCCCTTGCCCGAGCACAGGTGGCAGCGTGCACTACGTCGCCCGGCGTGGACGAGCACCTTGAATGCCGCGACGAAGGTGCGGCTGCGCGAATTCACTGAACGATTCCTGGCAGACAAGGCGATCAGCGCCGCCGGCGGCATGGAGCTCGATGACGACCAGCGCGTACTGATCGCGATGCTGTGCTGTCGACCGGTGTTGAACCTTGATTACGGCTGGCTGCAAGGCTGGCATGAGGTGATCGTCTACCCGCGCCCGTTTCGCAGGCCCGCGCAGGACTACGACGGCCACGCGGGCGTCGTTTCGGAATGGGAGGGGCATGCTTCCGGCGAGTCCTGGTGGCGCGGCCCGATGGTCCTGTCGTGGGCCGACGTGCGCGCGAGCGTCGACACGCCGCGGCCCGGCTACGACGTAGTCGTGCACGAAATCGCACACAAGCTCGACGGCCTGCACGACGGCGTCGATGGCGCGCCGCGCCTGCATGTGAACGAAGTGTCCGGATGGGCGCGCGATTTCCAGGCGGCGTTCGACCACTTGCGCGCGGACCTCGATGGGGCCCGGGAGACGCCCATCGATGCTTACGCCGGCGAATCGCCGGCAGAGTTCTTCGCCGTGTGCAGCGAATACTGGTTCACCGCGCCTGGGCTTCTGCACGCAGCCTATCCCGCCGTCGCGGCGCGACTGGCGGCGTTCTACGGCAATCCGCAGGAAAACGGCTCGCCGGCTTAAGGAACTCCCGGCTTCGCCGCTCTCAACACGGCCGCGCCGTTCTATTTGAAGGATCGGGTGGCGTGGATGCCGACCACCCAGTTGCGACCGGGCGCGGGCTCGAAATAGCGGCCGTTGGCGTCGTTGACGATGACCGAGCCAATGACGTCGCGATCAAGCAGGTTGTTGAGGCGGGCGAAGGCTCGCCAGTCCAGCCCGGAGAATTCCAGCCTGCGTTCCAGGCCCAGGTCGAACGTGGAATGGCCGGGAGCGGCCGCCGTGTTGGCATCGTTGGCGAAGATCCGGCCGACCAAGCGAGCTTCCAGCAGCAAGTCGAGATTCGCATCCGGGCTGAAGCGCAGTTCGGCCCAGGCCTGGTGGCGTGACAGGCCGGGGATGTCTCGGCCGCCCACATAGCGCGCCTCGAGGTAGGTGTAGTTGGCGGCGAGGTGCCAGCGATCTGCCAGCGAATTCGAGAAAGAGAACTCCGCGCCGCGCCGACGCGACGCACCGGCATTGCCGAAGGTGCTGCGGCCGCCGAGGTTGGAGACGACGACCAGTTCGTCGCGCGTGCGGGACTCGAACACGGCGGCGGAAATTTCCCTCCTGCCTCGCCCGGCGCTGCCCTCGCGTCGAGACCGGAATCCGAACTCGACGTTGTTGCTGCGCGCAGCACGGAGCCGGGTATTGAGCCCGCTCAATCCGTCGTTTCGATAGGCCAGTTCGGCGAAGGTCGGCGTTTCGAACCCGCTGCCGGCGTTCGCGTAAAGGCTGGCCGTGGGTGAAAGGCGAAAAAGGATGCCTGCCACCGGCGTGGTCTTCCGATACTCCAGGCCACCGCTGTCGTCAGGATTGAGCGCCGTGATGTAGGCGTCGCGGGAATCGAAGCGCACGCGGCTGTTGCGAAGGCCGACATTAAATCGCCAGCGATCGCCCGGCTGCCAGTCGGCCTGCGCATAAAAGGCCAGGCCGCTGACGCGATTGTCTTCATCACGACGCAAGGCCCCGACCACACCCAGCGAGGCGCCGCTGAAATTTTCGAAACCCAGGCGTCGCTCATCGGACACTTCGTATTCGACGCCTGCAGTGACGGAAACAGGAGCGCCCGCAAGGTCTGCCGACCCGCGCCAGCGCGCATCCACGCCGTGATAGTCGCGGTCGAGGTCGATGGCGCCGCCGCCATTGAGCGGACTGCCGGTCTGTGCCGCGACCGGCACGGACAGCATCTGCTGCGTGCGTCGTCGCCCCAGGTATGAGGTAAAGGAAACCGTCGATTGTCCCGACAGCACATGCTCGAGGCGCGCACCGGCCTGCTGCTGGGCGACCGACTTGCGCGTGTCGAAGTTGAGCGCCCCGGGCGAGGCGGAGCGACGGTCGCCCGACAGTTCCGCTGCAGTCAGGCCCTGTGGATCATCGGCTTGAAGGTCGAGCGTGTTCGCCAGCAACGTGAAGTTTCCGTCCCGTCCCATTGCGCCCTTGAAGGACACCTGGCCGCTGGTGCGTTGCGCGCGACTGTGCCGGCGAAAACCTTCCGTCTCCAGATGCGACAGGCCGGCATCGAGGCTGCCCACATCATCCACGCCCCAGCGCGTCCGCCACGATGCCGAAGTGCGCGACATGCCGTGGCTTCCCGTGTCGAGCTCAAGGCCGAGCGTCGGCTGCGCGGGCGCGTCGGCCGAATACAGCGCGATCACTCCACCGGAAGAATTTCCGTACAGCGCTGAAAACGGTCCGCGCAATACTTCGATGCGCTGTGCGGCATCGAGCGCGAAATGCGACACCTGTCCCTGGCCGTCGGGCATCGTGGCCGGAATGCCATCGGTGTACAGGCGCACGCCGCGTACGCCGAAGGTCGAGCGCGCGCCGAAACCGCGAATGGAAATCTGCAGGTCCTGCGCGTAATTCTGCCGGTCGCGCGCGACCACGCCAGGCACCCGCTGCAGCGATTCCGAAAGATGGATGCGCGGCTGCGCGCGCTGGATGTCGGCAGCGTCGATGACATCGATGGCAGCCGGCACCAGCAACGCATCCTCGCCCCTGCGGGTGGCCGTTACGACGACGCCGGGCAGGGTCGTGGCCGCCGGCTTGGCGGCAACCTGGGCCCGGCCGACGACGGGGAGCAGGGACAGGCCCAGGCAGGCCAGCGCCGCGGGATTCCGGAAGGATTTCATGCCCTTTGGCCAAGATCTGAAAGTCGGTGACATCTGAATCGCATAGTCGGTGCCCAGTCCTGCGCTCTCGGGCACCGACTTCTCGCTTGAGTATGACCTAGTGCTGGCCTTTTCTTTACGAATCAGCCACATAGTCAATCAATTTTTGGCGTCTCGAAGCACATAGTCTGTGCACAAAAGTTCTGGCAACGGGTTGCCGGACCTGGTCGCGCCCCAGCTCGGTCTTGCGAGCGAGACTTCGGTTTCAAAGTTCCCGTGACTCCCCGCCGGGAAATTCAGAGTCCTCCAGTCCCTGACCGGCCTTTCAACTGTCTACCGGCGCCCCGCGTGAGACGCCGGAGAGGTATCAATTTGCGTACCGCCCTTCCCGAAAGACTAAAACGCAGTACATAATACAGACAAGGTACCGAAAAAAGCTGTACATTAAAGGCATGCCTAGAGGTCGCCCGAAAACGAAGACGACGACCATGACGTTGCGGGTCACGCCGCAGCTAAAGGCCGCGGCCGAGATTGCTGCGGATCGGGACAACCGAAGCCTAACGGGGCTGATCGAAGTCTTGATCCTCAACTACTGCAAGGGCCAAGAGATTCCCATCGCTTCAAAGAAGGAGACCAGCCAATGACCCGAACCGCGGCACCCTCAAAATCCGCGAAAGCGACTAGTAGGCAGGTTGATATCTCGTTCTATCGATCAAACGAGAAGCCGTACGGCGCTTTCAGCAATCTTTTTCGGCGCTCGATGGTCTTCGAGGGCCGGGAGTACCCTACAGCTGAGCATGCGTACCAGGCCGGCAAGGCTCGAAAGGAAGAGGTTCGAGAGTGGATTCTCAGTGCGCCTACTCCTTCGCTGGTTGCTATGGCTGCGCATGGGCTCTACACCTGGGACATCAATCCGGACTGGTCAAAGACCAAGTTCGACAGAATGCGAGACGTGTTGCTGGCGAAATTTTCACAGCATGAAGATTTGAAACAGCTACTGCTTTCGACAGGTAACTCGCGACTAGTGGAAGTTGGGCGAACCGACAATCTCGTGAATCGAACGTGGGGCGAAGTAAAAGGGAAGGGATTAAACATGCTCGGAGTGCTGCTCATGGAAGTGCGCGAACAAATCCGGAAGCTAGAGGAGTCGCGGATGAAGGAGAGCAGCAAAAAGGCTAAGCACGCGAACGGGTCTCGCAACCGCGACTCAGTGCCTGTAGCGGCGTAGTCGGATCGCGACTGCTATCCACGCGATGCCGACTAATCGCTACCAATCAGAGCTAGACAAGCTGTCGGCTACATATCAGGCAGCCATGCATGAAGACGTGTCGCGCCTGAAACAAGCAATTGCTGGGGCAAGTGAGTCGAGCATCATCGGAGTCGGATCGGGCGGATCATTTACCGTCGCCTCGCTCCTCTGCAGCCTTCATGAGTCGTACACCGGTCGCGTATCGCGACCGTCGACGCCCTTGGAGATCATCTGCAATCCGACGCTCGCGTCCTCCAGTCCAGTGTTTCTTGTCTCGGCAGAAGGCAAGAACCCGGACATCACGGAAGCGCTGGAGCGCGCTAGGCATCACAGCGCGAGGCCGGTTCACGTTCTTACAAATCGCACCTCCAGTCCGCTAATGGAGGGCGTATCGCTTCTATCGGATGTCAGCGCCCACGTATTCGAATTGCAGGAAAAGGATGGCTACCTAGCGACGAACAGCCTGCTGCTCGACGCGGTACTCGTGGCGCGTGCGTACAGCGAGCTAGATGGCAATCCCAACGCACTTCCCGCGTCGATGGACGAACTGCGAATTGGAAATCAGACGATTGCGCAGTGGGTGGCTTCGGCTCAGGAGTTCGTCGAAGCCACGGCGCAGCGAGGAGCAATCGTCGCCACGTATTCACCCTTGCTGCATCCAATCGCAGCAGACCTAGAATCAAAGCTTTCGGAAGGAGCACTCCTACACTGTCAGCTGGCCGATCTGCGCTCGTTTGCTCATGGCAGGCACCTGTGGCTTGCCGAGCGACCTCAGGACATCACAATCCTGGCGCTAATCGAGCCCTCGCTCGAAGGGTTGTGGACAAAAATGAGCGCGCTCTTCCCGGCAGAAGTTCCAACTCTAGCGATGCCGCTTGCCGGATCGTCACCCCGAGACCTAATCGTCGGCCTGATTGGTCAAATGCATCTCGTTAGGCTGATTGCTGAACGGTTTGGCAAGGACCCAGGGCAGCCTGAAGTCCCGCAGTTCGGCCGCGATCTTTACTATATTGACCTCCCCAAAGTCATTCCGCCGCCCGGAGAGCGAGTTTCCGCAGCCGAGCAGTCCAAGTACGACGTAATTGGCGCTCGTTGGCCGTCCCAACGACGGCGTAGTGACATGACTCGAGCTCGCGATGCGTTCATCAACTCACTTACCGAGCAGAGATTTCAGGCCATTGTCTTCGACTATGACGGGACCCTCACGGCATCGCAGAGAAGAACGTCTCCGCCTACCGAGCACATTGTCCGTCACATCAAACGCCTCGTTGAGGCCGGAGTGCGAGTCGGGATTGCATCGGGGCGCGGCGATTCTATACAGGAAGAGCTAGAAAGGGTTCTTCCAGAAGCCATTCGTGAGCGGCTACTTCTCGGCCTATACAACGGTGGGTGGATCGGAACAGCAACTACTCCACTCGAACTTCCGCCCGGCACCGTCGAATTTCTCAGTCACGTGACCCGCATCGCGCAAAAGCTGAAGTCATTGGGCGTCCCGATAGAGAGAATCAAGCCAACCCACCCTTACCAAGTAAGCATCCGGTTTCGGGACGGGCTACCTACGGACCGAATGTGGTTTGTCGTGGCCGATGCATTGCGCCAAGCCGGATTGACGACAAGCACGATGTTCACCAGTAAGCACTCCGTCGACGTGCTGGCGCCGGGGATAAGTAAGTCTGGGCTCATCGCGCACATCATCCAAACTGACAGGATCGACCCGCACCAGGTCCTGACAATGGGAGATCAAGGGGCCTGGCCAGGTAACGATGTGTCACTACTTGAGCACCGCTTTTCGCTGAGTGTGGACATGCCGTCGCGGCGGCTAGACCGCGGCTGGAAACTAGCCCCGGGTCACAAGAGGGATGTAGACGCAACCCTTTGGTACTTGGACCGTCTCCAGACAGACGGGAATGGATACTTTGGAGTCTCGGTGTCGCACGAACCATTGAGCGAACAATAGCCATGCAAGACAGCAACGCTGCGAAGCTTTTGGCGCGGGTAATGGGTTGGCAGGACCAAGACCAGGTCCTTGAAAACGTTGCCGGGCTGCAGCTCCTTGCCTACTACAAATACGATTATTACCAGCGCTTCGGCCCAGGACGCAGGTTCATCGAAAGTTTGGCGCTTTGGCTCAAGCAGCTCGACCCTGAAGACCGCCCCGCGGCGCTTGAGCTCGTCAAGGAAAGACTCGTCTACTTTTCCGACACGGAGGTGGCTCATCTGGTCGAGACTGCATATCCCGATGTAATCGTCCAAGAACGCCTCCGCCTTGTAGCGGAGGAAAACGACATCCCAACCCACAAGGTTGGCGAACTGTCGCGGCACAAGAGGTTCGAAGAGTTACGGCTGAAGTCCCTGTACTTAGGGCTTAGCGATGGTGCGAGGACCAACGAACTTCGCCGAGCGAGCAATCACCGCATCAACAACGAGCAGATCTGGCAAGCCTACGAACTCGGAGAACAAAAATCCGCATCGATGCTCAAGGATCTGAAGGCGGAGCTGGAAAAAGCGGGGCTCCAGTCCCAAGCACCTCACTTCAACCTAATTTGGTTGTTAGACGACTTCTCAGGCAGCGGCAACACATACATTCGTTATGACAGCGAGAGCAAGTCATATGGCGGAAAGCTTCAGAAGATCTACGAACAGTTGCACGAGAGACATCTAATTGACCCTTCGCACTACGAAGTGTTTCTGGTGCTTTACGTAGCTACGCGTCAGGCTATCGATCATATCGAGTACTGGAGCGAGCGGTTCACCTCCGAGCGCGGCTTCAAGCCACTGCAACTGCGAGTGCTGTGCCGCCTTGAGAGAAGCCTTGCGTTGACTGAGAAGACATCGCCTCCTCTCACTGCGCTGCTTGGGAAAACCAAATACTTTGACGTCAGGGCAAACGACAAACACATGAAGGTCGGTGGCGCGGACGGACGGCTTGGGTTTGCCAATTGCGCGCTGCCGGTAGTGCTCTCCCACAACACTCCAAACAATTCAGTCTACTTACTGTGGGGCCCCGAGCACTTCGCCTACCCCGGGTTGTTCCCCCGGGTCGTAAGGCATAGGGACTTCTGATGGCATACAACGTCAATCCATTTCTTGAGCGGAGATCTGAGCGCACGACGTCAGATCAGGAATTCGCGCTCGTGTTCTCTCCGAAGGTTTTGGAGAAACTCTCCGACGAAGCCTTCAAAGGAGGCGTGCACATCTTTCGCAGCGCGCCAGGCGGCGGCAAAACGACGATTCTTCGAGCATTTACGCCAAGCGTGCTTCGGAGCTTTTGGCGCGCCAAGGGCACAAACGAGCTGAAGGAATCATTTCCGCAATTTGTTTCGAAAGGCGTGCTAAGTGACTTAGAGGGGCCCAAGTTGTTGGGAGTAATGATTTCCTGTGCCTCGGGATATGCGGACCTCCCGCCCAGCGCATCCACCATTGAGGAAGGACCATTTCGCGCCTTGCTCGACTGCCGAGTCGTCCTGCGCACGATACGCAGCCTAGGAGCCTATCTTGGCTTCAGCTCGGACGAGTCATTGGAAACTATCAAACTCGAATATGGGGAAGAGGCGAGAGACATCCAGGGAATTCCGAAGCTCGCATCTGCGCGCGAACTAGCGGCCTGGGCAGAGGAACAGGAAAAGAGGATTTACGCGGAATTGGATGCGTTCGCCGGTCGATCGGGGCACGCATTGCCTTCAAGCCCCCGATTTGAGGGCGTACTCTGGCTACAGTCCGTTCAATTTCTACAGAACGGACAGCCTGTGGCCACCAACCGCCTTCTGATGGTGGACGACCTCCACCGTCTGCGCCGTAAGCAGCGCGATGGTCTGATTGACGAACTCACCGTGCAGCGGCCAGCGATTCCGGTTTGGCTCGCCATGCGAACTTTGGTTCTCGGAGACTCGCTGCTATCGCAGGGCGCTCGCGAAGGTCGGGACATCAAGGAATATCCACTGGAAGAACTGTGGAGTGGATCAAAAGGCATCTATCAATTCTCGTCTTTTGCGCAGAACGTTCTAGACCGCCGCATGAATCGTCAGGACGCCGTTACCGGGACTTTCTCGCAGCGACTGCGAGATCAGCTTGAACCTGAGGAAATAAGCCAGTTCGTTCAGCCCGGCATCGAGGCATTCCGAGCGGCAATCCAGCCGCACGAAAATAATGCCCGCTACAGCGAGTGGCTCGCGCGTGCGGAGAAAAAGATCGCGGATCCGACGTTGGACATGCTCTTAGAGTTGTTCATGACCCGAATCCTTGTGGCGAGAGACGCATCCAAAAAACAGATGAGCCTAGACCTGGCGCTGCCAGCAGAGGACATCGACGAGAAGGACACGTCTTCGCTGCGTGGTGCGGCAGAGATTCAATTGCATGAAGAGCTAGGTCTGCCGTATTACTACGGCCTCGAACGTCTCTGCGTAATGGCTACCTATAATGTCGAAGAACTGCTATCGATGGCAGCAACGCTGTACGACGGCATCGTAGCCAGCCAGGTCCTTGGGAAGCGAAGCCCGGAACTGTCCCCGGCAGAACAAGAGAAGATGCTTCGTGACGCCGCGGCCAGACGCCTAAAATTTGTCCCGAAACAGCACACAGAGGGAACCCGGGCGCGTCAGCTCATCATGTCCATTGGCGGTTACTGCCGCGAGCGCACGTTCCTACCAAATTCACCATATGCGCCGGGAGTGACAGGAATTCGCCTCTCGCAGTCGGAAATGGACAAGTTGCAGGGCGGCGCTAGGAACATGGGCGACCAAGGGGATCTGCTCAAGAAAGTGTTGTCGGAATGCATTGCAGAGAATCTACTAGTTCTCCGAGCGAGCGGCGCCAGTACGGCACGCGAGTCTGGTTCGATTCTATATCTCAATCGGACGCTTTGCGCTCACTTCGGTCTGCCGCTGCAAATGGGCGGATGGCAAGATGTCTCGTGTCTGGACCTCATCGATTGGATGGCGCGCGGCTGGAAGCCTCAAAAACGTTTAGGGATAGGAAACTAGACATGCTCTGGGATCAATACGTGTTCCGGCGGGGGGCAGATGCAAACGATCTGTGGGATCGGCTATTTGAGGATCGTCCGATCCGATTGCTCTACATTGCCGGTGGCGGCTTCGACGTAAGAGCCCAATCGGTGATGCGTGAGTGTGTCAACAGCATTCGAGACTCCGGGGCCGTCGTTGAGGAGGCAAAGCTGCTGCTAATCGATTTCGCAAACTACACACTTGATGAGGACCTCGAAGAACTGACGCGACAAAACGGAGAAGAGCTTTCCGCGCTGTTCTCCGGAATCGGGAGCGTTGAAAAGCTGACTCTTGGGGTCTCGGAAGACGGTGACGAGCTTAGTGCGAGCAGCGCATTGCGAATGGGAACCGACAAGGTTCTAAAGATGGTCTCCAACCAGACGGACATCATCCTCGATGCAAGCTCCCTACCCAGGGTCGTATATCTGGCCCTGATGACCAGCTTGCTCAACCGTTTGATTCCGGACAAGACAGCCGGCGATGCTCTCTATGCCGGCGGCGTCAATTTTCAGGTGCTGGTCGCGGAAGACGCCGGTCTCGACGGCTTGATCATGGCAGAGGACCCAAGCAGCGAGATCGTCCTGGTTCCTGGGTTCTCCGGCGCTATGCAGGCAGAAAGCGTCCAGGATTGGCCGCTCGTGTGGTTCCCAATTCTTGGCGAGCATCGCGTACAGCAGCTACAGCAGATAATGAGATCGGATGCCATTCCGGGAGACGCGGAAATTTGTCCGGTGCTGCCACATCCTTCTCGAGACCCGCGGCGAGCTGATCGGCTGCTTTTGGAATACCGAAGCCCTCTCTTTGATTCGCGCCGCACCCCGACTAGCAACATTCTCTATGTACACGAGTCACAGCCCTTCGAGGCCTATCGTCAACTATTCGGTGCAATGAGCCGGTATCGCGACAGTATGGTCGTCCTTGGCGGCTGCAGACTTGTAATCACCCCCTTCGGAAGCAAGCTCATCACGCTAGGAGCGGGATTGGCATGCTTTGAGATGCGTCCACAGGATCTTGGCGCGCAGTATGGAGTGGCCATTCCGCATGCTGAGCCAACACGCTACGTCGTCAATCCCCAAACGGTCAGAGACTCGCGACCGGAAGTCTGCAGTCTGCTTCTAACCGGCGAGGCCTATAAATAGGCGCTTCTGATGGCGGCTAGCGAGGTACACCTCAGCGAAATTCACGGCACCGCGATGCGCGACTATGGCGCCTCAGGCGTCTGCGGGGATGAAAATCTGCGTCCAGGATGCCAAAGGATGCAGGATGTTGCCGGCCTGGACGGAGCTGATGTTACCGTCCGGCTGGAGATAGTGATGTACGGCCGCCGGGAAGTGCTCGGGATTGAGCGGAATCGCGGCATGCGGGTTGTGGAACACGTCCAAACCCTCGGTCCAAGACTCGTCGTAGTCCGGATCGTCGACGCGCACCGAGAACGGGATCGGCTCGGCTGCATCCGGGTCCGGATTCCAGAGGGTGCCGTGGCGAATCATCCGGACCCGCCGGGAGCCGAATCCGGCGACGTAGCCGATGCGATTGAATTTGGGGAGTGTTGCGGCGGTGTTGAAGAGCACCGCGCTCACGTGCTCGGCACCAGGCAGATCGAAAAAGCCCGACGCGACCGTCTTGTGTCCCCAGCGATGCTCCGCGACCTTGGTCGCCACCACGACGAGCTTGCCGTCCGCGTCGTGATGAGCCTCGTGGTCATAGCCGTATAAATAGCTAAACAACCCGGTGCGCGCGAAGGTCATGGATCCCGGCGCATGGAAATCCTGGATCGCGAACACCAGCGGCTTGCCGGCAACATGGGGCTGGGTCCAGTACTCCTTACCGAGCTTCTTGGTGAGCGTTGCCGCGAACTTGGTGGGGATGTACTGCTTCAGATAGGCGCGATGCTCCTCCGCGGTAGTCACTTCGGGCGGCGGCTGGGGATTGCCTTGGCGATCCTGGGTCGGGTTGGCCGTTGTTACCTCCACGGCAATCGTGCCGATGATGTCCTCGGCAAGAAAGTCGGGCGCGGCATGGTCGCGGGAGACCCAGAAGCCATTCTCGACCAGCAGGGCGTAGACATAAAGCTCGAGCAGGCGAGCGTCGAAACCTATGGTCTGAAACTGCTCGATGAAGTTCCCATCGACGTCCTTGTACCACCGCATCATTGCGCCCACGAGTCCTCGCGCGGGGCTGAAGCCTTCGCTGTTGTGAAGGGTGGCGAAGCTGGGATGCAGGCGCTCGCACGGAACTTCGAGTTCGAAGAAGTCGACCGCCGTGAGCGGTTCGTCGCCTGGTTGCTGTTCGGCCTCCAGACACGCCGACAGCGCCGGCGCTCCGGCAACTAGCGCTGCCGCCGTGTCCTCGGGTGTGCCGAAAAAAACATCGGTCTGACTGATCTGGCGGAAGCGCTCGGCACGATCCTTCGCCAAGTAGATTCCGAGAAAATCGCCGTCCGTCCGGTCTCGAACTACCAGCCCGAGCAGTTTCCCGTCCCCCGACTCGAACCAAGCAACCTCCTCCAGTATCCACATGGTCGGCCCGAAGCGGCACCAGGCGGCCAGGGCATTGAAGCGGGTAAGCGAAATGGGGTGCATGCCATAAGGATACAGGGCACTCCCGGCCTGGCTCCGGCAGCGCACGCACTTCCTGGGCTGGAACTCGTCAAATCAACTCCACTAGACAAGCCATTGCGCTTCGCTATGCTGGCTCCCGGCGTGGTCAACGTCTGCTGCTCACTTCGGCAATCCCTATCGGGATGACATTCACCTGATCCATGTCTGATTCCCCTCTGTCGCGAATCCGGGCAGTGAGCACTTGGCGTTCGTCTACAGCGGAACGGCGGCGGTAAGCACGCAGAACTTTTGGGCCGGGTTGCCCGAATAGCCGGCTACGATCACTGGCGCCACATGGTGTTTTGCCTGCGCGAGGCCACAGAAGCCCACCAGGGGCGCGGTCTCCTCCCCGACCTTGACGCCATCGTCGAGGCCGCTTTGACTGGCGTCGCCAAGGTCGTCGATATTGAACCCGGGGCCTCTACCTCGCAGCCGTTTATCCCAATGTCCACGGACGACGGCGACGCCTGGATGCTCGATCCTGAAGGGGGTCGAGTGTTGTGCTTGGCGTGGCACGGCGACCGCCAATCGATCTCCGTTCGAGACCTTTCGGCGCGCATCAAGATTGAATGGGACGGGAGGTTTGAGCTCAGCGGTCCGTTCTTCATTCTATCGACCGAACATCCGTTGGTGGGCTCACGGCACATCCGTGGTTACCCAGTCGAGGAGCTGCACCAAGTGCTGGAGGATGTTCGCTCCGCAGACAAGCGCATCGAGGGCATATTCGCGCCGCATGATGACGTTGAGCTGACAGCAGACTTCATCGAGAATATCCCGCTCTAGTCACCAGCTTGAGTCGTGTCGGCCTGGTCAACGATTCGAGCATCTCAACGATAGGCAGAAGAATCGAATTAGGCAGCCGCCGCATTGCCATGAGCGCCCTCTCCTCCGTCTCGGATTGTGCGCTGTGCTGAAGCAGCAGCGCCGGCGACTCATCTTCTGACTCAGTCAACAAGATGTCCGAACGGTACTTCATTCGTCCACGGCCAGTCATCAGCCACTCAGAACTCACACATGTCGCGAGTGAGATCCGCGCAATGTGCTCCATTGTGGGGTGACTGCCATTCGCTTGTTCCCACTGCGCGACTGCACTGCGGTGCACTCCCACCCTCTCTGCAAGGGCACGTTGCGAGAGCTTGGCGTGCCGACGGGCCTGTCGAACGCGATTTCCACTTGCCATAGGACACCACTCAGAAGGTCGAATTCGCACGCAAGCTTGTCCAGCCCAACTGTACAGCTTGGCTGTCTAGTTCGGGGCTTCCCCCACTAGGTTAGCGATTCTATACAGCCTGGTCGAGCCCTTGGCATCGGAATCGCATTGACAGTTCTTGGAAGCTCGCCGTTACTCCACTCTGGCGCACCGACCTCCACACCAGAATCTCTTAAAGCGCAGCGACGAAGCAGGTGCAACACGGTAGCGAAGTTCTAGTGGGGACTGACTTTCGGCAAGCGAAATTTTCGAGCGCTACCGAAGCTTCCAACTCAATTCGAAAGAACACAGGGAATGCACGATGACGATGACTCGATGGGCCTGCCACGCAGGGCTAGCCACTTTGTTACTCGCAATACCGCTGTCCACGCGGGCCGTAGTAAAGAAAGTCTGCACTGGCGGCAACATTATCTGCACTAACGACGGCAGCAATGCGAATTGGTTTTGCGACTTCAATGATGTGAAGTGTGACTACGAGGCTGCGGGGTATGACCTTGACTTCCTGTTTGGTGACCACTCCGGAATTCCCGGGCGACCGGACTTCGGACTGTTTGAAGGGGGCGGCAGCGGGCGAGCTTCGGGGCGAGGTGACTCCAATCAAGCGGATAGCAATTGTGGTTCCTCGTCATCCACGCCCGGGAGTAGTGCAGCACCAACGGTGTCAACTGCCGTTGGCAATCCGATCGAGCTTAGCACCGGGGTAAAGGTCGAGTTTGAAACCGACTTCGTTTCTGACGGGTTCGTACCCCTCGCGCTTCAGCGCCAATACAACAGCTATCACGATCGTCGCGGGCTATTTGGTCGGTACTGGGAAAGCAATTTCGACTTTAAAGTCAACGTAATGAGCGCGACGGAAATCCGCGTGAATTTCCCCTCGCGAGGAAATATCCCATTTGCCCCCGATCCAATCATTGCCAACAAATGGCTCACTTCGGCAAAGGGCATCAAGGCGACGCTCATGAAGGCCGTAGACGGGTCCTATACACTGGACTGGGCCAATGACAGCGTTGCCCAGTTCAACGCTCTTGGAGATCCGCTCTCCGTTCTCAACCCTCAAGGGCTCGGCTACACGTTCGCCTATGGGACCAACGGCAAACTAAGCCGGGTTACCGCCAGCAGCGGACGATACATTCAGTTCAATTGGACAGGAGATCAGCTTACTCAAGTTGTCGATCCCGCGGGAAACACCTACAGCTATACGTATATTGCGAATCGGTTTGGCACAGGGGAACACTTGCTGTCGACGGTGGTGCTTCCTGGCGGATCAGCAAATCCAATTACCTATCACTATGAAAGCCTGGCGTATAGCGGAGCGCTCACTGGGAAGAGTTTTGGATCTACGCGTTTGTCTTGGTTCTTATACGATGGAAAGGGGCGCGCCACCCGCACCGAGTACCGCATAGGAGCTACGTCAATCAACAAGCACAGCATTGTTTACTCCACTCCGACTGAAGGCGTTCTCGTAGCGAGTGAAACCAACCCCCTAGGAAAACAGGCGTCGTACCGATTTGTAGCAGGCGAGCTTGAGTCCGTCACCGGACTCGCTTCGGCCTCATGTCCGTCATCTCTCTACACTCGCTCCAAAGATGCAAACGGTTACAGCGACCTTGTTACCGACTTCAACGATAAACAAACTGATCTTGACTTTGACTCAAGTGGTCATCTGACGCGAATTGTTCGTGGCTCTGGCTCGGCTGGCGCGACAACTGTGCTCTTGCAGTGGAACGAAGCTTTGGATCGAGTTGTGAGTTCTACCGTAAGCGGCGTAAAGTCAACATCGTATAGCTATGACGGATTTGGTCGTGTTGTGACAGAGACTGTGACCAATCTCTCGCCGGTCGGCGTCGCAAACCAAACGCACGTGACCAACATCAGCTATGGGTCTCCACACGCTAACGGGATTCCCTCTAGCTTTACCGTGGACGGGCCGCTTCCGGGTACCGGAGACGCCACTACACAGTATTTCAATTCCACAGGCGACCTGATCCGAGTTGCTAATGCACTCGGTAACCTAGTGACTTACAGCGGTCACAATGGCTTGGGGCTTCCATCCCGGTCAGTCGATATCAATGGCGCTGCAGTCGACTTCCAGTTCGATTCGCGAGGTCGGCCGACTTTGGAAACTTATTCCTCTGACGGCCGAGTTTGGACGGACTGGAGAACCTACGACGTCCAGGGTCGAGTTTTGACCGCTTCCAATGCCTCTGGCGAGTCGCAGCAGTTCGGATACGATTCCGCGAACCGCTTGACTTCAATCACGGTGCCCGAGGAGATATCGGACCCGGATCCAGAGAATTTTGAAGAAAGCCTGGAAAAGAAGTGGACTCTGGCCTATGACGTGGCGAGCAACGCTGTCCAGGGCACAGTCAATCGAAAATACGCTTTCGCCTTCTTTGACGAGTACAGGAACAAGGTTGTAAGGGGCGGCTCAACCTCCGGGGTCGCGTCGTATTTCACAGACTACGACGAGCTTGGAAGGAAAAAGGCAAGTCGAGGAAACCATGCGCAAAACGTGCGCTACGGGTATGATGCGAGTGGCTACGTCACTTCGGCAACAGACTCCCTCGGTAACGTCACCACGTTTAACTACGATGGCCAAAACAGACTTGCCTCGATATCCGACGCCGCGGGAACGCTTCGCGTCGGTTACGACCTAGCTGGCCAAATATCGACGTTGACTGATCAGCGAGGCTTGACGACGGCCTATTCTGTGGACGGGTTCGGCCAAGTTTGGCGAATGCAAAGTCCGGACATCGGTGTATTCACCTACGCATACGATCAGTATGGTCGCCGATCCAGCATGACGAAGGGCGATCTTTCCCAGATCATATATACGTACGACACACTTGGACGCGTCCTCAGCCAGCAGTCAGGTTCCGCAGTCCAGAGCTACGCCTATGACACATGCTCCAACGGGCGTGGTCGACTCTGTAGTGTGACCGACTCGACTGGGATTACGTCGTACGCCTACAACTCAACTGGGTCAGTCACGCAGCAGATCAATCGAATTGGCAATGTTGACTACACCACCGCCTTTAGCTATGCGCCCCGAGATTGGATTGCGGGCATCGTCTTTCCCGATGGGAGGTCGATCAGCTACACGTATGGTATCGGTTCGCTTAGCTCGGTAAGCGCGAACATTGGAGGCTCAATTCAGAGTGTTGTTGACGCGGTATCGCTTCAGCCCACAGGGCAGTTAAGCTCGCTTCGCTATGGCAATGGCGTTGTGCGGACAGTTAACTACGACAATGACGCGAGACTTACTAGCTCGATTTCCATTGGAGGGGGCGCCACCATCCAGAGCCTCACCTACACTTGGGACTCTCGAGACAAGATAGTCGGAATCGCCAACGGTCGGTCAAGCAGTCTCACTCAGAGCTTCACATACGACGCCGTAGGCAGGCTAACAGGGGCGGGCCGCGGAGACGGCGTCGGAGAAGGCTTCGGATTTGATGGTGTGAGCAACCGCACTGGCTATACGAAAGCTGGTTTAACATCGACTCTCAACTACGCGGCCTCGAGCAATCGGTTGCTGAACAAAGTTGAGTCGGGCGTTGCGTCTCGCGCTTGGACATACGATTCCAATGGAAACGTCATTGGCGCCATCGGCGCTGATGGCGTGGCGGTTGGAATGCACTATGACGCCTTTGGACGTGTTGATACGAGTACTCGATCGGGCCAGACGACCTCCTATCAGGTCAATGGCCTCGGCCATCGAGTCCAGAAGTCGGGGCCCTACGGCGTCTCGCGTTTTATCTATACCCAGGATGGTCGACTCATTGCTGAGCTGACCGTCGGCGGATCATGGACCGACTATGTCTGGGGAGGCAACGAGATATTTGGGTTTATTCGAGCCAGCGCTCTCTACTACGTCCACAGCGACCAACTTGGTCGGCCTGAAGTAGTCACCAATTCAAGTCGTACAGTCGTGTGGGCCGCAGCGAACTACGCGTTCGATCGTACCGTTACCAACGATGTACTTGGGGGGCTGAATGTTGGTTTGCCTGGGCAGTACTTCGACCGCGAGACCAGCACTTGGTACAACCTGAATCGCGACTACGACGCCACCATTGGACGATACCTCCAGAGCGACCCGATCGGTCTCAATTCTGGCCCGAATACGTATGGCTACGTATTCGGCAACCCGGTCGCATACGTCGACCCCACCGGCACGGGCGGCGGCGGATTCGTGGTCTCCGCAAACGCCGAGGCAGGTTCAGGGCACTTGGCGCTGGGGGTCCAAGGCTCCGCGGGATACGGACTTTTTGGTGGTGGCGTAGAGGGCTACCACACAGGAGGATTCGCAAGCGGAGGCGTACTCAGCAAGGGGCCCACGAAGGGCACGCAGTGGTCGGCACCTGCTGGGGATATGAAGAAGAACACCGTTCTCGGCGCCTTCGCGGGTGTCGGCGGTGGCGGGTTTCTGACCAACGCGACCTGCCCTACCGAGTTAGAAGGTATGTCAAACACCCTCTCCGCGAACATTGGCTTCGTCACCAAGGGGTTCTCACTCAATATTTCAACAGCCGGGCCAATCTGGCTGGTGTCCTTCACCTTCGGTCCGGGTACTGGAGGTAGTCTTAGCCAATATCCAACGCAGACTGTATCTACCGGCCCATGAGCCTGACTCTCATTCTCCAGATCGCTGCTTTGGTTGGGTTCCTGGGGGTTCTATATGCGCTTCGGCCAATCTATGACTATCGACTTCATGGTGAAGAGGTTCAAATTGTGTTGCTGAAGCGATTTCCGATTCTGAGAATCCCGATTTCCGACATCAATGACATTGCCGTGGTAAGCGCCTGGGGCTTCCCCTTCGGGTTCGGAGCCCTACGATTCGGAAATCGCATAACAAAATGGGCAGTATTGATTTCTCGCAAACATGCACTATTCACCAGGGTTGTGATAACTCCGGTAGAACCGCACGCCTTTTTGGCAGACGTTAAGCTAAAGATGCGGCACTCTAGTCAAATTGCGATCTCCAGAGAGCACTAGTCGAAAGGGCAGGCAGAGCACTGCCTGCCCATTTTGCAGGCGCGCGAGACTTTGATGACGGTATGCAGTGTGACTCGCTGCATATCAGTCAGCTAGGTTTGCTATCTCGAACCAGGAGGGACTGACTGCACTTCGTCGGGCACACCAATTGTTGCGTAGAACGACGAGACTTCACTTGAGAGTTGAGCTGCTTTGTCGATGTCGGCAGCGCCTTCCTCGTCCAAGCCCATCGCTCGCTTGGCATATCCGCGAACTAGAAACGATGAAGGTTCACTGGGATCCCCACGTATAGCGGCGTCGTAGTCCAAAATAGACTCTGGAAATTGCTTCCTGCGAAAATAGACCAGTCCGCGGCTATTGAGAATGTTTGAAGATTCCGGCTGGGTTGCTAACGCCAGATTGCAATCGGAAAGCGCCTGATCAAGCTTTTGGTTGGTCACCGCATTCAGCCAACAGCGCTCCGCCACAGCCAGATGATCTGCCCCGTCTAGTGCAACGGCGCGATTGATATCTTCCAACGCTTTGGGGAAGTTGCCTAACCGCTCCAAAGCAATGGCACGATTTCTCCAGGCGAAGGGATTGGACTCGTCGAGTTGAATCGCCCTGTCCAAGTATTGCATCGCTACCGTGAAGCGGCCTTCCTTCCCATGGAGCGCCCCCAGATTTGTTGCGGCGAGCGCATTGTTTGGGAGCATCCGAAGGGATTGCTCAAAATCTGCTTTGGCCTCGCCAGCGCGTCCAAGGTGATCGTACGAAATGCCGCGGTAAAGATAGGCATAGGAGAGTGTTTCGGTGTCCGGGTCCTTGCTCGAAATGATTTTGGTACATGCATTGATCGACTCTTTCGGCGTGGCGTCCTTTCCCTCGCAGGCTGCCCGCTCGTTCGCCTCTGTTTGTCGATTCCCACACCCAGCCAGAATCATCATCGAAATTGTCGCTACGTGGGCAATTCTGCGTCTTGCGTACATGTGCCTTGGCCGACCTGTTTGCGTTGCTTCTGGCCACCGATATGGTGGGTGTGGCCAAGATGGTAGCGCGAACAGATGTCAACGACAGCCTCCAGGCTGAAAAGTGGTGCCGCTTCCATTCATCGGATCGTTCGGATATGGCCTAGCCTAGGTAAATGGTAGGAAGCCTTGGCGCCATCGATAACAACGTGGATCCGCCGTGACAACGCGGTCCTCGGAAAGAGCGCGCTTGACCATTCATTGCTCAGCGGCACCCAAGGAATGAGCGAGGTTCGCCAGCATTTGGAGGCGCCGTAGTTCCTAGCCACGTTCCTACCAAGACGCTTATCGTACCGCTACCGCAGCCAATCGATGCCGCCCGACCTCAAAAATTGCCATATGAGAACCGCTCCCACTGCTCACACGCAGCGTTAGCCGAGTTGCTAACGCCTTCTTCTTCATACGACGCGGCTGCACAAAACAGATCCCAGACAGTAGATTCGCAAGAACTGTCGGGTACAAGTTCTGGTCGCAAGTAGCTCTTTCGAAGTAGCTTCACATCTCGCGGAACTGACGAATCAGCTCGCCAAATGCGTTGGCATTCCAAGGTAGCCTCGCGACGACCAATCGAGCCGTCTAAGCCGTGAAGCAGCTCGTAGAGTCGGGCATCGGCGTACGGCTGCCAGCTTAAGAAAAAATCGAGGGAAACGATCAAGGCGTCCATAGAAACGAGTAGGTGGCGACAACGCGCAATAGCCCTAGGTAACAACCTCCACGCAATTTGCGTCGCCTCGAAGCCTCCATCGAAATTGCCGAGCAGCTGTTCCAGTCTCAACCGCGTTAGAAGTGCAAAGAGCGAGAGCGGTGTACCAATTCGATCTAGCGAAGAGCGCAGCTGCGGCTTCCACGGTATGAGCCGAAGAGTTCTAACTCCTCTCGCCTGCACGGGTGCGCCCTCCCAAACAGCGCTTCGCACCCTTCCGATTGGCAACGTACGAAGATGCCCTATCAGCCAATCGGCATTCAGCGAGGGATCGCACAGCACTCGGGCCAGAGGGTGGGAAAACCAGAGTGAAATATTCGAGCGCGGGAAAAGCGCCTGTAGTCGAGCTGCATGACCAGGCTTCAATGTGCCTCCGCTCCGAATAGAGTGGAACGTCTTCTTGCCTCGCCGGGCTCTTCCTCGCTCGCGCCTTTCGGACAACGCAGCGGAGTGAGATAAGCCAGTCCGCCGCCGCTCTACGTACATCTCCACTTCGTCCACATCCCAGGTTCGCGCTATTCGTGCCAACTCTACGTCCACTGCGGCAGAGCTCAGCTCACGGTAGAGGAGGTTGGCCTGCCTCAGAAGAGCCGAGTCGCCGCTGCTCGTTGGGACTTCTGGAAAAATCTGTTTGGACATTTTCCCGTGGCATGGCCAGTCGTAAGTACTTATCGTGACACAACCGAACAGACCCGGAGTCCGCAAATGTCCACCACGGCAAGATTGATTGAGGCCTATGGGCTCCTGGTATCTGGCCGGGACCTTGCAAAGTTGGCAGGATTTAAGAACACCGATGCGTTGCGGGTGGCGGTGCAAAGAGGCCGACTCGGATTCGAAGTCTTCCGTATCGAGGGGCGCAGAGGGCGCTTTGCTCGCGTTGAAGACGTGGCCGAGTGGATCGAATCCCAAGGTCAAAAGAGCCAGGAGAACCCCGCGTGAGCTGATTCGATCCCAGAAAACAAAACCGGCGCCCTAGGGCGCCGGCATTGCGAACGGGCCGTTTCCGGGATCCGCATCTCGTCATTGGAGAGTGACAGAGCGAGTCTACGGCGGCGGGCCGACATGTCAAGTCGTCCCTTCATTGTCCCGAACTAATCCGGACAGTGCCGAACTGAGGCCGCTCTCTATGCTTGACTCAACTCTAGACTTGCCCGTCGGAACCCCGACCGCGATAAGCGAAGCGGTCGCGCAAGCTCTTGGCAAAGCGTTGCGCGCCGCCGGCGACGGACTACCGCAACCGCCACGCCCAGAAACTTTCAGCCGAGAGCTTCGGAACCCTGTCTACGAGGCGCTCGGGCTCAGCGAGAGTCAAATCGACGCCATCGAAGAAATGGTGCTTGAAGCGCCAACGCGAAAGCCAGGCAAGGGCGCACTCGACAACCTCATTACCCGCGTACAGTCCCGCAAGAACGGCGGACCAAGGTGGCTGGAGAGCCATACTGTTGAGCGCCTCTTCCATTATTCGATAGAACGCAACCAGAACGTCATAGGGTACGTAACACAGGTCAAGTGCCGGCGCGTGCCCACCGGGCGCACAGGCCAGCACGTCTCAAACCCAACGTTGGACTTTCTGGTCTTTTACAAGAATCGTATCGTGCTTGTCGAGTGCAAGACCGAGGAGGCGCTCGAGAAGCTCGCTCAAAAGAAGGAAGACGTGTGGAAGCGTCAAGGCGATGCCTGGATCAATACTGCGCACGTCGGGTTTGCCAAGCGACTCGGAATCGAGGCGGAGGTCTACTCCGTCGGTCGACTGTTCTCAGTGGAGCTCCAGAACGCCGAGCTCATCAACGCCGAACTCAGGTCGGAAGATGCGGACGCCGACAAGAGCTTGCGCCGTGCCGCAACTGCCGCGCTTCGCGACAGGCCGTTGACGATCGAAGAAATCTCCGAGCTCGTTCCCGGCTTCAGCATTCGCTCGGCGGCAAAAATGCTCGCGGAAGGCAGCGCCTTCGGCTTGGAGAGAATTATCTCCATGGGGGACGTGGACACATTTCTGCTGTTCAGTGCGGGCGGGCATAGAGATGTAGTTGACGCTGAACTCTGGAGCTCCCACCTGGCGGAAACAGCGGAACTTCGAATTAGTGACCGGATACTGTTAGCCAAGGCGGAGCACGTCGAAATTGCCAAGAAAAGGTGGGATCGGCTTCAGAGAATCGCCCGCGGCGAGGAGCCTCCCACTAGGCGGATGAGTGACTTGGCGAAGTTGGTGTTTGCTGCGATAGCCAGTGGAACTAGCCCGATCGAAGCCTGCCTATCCCGTCAAGACGAGTGCGGTAATCGTGATCGTCGACTGGTGGAAAAGCAGTTGACGGCACTAGCAAAGGTCGTTGAGCGTTGGAACGGTGGAGAATTTCCAGACCGCTTTGAGGCTTGGCTGGCGCTGGGAGGACTTTGCAAGGCTGACGGCGTCGATGTTCCACACGAAAGCACGCTCAACAGGGAGATCCGCAAGACAGACCAGACGCGCCGCACACTCATCGTCGACGGTATTCGGCAGTACCAGAAGGAGAGGGCACGAACCGATGGAAGCCGCTGCAGTCTGCCAAGCATCCTCTTTGGTCACACGCTGATTATCGACTCGTCGAACTTCGACCAGCGCATCGCGGCAAACATCCTCACCCTCTTTCCTTCCTCCGTCCCTAGGTTCTATGCAGCCGTGGACGGGGCATCAGGCTATCCGATGGCGCACGCCCTAATGTTTGGCCCGGCGAGAACGGACGGGCTCGCCATCCTGATGCGCGAATTCGTCTGGCGCCATGGCTTCTTGCCACGCTGCATCCAACTGGACCGCGGACCTGAAAACACGGGCAGCTGGATCTCGAAGTTCGCGGAGCACTTCGGAATTGAACTCCGCTGGCCGCCGACGGGCGGAAGCCGCTATAACGGCTTGGCCGAGAATCTGATCGGTCGGGTAAACCATTTCGTAGCGCATAGAGGACCCGGCAGCACATTGCCCGACCAGATGGGGCGGGCCAAGGACGGCCGCATGAAGAGTAGAAAGACTGCCATCAAAGGTTTCGAACACGTCGTACGGCAATTTGAGGGGTACTTCTACAGCGAGTTTGCAAGCACTCGGGTTGGCAACGACAAAATGAGCCCGGCAGACTTGCGTGAGTACCTAACTGATCTTGCGGGCGAGGGAGGCATTCGTTGCGAGTTCAACGATGCGTTCCGAGTGCTGACCTCAACTGAAATAGAAGTTCCGCGCACGATAGAGCGGTCGCGTGGGATTCGTCTGGTCGAGGGAACCTACGCTGGTGCGGCTCTGAATGCGGCTCTGCGAACTACTCACATCACTGAAATAAGAAAGGACTGCATAAACCCAGCAGTTGTCTACGCCAAGGCTGGTGGAAATTGGTATCGGGCGTTCCGTAGAGACTGCGTGCCGCTGCTCTCGCGATCGGGAGAGCACAAGCTATTCAAGCTTCTTTGCGAGCCGATTTGGCGCTCCGAGGCCGCCGCGCACAACAAGGAGCAGAAAAGAGTGACAGTTGAGAGACGGGAAGCGGAGATGACGGAGGCAATGTTCGGGAAAGAACACCTCACCGACAGGCTGCCGGAAACGAAGCTGCCCGAGTTCAAAGAGCTGCAGATAGAGTATCCGACGGTCGACTGGGGCAGTTCAGCCTTGAGCGCCACCTAAATGTTTAGGGCGCCAATTGAGCACAGGCACTACAAGAGTGCGAGACAGCATTTGAAGTTCGCGCTAAGGGAGCACGTGCCGGGAGGATTGGTTGGGATCTGCGGAATGCCTGGTGCGGGCAAAACGTTCTTGCGAAACGAGGTACTACGCGAAATTCTCGGTGCGCCGGACGAGTGGGGAGAGGGATACATCCCGGCAACGGAAGTTATGGTACTCCTCGACACCAATTCTACGTTTTCCCCCAAAGCGTTCGCAGCTCGCTGTCATCGGGCCGCCCTCAAGCCGGATCTGCGCGCTCTCTACCGCGATTCCGACGAACAACTGTCCGAGAGCTATCTCGAATCATTGCTCGCCGCGGAAAAGGCATGGTTTTCGAGCCGCTTCGCACAGGGGACGCCGGAGCACGAGTATTGGCGTGCATTCGGTGAGACGCTAATTGATCGCAAGATCAAGTACGTCCTCTTTGAGCACGGCGCCGCCATAGGGAAATCTGCGAAAGGTGAAGAGCCAAAGAACCACCTCTGGAATCTGATGAGTCTGCTCGAGACGACTGAAACTATGGGAATCCTCAACCTGATACCCGAGGGCTACCAGCTTTGGGAAGGACGGCCGGAAATCGCGGAGCGGCTTGAACGCGTCTTCATTCGCCCCTACGACGTACTAGACAAGGCTCAGCTTAACGAGTTTGCAAACGAGGTAGTCATGAAAGTTGGGAGCAATTACGCGCTCGAATCCGAGGAGGTGATCCGTTGCCAGATCATCGAGATCGCCATTGCAACAGCCACGAGCATGCGGCCGGTCAAGAAAATGTTTGCCAAGGCTCAGGTCAATGCAGCCAGTCGTGGCAGCGAAAAAATCAGCGCAGCCGACCTAGCCGCGGCCTTTGAGACTCCGGACCACGTATCCGCCCTATGGGACCAGGCGAATCTGCTTCACAGGATAAGCAGACCGGCTACCAAGGATGAGCTTTTCGCAATTCATCGAGCTCACTTGGCGGCTGGGGAGTAGCGCATGCGAGGTAAATCCCGAGGCCTAGTCACCCCGCTTCCGCCGAGTCCGCTCCGTTCCGGTGGGCCGGGGCTTCAGGAGTCTCTTCATCACTACGCCCTCCGCATGGCGGCTCAATGCTGTCTGACGATTCGAAAGCTCGAAGAGTTTCTGTTACGGGACGACCCGAGAGCGCCGAAGGCTGGCAATGCGATCTTTCCAAGCAGTTGGATAGGGCCAAGGAGCAACTTCCGATCCCTATTGGCCGCGCTAGAGCATGACACCGGCGTTCATAATCTCCATACGGGTACATTCCATGTTCTAGCGGATGTAATGGGAAGGGGAGGTACCCGTCGGAGGCAGATTCGCGGAGAGGGACGCGTATGGTGTCCAGCGTGCTACCTGGACTGGGATGACCCGAGCTCCAGCGAGCCCCTAATCTGGGCATTCGACATGCTTACTGCCTGCCCGAATCATGGGGTGCAGTTGGAGTCGCGTTGTTCATCTTGCGGCGTCTCTCAGGAATTCTCAGCGGGATATCGCCACAGGCGCAAATGTCAGCGGTGCCAATGTTCGCTCGCACACGGGAAAGGGGCGAGAGAGTCTGACAAGCAGGCCCTCTGGGTGAATGCGGCCCTTTTGGAGTTCACGACGTGGATAGCAACCGTCGATACGCCAATAACAAACGAGAAGTACCTCGAGTTCCTGGCAGAGATGCGTGCCAGACCCAACGGTGAGCCGCTTCCGCCACCAATTCGCGGGTACATCGCGATGGAGTACCACAGGCGGGCCCTGAAGCGTTCACTCCCGACTGTCACTACGCTCCTAAATCTCGCCGCGTTCCAAGGCGTAGCGATCCATGAGATCTTGTGCCATCCCTCATTTGCCGCTTCGCCTCGAATCGTGCCGGGAGTGGCGCGCTTCGATGGGTTGTTGTTCCGAAGAAGAGATCTCACCCGCCCACACCGAAGGGTGGTGTATGTCATCGACAAGCTCGCATCCGGCGCCTCCCCGCTGCCCCCTCCCTCGGTACTTTGGCGCGAGCTGGGACTTTGGTGCGACGGTGTGCGGGACTACTGTCCTTTGGAGCATGAATCATTCACGACACGGTTTCGATCGCAAGATCGTCTTCTTAGTGTGCAACGCTTCAAGCTTGGAGCTACGTCGTGCATGAGGCTACTCGAGAAAGGCGGTGTTCCCGTAGACTTCAAGGAGTCGCTGATTCAGCACCTCGTCCAACGATTCGACTTTAACGCCGCAGCCGCGGAACAGTGTGCCAGCGCCTGCGCCGGACTCCGCGAGGCGCTCGCCCTTAGTGAAGATGAAGGCGAGCTCCTCGCCTTCGAAACTCGGCGGGCCCATGAGGTTGCTCAGTGGGCCGCTAATGGGTCCTAAGAGACTTGGGAGCCAGAACGCGGAATTGCTTCGATTCCCACCGCCTCCATCCCGGAACATACGCACTGAGCAACGCATTGAACACGCGGCCGTGCTTGGAGTACTTGAGGTGAAGTAGTTCGTGCACGATCACGTAGTTTTGAAAGGCGCGATCTTCATCCACCAGATCGGCCGCAAGAGTGACGATCTTGTTTGAGGAGCACGAACCCCATTTGCGTCGCATTTCCTGAACGCGAATAATTCGAGGATTGACCTTGAGCTTGATCGCCCAGGCCATGGTCAATCGTCGGAGATCCTGTGCAGGGTAATGGGAGGCCTTCATTCGGCCTTGTCCGCGAGCAGGATGCGAACGATCGTGTCTACAACGCGGGCCCGATCATCCTGCGACAAGGCCAACAGGGGCTTGTACATCGCCGCTCGGAGGCGGCGCTGCTCGTCGGCGTTCACTCCAGCGTTCGGGAACCGCTGCAGCAGCGCCTCCGCTTCCTTGGCCAATACTTGGGCATTGACGCCTGCAGCCTTGATTGGCTCGTCGTCTCTTAGCGTCCAGGCCACCGCGAACGCGCGCGTGGACAGGCCGCTGGCGCGGGCGGCATTCATTGCCGACTCTTTTTCCGACGCTAGTGCGGCCAATAGATCCATTGCAGCCAAGCCATTGATTTTGCGCTCCTCGAGGTCCTTCAGAATCCGATCGGCGCGATCCTTTAGGGGCTGAAGGACAGGTGCGGTTTCTGGTCCCTCATCAATCTCGTGCTGCAGGCCTCGCACGAGATTGAAGACCTTTCCTTCGTCGGACCCATCTTGGGTGCGCAGGGACTGCAATGTCGCTACGTCGAACGTGACGCTCTTTGTCAGACGACCAAGGCCGTGCTGCTCAGCGTTTTCCTCAATCAGACGCCGGGTCTTGTAGGCCAGATCGGCCACGAACCCAATCTTTTCCGCGTAGGCGTTGCGCACAGCTGCGTAAAGCTGGCTGAGCTGCTTGTACGTGGCGATGTGGTCGCGCAGCTCAGTCGCCGGCGAGAGAATCTCCCAGAGCGCTTCGATCTCCTTGTAGCTCTCGAAGAAGGACTTCCGCGACTCCGGAGCAAGGAATCGGCCGAACACCAGGCGCTCTAGCCGTTCATCGGGAGTGCCTTCTGTCTCCGTCTCGAGGAAGTCCCTGCTGGCTTGGGCAATTCGCACCAGGAAATCCTGCAGCAGCACGTCCAAGTCTTCGATCACGCCGCTGACGTCGCTGGAGTCAAACTGGAGAGCCTTCTTCAGCTCACGCAGCACGCCGACAAAGTCCAACACGAGGCCAATGCGCTTTTGCACGCCATTGGCATCAACGTAGGGCCTATTCACGCGCGCGATCGCCTGTAGCAGGACGTGATCTCGCATCGGCTTGTCGAGATACAAGCAATACAAGGGTGGCGCGTCGAAGCCGGTAAGCAACTTGTCCGTGACGATGAGGATCTTCGGGTTTTCGGCCGGCTTCTTGAAAAGCAGACGGACAGTCTCTTCGGATTCGTCCGAGAGCTGCAGCTCGGCCACCAACGGGCGATCGACGACGTCCGCGGCGTTCTCTGTGTAGACGGGCGCTGTCCATTCGGTCGGCAGCAACTTGTCCAGTGCTCTTTTGTACTTGGCGCAGGCCTCACGGTTAACCGCCACCACAAAAGCCTTGTAGCCCAGGGGCAGGACGTTATCGCGGAAGTGCTCGGCCACGAAGGCGGCCACCTTTTCGATTCGATCGTCGGCTGTAAGGAACGTGCGCAACCCAACCGCGCGGTCGAGCACACGATTGAGCTCGTCGATATCGGTAACGCCCTCCGCCTCAGCCAGAGCAAAGAACTCTTTATCGAGTCGTTCGGCCGGTACCGTCATCTCGCTCGGCGCCATCACATGCTTAATCGGCAGGGTCGTCTCGTCGGCAATGCTTTCCGAAATTGAATACTTGTCTAGGTAACCCTGCTCGTCCTGCGTGCCGAAGATCTTGAACGTTCCCTCGCCCTGAGATGTGCGGGCAATCGGCGTGCCGGTGAAACCGATGATGGTGGCCTTGGGTACCGCCGCCATTAGGTACGTACCAAGGTCTTTAGCCACCGAGCGATGTGCCTCGTCAATGAATACGTAAACGTTGTCGCGACCGCAGCTGTCCTTTCGGATCGTCTCGAACTTGTGGATCATCGAAACGATCAACCCGCGATAGTCCGCATCCAGCAACGACTGCAACTCCGCCTTGTTCTTGACCCGGGTTACGGCGATGTCCTGCTGCTGCATCTCGCCGAGTAGGCGTTCGACCCACCCCTTCAGTTGGCCCTCCAGCTCAGTGCGGTCGACGACCAGAATGACCGTCGCGTTAGCGAACCGGGCCTTGTCCTCAAGGATCTGTCGAGCAGCGGTAAGAAGAGTGAAGGTCTTGCCAGAGCCTTGGGTGTGCCAGACGAGACCGCGGGTCTTGGTCGGGTCGGCGCACCGCTCGAGGATGGCGTCGATCGCGCGTCGCTGATGCTGGCGCAGTATCGACTTTCGCGTCTCGCCATCCTGCACGTAATAGAGGATCCAGTGCTGCAACGTACGCAGAAAGTCGGTCGGCTCAAAGAATGACTGCACCGCGAACCGATAGGTTTCTTCGGGCGCCTGCTTCCAGCGCGCCATGTCACGTCGGGTGGCATTCCAGGTAACGCCGTACCAGTAGTCCAGCAGGTGCGTTACATTGAAAACCTGGGTCGTAGCAAGAAGCTCAGGCGTCTCCAGCTCGTAGCGACGCAGCTGTTTGATGGCGCGCTCTAGGGCGCCGCCATCCTTAGGGTTTTTGTGCTCTACGATGGCCACCGGTACGCCATTGACCAGAAACATGACGTCGGCACGATTGCCCTTGCGCGCTGGTGGCTTGATTTTCCATTCCCAGGTGACGTGAAGTTCATTCGAGTCAGCATGCTCGAAATCGATGATCGTTACCGGGCGATGGCGCTTCTCCGTCTCGTCGTACCACTGGCGTTCGCCGCGAAGCCAAGCCAACAGCTCTCTATTGCCCTCGATACTGGCTGGCAACGCATCCAGCGTCTCTACCACGGAGCGGACAGCTTCGGTGGACATCCATGGGTTGAAAGCGGAGAGTTTGGTTTCTAAGACCTCGCGGAAGAATGTCCCTGCTTCGCCACCACGCCAGGCGCGTGCGGCCTCCGGCGTGACCGGAGTCCAGCCGATCTCCACGGCGTGCGCCACCATCGGGAACTGCACCGTCCCCGCTTCGCTAATCGTTAGTGGCTTGTTGGTCACGGCGCCACCGTCGGTACTGGGACCGACGAGAGGGCTGACATGTCGAGATCGTCAACGCGGAGTTCGCCCGTCATCAGCTTGTGCAGCAATGACTTGAACAACTCGTCCAGCGTTGCGCGCTTCTGCTGGTGCAGGGCAATCTTGCGGTCGAGCGCGTCAAGGATGGCGACGATCTCGCGCTGCTCGTCCAGCGTGGGTGGCAGCGGGATCGGCAAGTCCCTCAAGAAACCGCAAGTAAGCGCGCCCTTCGTGCTTCCACCGCCGGACGCCATCTGCCGGAGGTACTCGTACTGCGTTTCGAGATAACCACGCACGAAACCCGGATGGGCGCGTTCCGCGTTGGCCTGCAAGTAGGCAACATGCTGGCTGATGCTTGCCTCGATCTCCAGCACGGCACAGTGCCCAAGGGTCTTGCCCTGCCCGGTGATCGCCATAAGGACCGCGCCGGGTTGTACTCGCGGCAAGTGGCATTCGGAGAGCGCAGCGGCCGTCACGAACCTATCAGCGGACTTGATTTCTCTGTCATATACCTTCGCACTGTTGAGCCAAGGAAACGTTCCGCCTTTCCAATAGGCTAGAACAGTCTTCTTCGGTGTCGAACCATTTCCGATCTTTCCAAGCGAGCCGAGCGCGGTTACCTCCCAACTCTCTGGCAGGAGTCCGATCTCCGTTTCCCTTTGTGCCTCGCCACGCAGACCGCGCGTGAACAATTCGCGCATGGCGGCCCGCTTGAGTTTCATTGCGGTTTCGATCGCGCTTTCCTCCTGTCCGAGCTTCTCAACTGCTAACCGCAACACAGTCCCAATCCCTTCTTGCTCGGAACGCGGGGCAAAAGGAATCGCCAGTTCGTGCAGCGTCGTCTTGTTGACGCTGGCAAAAGTTGAGCCAGTTGCTCTCGCTTCCAGCGTTGGCTTCGAGTAGAGCAGCGCGAAATAGAGAAACCAAGGATCAACGTCAGCGCCCGCTCGAAACGCAGCTACACCGCGCCCGATGACACAATTGCCAGCAGCCATATTTACGTCGCCCACGGGTGCGCGGACGGACATCAGGACATCCCCCGCCTTTGCGAACTTTTGGCCGGCGTTGCACCACATTCGTGGACTGGGATGCATCAGCCCAAAGTCTGCTTTCCCTTGATAGAACGGCAACCCATCCTCTGCATCGTTGTAGGCAGATGACGGTGGTGACTGGCCGAGAATCACCTCTGCGACGCGCGGGTCCCCAAGAGTTCGCATTTGCAAGGAGTCGTTCATTGAAGTTTCTCCAAGAGAGCGAAGAGCATTTCGTCCGATTCTCCGATCGCAGCAGATATCTTTTTCAAGTCTCCGGCCAGTGCCTCAACAGCGCGATGTTCTTCATCATCGCTTTGCCCCACCCACCGGCTCGGACTCAGGCTGTAGTCCGCCTCCTCCGCCTGCGACCGACTGATGACAGCAAGCTGGCCATCGACCGCGGCGCCCTTTAGATACATCGCAGCCAATGAGCGCAGGTCTTCGTCGGGCAAGTAGTTCTTGGGGCGGCCCTTGCGGAAGTGCTTACTGGCGTTGAGCAGGATGATCTGACCCTTACGCGTAGCGGGCTTGCGCTTGTTCAGCACTACAATCACGCCCGCCGCGGAGGTGTTGTAGAACAGGTTCTCCGGCAGCAGGATCACGCCATCGATGAGGTCCTGGTCCACGAACCACTTGCGGATGTTGCGTTCCTTGTCCTCGTTCTTGCTGCCGGAGCCGCGCGTCACAGCGCCGGTGTCGAGCACGACAGCGGCGCGGCCCTGGGCGTCCAGGCAAGCCAACGTGTGCTGCAACCAAGCCCAGTCGCCCTTGCCACTGGTGATACCTCCCGCGCCGCGAAAGCGGTCGAAGGGGTCGTTGGCGAAGAGCTCCGGTGCGAACGGTTGGTTCCACATCGGGTTAGCCACCACGATGTCGTGGCCGAGAATCTTGCCGCTCGCGTCGCGGAACTTGGGGTTGATCATCGTGTCGCCGCGCTGCAGCTCCACGGCCATGTCATGGATGATCGCGTTCATCTGCGCCACGGCGTAGCTCTCGGCTTGCAGTTCCTGGCCGGTGAGCTTGAGCGGCACGCGGCTGGTGGGATCCAGTTCGCGGGCGACGAGCTGCAGCTTGATGAGCAAGCCGGCCGAGCCACAGGCATAGTCGTGACAGGTTTCGCCCGGTCGAGGACGCATTAGATGTGCCATCAAGAATCCGACTTCAGTCGGGGTGAAGAACTCGCCCGCGCTCTGGCCAGAGCCTTCAGCGAACTTGCGAAGCAGGTACTCGTAAGCTCGGCCAAGGAAATCGGGCTGCACGTCTGCGAGGCCCAGACGGTAGCGGGGGTCCGAGAAGGTCTCGACAACACCGCGAAGTTTGGCCGGATTGATGTCACGTTCGCCATTGCGCTCGGCAGCGAAGTCCACAACGTCGATCACGCCGGAGAGGGTCGGGTTCTGCTTGACTACGGCGCGCACGGCCTTGGTCAGATGCTCGCCGATGTCGCGCGGCGCGGTCGGACGTCCGCGCTCGTCCGGCAGCCAATTTAAGGACTCACGCCCGCTTATGACTGCCCAGCGCGCTTCAGGCGGAAGATAGAAGCGCAGCAAGGAGTGGTCGGACTCGGCGATTTCCAGCGCCGTGCCACGGTCGCCATAATCCTCTGCCAGTCGTGAGATTTCGTCGTCGAACACATCGGACAGCCGCTTGAGGAACAGCAGCGGCAGCAGGTAGTCCTTGAATTTGGGGGCATCTTTCTCGCCGCGAATCGAACAGGCTGCATCCCAAAGCATCTGCTCCATCGGTTTGGTTGTCGGAGCTGCCGAGACTTTGCGGCCGCCGTGCCTGCCTGCCTTCGGAGCGACTTCGCTGTCGCCGGTCGCCTCCAAGGGCACGCCGGCTTCGTCGGCCAGCTTTGTAATGGCCGCAAGGGCGGCCCGCTGCGGCTTGTTTCCGCCCCCCTCCCAGCGGTTGACTGTGGCGAAAGAGACGCCCAGGCGCTCGGCGAGCTGCTCCTGCGTGAAGCTGAGGGCTGCGCGGAGCTCGCGCAGGACGGCTGGGATATCAGATATTTGTGTCATGTTTGTTAGTTTGTATAACAAACATAGCATTTGTCAATCACATAGTCGGTACATTAGGTACAAACTATGGAGTTCTGCCCACTTTAACCTTATCCCGTTTCCGAAACGCGGTCCCGGTTTTGCACTATGATGGTGCAATGCCCGAGTCCGGAATCTCTGCAGACCTCGACAGCCTGGCCACCCCCGTGGCGCGGCTGGACGCGGCTGCGATGCTGATGGACTGCAACACCGCCTTCGCGAGTTGGATGGGCGTCAGCGCCCGGCGCCTGCAGGGCCAGGCGCTGGATGCGATGGACGTGGAGAACGGCCGCCTGATCGCGCTGGTGCAGCGGCTGCCGGTCAATGGCGAGCCGGTACGCGTACATCGCGCGCGGCTGGCCTTTCCCGGGCCCGGCGGCAGCGAGCACTTCGCCGACCTGTGGATCAGGCGCGAGGCGGATGGCGGCGTCGTGCTCGAGGCACATCCGATCAGCGAGTTTCCCGGGCAGGATCCCGCGACCGCCTTGCCGGCCGCGTTGACTGCGGCGCTGAAAGGCCTTGCCCACGAAATCCGCAATCCACTCGCCGGTTTGAAGGGCGCCGCGCAATTGCTCGGCCGTCGCGCCAACACGCGACTGGACAACGATGACGAACGCGAACTGATTGCGCTGATCGGCTCGGAAGTCGATCGGCTGGCGGCGCTGGTGGATCGCCTGATGAATCCCGCGCCGCCGAACCAACTGCGCCCGCTGAATATCCACTCGGTGCTCGAGCGCGTGCGCCAGTTGGCCGATGCCGAAGCCGCGTGGTCGGTGAAACTGGTGCGCGACTACGACCCCAGCCTGCCCGACATCGACGGCGACGCCGATCGCCTGACCCAGTCCTTGTGGAACCTGGTGCGCAATGCGCTTGAATCCGGCGCCAGCACGGTGTCGCTGCGCACGCGCGCCGAATACAACGTGCTGATCGGCGACGTGCCGCATCGCCTGGTGGTGCGCGTGGAGATCGCCGACAACGGACGCGGCGTGCCCGACGATCTGGCAGAACGAATTTTCCTTCCGCTGGTATCCGGGCGCGCCGAAGGGACCGGCCTGGGCCTGCCGCTGGCGCAACAGGTGGCGCGCGAACATGGCGGTTCGCTGAGCTATCGTTCGCGCCCCGGGCACACGGTATTCACGCTGCTGGTGCCGGTGCCGCTGGCTGACGAGGTGGGCGATGACAGTTGATGCCGCCGCCAAGTCGTCACTTCCCGCACGCGTGTGGGTCGTGGACGACGACCGCGCAGTCCGTTTCGTGCTGGCCGAGGCGCTGCGCGATGCCGGCTACCGCGTGCAGAGTTTCGACAGCGCGAAAGCCGCGCTGGACGGCCTGGACAGCGAAGCCCTGCCTGACCTCGTTTATACCGACGTGCGCATGCCGGGCATGGATGGCCTGGCCTTCCTCGACATCCTGAAGGCGCGCCATCCGCAATTGCCGGTGATCGTGATGTCGGCCTACACCGACATCGCGAGCACCGCGGGTGCCTTCCGCGGCGGTGCGCACGAATTCCTGTCGAAACCTTTTGACCTTGACGACGCGATCGCGCTGGCCGAACGCGC
This sequence comes from Gammaproteobacteria bacterium RIFCSPHIGHO2_12_FULL_63_22, assembly GCA_001801685.1. Taxonomy (GTDB): domain Bacteria; phylum Pseudomonadota; class Gammaproteobacteria; order Xanthomonadales; family Xanthomonadaceae; genus Arenimonas. The sequence continues at coordinate 2,410 of MGYJ01000041.1, read as the reverse complement.
CTTGCCCGAGGCCACGCCACGCGCGGACGCCATCGCGCCCGAGCGCAACGGCAAACAGGAACTGATTGGCAGCACGCCGGCGATGCGCGAGCTGTTCCGCGCCATCGGCCGCCTGGCGCAGGCGCCGATCGGCGTGCTGATCACCGGCGAAACCGGCACCGGCAAGGAACTGGTGGCGCGCGCGCTGCATCGTGAATCGCCGCGTGCAGCCAAGCCCTTCGTCGCCTTGAACACCGCGGCCATTCCCGCCGAGTTGCTGGAATCGGAATTGTTCGGCCACGAGGCCGGCGCGTTCACCGGGGCGAACAAGCGCCACGTCGGCCGCTTCGAGCAGGCCGATGGCGGCAGCCTGTTCCTGGATGAAATCGGCGACATGCCGGCGGCCCTGCAGACGCGATTGCTGCGCGTGCTGGCCGAAGGCGAATTCTTCCGCGTCGGTGGCCGCGAACTGATCCGCGTGGACGTGCGCGTACTGGCCGCGACCCACCAGGATCTCGACAAGCTGGTGGCCGACGGCCGATTCCGCGCCGACCTGCTGCATCGCCTGGACGTGGTGCGTCTGAAGCTGCCGCCCCTGCGCGAGCGCAAGGCCGACATCGGCTTGCTGGCGAACCGCTTCCTGTCCGAGGCCGCGACGCGATTGGGGTCCACGGCGAAGACACTGCATCCCGAAGCGATGCATCGCCTCGAACAACACGATTGGCCCGGCAATATCCGCGAACTGGAAAACCTGTGCTGGCGACTGGCGGCCTTGGCGCCGGGCGATACCATCACCTTGCGAGACCTGCGCAGCCTGTTCCAGCCGAGCGGGCCCGCGGCGGCGGCGGACTGGACGCGGGCGCTGACGCTGGCGACCGAGGCAGCGCTGGCTCGCTGCGAACCCGACCTGCACGCACACCTGCGCGAGCGCTTCGACCAGGTGGTGCTGGATGCGGCCATGCAACACACCGGCGGCCACCGGCAGCAGGCGGCGATCTTGCTTGGCTTGGGTCGCAACACCGTGTCGCGTAAGCTGGGTGCGGGGCGTACCAGGAAAAAACCATGACTCGCAAGACTGCCAAGCCAGTCGTGACCGTCGCCGTGCGCGAGGCCACGATGGGCGATGTGTCACTGATGGCGCGCTGGGCCGAGGCGATGGCCTTCGAAACAGAAAACAAGCGACTCGACCTTGGCCTCGTGTCTCGCGGCATCGGCATCGGCGTCGGCGACCCGTCGCGGTCGCGTTACTTCATGGCCGAGATCGATGGTGAACCCGTCGGCACATTGATGTTCACCTTCGAATGGAGCGATTGGCGCTGCGCCTGGTGGTGGTGGATCCAGAGCGTGTACGTGTCGCCGGCGCATCGGCGCAAGGGTGTGTACCGCGCGCTGTATGCGCACGTGCTGGAACTCGCGCGCCAACAGGACGATGTCTGCGGACTGCGACTCTACGTCGAGCGCGAGAACAGCAATGCGCAGCGGACTTACGAATTCCTGGGTATGTCCGACTCCGGGTATCGGATGTACGAGGCCGAGACGCACCATTCGGAAAGCTGATCGGGCGGCGCGTGGTGCTGCCGGGGTGGGGTGCCATCGCCGGGCCACACTCGGTGGTCATGGACGACGCGTCCGAGTGTGGACCGCAGATACCCCCTCCGCCGACGCCGACAAGCGCCTCGCCTCAGCCAGACAAGACAGACCGTGGATCAAGGCCTGAAGAGCAATGATCGAACGTGGCGGGAATGCCGTGTGCTTCGAGAAGGGCGGCGATTTGGCGCTGGCGCATCTGGAAGCGGATGAAGCTGCGTTCGATGCGCGCCGATTCGGCGTTGCGCATTTCTTCCGGCTGCAATGCCAGCCAGGCATCGTCGTCGAGCATCGCGATGCGCGCTTGTCCGTCCATCAGGTGCACCATCGGTTCCGGTGGCTGGTCGAGCCAGCATTCCTGGCCGGGGGACAGCAGCGCGGTTTCGAGCACGGGCCAGAGTGCGCCCAGGCCGACGTTTTCGTATTGCATCGCGATCATCGCCGTCAGGTCATGCACCGTGAGGTAGCGCGCGTGTTCGATGGTGGCGCCGAACGCTTCCTGTGCGAGCAGTGCGGTGTCGGCGCCGGCCATGCCGGTATCGAGCAGGATGGCCTCGAGATTTTCGGAGACGCGCGATGCGAGCGTCGCTTCGCCGCGCAACACGAAGGGCAGCAGGCGCAGCGCGCCGCCGGCGAAATCCGGGTCGGGGCGCAGGTTGGCCGGCGCATCGCCCGGACCTTCGTCGGCGCCACCGCCCGCGCCCGAAGCGCTGCCGGTCCCGCCGCCGCCCGCACCGAAGGCGATCACGCGACCGCCATCCGCTCCCGGCGCCTGCGCGACCAGGCGTTCGAGTTCGCGGTGCAGGGGCCAGCCCGGGCGCAGCAGTTCGACCGGGTCGAACAG
>MGYJ01000040.1 GCA_001801685.1 Gammaproteobacteria bacterium RIFCSPHIGHO2_12_FULL_63_22 | reverse complement strand
TTCGCCGCGATCCACGGCGGCAGCCGTCGCCTGCGACAGTGCCGTCATCGCATAGGTGTTGCCGGCAATGCGCGCGAGCGCTTCTTCAACGCCCTCGAAGCGGCCGATGGACAGGCCGAACTGCTTGCGGATGCGAGAGTACGCACCGGTCACCACGGCAGCGAGCTTGGACGCGCCGCTGGAGGTGGAGGGCAGGGTGATGGAACGGCCGATGGACAGGCACTCGACCAGCATGCGCCAGCCGTGGCCCACGTAGTCTTCGCCGCCGATCAGCTGCGACAGCGGGATGAAGACATCCTTGCCGTAGATCGGGCCGTTCTGGAATACGCAGTTGAGCGGGAAGTGACGGCGTCCGATGTCCATGCCGGCGGTATTGCGCGGCACCAGTGCGAGCGTGATGCCGCGGTCCTTCTGGTCGCCGAGCAAGCCATCCGGGTCGTACAGGCGGAAGGCGATGCCGATGATGGTCGCGACCGGCGCCAGCGTGATGTAGCGCTTTTCGAAATTCATGCGCACGCCCACCACGCGCGCGCCGTTCCAGTCGCCTTCGCAAACGATGCCGTAATCGGGAATCGACGTGGCGTCGGAACCCGCGGTCGGGCCGGTCAGCCCGAAACACGGAATCTCGCGGCCGTCGGCCAGGCGCGGCAGGTAATAGTTTTTCTGTTCCTCGGTGCCGTAGTGGGCGAGCAGTTCACCCGGGCCGAGCGAGTTCGGCACGCCGACGGTAGAGCTTAGCGTGGCCGATACGGAGGCCAGCTTCATGATGACGCGCGAATGGGCGAAGGCGGAAAAACCCAGGCCGCCGTATTCCTTGCCGATGATCATGCCGAAGAACTTGTGTTTCTTCAGGAACTCCCAGATCTCGGGCGCGAGGTCGGCGCGCACATGCGTGGTTTCCCAATCGTTGGTCATGCGGCAGACGTCTTCCACCGGGCCGTCGATGAAGGCTTGTTCTTCTGCGGTGAGTTCCGGGCGCGGCTGCGACAGCAGCATGTCCCAGCGTGGGCGGCCGGAGAACAGTTCGCCTTCGAAGCCGACCGTGCCTGCTTCCAGCGCAACCTTTTCGGTTTCGGAAAGTGGCGGCAGGATCTTGCTGTAGAAGGTCAGCAGCGGCGCGGTGACGAAGCGCTGGCGGAACGGCGTGACCAGGATGGGAAGCGTCGTCAGCGCGAGCACGATGCCGGCGACGAGGGTGGCGGTTGGATGGCTTCCGGCCAAGGCCAGTGCCACGAGGACGCTCGCTGCTAGTGCGGTGAAGACCGCCAGGGAGAACCGGTGGTAGGCCGCGATGCCACCCACCAGCAGCAAGGCAAGGAACGGCAACAGGATGCTCATCGGGAAACTCCAAGGGCGGGGCGTTTAAATTGTGCGCGCAAAAATGCGAGCACGGCGTCAGTAAAGGCGTCGTTGTCGTCGCCGGCCAGCATGTGCGTGGCCTCCGGCAGCCGGACGTGCGTGGCGTGGGGAACGCGTTCGAGGAAATGCGCGACCGTGTCGTCCGACACCAGGTCGCTGCGGCCGCCGCTGATCAGCAGCACCGGCACGTCGATCTTGCGTGCCTCCTCGGCAATCGATTCCTGCAGGTGCTGGCTGTTGGCCACGAACTCCGACAGCAGGCGCGGGTCCCAATGCCAGCGCAGGCGCTGCTGGTCATCGATGCGAAGCAGTTTCGCCAGCTGCTCGTCGGATTTCCGCGCACGGCGATGAGGCAGGTAGTCGTGGATGACGCGGGCGGCGTGGTCGTAGGATTCGAAGCCGTCCGGATGCGCGGTCATGAAATCATGGATGCGCTGCATGCCGGCGGCTTCCCAGCGGGGTGTCACGTCCACCAGCACCAGGGCACTGAAGACAGGGCGGGCTGCCTGCGCCAGCAATCCGGTCAGGCCGCCCATGGACGCGCCGACCAGCACGGGCTGCCCGCCGACCAGGCCGGCCGCGGCCACGTGATCGCCGATGAAGTCGGACACACTATAAGAGTGGTTGGCGGGGTTGGCTTGCGACTCGCCATGGCCGCGCATGTCCCAGGCCAGGCTGCCGAAGCCGGCGTGGCCCAGCCGGTCCTGGGTGCCCGCCCAACTGTGCCGGGTCTGGCCGAAACCATGTGCGAGCAAGACCTGCGGCCCCGGCATCGCAAGACGGGATCCCGACAGGCGCAGGCCGTCCCCGGACGCGAATTCGACGGGGTCGGCCAAGCTGGGTTTGCGCATTTTTGCCGGAATTTCCATACGGCCAAGTATGGTAAGGCTTTTTCGTGCTGTCAATACTACGACGTATGGTGCATGATAATGCGTCCCCGCCATTCAGCCATGAAGTTAAACTTCACCGTATGGTCGCCATCGAAGCCAAATCCGACAAAACCCGACTCAGCGCCGAAGACTGGGCCCTGGCCGCCCTGGACGTCATCGCCGAGCAGGGCCTCGCCGCCGTGGCGGTCGAGCCGCTTGCCCGCCGGTTGGGGGTGACCAAGGGCAGCTTCTACTGGCATTTCCCGTCGCGCGAGGCCCTGTTGGTCGCCGCCCTGGAACGCTGGGAAAAAACCGAGCAGGAGACCGTATTCGGCAAGATGGAAGCGGTTTCCGACCCGCGCGTGCGCCTGCGCGAATTGTTCCAACTGGTCGCGCACGAGCCCAAGACGCACATCATCTATTCAGAATTGTTGAAGGCGCTGGACCATCCCGTGGTGAAGCCCGTGCTCGGTCGCGTATCGCTTCGCCGGCTCGAATATCTCACTGCGAGTTTTCGCCAGGCGGGCTTGCCGCGGCAGGATGCGCAGAACCGCGCACGCCTCGCTTACGCGGCCTATGTAGGATTCCTTCAGCTGTCGCTGCAACTTGGACAGCCGCGTCTGCACCACGACGAATTCGAAGCCTACGTGAGTCATGTCGCATCGACGTTGATTCCCGACTGAGCGGTTAGAATCAGCGCATTGGCGCGCCGCCGCGCGGCACGCCCACGATTTCTTTTTTTGGCCCCGCCAGGAGCCCGCATGTCCAGCAACCTCGATGCACTAAGCCGATGGGTCGATTCCGTCGCCTCGCTCACCAAGCCACGCCGCATCGAATGGTGTGACGGATCCGACGCTGAAAATTCGCGACTGCTCGAATTGATGCAGGAGACTGGCGATCTCATCAGCCTCAACGACAGCACGCATCCGGACTGCTACCTGCATCGCTCGCATCCCTCCGATGTCGCGCGCGTCGAACACCTGACCTTCGTCTGCACGCCCAACCGCGAAGACGCCGGTCCCAACAACCACTGGTTGTCGCCCGAAGACGGCCATGCACGCATGGATTCGCTGTACGACGGTTGCATGCGCGGCCGCACCATGTACGTGGTTCCGTATTGCATGGGCCCCATCGATTCACCACTGGCGCGCTGTGGCGTCGAGATCACCGACAGCCCGTACGTGGTCGCCAACATGCGCATCATGACGCGCATGGGTGCCGCGGCCCTGCAGCGCATCGAGCGTGAGGGTACGTTCGTGAAGGGCCTGCACTCCATCGGCGAACTCGACCCCGACCGTCGCTTCATCATGCATTTCCCGGAAGAGCTCAGCATCAAGAGCTACGGTTCCGGCTACGGCGGCAATGCGCTGCTCGGCAAGAAATGCCATGCGCTGCGCATCGCTTCCTGGCAGGCGCGCACCGAGGGCTGGCTGGCCGAGCACATGCTGATCGTCGGCATCGAAAACCCGAAAGGCGAAACGCATTACATCGCGGCTGCATTCCCGAGCGCCTGCGGCAAGACCAACCTGGCGATGCTGATTCCGCCGGAAGCCTATCGCGAGGCGGGATGGAAAGTCTGGACCGTGGGCGATGACATCTGCTGGATGCGCCCCGGCGCCGACGGCCGCCTTTACGCCATCAATCCCGAGGCCGGCTATTTCGGCGTTGCGCCCGGCACCAGTTCGAAGACCAATCCGAATGCGCTGGCAATGCTGCACAAGGATGCGATCTTCACCAATGTCGCGATCACGGATGACAACCAGCCGTGGTGGGAGGGCCTGTCCGAAGGTTCCCCGGCCGTGGACTGGCAGGGTCGCGACTACATCAAGGGCAACGGCCCGGCGGCGCATCCCAACTCGCGCTTCACCGTGTCGGCCCGGCATTGCCCGAGCTACACGATTCGCGCCGAGGATCCGCAGGGCGTGCCGCTGTCTGCGATCGTCTTCGGTGGCCGCCGCGAATCCCTGGTGCCGCTGGTGTTCGAAGCGCGCGACTGGGCGCACGGCGTGCTGGTCGGCGCCAGCATGGCGTCGGAAACGACGGCGGCGGCAACCGGCGCGGTGGGCGTCGTGCGTCGCGACCCGATGGCGATGAAGCCCTTCGCGGGCTACAACTTCGCCGACTACTTCAGCCACTGGCTGTCGTTCGGCGACTACGGCGACAAGTTGCCGAAGGTCTTCCACGTCAACTGGTTCCGCAAGGGCGCCGACGGCAAGTTCATGTGGCCGGGCTTCGGCGACAACCTGCGCGTGATCGAGTGGATGCTCAAGCGCGTCGAGGGCAGCGCCGATGCAATGGAGACGCCGATCGGCAACGTGCCGCGCGCATCCGACTTGAATACCGACGGCCTGGACATCGCTCCCGACGCGTTGCGCCAGTTGCTGCACGTGGACCAGGAAGGTTGGCGCCAGGAAATGGCGGCAGTCGGTGAATACCTCGAAGGCTATGGCGATCGCACGCCGTCGCGACTGATGGAAGAACAACGCCGCATCGCGACGCGACTGGGCTGACCGGGCCGCTTCGAAGGGCGGGCGAGTGATGGACGCGTTCTATTGCCATCACTTCGCCCTGCCGCTGCCCGAGGGGCACGGCTTTCCGATGGCGAAATACCACCTGTTGCACGAGCGGGTGGCGGCGCATGCCGATGCCTGGGGCATCCGCCTGGCGGAACCCCCGCCCGCAACCGACGACGACCTGCTGCGCGTGCATTGCCCGGCCTATGTCGCGCGCATGTTGTCCGGAAACGCAGGCCACGATGAAATGCGCCGCATCGGATTTCCCTGGTCCGAACGAATGGTGGAGCGATCTCGCCGTTCGTCGGGCGGAACCATCATGGCGCTGCGATCGGCACTCGCCGGCGGCGGCATCGCCGCGAACCTCGCCGGTGGTACGCACCACGCCAGCTTCGGCCGCGGCGGTGGCTACTGCGTGTTCAACGATTCGGTCATCGCCGCGCGCCACGCACAACATCACGGCCTCGCCCGACGCCTGCTGGTGATCGACCTTGACGTGCACCATGGCAACGGCACCGCCGAACTGTGCGCGGGCGACGACAGCATTTATACGTTCTCGATGCATGGCGCGCGCAACTACCCGGCGCGCAAGCCCGATTCCAACCTGGACTTGGCTTTGCCGACCGGGACGGGCGATGCCGAATACCTCGACTGCCTTGCCCGTTACCTGCCCATCGCGATCGGGGACTCGGGTGCTGACGCCGTCATCTACCTGGCCGGCGCCGACCCCTTCCTGGGCGACCGGCTGGGCCATCTGGCCTTAACAAAAGCCGGCCTGCTCGAGCGCGACCGGCAGGTTTTCCGGGCCTGCCGAGGCCTCGGGCTGCCGGTCGCGGTTACCATGGCCGGCGGCTATGCGGCCCGGGTCGAGGACATCGTCGACATCCACGAACAGACGATTCGCCTGGCCGCAAGGATGGCATAAGCCGTTGAAAGTATTGCCTAATATGGGTCACCGGGCGGGGCAGGGTCGAGCCCCGGAACCTATTGATTAGTGATACTGCTCTATATTGTTAAAGAATCGTTCCATGCTATATTCGGCCTGTCATGCCGAGTGCGTTGACATTCTCTTTTCCGTTTCACCGTCCCTATATGAGGGTTAACAAATGGCTTCCAAGATCATCACCAAGGGTCTAAAGCGGACCGCGTTGAGCGTAGCGCTCGGCATGTGCTTCGCGGGCAGCGTGTATGCGCAGTCCAACTCCACCGGCTCCATCGCCGGCCAAACGGCGGCAGGCGGCACGGTCGTTGTTGAAAACGCCGCGACCGGTTTCCGTCGTGAAGTCACCGCTGACTCGAACGGTAACTACCGCGTCGGCTCGCTGGCGACTGGTACCTACACCGTCACCGCTGACGGCAAGACCCGTACCGTCAACGTCACCATCGGCGGCACCGCTGAAGGCACCACCACCCTTGACGTCGTTTCCGTCCAGGGCCAGGCCATCAACGCCATCGACGTGGCTTCGGTCGAGTCCACCACGATCCTGACGGCCGAACAGGTTGCCAAGATCCCGGTTCCGCGTGACATCACCTCGGTCGCCTTGCTGGCTCCGGGTACCGTGAAGGGCGACGCCGCATTCGGCAACCTCGCTTCCTTCGGCGGTGGTGCTGTTTCCGAGAACCAGTACTTCGTCAACGGCTTCAACATCTCCAACTCGTTCAAGAACCTCGACTTCGGCCAGGTGCCGTTCGAAGCCATTGCCGAGCAGCAGATCAAGACCGGCGGCTACGGCGCTGAATTCGGTCGTGCGACCGGCGGCGTGATCAACCTGGTCACCAAGCGCGGTTCCAATGAATTCAAGGCCGGCGCGAACATCTTCTATTCGCCCCAGTCCCTGAAAGAAACCAACCCGGACATCTACTACAACGATGCGCGTTATCCCGATGGCAAGCGCCCCATTGCTGACAACAGCCATGACGAGCGCGGCACCACGGTCAGCGGCTCGGTCTGGGCCAGCGGCGCACTCGTGCAGGATCGCCTGTTCGCATACGCCCTGATCCAGTACGCCCGTACCACCGACGTCATCAACTACGGCACGATCTCCTCGACCTCGAACACCGAGCTGTCGCAGAAGGTTCCGACCTGGTTGGTCAAGTTGGACTGGAACATCAGCGACAACCACATCCTCGAGTTCACCGGCTTCTCCGACAAGATCAAGCAGGAAACGGACGTCTATTCCAACCTTTCCTCGGCGCGCAGCCCGGCCAACGCGGCTCCGTCCGGCGGCACCTGGAATCCGTACCCGGCCCTGACCCCGTCGACCACCGATCTTGACATCGGCCTGACCACCACCCGCGTTGCACCGCTGGGTACCGTGTTCAACGAAAACGGCGGCACGAGCTACTCGTTCAAGTACACCGGCTACCTGACCGACAGCTTCACCTTGTCGGCCCTGTACGGCCACGGCGAGTCGAGCCGCAGCAACTACGGCGTGTCGGCCAATGGCGTGGTCGCTGAATACAGCGGCGACGTGAACGGCCCGGTTGCCGGTTGCCCGATCATCCAGACCCTGGTTGTCGTCATTCCGCCGAACTGCTGGTTCATCGGCGTGCTGGGCACCAAGGCTGCCAAGGACGAACGCGACCAGTTCCGTGTTGACGCCGAGTGGGCGTTGGGCGACCACCTGATCCGCTTCGGCTACGACGCCGACCAGTTCACCTCCATCGACGGTGAAGCGTACGAAGGCGGCTCGATCTGGCAGTACCGTTCCGACTACCGCAATGCATCCGCACTGACCCCCGGCACCGTTCGTCGCCGCGTGTTCAAGTCCGGTGCAACGGTCGAGATCAACTCGGAAGCGTTCTACATCGAAGACCGCTGGCAGGTTACCCCGAACTTCCTGGCCTATCTGGGCCTGCGTTGGGATAGCTTCGAAAACGTCAACGGCGCCGGCGAGACGTTCGTCGAGATCAAGAACCAGTTTGGTCCGCGCCTCGGCTTCTCGTGGGACGTGAATGGCGACTCGTCGTTCAAGGTCTACGGTAATGCCGGTCGTTACTCGCTGCCCCTCACCGCAACCGTGGCCGTGCGTGGCGCCAGCGCCTCGCTGTTCCTCGAGCAGTTCTACTCGTTCACCGGTGTTGATCCGGTTACCGGCGCCCCGACTGGCCTCGTCCAGACCAGCGGCGACCGTTACCTGAACAACGAGTTCGGCGTTGGCAAGAACCCGCTGACCATCGCGGACCAGAGCCTGAGCCCGATGTACCAGGACGAGTACATCCTTGGCTTCCAGGCCAAGCTGACCGACAACATGAGCGGTGGTGTGCGTGGTATCTATCGTGACCTGAAGGCTGCGATCGACGATCAGTGCGATTACCGTCCGATCTACGCCTACGCGTACGAGAACAATATCCCGTTCAACCCGTACAACCCCGGCTTCGCATTCTGCCACCTGTACAACCCGGGTGAAGACGCGACCTTCCTCATCGATATCGATGGCGACGGCACGCTGGAAACCTTCGAGCTGACCGCTGAAGCGGGCGGCCCGTCGGCCAAGCGTACCTACAAGGCTGTCGAGTTCTTCCTCGAAGGCAACTGGGACAAGTTCTTCATGCAGGCGTCGTACACCTGGGCGAAGAGCCACGGCAACACCGAAGGTGGCGTGAAGTCCGATATCGGCCAGGATGACACCGGCACGACGCAGGACTTCGACTATCCGGAACTGACCATCGGCTCGCTCGGCTACCTGCCGAACGATCGTCGCCACTCGTTCAAGATCTTCGGTAACTACGAGCTGACCGACGAATGGTCCATCGGCGCCAACCTGTTGGTGCAGTCGGGTCGTCCGATCAACTGCTTCGGCTTCCTGGGTGGCTCGGGTACCTCGCACTACGCGAACGGTTACTTCTCCTGCAGCCCGAACATCCCGAACCAGCCGGGTAACGGCAGCGGCAACAACGGTTTCGACGTCGTGCCGCGTGGTTCGGCCGGTCGCACCGAGTGGAGCCGTACGCTTGACCTCAACGTTGCCTACAAGCCCAACTGGGCCGACGGCCACCTGATGTTCAAGGCCGACGTGTTCAACGTGCTCAACGAGCATGCTGTCACGACCGTGATCGAGCAGGGCGAGAACGCTGCCGGTACGCCGCAGCCGGATCGTTACAAGACCCCCACGGGCTTCCAGACGCCGCGTTCGGTCCGCTTCATGGTCCAGTACGACTTCTGATAATCGTTTCAATTGTGGTTGTTCAGCGGCCGCCTTCGGGCGGCCGCTTTTTTTCGCCGGGCAGGACGCCCAAGTGTCGCGGGAGGCAGGATGCCGTAAGCGACCGCCGGGCAGGATGCCGGAAGCGATGCGACAATCCTTGCCTCGCACGCGTGGATTGAACCTGGAATGATCGGCACCGAGCAGGCAGGACGACTGGCGAGCCTTTGGGAGCGCGCCGAGCAGCACCTGGCCGCGAAGAACCCCGATGCGGCCCGCGCCGCGCTTGAGGCGCTGGTCGTGCTTGATGCCGGCCACGTGATGGCCCGCCTTCGCCTGTCCACGCTGGCCACGACGCAGGGACGCTATCGCGAATCGTTGGCGCAATTGATGGCCATCGTCGCAACCGGGCCCGAAGACCCTTACCTGTTGGCCATGCTCGCGGGCATGCTGCACCGATTGGGCGAGGCCGCGGCCGCCATCAACTGCCTGGGCCATGCAGGCATCCGTGCCGCGGGCGACCGCGCCTTGCTGATGGAGGTCGCGCAGCTGGCCAGCCAGCTCGAACAGGCGGACCTCGCCAACTCCCTGCTCGACGAAGTCGAGCGACTCGGCGGCGCCGATCCGGCATCCCTGTACTCGCGCGCGACGCTGCAACTGTTCGACGGCAAGCTCGACGCGGCAGGGCAGACGCTCGAATCCTGCCTCGCGCTGGCGCCGCGGCACGCGCAAGCCCACTGGGCGCTGTCGCGCGTGCGCCGCCAGGGCAAGGACGCCAACCACATCCATCGGTTGCAGTCATTGCTTGGGCAAGGGCCCGATCCGACCAGCGCGGCCTACCTGGGCTTCGCCTTGTTCAAGGAACTCGACGACACCGGCCGCACCGACGAGGCGTGGCGCGCGCTGGAAGCGGGTTGCCGCGCCAAGCGCCAGCAACTCAATTACCGCGCGGAAGATGAACGCGCAGCCTTCGAATTCCTGCATACGGTGCAAGGCGCCAATGCGCCCGTGCAATCGGGGACGCCGGATCGGGATGCGCCGACGCCAATCTTCATCGTCGGCATGCCGCGCACGGGCACGACCCTGCTCGAGCGCATCCTCGGCCGACATCCCGACGTGGAAAACGCCGGCGAGCTCGATGACTTTCCGCTGCAATTGCGCTGGTGCGCCAACCGGTTTTCCAGGTCCTTCCTGGATGCCGGCGTACTTGCCGCAGCGCAGTCCGAGTCGCCGGCCGTGCTCGGCGATCGCTATCTCGACCATGCCAGCTGGCGCGCGCGCGGCAAGGCTTTCTTCACCGACAAGATGCCGCCCAATTTCCTGCACGTCGGCTTGATCGCGCGCGCCTTGCCCCGGGCGCGCATCCTGCACATGACGCGGCACCCGATGGACACCTGTTTTTCCAACCTCAAGGAATTGTTCACCGAGGCGTATCCGTACAGCTACGACCTGGGCGAACTGGCCGCGCACTACGGTCGCTACCGGCGCCTGATGTCGCACTGGCACGACCAATTCCCGGGCCGCGTGCTCGATGTGTCGTACGAAGGCCTGGTCGCCGACCCGGTGGCCGCCAGCCAGCGCGTGTTCGCGCATTGCGGACTGCAGTGGCTTCCCGAATGCGTCGAGATCGAAACCGGCGGCGGCCGCGTCACCACTGCCAGCAGCGTGCAGGTGCGTGAACCGATCCACCGCCGCGCCGTCGATGGCTGGCGTCGCTATGAAACGCAATTGCGGCCGCTCAAGGAAATGTTGATGCGCGATGGATGGCTCGAACCATGACGCCGTCTTCCGGCTCGCAGGTTCCGCTCGCTACCTGGCTCGGCCGCATCAGCGCCAGCCTGAAGGCGGGCCGCTATCGCGAGGCGCAGGCGATGACGGTTGCCGCGGCCGCGCTGCGACCCGCCACGCCGATGGAGTTGATCGAACTCGCGCGACGGCTGCTTTACTTCAACCTCAGCGGCCAGATGCGCGGTGTCGGGAAGCGCCTGCTCGATCGCCCGCTGTCCAACGCCGCCGCGGAAGCCGATGTCGCCGCCATGCTGAGCATGATGGGCGACCAGGACCAGGCCTCGCGCTTGCTCGACCGGGCGATGGTGGTGCTCGGCCCGCATCCGGCGCATCTGTACAACCGAAGCCAGATGCATCTCTACGCCGGACGCCTCGCGCAGGCGGAAGCAGACCTGCGCCTGTGCCTGGCCATGGAGCCCGGCATGGCAAAGGCGCATTGGGCGCTGAGCAAGCTGCCCGCGGGCGCGCACGGCGATACCGATACGCAGGCGGCGCGGCTGACCTTGTCGCGCGTGCCGCCGGCGTCGCAGGACGAAGTGTTCCTTCGCTTCGCATTGTTCAACCAGCTCGACCGTGCCGGCCAGCATGCGCAAGCCTGGGACGAGCTGGTGCGCGGTTGCCAGGCCAAGCGCGCGCTGTTGCGCTATGCACCGGAAGATTCATCGCGATTGTTCGAGGCGTTGCGGAAATCATTTCCGTTGCCGACCGCGCCGCCGGAAGCAGGACGCAATGGCCAGGGCCCGACGCCGATCTTCATCGTCGGCATGCACCGTTCCGGCACCACCTTGCTCGAGCGGATGCTGGGCAACCACAGCCAGGTCAGCGAAGGTGGCGAGCTGTACGACCTGCCGGCGCAACTGCGCCTGGCCGGGGGCCGGCACTTTGGCGGACCGCTCGACCTTGCCGTCGTCGAACAGGCCGGCACGCTCGACTTCGCGGCCATCGGCAAGCGCTACCTGGAACAGGTGCAGTGGCGCGCGAACGGCCAGCCTTTCCTGATCGACAAGCTGCCCTCCAATTTCCTGAACACCGGTTTCATCCGTCACGCCTTGCCGCAGGCGCGGATCATCCACATGCAACGCGATGCGATGGACACCTGCTTCTCGAACCTGAAAGAACTGTTTTCCAATGCCTGCGCCTATAGCTACGACACCGACGAGCTGGCCGACTACTACGCCGGCTACCGGTCGACGATGCAGCACTGGCGCGAGTCGGCACCCGGCTTCGTGCTGGACGTGCGCTACGAGGACCTGGCCCGCGACCCAGAAGGCCAGTGCCGGCGCATCCTCGAATTCTGCGGCTTGCCCTGGGAAGACGGCTGCCTGGACGTGGGCGGCAACCAGCGGGCCGTGAACACGGCCAGCAGCGCCCAGGTGCGCGAGCCCCTGCACCAGCGCGGCATCGGCGCCTGGCGCCGTTACGAGCCGCAGCTGCAGGGCTTGCGGGCCCGGCTGGCTACCCATGGCATCGAGTGAGCCCGCAAGGTCCTGAAATCAAGGGTCCTTTAAACCCTTCGCTGCCTTCCGCCATCTGAGTCGTTATGCTCAGCCTGGCCATGACCGTTGATCCAGCACCCGCCGAAACCGTCGACAGCGACGGCGACCACGCGTTGGCGCGGGCGGCCGGGCTGGGGGATTCAAAGGCGTTCGAGGCCTTGTATCGCAAGCACCAGCGCCGGGTGTATGCGGTGGTCTGGCGCCTGGCCGGCGGCCAGGCCGCCCGGGCCGACGACCTGGTACAGGAGGCCTTCATCCGGGCATGGCAGGCTTTGCCGGCCTTCCGGTTCGAGAGCGCCTTCTCGACCTGGTTGCACCGCCTGGCGGTGAACACGGCGCTGATGCAGATCCGCAGCCGCGCCGGCGCCGAAGACAGCGAGACCGATGACTCGGCGCTGTCGGTGATGCCGAGCCAGGACACCGCCGGCTTTCGCACCCGCGAGCGCCTGGACCTGGAACGCGCGGTCGCAACCTTGCCCGAACGGGCGCGCGCGGTGCTGGTGCTGCACGACATCGAAGGCTGGAAACACGAAGAGATTGCCATCGAGCTCGGCATGGCCGTTGGCAGTTCGAAAGCTCAATTGCATCGCGCGCGCAAATTACTGCGCCAGCGACTGGGAGAAGACCATGACCGAGACTGACCTGCGTTGGCAATTGCGCCAGTTGCCGCGCGAGATGGAACCTTCGCGCGACCTGTGGCCAGCCATCGCCGCTGCGATCGAACAACAGCCTGCCCGCCGCGTTCCGCGCCGTTGGCTGCCCACGTTCGCCATGGCCGCTTCGTTGCTGCTGGTGGGCGGACTGGTCTGGAAGATGCAGGTGCCGGCCGGCGCCAGCCCGGACCCGGATCCCTCGGCGCGCATCGTGGCTTCCGAATCGCGGGCGATCACCGATGAGTACCAGGCGGCGCTGCAACAGTACGAGGGCGCGACCATCGCACCGCAACTGCGCCCCAGCCTTGGCGAACTCGACCGCAGCGTGGTCCAGATCAAGCGGGCGATTGCCGCCGATCCGCAATCCGTGTTCCTGCTGCAGCAGTTGCGCAAGACCTATTCCCGACGGCTGGCGCTGACCCAGCGTGCCGTCACCAGCTGACTACCCAGGAGAACCATCATGTTGTCCCGCAGTGTTTTTTTCATCGCCATGCTGGCGGCCTTTCCCGTGCTGGCCGCCACGCCCATCAATGAAACCCGCCCCCTCGATGCAACCGGGCAGGTGCACATCAGCAACGTGAAGGGCAGCATCATCGTGCGCACCTGGAACAAGCCCGAAGTGCGCATAACCGGCAGCCTGGGCAAGGGCGTCGAGAAGCTCGAGATCGACAGTGACCCCAGCTCGATCGACATCGAGGTGAAATTTCCCAACAACAGCAGCGGCTGGAATCTTTGGGGCCGCAGCGGCAACCAGATGGAACCGACCATCCTGGAAGTCACCATCCCGCAGCGCGCCTCGCTGGACATCGAGTCGGTCAGCGCCAACGTGGACGTGCAGCAGATGGCCGGCCGCAAGCTGTCGGTGGCCAGCGTCAGCGCGCCGATCGTGGTGACGGCATCGTCGCCCGGACAGGCAGAGTTCGAGAACGTGAGCGGCGACATCACTCTGCGCATCACCAGCGCGGACGTGGAAGCGTCGAGCGTCAGCGGCGACGTGAAGCTGGGCGGCGGATTGAACGGTCAGGTTGACCTGGAAACCGTCTCGGGCAACATCACCCTGCTGGCGCAACCGCTCAGCAAACTCAATGCCAACTCCGTGTCGGGCGACCTGGACCTGAAGGCCGGGCTGAAGCCGGGCGGCGCGATCAACATCGAATCACTGAGCGGCGAAGTCGGCTTGAAGCTGTTGCGCAATTCCGGCGCCCGCGTCCACGTGGAAACCTTCAGCGGTGGCATCCACAGCCCCTCGGGCAAGGTGCACGAGGAAGAACACGGCCCCGGCAAGTCCCTGGACACCACGCTGGGCGATGGTCGCGGGCAGATCAACGTGGAGAGTTTTTCGGGCGATGTCAGGATCACCCTCGAGTGAGCATTGGCGGAACCCGCCGCAGCTCAGTCTGCGGCGTCGCCCAGCAGCGTCTTCAGCGGCGCCAGTTGTGATTCGTAGCGCTTCCAGCCGCCAATGTTGCGGGTATGGATGGGTTGCCTGACCTGGGCGCTGCTGGCGGTGGATACCGGCGTCGCATTCGACTCCACGCGGATTTGCGCAGCGTCGTAGGAAAGACCGCAGTAATCCATCACGCGCCGGGCCTGGGCGTCGGGATCGGAAACCAGATCCTCGTAGCTCACGTCCAGGATCCGTCCCGGCGCGATGTCGTGCCAGTGTGACATCAGGCGCGAATAATTCCGGTAGTGCGAGGCCAGGTCTTCGAACGAATAGCTGTACGGATGCGAGTTGGCGGCAAACAATTCCTTCATGTTCGAGAAGCAACTGTCCATCGGGTTGCGCCGAAGATGCACGATGCGCGCCTGCGGCAAGGCCTTCAGGATCAAACCGGCCAGCATGAAGTTACCCGGGTTCTTGTCGCTGAAATGGTTCGTGGCCGGTGCGCGCCAGGCGACGTGACCGAGATAGCGCGAGCCCAATTCGGCGTAGTCGATGTCGTTGATGCGGTCCACGCAGACGTTGTCGAGGAAGCCCAGCGAATGGTGGTCCGTGGACCACTTGAGCTGCATCCGGAAATCGTTCAGCTCGCCGCATAGGGTCACTTCTGGATGGCCGCCGAGGATTCGCTCCAGCAAGGTAGTGCCGGTGCGCGGCAGGCCGAGCACGAAGATCGGGACTTTCGCAGAGTCAGCGGGCGACGCCGTCGCCAGGAAGCCGGGACCGGTCGCCTGCGCCAGGCGCTCGAACAACGCGGCTTCTTCGCCGCCGTGGTAACTGATCTGGGCGCGACGCGCGATGGCGCCTGCCTCCAGCGCCTTCCAGGCCGCGTCGGTATCGCCGCAGGCGTCGAGTTCCTTGAACAATGCGTACTGCAGGTAGGGCAGGTCGGGATTGGACGCGGCGCTGGCATCGAGTGACTTGCGAACCCGCATCGCCCGCGCGCGGCTGTCGCCCGGCACGCCGAGGTAGGCCAGGGCCCAGTGCGCGAACGCGTAGTCGGGGTTCACCGCCAGGCTGCGCTCGTATTCCTGCGCCGCCTCGTCCATTCGCCCCAGGAACTTGAGAAGGTTGCCGCGCAGGTAACCCAGCGACTCGGCGCTGATGCCCATGGACATCGCGGCATCGAGGTAGCGCAGCGCCTCGGCGTGTTCTTCCATCAGGCTCAGCTGCTGGGAAAATTCCACCAGCACCGACGGGATGCGCACGCGCTGCGGATCGATCTTGCGGATGACCTGCACGGCGCGTTCGTATTCGCCCACGGCGATCAGGCGCAGCGTGACGGCGGCGATGTGCTGCGGCGTTTGCGGGCCCATCTTTTGCGCGGCCCGCAATGCGTGGTCGCAGGCCAGGCGATGCTGGTCGCGCTGGCCGACGATGCCGGCCAGCATCAGCTGCGCCTGCGAGTTCAGCGGGTCCAGGGCCAGCACTTCGCGGCAGGTCTCTTCGGCGCTGCGCAATGCGCCAGATTGCAGCGATGTGTTGGCTTGCTGCAGCAGCGGCGCCACGTTGGGAACACTGGACATGGACGGTGCGATCTCGCGGCCTTCGGATACCGCGATTCTAGGCCAGAACGCCGGTTTCCCTCAGAACGAAAGCAGCGCGGCCATCACGATCAGGAAGGCCGCGAACACGCGGCGCAACACGGCCGGGCTGGCGCGATGGGCGAGGCTTGCGCCATAGGGCGCCATGAATACGGATGTCAGGCTGATGCCGATGGCGGCGGGCAGGAACACGTAACCGATGCTGGCTGCGGGCATTCCCTGGACATCGGCGTTGAATGCATAGCCCGCGGCGGCGGCCAATCCGATGGCGATGCCGCAGGCGCTCGAGGTGCCCACGGCGCGCACCGGCGCCACGCCATGCCAGATCAGCACCGGCACCGTCATGCTGCCGCCGCCGATGCCCACCAGGGCCGACACCGCACCGATGCCAAGGCCCGCGGCGGTCATCAAGGGACCGCGCGGCGGGGTAGGGTGCGCCGGACGGCTGCGGGGAAATTCAAAGAACAATTGCAGCGCCGCCAGTACGCAGTAGGCGACGACAAACCAGCGCAGGCTGTTGCCGGCCAGTTGGGTCGCCAGCACGCTGCCCAGCCAGCCGCCCAGCAGCACGCCCGGCACCAGCCACGCCACGCTGGGCCAGAGGACTGAGCCACGCTGCGCGTGCGCGCGCGTGGACGCCAGGGCGGTGATGACCACGCTGGCAAGCGAGGTGGCCAGCGCGGCATGCATCACGGCCGCTTCCGGCACGCCCTGCAGCGGCAGCGCGAGCACCAGCGCCGCCACCAGCACCAGGCCGCCGCCAATGCCGAGCAGGCCGGCCAGCAGCCCGGCGACAACGCCCAGCGCCGGGTACAGCAGCCATTCAACGGGCATCGGGCAATCCTGTTCGCTGCTGCACCTGCCGTGCACTCCCCTTCGACTAGAATTCGACCATGATGTCACGACGACTATTATTGCTTCTTGCCATGCTGTGCTCGGGCTCTTCCGTTGCGCAGGAAACCGGCCGGCGCGCCGAATTGCGCGCTGCCTTCACGCTGGCCGACAGCGGTCGGCTGGACCTGTCGCAGGCCGCGCGTTTTTCCAGTGATCCCCTGTATCCGTGGCTGCAGGCCACGGTGTTGGCGAAGCAGATCGATAGCGCGCCGGCCCCGGTCGTGCAATCCGCGCTCGACCGCATGGGCGACACGCCCGCGGGCCGTTGGCTGCGCACGACCTGGTTGAGGGAAACCATCAAGCGCGAAGACTGGTCGTCGTTCCGCAATGCCTGGCGCGGCAGTGACGATGCCTTGCTGCGCTGTGCGGACCTGCAGTCGCGTAGCGGTGCAACGGACGCCCGATGGGTCGCGGATGCCACCCAGGTCTGGCTGACCGGTGAGAGCCTGCCCGATCGCTGCAACGGCCCACTCGCGCAACTGGCCTCGATGGGAAAGCTGGACGATGCCCTGCGCTGGCGTCGCATCGACCTGGCGATCGAGCAGGGCGAGGCGGGCCTGGTCCGCTACATCGGCAAGGACCTGGCGGCCGACGCAGCGCTTGCGCAGTCCTATGCCGATTACATGGCAACGCCGGTGGCCGCCATTCCCTCATCGTGGCCCAACTCACCACGCACGCAGGCCGTGATCACCGCCGGACTGTCGCGTTTGGCCAAGCGCGATCCCGAACAGGCGCGAGGCCTGCTGGCCGGATTGGCTGCCGGCGCGATCAATGCCGAGCAGCGAGGGCGCGTCGCCTACCAGGTTGCCTTGTGGACCGTGGCCTCGTACTCGCCGGGCTCTGCCGCACGCCTGGCCGCCGTTCCCGAATCCGCCTACGACGACCGCCTGCACGAATGGCGGGTGCGCGAGGCCATCAGTCGCGGCGATGACGCGGCGGCCCTCGCGGGCATCGCAAGGATGGGCGCGACCCAGCGCAACGATTCGCGCTGGCAATATTTCGAGGCCCGCCTGCGTGAACGGCTCGGCCAATCGAGTGCATCGAAGGCGCTTTACCAGAAGGCCGCGCAAAACGCCGGCTTCCACGGCTGGCTGGCGGCCGACCGCCTGCAGCAGCCTTACACGCTGTGTGCGCTCGAGCCGTCCACCGCGCCGACCACCGTGTCCAGCGTGGCCAACCACGCCGGCCTCTTGCGCGCCTTCGACCTGTTCGTCATTGGTCGGGACGATGCCGCTGCGCGCGAATGGGGCACGGCGGTCAAGACGCTGACCGACGAACAACGCCGCGTCGCCGTGCAGCGGGCCATTGCCGAAGGCTGGTTCGATCGCTCGGTGTTCGGCATGGGCGCGGTGCCTGACGACACGCGCCATTATTCGCTGCGCTTCCCCTTGCACCATGCCGCCGACATTCGTGATCACTCGCGGGCCAACGGCCTGGACCCGGCCTGGGTCGCCGGCCAGACGCGCGCCGAAAGCAGCTTCATGCCGCGCGCCCGATCCGGAGCCGACGCCCGCGGCCTGATGCAACTGCTGCCCGGCACCGGTGCGTTGACTGCCAAGCGCCTGGGCCTGGTTTGGGAGGGCGGCGAGAGCCTTTACGAGCCGGAAACCAATATCCGCCTGGGCACCGCTTACCTGCGCCAGATGCTCGACCGCTTCAGCGGGCTGCCCTACCTGGCCATCGCCGCCTACAACGCCGGCCCCACGCCGGTCGAGCGCTGGCGCCTGGCTCGGCCCTCCCTGGAGCCGGACTTTTTCATCGAGGCCATGCCCTACAAGGAAACCCGCGAGTACGTGGCGCGGGTGCTGGCCTTCAGCGTGGTTTACGATTGGCGCCTGAACGGCGATGCGACTCCGCTCAGCGAGCGGATGCTGGGTCGGTTGCCAACCGACCGGGGCGCGCGTCGCCCCTTCGCCTGCACGAACATGAGCGTCCAGACCCAATGATCAAGAAGAACATCGTCGTGCTTGGCGGTTCCGGTTTCGTCGGACGCCGGCTGATAACGCATCTGGCCGCGCTAGGCCACTCGGTCTCGCTGCTCAGCCGCAACCTGGCCGCACATCCCGACCGCCTGCTGCCGCCGGGCGTCATGCTGCATCGCGTGGACGTGCACGATGCCGCGCAACTGCGCGCCGCCATCGCCGGCAACGACGTGGTCATCAACCTGGTCGGCATCCTCAATGAATCGGGCGATGACGGCAGTGGCTTCCGCAAGGTGCACGTGACGCTGACCGGGAATGTGATCGCCGCCTGCGAGATGACTGGCGTCCGCCGCCTGCTGCAGATGAGTTCGCTCAATGCCGGGCGCGGCGAAAGCCACTACCTGAAATCGCGTGGTGAGGCGGAAGCCGCGGTCAAGGCATCGAGCCTGGACTGGACGATCCTGGAGCCCTCGGTGATCTTCGGCCCCGGTGACGGCTTGTTCTGCCGCTTCGCCGCCTTGCTGAAGACCTTGCCGGTGATGCCGCTGGCCTGCGCCGATACCAAGTTCGCGCCGGTGCATCTCGATGACGTGGTTGCCGCCTTCATCAAGTGCCTGGACGACCCGCGCACCATCGGCGAGGTGTACGAGTTGTATGGGCCGGAGGTCTACACGCTGCGGGAAATCGTGAAGATGACCGCGCGCCAGCTTGGACTGTTCCGGGTGGTCGTGCCGTTGCCGGATTTCATTGGTCGCGTGCAGGGACTCGCCTGCGATTTCATTCCGGGCAAGCCTTTCTCGTCGGACAACTTCCGATCCTTGCAGACCGATTCCGTGGGCGGCATAGATGGCCTGCACCGCCTGGGCATCACGCCCGGACATGTCTCGCGCCTGTTGCCGGACATCCTCGGGCACGCCGAGGACAAGCAGGCACGGCTGGCCCGCTACCGGGCAATGCGCTGATTCGATGAAGACCTACCTGGTCGGCGGCGCCGTGCGGGACCGCTTGCTCGGGCTCGATGGCAGCGACCGCGACCACGTGGTGGTCGGCGCGACACCGGAACAGATGCTGGCCGCGGGATTTCGCCCGGTCGGCAAGGATTTCCCCGTGTTCCTGCACGCCGGCACCGGCGAGGAATACGCATTGGCGCGCACCGAGCGCAAGACCGCGCCGGGTTATCGTGGTTTTGTTTTCCATGCCGACGCGTCGGTGACGCTGGAAGAAGACCTGGCGCGCCGCGACTTCACCGTCAACGCCATCGCCGAGGATGCCTCGGGCGAACTGGTGGACCCCTTTGGCGGCCAGGCCGATTTGAAGGCGCGGGTATTGCGCCACGTCTCGCCGGCCTTTGCCGAGGATCCGGTGCGGATCCTGCGTGGTGCGCGCTTCCTCGCGCGCTTCGCCTCGCTCGGGTTTACGATTGCGCCGGAAACCTTGCAGCTGATGCGCGACATGGTCGAGCGCGGCGAAGTGGATCACCTGGTGGCCGAGCGGGTGTGGCAGGAGATGCAGCGCGCATTGGCCTCGGAACGCCCGTCGGCCTTCATCGGCGTGCTTCGCGACTGCGGCGCGTTGGCGCGCCTGTTGCCCGAGGTGGACGGATTGTTCGGCGTGCCGCAACGCGTGGAGTTCCATCCCGAGGTCGATGCGGGGCTGCACACGCAGATGGTTTGCGACATCGCGGCGAAGATCGCGCCAGGCAATGCGCGGGTGGGTTTCGCCGCGCTGATGCATGACCTGGGCAAGGCGTTGACGCCTTCGGAAGAATTGCCCCGCCACATAAACCACGAACACGCCGGGCTGAAACCCCTGCAAGTGGTTTGCGAGCGCTACAAGGTGCCCGCCGACTATCGCGACCTGGCCGTCGTGTGTTGCCGCGAACACCTCAACATCCACCGTCTCGACGAGCTTCGTCCCGATACGGTGCACGACCTGATCCAGCGCTGTGACGGATTCCGCCAGCCGGGGCGCATCGATGAACTCGCACTGGTTTGCGAGGCGGACAAGCGTGGTCGGCTGGGCATGGAATCGGAATCGTATCCGCAGGCGGCGATGCTGCTGCGCCTGCATGCGGCGGCACGCGCCGTTTCCACCAGCAGCCTGGACCTGACGCAACTGTCGGGTCCCGAAGTGGGCGAGGCGTTGCGCAAGGCGCGGATTGCCGCGATATCCGCCGAGAAACAAATCATTCGAGCCGAGACGTCGGCCTGACGGAGGCCGCGCGCGGGTGCTTCCGGCGAACTAACGCAGCCAGCGCGCCTCGACTCGTTGCAGCAGCGATTTCGCCGGGCCCAAGGCGAACAGCTGCCCGATCAATACGCCGATCGTATCGGCCCAGGCATCGCGCACGTCCATCATCCGGTCATTGGTAAGCGCGCCCTGCGCCAATTCCATCGCGATGCCGAGCAGCACCAACGCAATGGCCGAGACCAGGTGGCTACGACGCGAGGCGAAGATCCACACCGACCAGGCTGACAGCAGCCCATAGGCCAGGAAGTGGCCGATCTTGTCACTGTCGGGTAAGTCCACGCCGAGCTGCGGCGGATGGATCAGCGACAGCACGACGCACAGCACCCAGCCAAAAGCCCAGAGGCCCAGCCACAAGCGCGGCCGCCGGAATTCGCGCAGCGCGGTCGTCAGGTCCTGCACGACACTCACAGGCGCCGGCCCAGGTCGCCGATGGCAAAACTGCCGCGGAAATCCGCGCCGCGCTGGAAACCCATGAACTGGAAACGCTCGCCCATCTCGCCCGGTAGCGTCAGCTTCTTGATTTCCTGATGATGGCGATAGCGCATCGCGGTGTCGTCGATGGTTTCGATTTCCTCCAGGCGCGATGGCAGGCCGTTGCCCAGCAGGAAGCTCGACTGCGCGCAGTAGCCGGCCAATTCAAAGCCGGCATTCACGCCTGACTCGGCCAGCGCGGTGAAATCGACGAAGGCCGTGAGGTCCTGCAGGCCGGGCAGATGGAAAGGATCGCCGTGCGCCCGATGGCGGTAGTGGCAAACGAGCGTGCCGTCGTTGCGCTCGGGCAGGTAATACTCGCGACGCGGATAGCCGTAGTCGCAGAACAACATCACGCCATCGCGCAGCAAACCGCCTACGGCCTGGATCCAGTAAGGCAGCTGCGGCAGGATCTCCGATCGGTAGCCTTCCGGAAGGGGCTGGCCATTGTCGCGTTCGACATGGCGCACCGCAGCATGCAGCAGCGCGTCGGCAGGTTGGTCGACGCGCAGGAAATTGCCGGTCGCATCCACCACCACGTGTTCTTCATACACCTCGCCATCGTGGATGACGAAGCGCGGCGTGGGCAGCGCATCGAGTACTTCATTGGCGAACAGCACGCCGCGCCATTCGGTCTCCGGCGGCCCGTCGAGCCATCGGCAGCGATCGAACAGTTCGGTCGGCAGGTTTTCGCGCAGGTGCGCTTGCTGCCGTTCGCGCAGGTCTGCGCTCGGTTCCAGCATCCAGTAATGCGTCGGCAGCGCATCCAGTACGGCAAGCTGCCGAAGCGCTGCCGCCGCGAACAGGCCGCTGCCGCCGCCGAGTTCGAAAAAACTGGTTTCGCCGCCGAGCCCGCGCAACACCGGCGCCAATGAATGCGCCACGCACTGCGCGAACACCGACCCCAGTTCCGGCGCCGTCACGAAGTCGCCATCGGCGCCGAACTTGCGCGAGCCGGCGCTGTAATAGCCCAGGCCCGGGGAATACAAAGCCAGTTCCATGAAGCGCGAAAACGGGATCGCGCCACCGGCCGCGCCAATCTGCGAGCGGATGAACGCCGCCAGCCTCGCACTGTGTTCACGGGCTTCTGGCGAGGGTTCCGGCAGGCTGTCGGCGGGCATGGATGACATCTTCATCGGGCTGGGGGCAGGATAAGGTGTCAGGGAAGTTGGAGAAGGACAAGCCGATGCCGTCGAAAAATCCTGTTGCATTGGTTACGGGCTCCGCGCGCCGCGTCGGGGCGGCCATCGTGCGTCGGCTGCATGCCGCCGGCTACGACGTGGTCATCCACCACCGCAACTCCGAAGGCGAGGCCCGCATCCTGCAGGCCGAGCTTGAACGTGGTCGCGCCGACAGCTCGCTGGTGCTGCAGGCGGACTTGTCACAGTTCGACCGCATTCCGGAGTTGGTCGCGAAGACCCTCGGCCGCTTCGGCCGGCTGGATGCACTGGTCAACAATGCCAGCGCCTTCTATCCCACGCCGCTGGGCACGGTCACGCCGGCGGCCTGGGACGACCTGTTCGCCGCCAATGCGCGCGCGCCCTTCTTCCTGTCGCAGGCGGCCGCGCCGCACCTGCAGGCCCGAGGCGGCGCCATCGTCAACCTGGTGGATATTTACGCCGAGAAGCCGCTGCACCGGCACACCGTGTACGTGATGGCCAAAGCCGCGCTGGCGATGATGACCGAGTCGCTCGCGTTGGAACTGGCGCCCGGCGTGCGCGTCAACGGCGTCGCGCCCGGCGCGGTGCTGTGGCCCGAGCAGGGCAAGTCCGACGAAGCCAAGGCGGCCCTGATAGAGGCGACCCCGCTACGCCGCCCCGGCACGCCCGAAGACGTGGCCGAGGCGGTTCGCTGGTTGCTGATGGACGCCCATTACACGACCGGGCAAATCCTGAAGGTGGACGGCGGCCGGTCGCTGGCCTGACCGCGCCCGATTTTTTCGCCTGGTTCTTTCGCCGGATTATTTCTGGGTGAAGGCGTCTTGCAGGCCGAGGGCTTCGAAGCCCTGCGGCGCTTCGCCAGCCGTCGCGAAGCGATACAGCGCCGCCGAATAGATGGCCGACAACGCGCTCTGCACGACGCCCAGCGAGACGGCCGCCAGCACCGTGATCACGATGATGGTCACCGCCAGCGCACCGGAAGCCGACGCCGCCAGGAAGGCCAGCAGCAGGCCGATGGCGATCACGCCGAACATCATCAGGCCGAAGGCCAGGCCCAGGCCGACGTTGCCGATCGCGTTCTCGCCCCAGGTGCGCTTGAGCAGCCGCACGCTTTCCTTGATGGCGTCGATCGGGCCGATGTTCTGCTGCACCAGCACCGGCACCACCAGGAAGGTGGACAAGGTCCAGGCCACGCCCAGGCCGCTGCCGATCATGCGCACCAGGAAGTTGTTGTCCTTGTTCTTCATGGCCTGCAGCAGCATGCCCACGGTCGCGGCGATGGCCGCATAGCCCAGGATCGGCCCCAGCCGCGACTTGGCCGCATTGAAGCCATCGGCCAGGGTCGGGTCGCCGCCTTCCAGGCGGATGATGGCCGCGCCCACCAGTGCTGCGTTGAAGAAGAAGATCACGAAGTACTGGCACAGGTAGAACAGGAAACCGAGGATGGCGCCGCCGACGCCCATGCCGTTCTCGAAGATCTTCAACGCGAACACGGGGATGATGAAGGTCGCAACGACCACCATCGCCGCGAGGCCGGACAGCAGCGGGAACACCAGCAGTTCCTTGTCGGAACGGAGCACGGCGGCACTGGCTTTCACCAGGGTCCAGCTACGGGAGAACTTGTCGAACATGGCTTTACCCTCATGGATAACGGTGGCCCGCCGGCGAGTGCCTGCGGACGGCGCGATTATCTGTACAGCCGGTTCAGCAAATGCAAGTGCGTTCAGTCACGGGGCGGGCGAGTGGACCGGCGGCGGGGCGAGCGCCTGCGGGTGGGCGGCCCACAGTTCGGCCAGCGTCTTTCCGCTGGCAGGGTCGCGGAAGCCCGGGGCGATGTCAGCGAGCGGCTTGAGCACGAATGCGTGCCGCAGTTCCGGCCGCGGCACCTGCAGGTTGCCCGGGCCGCGAAAGACCATGTCGTCGTAGAAGACGATGTCGATGTCGAGCGGGCGGCTGGAGAAACGCGGCACGTCGCGACGGCGGCCGTGCGCGTCCTCCAGGGCATGCAGCCAGGCGTCGAGCGCGACGATGTCGAGCCCGGTTTCGATGATCGCTGCGGCATTGAGGAAGTCCGGCCCGTCGAATCCTTCGGCGGGCGTGCGGTAAGTGGGCGAGGCGATCACCTCGCCGAACTGCGCACGCAGTTCGGCCAGCGCCTGCGGCAAGTGGATGTCGGGCGACTGGTTGGATCCCAGGCTGAGGTAGGCCTTCGCCATCAGTCCTGGACTGCCTCGCCCGGCAGGTCGGGAGCTTCGGCGCGGGAACGCTTCAGGATCACGCCGACCGCCTTTGCGCCACGCACGGCGCCCACCTTGCTCAATTTCAGCTTGACCTTGGCCACGCCGAATTCGTCGATGATGATGCGGCAGCATTCTTCTGCCAGTGCTTCCACCAGGCCGTAACTGGAGTTGCCGACGAAATCGATCAAGCGCTTGCTGATGGCCTTGTAGTCGAGCGTGTCGGCGATGTCGTCGCTGGCCGCCGGCTTGCGATTGTCGAAGGACATTTCGATGTCGAGCGCGATGGGCTGGCGGATTTTCCGTTCCCAGTCGTAGATGCCGATGACGCACTCGATCTCGAGCGCCTCGATGAATACCTTGTCCATGGGTCCTCCGCTATACCGCAGGCAAGCTTGCCATGTCCCAGCGTGGGAATACCGTGACGGCCTCGTTCTCGTGCTGTCCGGCCTGCAGGCGCAAGGCGCCGGCGAAGGCGATCATCGCGCCGTTGTCGGTGCAGAACTCCGGCCGCGGGAAGCAGACGCGGCCGCGCAGCCGCTTCGCCAGCGTGTCCAGGCGCTCGCGCAGGCGCAGGTTGGCGCCAACGCCGCCGGCGACCACCAGCGTCTTCATGCCGGTCGCGACCAGCGCGCGCTCGCACTTGATGGCCAGGGTATCAACCACGGCGTCCTCGAAGCCGCGCGCAATGTCGGCGCGAACCGCATCGGACTGGTCCGAGGCCTTCCAGGCCAGCAGCACCTGGGTCTTCAGGCCCGAAAAGCTGAAGTCCAGGCCGGGGCGGTCGGTCATGGGCCGGGAAAACTTGAAGGCGCCGGGGCGACCGGTGGCCGCCAGCCGGGCCAGTTCCGGGCCGCCGGGGTAGGGCAGGCCCATCATCTTGGCGGTCTTGTCGAAGGCTTCGCCGGCGGCATCGTCCAGGGACTCGCCCAGCAGGCGATAGCGGCCGACGCCCTCCACGGCGACCAGCTGGGTGTGCCCGCCGGAGACCAGCAGGGCAACGAAGGGCGGCTGCGGCGGGTCGGATTCCAGCAGGGGCGCCAGCAAATGGCCTTCCATGTGGTGCACCCCGATGGCGGGGATGCCCAGCGACCAGGCCAGGGCGCGACCGGCGGCAGCGCCCACCATCAGCGCGCCCACCAGGCCCGGGCCGGCGGTATAGGCCACGCCGTCCAGGTCCTCGACGGCCAGGCCGGCCTCGGCCAGGGTCTGGCGCACCAGGGGCAGCAGTTTGCGCACATGGTCGCGGCTGGCCAGTTCAGGAACCACGCCGCCATACGCGGCGTGTAGCGCAATCTGGCTGAACAGGGTGTGCGCCCGCAGGCCGGCGTCCGTGTCGTACACGGCCACCCCGGTCTCGTCGCAGCTGGTTTCTATGCCCAGGATTCGCATTTCCGGCCTGTCGGTCTTTAAATATTGGTCCAGGTGGGGGTTTAACCTTGCACCCCCTCACCCGAGCCGCGTATCATACGCGGCTCGCCCACTGGCCCATGCCCGTAGGGCGGAAATCCCGTTCTGGAGTCCTCATGCCTTCCGTTAAAGTCCGCGAAAACGAGCCCTTTGAGTTTGCCCTGCGCCGCTTCAAGCGCACTTGCGAAAAAGCCGGTGTACTGGCCGAAACCCGCAAGCGCGAGTTCTACGAGAAGCCGACCCAGGAGCGCAAGCGCAAGGCCGCTGCCGCGGTAAAGCGTCAGATCCGTCGCAGCTCGCGCGACGTTACCAAGCGCCAGCGCCTGTATTGAGCGATTGCGCTTGACCCGAAGCCGGCCGCGCGCAAGCGTCGCCGGCTTTTTGTGTTTCTGGGCGCCCGCGCGCCCGGTTCGCCGTTTTCCCCCGCATTTCCCAGAAACTCCGCAGAAATCCCAAGGAGACATCGCATGTCGCTCAAGGCCCGCCTGATCGAAGACATGAAGGCCGCGATGAAAGGCGGCGAGAAAGACAAGCTGCTGGTCATCCGCCTGATCAATTCCGGCATCAAGCAGCGCGAAGTGGACGAGCGCATCGAACTCGACGACGCCCAGGTACTGGCCGTGCTCGAAAAGATGCAGAAGCAGCGCCGCGATTCGATCACGCAATACGACGCTGCAGGTCGCGACGACCTCGCCAAGGTCGAGCGCTACGAGATGGGCATCATCCAGGCCTACCTGCCTGCGCAGCTTGACCCGGCCGAGTTGGAAGCGCTGGTGGATGCCTCCATCGCCGAATCCGGCGCCAAGGGTCCGCAGGACATGGGCAAGGTGATCGCCGTGCTCAAGCCCAAGGTTGCCGGTCGCGCCGACATGGGCGCGCTGTCGGGCCTGGTCAAGAAGAAACTGACGCCGTAAGCCAGGCCCCGCGCATGGCATCCTAGGCAGCCATGGCCCGCATCCCCGACGCTTTCATCGACGACCTGCTTGCGCGCTCGGACCTGGTCGAGATCATCGGCTCGCGGGTACCGCTGAAGCGGCAAGGCCGCGAGTATTCGGCGCGCTGTCCGTTCCACGACGAACGATCGCCAAGCTTCACCGTCAGCCCGACCAAGCAGTTCTACCACTGCTTTGGTTGCGGCGCGCACGGCACCGCCATTTCCTTCCTGATGAACTACGACCGGCTCGAGTTCATCGATGCCGTGGAAGAATTGGCCAAGCGCGTCGGCATGGAAGTGCCCAAGGACACGCAGGTCCGCAACGAAAATCCTGACGGCAAGGACCAGTACGCCGCGCTGGATGCGGCGGCGCGTTTTTTCCAGAAACAACTCGAGTCCAGCGACAAGGCGCGGTCCTATTTCGACCGTCGCGGTGTCGATGCGGAAAATCGCGCGCGTTTCATGCTCGGCTATGCGCCCGATTCCTTCGATGGCCTGAAGAATGCACTGGGCACCGACGAGCGCCGGCTCGCGCTGCTGGAAAAAACCGGCATGTTCTCGCGCAGCGATTCCGGACGCGTCTACGACAAGTTCCGCGACCGCGTGATGTTTCCCATCCACGATCGCCGCGGCCGCGTGATCGCGTTCGGCGGGCGCGTGCTGGACAAGGAAGACGGGCCGAAATACCTCAACTCGCCCGAGACGCCGCTGTTCCACAAGGGCCGCGAACTGTACGGCCTGTGGCAGGTGCGGCAGGCGCACGCCAAGATCCCGCGCCTGATCGTGGTCGAGGGCTACATGGATGTGGTCGCCCTGTTCCAGTACGGAATCACTCAGGCGGTGGCGACGCTGGGCACGGCCACCACGCCCGACCACGCCGAGCTGTTGTTCCGCAATGCGGCTGACGTGTATTTCTGTTTCGACGGTGATCGCGCCGGGCGCGGCGCGGCGTGGAAGGCGGTCGAATCGATCCTGCCGCGCATGCGCGACGGCCGCCAGGCCTTCTTCTTGTTCCTGCCCGAGGGCGAGGACCCGGAC
Organism: Gammaproteobacteria bacterium RIFCSPHIGHO2_12_FULL_63_22; assembly: GCA_001801685.1. Taxonomy (GTDB): domain Bacteria; phylum Pseudomonadota; class Gammaproteobacteria; order Xanthomonadales; family Xanthomonadaceae; genus Arenimonas. The sequence continues at coordinate 44,614 of MGYJ01000040.1, read as the reverse complement.
AGCATCGTGCGCCAGGAAGGTTCTGCGGGTTTCGATGCGCGATTGAACGAAGCGACCTCGCTTAGCGAATTCTTCTTCAATGAATTGTCGCGCGACGTGAACCTCAACTCGCTCGAAGGCAAGGCGCGCCTGGCCGAACGCGTGAAGCCCTACATCGCCAATATTCCCGATGGCGCGTTTCGCGACCTGATGCAGCAGCGGGTGACCGAACTGACCGGCGTCGGCGCCCGCGCCGAACCGGCGCCCGCCGCGCGCACGCCGTCGATGCGGCCTTCGCGCGGTTCGCCGGCACCGAAGCAAAGCCTGGTGCGTGCCGCCATTTCCTTCCTGTTGCTCGATCCGTCGCTCGCCCGGGCGATGGAGCCGCCGTACCTGTTCGGCGTCCTGCGCCAGCCCGGCATCCCGTTGCTGGTAGAGATGATCGCGATCGCGCAGGAGCGCCCGGGCATCGGCACCGGCGCGATGCTCGAACACTTCGAAGGCCGCGAGGAGGAAGCCGCATTGCGCAAGCTGGCGGCAATGGACTTGCCCGGGGACGCAAGCACGCGCAAGGAAGAATTCCTCGACGCCCTGCGCCAGCTCGACAAGCAGACGCGCATGCAGCGGATCGAAGAACTGCAATTGAAGGGCAATCTCGGCGACCTGGAAAAAGCCGAACTGCGCGACCTGCTCAATTCGCGCAATCGTTGAAGCCACTGGCGTTCGCGCGAGGCCTGGCCGATCATCTGCGCTAGTTGGAACCGCCGGGATCCGCGATGCGCCCCTTGATCGTCCTCCTGAATTTCGGCCTGGCTGCGGGGCTGGCGACACTGCCCTTCGCGGCGAAGCCTGCACCGCACGCGCCGCTGGAAGTACCGCAGGAATCGAGCTTCGCCGGCTGGCTGAAGGATGGCTCGATGCTGATCACGACGCGCCGCGGCAACGATACCCAACTCGAACGCGTGCGTGCGCCGCTGGGCGGCCGCGAACTCCTTCCGCTCGGTCCGGGCGCGGTGCGTGACGTCGCGATTCGCCCTGCAGCCGGAGGCGATGGCTTCGCCTTCGCAAGGCAGCCCGATGGCACCGGGCCCTGGCAGTTGTTCCATCATGATTTCGACGTCGGCAAGACCACGCAGCTGACCCACGTGACCCAGGGCGGCGCGCAGGGCGCGCTGTGGTCACCCGATGGTCGCCAGCTCGCCTACAGCAGCACCGAACGCACTGGCGTGGATTCCGACCTGTGGCTGCTCGACATCGAAACGCGTGAGCATCGTTTGCTGGTGGGCGAGGGCGGCAACTGGCTGGCCAAGGGATTCTCGCCCGATGCGCGGCAATTGCTGGTGATGAAACTGGTATCGCGAGGCGAATCAGTTCCCGGTAAGTTGGACCTCGCCAGCGGCAGGCTGCAGATGTTTCCGGTGGATGGCGGCAAGGCAGCCTTTGGCGCCTTCGTCTACGCGCCCGATGGCAAGGGCTCGTACTACGTTTCCAACGAAGGCGCGAAGCACATGACCTTGCGCAACCATGACGTCGTCAATAACAGCTTCCGGGAATTCGGCGCGGGCAGCGATACCGATGTCAACGAATTCGGACTCGCCAGCGACGGTCGCCACCTGGCTTATTCGGAGATCCAGCCCGAAGCCGACCGCTTGCATGTGCTGGCGCTGCCAGCACATCAACCGCTACGCGTACCGCCCTTGCCGGCCGGCCGCATCCACGAGTTGGGTTTTTCTCCCGACGGCAAGCGGCTTGCCTTCACCGTGTATGCGCCGGAGCTGCCGGGCGAGATCTACGTGCTGGACATCGACAACGGCGACCTGATCCGCTGGACCATCGGCGATTCGGGCGATCGGGGCAACGCGCACGACTAATTGCCGGAGCGGATGAACTCGAGCGCTTGCGCCGACATTTCCGGCGCCGGCATCAGCCAGTGGTCGATCAGCAGGAAGGCGAACAGCGCCATCAGGTACCAGATGGAATAGCCGAACACCTGCATCGCGAATGCTTCCGACGGCGGGCGCATCAGCCGGATCGCGTAGTACAGGAACACGAATCCGAGCACCAGCGCGCCGCCGAGGTAGAACACGCCACTCATGCCGGTGATGACCGGCAACATCGTCACCAGCACCAGCAGCACGGTGAAGAACAGGATCTGCCAGCGCGTGTATTCCACGCCGTGCGTGACCGGCAACATCGGGATCATCGCGCGCGCGTAGTCATCGCGGCGAAAGATCGCCAGCGCCCAGAAATGCGGCGGCGTCCAGACGAAGATGATCAGCACCAGCAGCAAGGCATACGGATGCAACTGGTCGGTGATGGCCACCCATCCCAGCGCCGGCGGTGCGGCGCCGGCCAGGCCGCCGATCACGATGTTCTGCGGCGTGGCGCGCTTGAGGTAGCCGGTATAGATGATCGCGTAGCCGATCAGCGAGGCGAAGGTCAGCACCGCGCACAGTGCATTGACGAACACCGCCAGCAGCCCCATCGACAGCGCGCCAAGCACGATCGCGAATACCAGCACCTGCTTCGAGCTCAGCGATCCAGTAGGCAGCGGGCGATGCGAGGTGCGCGCCATCAGCGCGTCGATGCGTTGGTCCAGCAGGTGGTTGATCGCCGCCGCCGATGCAGCAGCGAGCCAGATGCCGAGGCTGCCGAAAAGTATTTCCCTCCACACCCCGGCAAGCGCGGGCGATGACAACTGCGATTGCGCCATGTCGCCACTGCCCGACAGGCCCATCAACCATGCCACTGACTGGAAGCCTTTGGGAATGCGGGCGTCGGGCGTTGCGAGCAGCATGCCGATGATTGCCGTGAAGACAATCAGGGCGACCACGCGCGGTTTGGTCAATTGCCAGTACTGGCCGAAGGAAGGAGGCATCCGCCTATTGTATTACTCCGGGGCGCGCAGCCGGGCCAGCAGCCCGATTACGACGAACAGGAGCAACGCGGCCCCGGCGGTATGCGCCGTGGCGACCCACAGGGGCAAGCCGAGCATCACGTTGGCGATGCCCAGGCCGACCTGGGCCAGCAACAGCAGCAACAGCGCGCTGCCCCAGAACACCAGGCCGGGTGTCCGCAGCATGCGGATGGCCACCACCAGGAAGTGCCCGAACACCAGCAGCGCCATCATCCGGTGCGCCAGCTGGATGGCCACTCGCGCCGGGCCATCCAGCACGCCGCCTTCGTAGTCCACGCCGATGCCGCGCCAGAGCACGAAGGCTTCGCGGAAGTCATTGGTCGGCCACCATTCACCGAGGCATTTTGGATAATCCGCGCCGCACGACAGTGCGGCATAGTTGCTGCTGGTCCAGCCGCCCAGCGCAATCTGCAGCGCCAGCAATGCCAGCCCGATCCAGAGCAGGCGGCGCAGTTTCGGCGCAACCGCCTGCACCAGCGATGATCCCGGCGTCGTGCCCCAGGCCAGCCAGGTCAGCAGCGACAGCGTCGCCACGCCGCCCAGCAAATGCGCCATCACCACCACCGGCTTCAGCAGCCAGGTGACCGTCCACATCCCCAGCACGGCCTGCACGATCACGACCATCAGCGTGATGGTGGACAGTCGCGACGCATCGGAGTTGGACCAGCGGACTGCATCCACCAGCAGGATCAATTGCCCGGCCAGCACCAGCACGGCGGCAGCGACGTAATGCGCACCGATATAGGCGGGTATCGATGCCGCGACCAGCAAGGACGCCGCCACGATGCTGGAAATGCCCCAGGCGCGCTTGCGGGCCGCCAGCAGGCTCAGCAGGAGTATCAGCAGGCCGAGGCTTGCGGCGAGATGGCGATGGAATTGTTCACGCCAGGTCTTGCTGCTCTCCACGGCGCGTTCGAAGCTGGCGTTGGCCTGCGCGATTTCGTGTTCGTGCACCGGCCATGCGGCGCGGCCATAGCAGGTCGGCCAGTCGGGGCAGCTCAAGCCGGCGTTCGACAGGCGCACGAAGGCGCCGAACACCACGATGCCCAGGGCCAGCAACACCGCGATCCAGGCCAGGCGATGGAAATGCTTGTGCGGACTGTTCATTTCACGAGCTTCCCCAGGTCTTTCTTCATGCCGGCAGGATCGAACCCGGGCTCGTACTTCAGCGCGACGAAGCCACCCGGATCAACCAGGTAGGCGGGCACGGCATCGGCTCGCGCGGCTTCCGGCAAGGCGGCGGCAAGCCGCGCATCGGGCTGCATCCGGATGAGGCGGCGGAACTGCACGTCGCCGGCCGGCAATTCGCCGAACCAGAGCACGTCGATGCGATCGGCCTTGCGCCCCTGGGTCAGCCAGAGGCGGTGCAACTGGTCGAGCACCTTGCTGCACTCGGCAGTGCAGGCGGGGTCGGGCACCACCACGATTCGCCAGAGATTGAGTTCCGGCCGCCAGCTGTAGTCCTTGCCATCGGCAGTCTTCAGCACCAGCCCACTGAGGTCGATCGGTGGTTGCAGCAGCGTGCCGACGTTGCGGCCTTGCGGCGGCGTCCAGCCGGTGAAGCGCAGGAAGGCGGCGATGCCGAACGGCGCGAAGAACATCAGCGCGATCAGCAGCAGGGTAAGCCGGGACCGGGTTTGCGAAGTGCGCGGGGGAGTGCTCATGGGCGGCGGCGGAAAATTCCGAAATAAAGGGAGATCAACAAAGTCGCGAGCGCCAGTCCAAACCATTGCACGGCGTAGCCGCGGTGGCGTTCGGGAGGCAGTGTATTGGGCAGCACGTCCAGGTCGCGTGCGTATCCTATCGGCAATGCCGGGTCCAGGCGCAGCACGCGGGGCGCCAGCGACAGGCGCAGGCCGGTGGACAAGGCAGGCAGGTCAACCCGCGTCAGCAGCCAGGTCGCCGGTGTCGACTCGGTGTAGGCCGGGCCGAGCGCCAGGCCGGTGGAAGGCGGCGGGCCAAGCAGGCCGGATAGCGATTGCGGCCCAGACGGAACCGAGACTTCCGGCAGCCGGCGATCGCCCGGCAGGGCGAGCCAGCCCAAGTCCACCAACAGGGGTTCGCCATCCGTCGGCTGGAATGCGGCCAGCACGCGTACGCCCACGGCGGGGCCGCGACGCTGGTTGTCGAGCATGAGCACCGGGCCGTCCAGGAAGCGCCCAGAGCCCTGCACCCAGTCGTAGCCGAGCGGTTTGCCGGCGGCCGACAGCGGCAACACCTGCTTGCGCGCCATGACCGACTCCACGTCCCGCAGCATCTGTTGCTTCTCGATCCCGCGGCCCAACTGCCATTGGCCCAGGCCGGCGAATCCGGCCGCGAGCAGCAGTCCAGCCGCCAGCAGGGCCAGCCGTGTTTTCACGACAAGCTGCTGCCACGAGGGGATAATGGGCGCATCGATACACCCGGAACTCCTGACATGCAAAAACTCCTGATCATCGCGTTCCTCATCGTGATCCTGTGGAACCTCGGTGCCGGCCTGTACTACATGATGGTGGACAAGGGGACCACGGACCGCACGGTTCGTTCGCTCAGCTGGCGCATCGGCGTGTCGGTCGCGCTGATCGTGTTGGTCAGCGCCGGCATCTTCACCGGCGTCATCAAGCCGCACGGTATCTACCACTGAGTCCTGGAACCTTTCGGAAAAAAAGGCCGGCAATGCCGGCCTTTTTCATTTCCGTCCTTGACGCGCCCCGGCCGTGGCCGGGCGGCGGTCAAAGCACGTAGACGAACAGGAACAAGCCCAGCCAGACCACGTCCACGAAGTGCCAGTACCAGGCCACCGCCTCGAACGCGAAGTGGTGGTCCTTGCTGAAGTGGCCCTTGGCGCAACGCAGCCAGATCACCGACAACATGATCGCGCCGAGCGTTACATGCATGCCGTGAAAACCGGTGAGCATGAAGAAGGTGGAGCCGTAGATGCCCGAACCCAGGGTCAGGTTCAGCTCGGTGTAGGCCTCGTGGTATTCCTCGGCCTGGAAGAACAGGAACAGCGCGCCCAGCACGATGGTCGCGCCCAGCCAGAACAGCAGGCGGCTACGCTGCGCGGCGCGCAGGGCATGGTGGGCGAGGGTAATGGTGACGCCCGAGCTGAGCAGCAGCAGCGTGTTGACCAGCGGCAGGCCCCAGGCCGGTATCGTCTCGAAGTGGCCGCCGATTGCCGCCGGCCCATTCGCCGGCCAGCCCGCGCTGTAACCGCTCCACAGGAACTGGTTGGTCAGCGCGCCATCGCCTTCACCGGACAACCACGGCAATGCGAACTGGCGGGCATAGAACAGGGCGCCGAAGAAAGCCGCGAAGAACATCACTTCCGAGAAGATGAACCACAACATTCCCATGCGGAACGAGGTGTCCACCTGCGGGTTGTACTTGCCCTGCAGCGATTCGGAGATGACATCGCCGAACCACATGCCCAGCACGCCCAGCACCATGGCCAGGCCGACGTAGAACAGGTTCTGGCCCCAGTCGTGGCCGTTCATCCAGTTGGCCACGCCGACCATCAGTACGAACAGCGCGATCGAACCCAGGAAGGGCCAGCGGCTGTGGTGCGGGACGTAATAGACGTCTTTGTCCGCGTGGTTGTCGTCGTGTGCTTGCGCGTGTGCCATGGGATTTCCCGGATCGTTGGGTTCTGGATGCGTTGGTCAGGGAGCCGAAGGGCTGGCCGCGACCGCGCCAGGCGAGGTGAGCTTCGCCGTGGCCGAATCATTGATGTAGAAAGTATAGGACAAGGTAATTGTCGACACGTCCCCGGGCAGGGACGGGTTGACGATGAAACGCACCGGCATCTCGCGTTCTTCGCCGGCCTTGAGCATCTGCTCGGTGAAGCAGAAGCATTCGGTCTTGGCGAAGAAGCCGGACGCTTCCGTGGGCGCGATGGACGGCGCTGCATTGCCGACGATCGCCGTGGCCGCCTTGTTGCGGGCGATGAACGTCGCCTCGTACTGCTTGCCCGGCTGCACCACCATCGATTCCTGCACCGGCTTGAAGTCCCAGGGCAGCTTGGAGTTGACGGTGCCGTCGAACTGGACGCGGACTTCGCGCGCGACCTGGGACGTCATGCCGGCCGCCGCCTGCGCGCCGATGGCGCCGCGCTCGAGCTTGATGCCGAAGATCTTTTCGCAGGCCACGTTGTACAGCGGCACCAGCGAGAACGCGAACACGAACGAACCCGCCGAAATCAGCGCGATGCGCTTCAGCGTGCGGGCCAGGTCGGCAGTCATGTCCCGCTCATCATCGACACGAGGAACAGCACGTACGAACCCACCGCGCAGGCAGCCGCGATCCAGGCGGTACGCCGGATCGCGGAGCGGTTGCTGGCTGGCGTCTTTTCAGACATCAGTGGGTGACGTCGCCGTGGGCCAGGTCGCCGTCCTTGATGACCGGCGGCGTGGTGAAGCTGTGGTGCGGCGGCGGCGAGGACAGGGTCCACTCCAGGCCACGGGCGCCTTCCCAGACGCGGTCGGTGGCCTTGACGCCACCCTTGGCCGCTTTCCAGACGATGTAGGCGAACAGCAGCTGCGAGATGCCGAAACCGAAGCCACCGATGGATGACCACATGTTGAAATCGGCGAAGGCAGGGTTGTAGTCCGGAACGCGGCGCTGCATGCCGGCCAGGCCCAGGAAGTGCTGCGGGAAGAACAACAGGTTCACGAAGATCGTGCTGAGCCAGAAATGCCACTGGCCAAGCTTCTCGTTGTACATGTGCCCGGTCCACTTCGGCAGCCAGTAGTACACGCCGGCCATGATGCCGAACACGGCGCCGGTCACCAGCACGTAGTGGAAGTGGGCAACCACGAAGTAGGTGTCGTGGTACTGGAAGTCAGCCGGCACGATGGCCAGCATCAGGCCGGAGAAACCGCCGATGGTGAACATGATGACGAAGCCGAGCGCGAACAGCATCGGGGTTTCAAACGTCATGGAGCCGCGCCACATGGTGGTGGCCCAGTTGAATACCTTCACGCCGGTCGGGATGGCGATCAGCATCGTGGCGTACATGAAGTACAGCTCGCCGCCCAACGGCATGCCGACCGTGAACATGTGGTGCGCCCAGACGATGAAGCTCAGGAACGCGATCGAAGCGACCGCGTAGATCATGGCCTGGTAACCAAACAGCGGCTTGCGGGCGAAGGTCGGGATGATTTCCGACACGATGCCGAAGGCCGGCAGGATCATGATGTAGACCTCGGGATGGCCGAAGAACCAGAAGATGTGCTGGAACATCACCGGGTCGCCGCCGCCCGCGGCATTGAAGAACGAGGTACCGAAGAACTTGTCGGTCAGCAGCATCGTCACGGCGCCGGCAAGCACCGGCATCACGGCGATCAGCAGGAACGCGGTAATCAGCCAGCTCCACACGAACACCGGCATCTTCAGCAGGTCCACGCCCGGGGCGCGCATGTTGAGGATGGTGGCGATGATGTTGATCGCGCCCATGATCGAGCTGATGCCCATCAGGTGGATCGCGAAGATCGCGAACGCGGTGTTGTTGCCGCCTTGCAGCGACAGCGGCGGATACAGGGTCCAGCCGCCGGCCGGGCCGCCGCCACCAATGCCGAACGCCTGCAGCATCAGCGGCATCAGCAACAGGGTGAAGGCGAACGGCAGGATCCAGAAGGACCAGTTGTTCATGCGTGGCAGCGCCATGTCCGGCGCGCCGATCATCATCGGCACCATCCAGTTGGCGAGGCCGACGAAGGCGGGCATGACGGCACCGAAGATCATCACCAGTGCATGCGTGGTGGTCATCTGGTTGAAGAACTCCGGGGCCACGAACTGCAAGCCGGGCTGGAAGAGTTCGGCGCGGATGACCAGGGCCATGGTGCCGCCGATGAAGAACATCACCAGCGAGAACACCAGGTACAGGGTACCGATGTCCTTGTGGTTGGTGGAGTGGAACCACCGCTGGAAGAAGCTCTGCTGGTGTCCATGATCATGGGCATCATGGGCGGCGCTGTAATTAGCCATTTCGCTTGCCTCTGGGAATGTTTCGATTCGAATTCGGTGGATTACTGGACGGCGACGGCTGCGGCGGTTTCGCCGTTGGCAGCCTTCTGGCCGGCCAGCCAGGTCTGGTACTCAGCCTTGGGCAGGACCTTCACCACGATCGGCATGAAGCCGTGGTCCTTGCCGCACAACTCCGCGCAGACGCCGCGGTAGGTGCCGGGTTCGCTGACTTCGGTCCAGGCTTCGTTGATCACGCCTGGAATCGCGTCCTGCTTCCAGCCCAGGGCCGGAACCCACCAGGCGTGGATCACGTCGTCGGCGGTAACCACGAAGCGGACCCGCGTATCGGCCGGCAGCACCAGCGGCCGGTCCACGTCGCGCAGGTAATGCGGGATGGCCGCGGCGTCGGGAGTCGAGCCTGCCTGGCGGATCCGGTCGGATTCACGGTCCAGGCGGCTGATGAAGTCGACGTCCTGGCCCACGTACTGGTAGCGCCACATCCACTGGTAGCCGGTGATCTTGATGGTCATCTCGGCCGGCTTGGCATCGTGGTCGGCGTTGTACTGGGACACGACCATGCGGGTGGCGGGGATGGCCGAGCCGATCAGGATCAGGATCGGGACGACCGTCCAGATGGCTTCGAGCACCGTGCTGTGGGTGAAATTGGTGTCCGGCACCGCGCCCTTCGACTTGCGGAACTTGAACATCGCGTAGGCCATGGCCCCGAACACGATGATGCCGATCACCACGCAGATCCACAGCATGATCATGTGCGCGTGGTAGGCGTTCTGGGAGGTGACAGTGACGCCGGGCGTCAGGTTCAGCTGCCAGCGCGCCGGCTCGGTTACATGGGTGGCCCAGGCGTTGGAACTGGCCAGGGCCAGCACGCCAGCGGCGTAGCGGACCAGGCGCGGGGCTTTCATCACTGCATTCATCGGACCTACCTCGAACTGTGATCTGTGCTGGGCAGCGGCCTGTCGGCCGTCGCCATGAATTGTTTCAATGGGGTCGAAGCTGCCGCGCGCCGGGCGCGCGTCGCGGAAACGCGCGACGCAGGCAGGACAAGGCCGCAAAACGTGCGAATTTTACGCTCCCACCCGGCACGGCGGCAAGCCAATGCGCACAGCGTACCGCCCCGCTCGTGAAGGAATCCTCGCGGGCGCGGCCCTTTTGGCGACTGGATTTCTTTGCCCGCCCGAGCCCCGAAGACTAGAATTGCGCTTTGCCAGCGCCACTTGGCCGCCGCCGGGACCCCCGTGACCCCCATCATCAGCCCAGAACTGCCCACGGCGATGCCGCCGCTCCGCCGCCGCATCACCGCCGCCTACCTGCGCGACGAAACCGAGCACCTGGAAGAATTGCTGGACCAGGCGCGGCTACCGGCGTCCGAACAGGCGCTCGTACAGGCCACCGCAGTCGCCCTGGTGCAACGCACCCGCGTGCGCGCCGCCGATCCAGCGATGGTCGAAGCCTTCATGCGCGAATACGATCTCAGCTCCGAAGAGGGCGTGTTGCTGATGTGCGTGGCCGAGGCCTTGTTGCGCATTCCCGACCAGGACACCGCCAACAAGCTGATCCGCGACAAGCTCGGCGATGCCGACTGGGACGCGCATGTGGGTCGCTCGAGCTCGGTGCTGGTGAACGCGTCCACCTGGGGCCTGATGCTGACCGGGCGCATCGTCAGCCTGGCTGGTGAAACCCAGCGCGACACCGCCGGCGCCTTCCGTCGCCTGGTCGGGCGCATGGGCGAACCCGCGATCCGCCTGGCCGTGCGCCAGGCGATGCGCATCATGGGCCACCAGTTCGTGATGGGCCGCACCATCCAGGAAGCTCTGGAGCGCTCGCGCAAGGGCGATAACGCGTCGTACCGCTATTCCTTCGACATGCTGGGCGAGGGCGCCTTCACGGCCGCCGACGCCGCGCGCTATCTGGAGGCCTATCGCAACGCCATCCTGGCCATCGGTTCGGGCGGCCCGTATCCCGACGTCTTCGCCGCACCGTCCATTTCGGTGAAGCTGTCGGCGCTGCATCCGCGCTATGAATTCGCCAAGCGCGCCCGCGTGCTGGACGAACTGGTGCCGAACATCGTGTCGCTGGCGCAGTTGGCGAAGGCCCAGGGCATCGGCTTCACCATCGACGCCGAAGAATCCGAGCGTCTCGAGTTGTCGCTCGATGTCATCGCCGCCGCGTACTCCGACCCATCGCTCGATGGCTGGCAGGGCTACGGCCTTGCCGTGCAGGCCTACCAGAAGCGCGCGCCGTTCGTGCTCGATTTCCTGATCGACCTGGCGCGCAGCACCGGCCGTCGGATGCCGGTGCGCCTGGTGAAGGGCGCCTACTGGGATTCCGAGATCAAGAAGGCGCAGGTGGACGGCCTGGCGGGCTATCCGGTGTTCACCCGCAAGGCCAACACCGATGTCAGCTACCTGGCCTGCGCCAGGAAGATGCTCGAGGCGGGTGATGCCCTCTATCCCATGTTTGCCACGCACAACGCGCAGACGATTGCGGCTGTGCACCAGATGGCGCAGGGCCGCGATTTCGAATTCCAGCGCCTGCATGGCATGGGCGACCACCTGTATGCCGAAACCATTGGCCAGCAACACCTGGGCGTGCCTTGCCGCGTCTATGCCCCCGTCGGTTCGCACGAAGACCTGTTGCCCTATCTGGTGCGACGCCTGCTCGAGAACGGCGCCAACAGCAGTTTCGTCAATCGAATCACGGATGAAACGCTGCCGCCGGCCGAATTGGTGGCTGACCCCGTTGCAGCGGTCGCTGCCTACCCGACCAAACCGCATCCGCACATCCCGCAACCGCTTGCCATCTTTGCCGACAGGAAGAATTCCATGGGCGTCAATCTAGCCAATGACCAGGAACTGGGCGTGCTCGCCGACAAGGTCAACGCGTCCATCAAGCCCTGGCACGCCATGCCATTGATTCCCGGCAGCGAGAACCAGGGCGCCACCATCGCCGTGACCAATCCCGCTGATCGCCGCGAAGCGATCGGACGCTGGCAGGCGACCGAACCGTCGCAGGTCGAGCAAGCGCTGAAGAATGCGCAATCCGCCTACGCCGGCTGGGACAAATTGCCTGCGGCATCGCGCGCCAAGATCCTGGAATATGCCGCCGACCTGATGGAAGAGCGCATGCCGGAACTGATCGCGCTGTGCGTGAAGGAAGCCGGCAAGTCGTTGTCGGCGTCGGTTGCGGAAGTGCGCGAAGCGGTGGATTTCTGTCGCTACTATTCGCAGCAGTCGCGCAAGTTGTTCGGCAGCGCGGAAAAGCTGCCGGGGCCGACTGGCGAATCGAACGAATTGCAGTTGCATGGTCGCGGCGTCTTCGTCTGCATCAGCCCGTGGAATTTCCCGCTGGCCATCTTCATGGGCCAGGTCGCCGCGGCATTGGCGGCCGGCAACAGCGTCATCGCCAAGCCGGCCGAACAAACCAGCCTGACCGCGTTCTTCGCGGTGAAGCTGTTGCACGAAGCCGGCGTTCCGGAAGACGTACTGCAGTTCCTTCCTGGCGACGGCGCCACCGTCGGCGCCGCGCTGACCCGCGACCCGCGCGTTACCGGCGTGGTGTTCACCGGCTCCACCGACACCGCCTGGGCCATCAACCGCGCGTTGGCCGCGCGTCGCGCACCGCTGGCCACGCTGATCGCCGAAACCGGCGGCCAGAATGCGCTGATCGCCGATTCGTCGGCATTGCCGGAGCAACTGGTAAAGGACGCCATGACCGCGGCATTCGATTCCGCCGGCCAGCGTTGCTCGGCCGCGCGCATCCTGTTCGTGCAGAGCGACATCGCCGACAAGGTCATCAACATGCTGTCCGGCGCCATGGACGAGATCGTGGTCGGCGACCCGGCGCTGCTGTCCACCGACGTCGGCCCGGTGATCGATGAAGACGCGCTAGGCATACTGGTCGCCCATGCAGCCCGGATGGACAAGGAAGCCAGGCTGATCAAGGCAGTGAAGTTGCCCGAGTCCTGCAGCCACGGCAGCTTCTTCGCCCCGCGCGCCTACGAATTGCAGTCGCTGTCGCAGCTCACCCAGGAAGTATTCGGTCCCGTCCTGCACGTCATCCGCTACGAAGCCCGCGACCTTGACAAGGTGCTCGACCAGATCAACGCCACCGGCTATGGCCTGACGCTTGGCATCCACTCGCGCATCGACGCGACGGTGCAACACATCGTACGCAGCGTGCGCGTCGGCAACTGCTACGTAAATCGCAACCAGATCGGCGCAGTCGTCGGCGTGCAACCGTTTGGCGGTGAAGGCCTCTCCGGCACGGGTCCGAAGGCCGGCGGACCGCACTACCTGCTGAAATTCGCCAGCGAGCGCACGCTGACGATCAACACCACGGCGGCGGGTGGTAATGCATCGTTGCTGACACTCGCTGAATAATCTTTTAGAAGCCTGTTATCGCCACTGGCGATCGCCGGCTTTCATTTTGAGTCGCCACACGGGATCGGCTTGGTCAAAATGAAATCCGGCGCTCGCCCGCAACTTCCTGCGCGGTCTGTGTCTTCACGGCAACACCCTGCGATACCGCCGCCAACGCAGGTCGCCCGGCGCCCCATTCGCAGGCTTGCTCGGTGGGGCCGCCCGGCGATCCTGCGTTCTGTCGCCACCATGGGAAGAGCAGAAGCAGTAGCGGTCGCACCAATGTCGGTAGCGGCGGTCGCGAATCTCGCTGAAATCTCAATCACCTTCGCAACTTCCGGCAAGCGTAGCGACGCCCACGCAAACTGGTGAGAAAACGCAGGATCGCCAGGCAGTCCCCACCAAGCACGAAGTGCGACTGGCGGCGCCGGGCGACCTGCGTTGGCTACGCCACGGCAGGGTGTTGCACTGAGGCCTAGTTGGTCACAGGTGAGGGAGGGCGGGTGCCGGGTATCATTTTGACCAAGCCGATCCCGTGTGGCGACTCAAAATGATGCGCGGCAACCGCCGCACCATCACCACCGGACGCTCTCAAAAAATCAGGGCGCCAACAAGTTGGCGAGCCGGAAACGGTGCGGGTCGCGATAGATCAATGAGTGCCACAGAGCTGAGCGTTGGAACGGCTTCCACTGCCCCTCAAGCTGCGCGAGTCGATCCGCGATCACCCACAGGACGGCCGGATTCGCGCCCATGCCCAAGTGCGTTGCGCTGACCTCGATGTTTTCCGAGATGTGCGATACCTCGGCCAGGCTCATGCGCCAGTTCACCACGCCATCGGTCTTGCTCATTATCGAGGTGGTGGGCACGCTCGGTTCGCCGTTCACCAGTTCCATCAGGCGTTTGTCGTCGCTGCGGAAACCGCTGACCATTTCGAACACGCGCCATGCATTGGTGCCTTTCGGATGGCCGGTCAGCGGCGAGCCCAGGGTGATCACCTGGCGCACGCGTTCGGGCATGCGCAGTGCCAGCGCATTGGCCATCGCGCCGCCCAGCGACCATCCGATGATGCTGACTTTCTGCTTGTGCTTTTTCTGCACGGCGCGCACCTGGTCCACCATGCCCTTGATGACATGGTCGCGCGGACCGAAATTCAGGCCCTGCTGCCACGGATAGGGCTCGTAACCGAGGTGGCTCAGAAAACGGCGCAACGGAATCGTGGTCGTGTCGCCTGCGCACAGGCCCGGCAAAACGATGATGGGATGACCGTCGCCGCGCGGCGCGGAACGCAGCCAGGGCCAGGTCAGTGCGTACGATGCCCACTCGAACATGGCGCGACCTTCCATTGCCATCAGGAGGGCCGAAGGAGACTTCAGGGGTTCATGCATGCCGGGACGTCGAGAGGGGGAAGTGGATGGCTTCATGGAAGGCGGTCGGACAATTCCTTGAGGGCGGCGGCCATGGCGCGGGCGACGATGTCCGGACGCGCCACCACGTCCTTGCAGGCCGTGAGTCCGAATTCCAGGCTGCCTGCGTAGCTTTGCACGGTGATGTTGAACGCCAGCCCATGGGTCACGATGGATACCGGATAGTAGTGGCTCAACTTGGCGCCCGCCAGATACAGCGGTACCGGTGGGCCGGGCACGTTGGAGATCGCCACGTTGGCCAGCGCGGGCAGGCGTTCGGCGATGCTTCCGCTGGCCCACAGCCGCGACAGGCCCGCGGCCCAGATCGGCGCGGCCAGGCCGGGGAAATCGGTGGGTATCAGGTTCTTGAACGCTGCAATGCGGCGTTTGATCTGCGCCGTGGAATCGTGGATCGCCTTCAGGCGTTCGACCGGATCGGCCACGTCGGTCGCCAGCGAACACTGCACCATGGAAACCTGGTTATTGACGTCGGTGTTGCCTGACTCGCGAAGCGACACCGGCATCGCCGCCACCAGCGATTTTTTCGGCAACCCATCCACCGCCAGCAACAGATCGCGCAGCGCGCCGGAACAGATCGCCATCACAACGTCATTCAGGCTGACGCCGAAGCCGCGCGCAACGCGCTTCACTTCGTCCAGCGGCAACGACACCGCGCCGAAGCTGCGGCCGGGGCCGATCTTTCGATTGAACACGGTTCGCGGCGCCAGCAGGATGTTCTCGCGCAGGTTGCCGATCATGCTGGCGGCTTGGCCGACGCTGCCGGCCAATTTCAGCGTAGCGGGAAGCGCACGAAGCAATTTGGCGAACTGGTTGACCGTGGACCGCGTCGCGGTGCGCGCCAGGTCGCTGCGACTGAGCGCCGCGGCAGGCTCCGTGGCGGACTTCTTCGATGCGCGCTTCGGCGCAACGGGTGCAACGTCGAGGATGGCCTGCGCGAGCGCGATGCCGCCCTGGCCATCCAGTAGCGCGTGATGCACTTTGGAATACAGCGCAACGATGCCGGGTTCAACGTTTTCTATCACCACGAACTGCCACATCGGCAATTCGCGCGACAAAGGTTCGGAATGCAGCTTGCCGACCAGCGCCATCAATTTGTCGTGGCCGCCGGCGCCGGCCAGCTTGCGTTTGCGAATGTGCTTGCGCAGGTCGATGTCCTGCGCGTTGGCCCACATCGGATGGCCGAGGTCCAGCGGCGCCTCGTGCAGGATGCGTCGAAGCGCGGGTGCGCGTGGCAGCCGTTCCGCGATATGCGCGAGCAGCGCCGCGTGGAAATCGAAGCCGCGCTTGTTCGGCAACTCGATCAACATCACGCTGCCCACGTGCATGGGCGTGCCGGCCGATTCCAGGTAAAGGAAGGCGGCGTCCAGACCGGTGAGTGGTGTCAGCGATTTACCCATCCGTCCGGACAATACGCTGTTTCATCGTCCGGTGAACACGGCCTGGCGGCGTTGTGTGAAGGCCAGCACAGCCTCGCGCATGTCTTCGGTGTCCATCATGGCCGGCAGCGACGGCATCAGCGCCTCCAGCGCGGCGCGCGGGCCCTCGCGGCGGGCCAGGCGGGACGAGGCCAGCGAAGCCTGCACGCCCAGGGGCGCGGCAGCCGCGATTTTTTCCGCGATTTCCAATGCGACCTGCAATTGCCGGCCGGGCTCGACCAGATGCTGCACGAAGCCCATCCGGTACGCGTCCGTTCCGCTGAACTCGTCGCCGGTCAACAGGTAGCGTTGCGCATTGCCCCAGCCGATCTCGTCCATCAGCCGTACGGTCGCCCCGCCGCAGGGGAAGAATCCACGCAGCACCTCGAGTTGGGCGAAACGCGCATCGGTGGCGGCGATGCGAATGTCGGACGCCAGCATCAGTTCCACGGCGACGGTGAAGCTGACGCCTTGGGCGGCCACCACGACGGGCTTGCGGCAGCGACGCGACTCGTCCAGCCCGAACGGATCCAGGCTGCCCTCGGAAATCGGCACCGGCTTGCCTTCTGCCAGCACGGGCGCCCATTGCGGCAAGTCCAGGCCGGCGGTGAAGTGTTCGCCGTGTCCGAACACGACGCCGCAGCGAAGTTCGGGATCGCGATCGAGTTCGCCATAGGCGGCGGCGAGCGCCTTGTAGGTATCCACGTCGAAGGCGTTGCGCTTTTGCGGGCGGTTGAAACCCATCAACAACACATGGCCACGTCGTTCGACCGTCAGTTTGATTTCGTCCATGGTTCGTCCCGTTGTGGTCGGATGGATCAGAATTTGTCGGCCTGCATCGCCAGCGCGGTGTCGTCGAAGGCCTGCAACAGGCGGGCGTTGCACTGCACGGCGGGCAATTCATAACGGAAGAAATAGCGGCACGCGGCGAGCTTGCCCTGGTAGAAATCACCATCGGCAGCGCTCGCGCCGGGCAGCGCGCTCGTGGCAACCATGGCCTGCTTCAGCCAGATCCATGCGACCAATGCGTGGCCGACCAGCGTCAGGTAAAGGGACGCATTGGCCAACGCAAGCCGCACTTCGCCGGCCGCCATTCGCGCGGCCAGTACCTGCGTGGTTCTTTCGATCGTGGCGACCGCTTCCATCAACGAAGTGGAGAATTCCTGCAGGACTGCCATCGTCGATGCTTCGACAGCCGTGGTGCGCAGTTCGCCCAGCATCGCCTGAAGGGCCGCGCCGCGTTCCATCATCGCCTTGCGGCCGAGCAGGTCGATCGCCTGGATGCCGTTGCTGCCTTCGTGGATCGGGTTGAGCCGGTTATCGCGGTAGTACTGCTCGACCGGGTATTCGCGCGTGTAGCCGTAACCGCCGAGCACCTGGATGGCGAGGTCGTTGGCGCGCGTGCACCATTCGGCCGACCAGGATTTCAATATCGGCGTCAGCAGTTCCAGTTTCAGCGTCGCTTCCGAGCGCACGGCGGAATCCGTCGATTGGCCCTGCGCATCGATCAGGTTGCCGGCGAAAACCGCCAATGCAAAGGCGCCTTCGCACCAGCACTTCTGCTGCAACAACATGCGCTTCACGTCGGCGTGCTCGATCAACGGCACCGGCCGCGACGAGGGATCCTTCTGGTCGGGATGGCGGCCCTGGCGACGTTCGCGCGCGTAGCCCAGCGCGTATTCGAAGCCAGCCAGGCCCTGCATGATCGCGCCCATGCCAACGCCAATGCGCGCTTCATTCATCATGTGGAACATCTGCGCGAGGCCTTGGTGCGGCGCGCCCACCAGGTGGCCGATGCAGGCGTCGTTCTCGCCGAATTTCAGGAAGGTGTTGATGATGCCGCGCTGGCCGAGCTTGTGGTTGACTCCGGCCAGCTGCACGTCGTTGCGCGCACCCAGCGTGCCGTCATCGTTGACCTGGAATTTCGGGACGACGAACAGGCTGATTCCCTTCACGCCGGCGGGGCCGCCGGGAATCTTCGCCAGAACCATGTGCACGATGTTCTCGGAAAGTTCGTGATCGCCGCCGGAGATCCACATCTTCTGCCCGACCAGGCGATAGCTGCCGTCGGCGGCAAGTTCCGCGCGGGTGGTGATGTCGGCCAGCGACGATCCTGCCTGCGGTTCGCTCAGGCACATCGTGCCGAGGAACCGGCCTTGCAGGATGGGCTGGCGATACAGGCGTTGCTGGTCGGCGGACCCGTGCGCGGCCAGCAGGTTGGCCACGCCGCGGGCGAGCAGGGCGTAACCGGTCGTGGAAACATTCGCGGCGAGGAACATCGCATCGCTCAGCAACGCCAGCGTATAGGGCAATTGCAGCCCGCCTTCTTCCTCGTCGGCCAGCAGCGCGGTGAATCCGGCCTCGGCATAGGCATCGAGCGCGAGTTTCACTTCGGGAATGATCCGCACGCGACCCTCGTGCACATGCGGCTCGTTGGCATCCGACGCGCGGTTGTGCGGGGCGAATTTTTCCTGTGCGAGTTTTCGCGACAGGTCCAGCACGCTTTCAAAGGTTTCGAGGCTGTGCCCGGCAAAGCGCGGATAGGCGAGCAACGAAGACAGCGGCCACAGCTGTTCGGTGACGAAGCGGAGTTCGCGGGGGCGGATCAGGGAAAGGGTCATCGCTCGCGCCAGGATCAAGGGCAAGCGGAAACATTACACGAGGCGACCCGGCTGCAGCGCGATGTAAGCCTTACAGGTCCTGCTGGTAACGAACGTACGGCACGCGGCCTTCTTCGGCTTCCGCGGCGGGGCGCGCATCAGGCAGGCCGAACGGATTCTTGCCGCGCGTCACCAGGTTGTCGGCGCCGACGGAAAGCTTGGCGCGCCACGGCGTGCGCCAAGTAACGCCAGCGCCCAGGCTGCTGTAACGACTGGCCTGGCCGGGAACTTCAATCATCTGGCCGGTGATCTCGCCGCCGAAATTACCGATGCCGCCGCCAAGGCTGAGGCTGCCGGAATTCCACTCGGGTGGCAGCCCGCCACGAATCTGGTCGGTCGGAATCAGGCGAACGCGGGCGAGCTTGCCGCCGATGCTCACCCAGCTTTGCGTGCCGAGCGAGACCTGGCCGATCAGGCTGGCGTTGCGCGAATCGAGCGTAGCGGTGCTGGAACCCAGCAAGCTGTCGAGCAGGCGACGGTCTGCTGCGCTGTTACCGATGGAATTGAGGTTGCCGCCGAGGGTTTCGCGGCCGACGCCGACGCTGCCGGTAACCGACGCGCGCGAGCGCTGCAATTGCAGCGATCCATTCACCGAACTCTTGCTGCCCGGAATCGGGGACAAGCCCTGGTTGCCGAGGTTGACCAGCATGCAGTGGCCGGCCATGGAGCCGACGCTGGTGATCACGCTGCCGCTATTGCACAGCACGCCCATGCCCGGATTCGCTTCCAGGGAAAGGCCTGCGCGCAATTGCAGTGAATCGCTGGCGGCCGCCTTGCCAGCCGGGCGAATGATTCGTTGCGACGGCAATTGCGGCAACGCCGACGGTTCGATCAGCAGCAATGCATCGACCTGGCCGTTCTGGTTGTTCCAGAGCGGCAGCACGGTGGTATTGCCGGTCGGCTCGTTGCCCGTCAGTAGTTTGGACTGGGCAAACGCCGACGTCGCCGAGAAGGCGAGCAGAAGGCATGTGATCAATCGCAGTTTCACTATGGGCATCCTCGTGGGTCGGCGATAAGAGCGGTCCGCAGGTCAAAAAGTTCCCGGTCCCGTCCTCGTCCCCTCACCGATATTTACGTTAATTTAACTAAAAGCCGGCCAAAAATCCAGCACTTCACTGGATGAGGTCCGAGCCCGGGGCATTGGGGCCGGAGGCCTCGAACAGCGCCACCACCTGCTCGTCCGTGAACTCGTAGCCCTGGCCGCAGAAATCACAGTGCACCTCGGTGACGCCTTCGCGGGCGACCGCCAGGGTTTCGTTCAGGTCCAAGCTCCGGAGTGCTTCGGCGACCCGTTCCCGGGAACAGGAACAGCCAAAACGCATCGGCCTTTGGCCCAGCAGGCGGACGTTTTCCTCATGGAACAACCTGAACAACAAGGTGTCGCCGGGCAGGTCGAGCAGTTCGGCCTTGGTAAGGGTGTCGAACAGCGCCGAGTCGCGGGTCCAGCCGTCCGCATCACGGTGGCCTTCGGGCAACTGCTGCAGCATCAATGCCGCGGCGCGCAGGCCGTCCGAAGCCAGCATCACCCTCGTGGGCAACTGCTCGGATTGGGCGAAGTAGGCTTCGAACGCTTCCGACAGATGGTCGGCATCCAGCCCGACCAAGCCTTGGTAGCGCATCATTTCCTGGCCGCCCGGCGGCAGGTTTTCGATGGTGATGGCGAGTACGGAACCGTGGCCGAATGCGCGCGGCGTCAACGGTTCGGGCAGCGGTTCCGAGTAATGGGCGATGCCACGCAGCGTGCCCTGGGCGGTGCACTCCGCAAACAGCGTGCGCAGGGCGCCGGTGCCGCGAAGCTGCACGCTGAGCCGCCCATCGAGCTTGGCGTGGCCGGTGAACAAGGCCGCAGCCGCGCAAGTTTCACCCAGCCGTTCGGCGACCGGCGCCGGGTAGGGCGTGCGTGCCTGGATGGCTTGCCAGGTCTCGTCCAGCCGCACCAGCACCCCGCGGATTCCGGAGTTTTCAAGAAGGAACAGGGACAGCGTGTCGCGATCGAAATCTGGCATCGGGAAGGGCGAATGGCCTAGGCAGGGAATGGGGGCGACCGGCTATGCTTGGCCGCACTGAGGAGGTTCCAAGATGGTATCGCCCCGCACCCTGATCAAGGCCTGTCTGATCGTCGCTTCATTTGTCATCGTGCCGTTGGCGCTTGCCGACGACTTCGACGACATGGTCGCGGCCGAGCGGGCCTTTGCCGCCGATGCCAGCGCCCGCAGCACGCGGGCCGCGTTCCTGGCGGCCCTGGCCGACGACGGCCTGGTATTCGCGCCCGGGCCTGGCAACGGGAAGCGCGTCTGGGAAGCGCGCCCGGAGAACAAGAACCGCCTTGAGTGGGCGCCGGAGCTGGCCGAGATTTCAGCCAGCGGCGACCTCGGCTACACCAGCGGCCCCTGGCGATTCACGCCTGGGGGCGCCGATAAACCTACCGGCTTCGGACATTTCTTCACCATCTGGCGCAAGGGCGCCGATGGCAAGTGGCAGGTGCTGATCGACCACGGCATCAGCCACGAGGAAGTCGCCTTTCCTGAAAAGGTGCAGCGCCGCGGCGGCCTGGGCTTGGGCGAGCCGCCGGGCTGGCCGGTCGGCGTCGCCGAATTGCGCAGCGCCGACCTGGCTCCCGCCGGTGCGTTGAATACGCGAATGGTGTCCGCCGACTTCCTGAGGCTTCGCGAGGGCGCGGTGCCTGACAGCCGCGCCGAAGGACAGGCGCTGCCATCCCGGGCGCTGCGCGTGGACACCGGTCAGGTGGTGTCTTCGGCTGGCGACCTGGCGGCCTCCTGGGGCGGCGGCGTGGGCAGCCCGGCCTGGCTTCGCGTCTGGCGTCGACCAAGCGCGAGCGACGCGCCCGGCCAGGGCTGGGTGTTGGCGGTTGACCTCAGCGTCGCCGCTGTCGAAGCCGCCGAGCCGAGCCCCTGAATGGCAGCCGCTGCCGGAAAACGCCCGCGGGGCTGGAAACGGATTGCGCGCTGGATATTCCTCTGGTTGCCGCTGTGGTTCCTGTTGCTGACCACGGCGCAGGTGCTGCTGCTGCGCTGGATTCCGCCGGTCACCAGCGCCTTCATGGTCTCGCGCCGGGTGGATGCGATGGTGCAGCGCGACTGGGATTTCCAGCTGCGCTACACGTGGCGCAGCAGCAGGGACATTTCGCGGAACCTGCCCATCGCATTGGTGGCAGCCGAGGACCAGACCTTTCCCGACCACCATGGTTTCGACTTCAAGGCCATCGACAAGGCCATGAAGAACAACCAGCGTGGCCGCAAGGTGCGCGGCGCCAGCACCATCAGCCAGCAGGTCGCGAAGAACCTCTTCCTGTGGAAGGGTCGCAGCTATGTGCGCAAGGGGCTCGAGGCCTGGTACACGGTGTTGATCGAGGTGCTGTGGCCGAAGCAGCGCATCCTGGAGGTGTACGCCAACATCGCCGAATTCGGCGATGGCGTGTACGGCGCCGAAGCCGCGGCGCGCACCTATTTTGGCAAGCCCGCCTCAAAGTTGACGCCATCGGAGTCGGCGCGCATGGCCGCGGTGCTGCCCAGTCCGCGTCGCTACAGCGTCGCCAAACCCGGCCCTTACGTGCAGCGCCGCGCGCGCTGGATTGAACGCCAGGTCCGCCACCTGGGCGGGCCGGCGTACCTGATCGAACGCTGAGCGGGCTGAACACCACGCATGGCAACAGGTACCATTCGGGCATGAACCCCGCCACGCTCACCGTCGTCATCGCGGCCTACAACGAAGCGCAGGCACTGCCCGGCATGCATGCGCGTCTCGCCGCCGTGCTCGACGGCATGGACCTGCGCACGCAGGTCCTGTACGTCGACGATGGAAGCCGCGACGCGACCTGGCAGGTGTTGCAGTCGATCGCCGGCAACGATCCACGCGTCCAGCTGCTGCGCCTGTCGCGAAATTTCGGCAAGGAGCTGGCCCTCACCGCCGGCCTCGACCGCGCCGACGCCGATGCCGTGGTGGTGCTGGATGCCGACGGCCAGGATCCGCCCGAACTATTGCCGGCGCTGGTCGGCAAATGGCGGGAAGGCTTCGACGTCGTCTATGGAACCCGCACCTCGCGCGATGGCGAAAGCTGGCTGAAAAAGGTCACCGCCAAGGCCTTCTACCGGGTCATCAACAAGCTGTCCTTCACCGGAATCCCGGCCGATACCGGCGATTTCCGGCTGATGTCGCGCCGCGTGGTCGAGTCCCTGCGCGACCTGCGCGAGCGGCACCGGTTCATGAAGGGACTGTTCGCCTGGGTGGGCTATCCGCAAACGTCCTTGCCCTACCAGCGCGAGCCGCGCATCGCCGGATCCAGCAAGTTCAATTACTGGCGGCTGTGGAATTTCGCGCTGGAGGGCATCACCGGTTTCTCGACCGCGCCCCTGCGCGTGGCGACTTACGCCGGGCTCGGTACCGCGCTGCTGGCCTTCGCCTATGGCGTCTGGATCATCACCAAGACCCTGCTCTGGGGCGACCCCGTGCAGGGCTGGCCGACCATGATGGCGGTGGTGCTCTTCCTCGGCGGCGTGCAGTTGATGGCCCTGGGCGTGATCGGCGAATACCTGGGCCGCATGTACCTGGAAGCCAAGCAACGGCCGCTCTACCTGGTGCAGGATTGGCAGCCGGGCCGGGGCGATGCAGCCGCCGATGCGAGGCGCGCGCAACAGGAATAAGATGGGCCCACCGCGTTGGCAAGGAGCAGGGCATGCGCAACGTAAGCCAGATCCTGGAGAGAAAAGGCAGCCGGGTCGTAGCAATTGGCGAGGACCAGCCCGTGCTGGAAGCCGTCCGCCTGATGGCCGAACACCATATCGGTGCAGTGCTCGTGATGCGTGGCGACGAACTGACCGGCATCGCCAGCGAGCGCGATTACGCCCGCAAGATCGTGCTGCAAGGCCGGTCATCGAGTGACACGCCCGTGGCGACCATCATGAGCTCGCCGGTGGTCTGCGTGGCGCCGTCGGAATCGGTGGGCGACTGCATGGCCATCATGACCGAGCGGCACATCCGCCACCTGCCCGTACTGGAGGGCGGCCGGATCCTCGGCATCGTCTCCATCGGCGACCTGGTGAAGGAAGTAATCGAGGACCAGAAGCAGGAAATCAGCTACCTGCAGCAATACATATCCAGCTGAGCCCCCGCCTGGCCGGCGGCGCGCGCCCTTGCATTATCATGGGCGGGTCTTTTCGCGCTGCCCACCATGATCATCTCGCACAAACACCGATACATCTTCTTCGCCATCCCCAAGACCGGCACCCACTCGGTGCGCCAGGCCCTGCGCCAGCAGATGGGTGAACAGGACCTTGAACAAGTCGGCCTGTTCGTGAAGAAGCGTTTTCCGTTCCCCGAATTCGCCGGCATCCAGCACGGCCACATCAGCACCCGGCAGATCCGTCCGGTGCTCGGCGACAAGATGTTTGGCGAGTACAGGAAGTTCGCGTTCGTGCGCAATCCTTTCGATCGCTTCGTGTCCTATTGCGCCTTCATGAGCCGCGGCGGCAATATCTTCGAGACCGAGCCCTTGCGCTACATGAAGTACGTGATCCGCGAGCTCAAGCCACTCGACCACCTGCTGTACCAGCCGCAGCACGCGATGGTTACCGACGCCGAGGGCAAGCTGGAGCTCGACATCGTCGGCCGCAACGAAACCATGCAGGCCAGCTACGACGAGATCTGCGCGCAGGTCGGAATGGAAACCACCGAGCTCGAGCGGGTGAATTCATCGAAGCACCGGCCCTGGCAGGAGTATTACGACCGCGACCTGGTTGGCTGGGTATCGGACCTGTACCGTCGCGACCTGGAATTGTTCAACTACGGATTCGAATGACATGTATCCCAATCCGCGCAAGACCACCTCCATCAAGGAACTGGGCCAGATCGAACTGGGCAGCCTGGTTGACGACATCCTCGCCATTCCCGAGTCCGTCTGGGACATGGAGAATGCGTCCAAGCCCAATCGCTTCGAGACGCTGGACAAAACCCGTCATATCGTCTTCCGCTTCATCAAGGACATGAAGGATTGGCGCGAAGCCTACGATCGTCCGCTATGGGCCGAGTGGCGTGACCGGCTGGAGCCGGTGCTTCGCCAGGCCACCGCGCCCTATGGTTACGCGCACGGCAGCTTCCCGCGCATCATGCTGGCGCGAATGGCGCCGGGCGGCATCATCCAGCCGCATCGCGACAACATGCCGTCGGCCACCTGGCCGCACAAGATCCATGTGCCGATCGTTACCAACGAGCGAGTGGGCTTCTATATTTCGCCTACCACCTACCACTTCAAGCAGGGCGAGGCGGTGGAAGTGAACAACCTCGGCGTGCATTCGGTGAAGAACGAAGGCAGCACCGATCGAATCCACCTGATCTTCGAGTATTACGACACCGAACAGCCCAGTTGGCAGGACAGCGCCGCCTGAGCTTCAGATCGTCGGCACGACCGACGGGCCCAGCACCTGCATGGCCACGGCTACGAAGTGGCAGGCGCTACCCGCCAGCACGAAGCCATGCCAGATCGCGTGCGCGTGGTCGCGCTTGCTCATGTAGAACAGCGTGCCCAGGGTGTAGGCCAATCCGCCGGCGAGCAGCCAGAGCAATTGTTCCAAAGGCACCACGGCCAGGAACGGCTTGATCGCGACCACGGCCATCCAGCCCATGCCGACATAGATCAGCGTCGATACGCCCTTGAAGCGGCCGGTATAGAACAGTTTGAAGATGATGCCAGCCACGGCCAGCGTCCACGCCGCCGCAAACAGCCACCAGCCGCCCCGGTCGCGCAACGCGATCAGCGTGAACGGCGTGTAGGTGCCGGCGATGAGTACAAAAATTGCGCAGTGGTCGAAGATCTTCATGCGCGACTTGGTCACCGCATGCGGGATCGAGTGATAAAGCGTGGACGAGGTGTACACCGTCACCAGTGCGATGCAGAACACCAGCGCGCCGGCCAGTTGCCAGCCATCGCCACGAATCGCAACCAGCGTGATCAGCACGGCGCTCGCCAGCAGGCTGAGCAGGAAGCCGAAGCCGTGGGTCAGCGCATTCCAGATCTCGAGTCGCCAGTCGTGGTGCAGTTCTGTCATCGGTAGTCCGAAACGGATGGGGGACGGCCACAGTGGCCCGGCGGAACCGAAGCAACAACCTAAACCGGTTCGGTCACCGTTGCAGCGGCGCTAGCGGAAGGAAGCGGCCGTCGCCAGGACGGCTTGAGTATCTTGCCTTCGGCGATGGCTTTGCGGGTGAAAAATAGCGCCAGGGACACGCAGATGACCAAGGCGATGATCGAAGCTTCGGCGCCGAACTCACCGCCGCTGATCAACTCAGGGCCCATCGTGCGAGAAGCCAGCACGCCATTCACCTCGATGCCCGAGACGGAAATCCCGAGCAGCGGCCCTTGGGTGAAATTCCAGGCGGCGTGCAGTCCGATGCAGAACCACAATGAACGCGTCCATGCGTAGGCCATGCCAAGCAGCAAGCCCGCTTCAATGGCGATGGCGACCGAACTCCAGATCGTTGCGTTGGGATTGGCCGCGTGCATGAATCCAAAGATGAAAGCGGAGAAGATGAGGGCGACCCAGGTGCCGACACCTTCCTCGACGACGCGAAACAATATGCCGCGGGTAATGATCTCTTCCAGTACGCCGGCCTTCAGGCCCAGAACCACAAACGGCCCGAGCAGATAGACATTTTCATTGAAGCCGTCGACACGAAAGGCGCCGAAAGCCGCCATCACACCTGCAGCAAGCAGGAGTATGCCCATCCCGACCAGCCAGCCGATCGCCGAGTGCTTGAACAAGTCTCTCGGCGCGAATTCGCTCACCTTGCGGCGCTCGACGAATCGAACTAGCAGCCAGTAAGCCAGGACCGGCGGTAGCAACGAACGGAAGGCACGGACCCAGAGTTCCGACCCTCGCACCTGCAGGGACTCCGCCACCGTTATGTCGGGCAGGGGAATCAGGTAGCGCATTGCGAAGCCCAAGCCCACCAGGAGTGCGATGAAAACCAGCAGCCGGAACAGCATCAGCGACATGCCGCGCACGCCGGGTCGGTTCCACAACCGGCGCCACAGGGGTTGGAATTCGGCGGTCTGGTTCATCGGAGTTTCCTGGGCGGGTTCAGAAGGTGCCACCGTCGACATCCTTCAGGAAATCGATCAGGCCGGCCATGTAGGTCTTCTGGTCGTCGTACATGGCGAGATGGCTGCCATCGGGGCAGTGCAGGTAACGCCCACGCGGGAATTGCCCGGCCATCCATTCCATGTGCTTCGGGTCCATGGTGTCGTGCTGCGCGCCGATCACCAGCGTGGGTACCGTGATCTTTTTCAGATCGGCGCTGCGATCCCATTTTTCCAGCTTGCCGCTGGCGGCCATCTCGCTCGGGCCCTGCATCGGAATGTAGATTTCCTTGTTGATGCCCGAGAACGTTCTCACGATGGTTGCCGGCCACTGCTCCAGCGGCATGCGCAACACGTGCTGCGTGTAGAAGTTGGTCATCAGCAGTTCTTCGTAGCGCGGATTGGCGTAATCCTTGCGCGACTCCATGGCCAGGATCTCGGCGAGCACCGCGGGCTGCATCTGCGGCATCAGCACGTCCTTGGCATACGTGTTGTACGCGGGGATGCTCGACATCATGTTCGAAATTACCAGGCCCTTCAGTTGGCCGGGGTACTTGAGCGCGTATTCGATGGCGAGGATTCCACCCCAGGAATGCCCAAGCAGGTAGAAGTTGTCGGGACCGAGCTTCAGCGCCTTGCGCACCTGTTCCAGTTCATTGACGAAGCGATCGGTTTCCCACAAGGAATCCTCATGCGGCTGGTCGCTGTAGCTCGACCCCAGTTGGTCGTAGAAGTAGTACTCGATGCCGGCGCCCGGAAAATAGCTGTCGAGGGCGGCGAAGGCCTGGTGGTTGCCGCCCGGTCCGCCATGCAGCAGCAGTACCTTGATGGTCGGGTTGTTGCCGGTGCGCTTGGTCCAGACGCGGAATTTCCCCTTCGGCGTGTCGATCTCGATCATTTTTTCGCCGCCGGCCAGGACGTCATTCCGACCGCTGTTGTCGAAATAATCGACGGCCGGTGTTGCGGCGGTGGCCGAAGCGGCAGGCGTTGCGGCGACTTCGGCCGGAGCAGGTCGCGAGCAGGCGACGGACAGACAGGCGCCCAGCACTACCAACAGGGTACGGGTCATGCGCGCAATCTCCTGGAAGAGCCGAATCCTTCGGCCCGACCGAGCATGGCAGAGGGCCCGGGGAGCGGCAACACGCAGCAATCGTCTCCCGTCGAGCCGGCGCGAGGCCCCATTCAGGGGACGGACGGCGCATGGCCGGAGGGCGGTTCTGGCAGAATGCGTGAACTTTTCCGGCGCCCTCGTGGTCGGAAGCATCAACCTGCACCTAGGACGCCCAATGAATCGCCAGATCGCTTATTCCGTAGCCGCCGCCCTGGGGCTCGCAGCCGTGGTCGCCATGGCCCAGCCCAAGCCGGGCGCGCCCGTGGCGCAGGGCGATGCCGTCCTGAAGGCAGCCATCCTCAAGGCCGTTCCGGGCGCCACGATCGACAGCATCAAGGCGTCGCCGATTCCGGGTTACCGTGAAGTGGCGATCGGCGGCAAGGTCATCTACGCGCGCGCCGACGGCAAGTACATCATCCAGGGCTCGCTGATCGAGCTCGCGACCCGCGACAACCTGACCGCCGCCAGCGAAGGCGCCCTGCGCCGCGGCATCCTGGACGCCGTGCCGCGCGAGCGCCGCATCATCTTCTCGCCAGCCAAACCCAAGTACCGGCTGACCGTCTTCACCGATATCGACTGCGGCTACTGCCGCAAGATGCACAACCAGATGGCCGAGTACAACAAGGCCGGCATCTCGGTGGAATACCTGTTCTTCCCCCGCTCGGGCCCGAACACCGAGTCCTTCACCAAGGCGATCAACGTCTGGTGCGCGCCGGATCGCCGCAAGGCCCTGACCGACGCCAAGAACGATCGGGCCGTGGCCAAGAAGACCTGCTCGAACCCCATCAACGAGGATTACGAGCTGGGCCGTCGCATCGGCGTGGACGGAACCCCGGCCATCTACGGGCCTGACGGCACCCAGCTGGGCGGCTATCTGCCACCCGATGAAATGCTGGTCCGCCTCAACCGCGCCGCCGCCCGGGCCCTCGCCACCAAGTAATTCGGACCCGTCGAGGCCCGCCGGCGATGCCGGGCGGGCCTTTCGTCTAGAATAGGCGACTCGTTTTCCACGGATAACCGCGGACATGATCGTCCTCGAGGGCCTGCCGGCCCTGTCGCCCTTCCGGCGCGACCGTCTTCAAGCCCGTCTTCGCCAGATCGTTCCCGACCTCAGTGTCACCGGCGCATGGCATGTCTATTTCCTGCAGGCCGAACCGGGTTCGTCGCCGGACCTCGATGCCCTGGGTCGCATCCTGGAAGGATGTCCCGCGCAGGCGCCGTCGTCGGCCGGATCGCAAAGCCGGTTCGTCACGCCGCGCCTGGGCACCGTCTCGCCCTGGGCGAGCAAGGCCACTGAAATCCTGCAAGGCGCCGGCCACGGCGTGAAGCGCGTCGAACGCGGCCTGCGCCTGGACCTGTCCGGCCTGCCGCCGGAAGACGACCAGCGCTGGGCGCGCCTGGCGCATGAATTGTTCGACCCGATGACGCAATCGCTGCTGTCGGATCGCAGCGAAGCCGCGGCCTTGTTCGAAGAATTGCCCGCAGGAAACCTCGAACGCATTCCGCTAGCCGATTTGCCCGAAGCCAATTCCCGACTCGGGCTGGCATTGTCGGAAGACGAACTGGCCTATCTTGTCGAACGCTACGGCGCGCTCGGCCGCGATCCTTCCGACGCCGAACTGATGATGTTCGCGCAGGCAAACTCGGAACATTGCCGGCACAAGATCTTCAACGCGCGTTACAGCATCGACGGCGAGGACATGCCGTACTCCTTGTTCGGCATGATCCGCAACACGCACGCGCAGGCGCCGCAGCTCACCCTCAGCGCCTACAAGGACAATGCGGCCGTCGTCGAAGGATTCCCGGGCCGGCGCTTCCGTTCCGATGCGACAACGGGCGAATACCATCACGAGCCGCTGCGCGACAGCGCGTTCTGCATCAAGGTG
Organism: Gammaproteobacteria bacterium RIFCSPHIGHO2_12_FULL_63_22; assembly: GCA_001801685.1. Classification (GTDB taxonomy): domain Bacteria; phylum Pseudomonadota; class Gammaproteobacteria; order Xanthomonadales; family Xanthomonadaceae; genus Arenimonas. Next base: position 14,808 of record MGYJ01000040.1, on the reverse strand, counting down.
GAAACGCACAACCATCCAACCGCGATCTCCCCGTTCCCCGGCGCCAGCACCGGCGCGGGCGGCGAGATCCGCGACGAAGGCGCGACCGGGCGGGGTGGCAAGCCCAAGGTCGGCCTCACCGGTTTTTCGGTATCGCACCTGCGCATCCCGACGCTGCCGCAACCGTGGGAACAAGCACGCGAGCTCAATCCGCGCATGGCATCCGCGTTCGAAATCATGATGGACGGCCCGCTCGGCGGCGCCGCCTTCAACAATGAATTCGGCCGGCCCAACCTGACCGGCTATTTCCGCAGCTTCGAACTGCCCACGGCACAAGCGGGCCTGGTTCGCGCCTACGACAAGCCGATCATGCTTGCCGGCGGCCTGGGTGCCATGGATCGCGAGCAGGTGCGCAAGTTGCCGCTGCGCGCGGGCGATGCCGTCATCGTGCTGGGCGGTCCGGCGATGTTGATCGGCCTCGGCGGCGGCGCGGCCTCCTCGGTCGCCTCCGGGCAAAGCTCGCAGGCGCTGGATTTTGCCTCGGTGCAACGCGACAACCCCGAGATGGAGCGACGCTGCCAGGAAGTGATCGATCGTTGCGTCGCGCTGGGCACGGCCAATCCGATCCGCTTCATGCACGACGTGGGCGCGGGCGGCTTGTCCAATGCCATTCCCGAGCTGCTGCACGATTCCGGCGTGGGCGGCCTGATCGACCTGGGCAAGGTTCCCAGCGTGGATCCCTCGCTGTCGCCGATGCAGTTGTGGTGCAACGAGTCGCAGGAACGTTATGTGCTCGGCGTCGCCGCCGGAGACCTCGACGCGTTCGAGGCACTTTGCGCGCGCGAGCGTTGCCCCTACGCCATCGTCGGTACCGCGACCGCCGAAGAAACACTGGTCGTCGGCTACGCCGGCCGCGAACCGGCGATCGACATGCCGATGGACCTGCTGTTCGGCAAGGCGCCGAAGATGCATCGCGACACGGCCTATCCCGCTGCCGTGCGTTGGCCGAAGCTGGACATCGGCGCCATCGACATTCGCGAGGCGGGGCTTCGCGTGCTTTCGCATCCCACCGTCGCATCGAAGAACTTCCTGGTCACCATTGGCGACCGTACAGTCGGCGGCCTGTGTTCGCGCGACCAGATGGTCGGGCCGTGGCAACTGCCGCTGGCCGATTGTGCGATCAGCCTGACCGACTTCACCGGTTTTGCCGGTGAAGCGATGTCCGTGGGCGAGCGCACGCCGCTGGCCTTGATCGACGCCGCCGCGTCGGCGCGCATGGCGGTCGGCGAAGCCATCACGAACCTGGCCGCCGCGCCGGTTTCGTCGCTGGCGGAAGTAAAGCTTTCGGCCAACTGGATGGCGGCAGCCTCGTTCAATGGCGAAGACGCCTTGTTGTATGACGCAGTGCAGGCGATCGGCGTGGAACTGTGCCCGGACCTGGACATCAGCATTCCGGTAGGCAAGGACTCCCTGTCGATGCAGGCGCAATGGCAGGATGCGGCTGGCAACGCCGCCAAATCGGTGTCGCCGGTGTCGCTGATCATCAGCGCCTTCGCGCGCGTTTCCGACGTGCGCGACCAGCTGACGCCCGTACTCGACCGCGAGGTTGATTCCGAACTGTGGCTGATCGGCCTCGGCGCCGGACAGCAACGCCTGGGCGGCAGTGTGCTGGGCCAGTGTTATGGCGGCTTCGGCAACGTCGCGCCCGACCTGGAAGAGCCGGCCCGCTTGCGCGCCTTCTTCGAACTGATCCAGGCGGCACGCGCGGACAATTTGTTGCTCGCCTACCACGACCGTTCCGACGGCGGCGCCTTCGCTGCCCTTTGCGAAATGGCATTCGCCGCGCGTACCGGACTCGAATTGAACCTCGATGCCTGGGGCGACAACGCCCTGGCCTGCCTGTTCAACGAGGAATTGGGCGCGGTCGTGCAGATTGCCGCCGAAGATCGCGCCGCCTTCGCCGACCTCGTCAATCGCCACGACCTGACCCATTGCGCGCAGCGCATCGGCAAGCCCATCGCCGCGCCGATCGTGCGCCTGCTGGGCGAACGTGAAGTATTGGCCGAATGGCTGTGGCAGGAATTGTTCGACGCCTGGTGGTCGGTGACGCACGCGATGCAGCGCCTGCGCGACAACCCCGAATGCGCCGATGAAGAACGCGAAACACGCAGTGACTTCAATGCGCCTGGCCTCGTTCCCGTACTCGTTTCCGCAACACCCGCGGCGCCCTACGTGAATACCGGTGTGCGCCCGCGCGTCGCCATCCTGCGCGAGCAGGGCGTCAACAGCCATGCAGAAATGGCGGCCGCCTTCGACCGGGCCGGCTTCACCGCGGTGGACGTGCACATGAGCGACCTGATCGCCGGTCGCGTCCGGCTCGATCCGTTCCAGGGCTTCGCGGCCTGCGGCGGTTTCAGCTACGGCGACGTGCTTGGTGCAGGGCGCGGCTGGGCGACGTCCATCCTCGAACGCCCCGCGCTGCGGGACCACTTCGCCGCATTCTTCGCCCGCAGCGACAGCTTCAGCCTGGGCGTGTGCAATGGTTGCCAGATGCTGGCCCAGTTGAAGGGCCTGATTCCCGGCGCCGAGCATTGGCCGCGCTTCCTGCGCAATCGCAGCGAACAGTTCGAAGCGCGCCTTAGCCTGGTGGAAGTGCTGGAATCGCCGTCGCTGTTCTTCAAGGACATGGCGGGTGCGCGCATCCCGATCGTGGTTTCGCACGGCGAAGGTCGCGCGCAGTTCGACGCCCCTGAACACGCATCGCTGGCGAAGATTGCACTGCGTTTCGTGGACGGCCACGGCCGTGTCGCGGAATCCTATCCGGACAATCCGAACGGATCCCCGGCCGGCGTTACCGGCCTGACCAGCCTGGATGGCCGCAGCACCTTGCTGATGCCGCATCCCGAGCGCGTGCACCGCAGCGTGCAGATGAGCTGGCATCCCGCCGCATGGGGCGATGAGTCGCCGTGGATGCAGTTGTTCCACAACGCACGCGCCTGGGTCGACTGATCAGGCCGGTCCAAGCTGCTAAAGTCGTCTCTATCGGTAGACGGAGCGGGTTTCATGAACACAGTGGCCGACAAGATGGTGGCCGAAGGCCCCGAGGAGCGGATCGCGACGGCGTTGCTCGCCCGCGGCCGCCTCAAGGACAACGACCTTGCCCGGGCCCTGCGCCTGCAGGCCGAGGCGGGCGGCTCCCTGTCCACCCTGCTGGTCCGGCTGGGCCTGGTGTCGGAACGGGACATGGCCGAAGCCTGCAGCGAAGTGCTCGGCTTGCCCCTGTTGTCGGCACGCGACTGCCCCGATGCACCGCCCGAAAATGTCTCGGTCTCGCTGAGGTTCCTGAAGCAGCAGTCGGTCTGCCCCGTGGGCGAGGACGCGGCGGGCATCCACTTGCTGGTCGCCGACCCGCAGGACGGCTACGCCGCCGAAGCGGTCAGCCTGGCCACCGGCCGGCAAGTCCGGGTCAGCGTCGGACTGCGTTCTGAAATCGCCGACCTGGTCGAGCGCTATTACGGCCAGGGCCGCAGCGCCATGGGCACGATCGTCGAGAACATCGGCGACGACACCGTCGGCGACGAAGCCGATGTCGAACACCTGCGCGACCTCGCGTCCGAAGCGCCCGTCATCCGCCTGGTCAACCTCGTCATCCAGCGCGCGGTCGAGATGCGCGCGTCCGATATCCACATCGAACCGTTTGAAAACCGCCTGAAGGTTCGCTACCGCGTCGACGGCGTGCTGGAAGAAGCCGAATCGCCGCCCGCCAACCTGACGGCTGCCGTCATCTCGCGCATCAAGATCATGGCCAAGCTCAACATCGCCGAGCGCCGGCTGCCGCAGGACGGACGCATCATGGTGCGCGTGCAGGGCAAGGAGCTCGACCTGCGCGTCAGCTCGGTGCCAACGGCGCATGGCGAAAGCGTGGTGATGCGACTGCTCGACCGCGAGTCGGTCGTGCTCGATTTCAAGGCGCTGGGTTTCACCGACGATTTCCTGTCCAGCTTCATGCGCGTGCTGGAACAACCGCACGGCATCCTGCTGGTCACCGGCCCCACCGGTTCGGGAAAGACCACCACGCTTTACGCGGCGCTGTCGCAGCTCAACACGTCCGACGTCAAGATCATCACCGTCGAAGACCCGGTCGAATACCAGATCGAAGGCATCAACCAGATCCAGGTCAAGCCGCAGATCGGCCTGGATTTCGCGCACGCCTTGCGCAGCATCGTGCGCCAGGACCCGGACATCATCATGATCGGCGAAATGCGCGATCTCGAAACCTCGCGCATCGCCATCCAGTCCGCGCTCACCGGCCACCTGGTGCTTTCGACGCTGCATACCAACAACGCCGCCGGCGGCATCACGCGCCTGATGGACATGGGCGTCGAAGACTACCTGCTCACGTCCACCGTCAACGGCATCCTTGCGCAGCGCCTTGTGCGCCGGCTCGAGCCCACCCATGCCGAACGCTACGAAGCGTCGCCGGAAGTGGTCGCGGAATTCGGCCTGCGTCGCTTCAAGCCCGAAGGCACCATCCATCTGTATCGTCCAAAGCCTTCGTCGCTGTCGCTCACCGGCTACCTCGGACGCGGCACCATCATGGAATTCCTGGTGATGACCGACGAGCTGCGTCGCCTGGTGATGCAGCACGCGGGCATGGGCGAGATCGAGGAAGCCGCGCGCGCGGGTGGCATGCGCACGATGTACGAGGACGGATTGATCAAGGCGATGCAGGGCATCACCACGATCGAGGAAGTCCTGCGTGTCACCCAGGAAGCCTGACTAGATGGCCTTGTTCCGCTACAAGGCCTTGTCGGCCACGGGCGAATCACTCGACGGCCAGATGGAAGCGGCCAACGCCGATGAGGTGATCGTGCGCCTGCAGGACCAGGGCTACCTGCCGGTCGAAGCGCTGCGCGCCGACCAGTCCGGCGAGGCCATCAGCCTGTTTTCATTCGGCAAGAAGCGCGAACTGAATGCCGCGCAGATCCTGCAGTTCACCCAGCAACTGGCAACCCTTCTCGGCGCCGGGCAACCGCTGGATCGCGCGCTGGGAATCCTGATCGAACTTCCCGAAACCGCCGACGCACGCAAGGTGCTCGAACGAATCCGCGAAACCGTTCGCGGCGGCGCGCCGTTGTCGGTGGCACTCGAACAGCAGCATGGATTGTTCTCGCGCCTGTACGTGAACCTGGTACGCGCCGGTGAATCGGGCGGCGGCCTGGACGACGCCTTGCGCCGTCTCGCCGACTACCTCGAGCGCAGCCGCGAGCTGCGCAGCCGCGTCACCAACGCGCTCACCTATCCAGTATTCCTGCTCGGACTGGTCTTCGTTTCCGTCGCCATCCTGCTGGTCGGGGTAGTGCCCCAATTTGAGGCCCTGTTCGCGAGCCTGAATGCCGAACTCGCCTGGTACACGCAGGCCGTGCTGTGGCTGAGCAGCGGATTGCGCAATGGTTGGCCGCTGATCCTTGCGGCACTGCTGTTGTTCGCCTGGTGGCTGAACAACCGCATCGGCGATCCGGCCTGGCGCCTGGCGATGGATGCGCGAATGCTGGCCAATCGCTATGCCGGCCCACTGATCGGACGGTTGGAAACTGCACGTCTCGCGCGCACGCTGGGTACGCTGGTCGGCAATGGCGTGCCTTTGCTGACCGCCCTGAACCTCAGCGGCAACGTGCTGTCCAACCGGGTGCTGGCCAATGCACTGGAGGCCGCGTCCAGCGAGGTCAAGTCCGGTTCCGGCCTCGGCTACGCGTTGGGCCGGCAAAAGGTCTTCCCGCGGCTGGCGGTGCAGATGATCCAGGTCGGCGAAGAATCGGGCGAGCTCGATACCCTGCTGATCAAGGTCGCCGACACCTTTGATGTCGAAACACGTAATGCACTGGACCGCCTGCTGGTGTTGCTGGTGCCCGCGCTGACCATCCTGATGGCCGTCATCGTGGCCGCCATCATCCTTTCCGTCCTGCTCCCCATCTACGACCTCACTGGAAACCTTGGCTGATGAAGACCAACCTGACTGCTTCCCCCGGCGGCCGCCGCGTTCGCGGCATGACCCTGATCGAACTGGTGATCGTGATCGTACTGATCGGCACCGTGCTGGCCGTGGTCGGCGGCAAGATCATCAACAACAAGAAAAGCGCCGAGGCGCGCATCGCGGTCACGCAACTCAATTCGCTCGCGACGCAGATCGACCAGTTCCAGGCCGACGTGGGCACGTATCCCGAATCGCTCGAACAGTTGTTGAACGACCCGGGCAACGTCGATGGCTGGCTGGGCCCTTACGCCAAGCCGACCGACTTCAAGGACCCGTGGCACAACCCGATCGAATACCGTCGTCCCGGCGCCGACGAAGCTCCGTTCAACCTGGTAAGCCTGGGCGCCGACGGCAAGGTCGGCGGCGAAGGCGTCAACAAGGACGTGGTCGCGCCCTGACCGCGCCAACGGGAACCCACGGTGCAAAGCCAGCGCGGATTCACCCTGATCGAGCTCATCGTGGTGGTCGTGCTGCTGGCGGCCGTCACGGCGATGGCGGCATCGGTGATGAGCTCGGGCCTGCCCGGCCAGCAGCTGCGCGGCGCCGCGCGCGAAGTCGCGGCGCAGCTTCGCTACACGCGCGCCCAGGCCATCGTCAGCGGCAAGCCGCAGGTGTTCACGCTGGATGCGCGCACCCGCGAGTGGCAGGCGCCCAACAAGCGCAATGGCAAGTTGCGTGACGGCATCAAGATCATTGCCACCGGTGCACAGGTTGAACAGACCGCGCCCGACCAGGTAGCGATTCGTTTCTTTCCCGAAGGCGCCGCCACCGGCGGGCGCATCGTCTTGCAGCGCGACAGTGCCGCCTGGCAAGTGGACGTGGAATGGCTGACCGGCGAAGTCCGGCTCGTGCGCGGCAAGGCGGGCACATGACTCGATCGCGCGGATTCACCTTGCTCGAAGTGATGCTCGCCTTCGTCATCCTGGCGGTGTCGATGGGCATGTTGCTGGGCATGTTGTCGCGCGGCCTCGGGCAGGTGCGCACATCGCAGGATGAAACCGAAGCAGCCCTGCATGCGCAGTCGCTGCTCGACCAGATTGGCGTCATCGAACCGGTGCAACCCGGCGAGCGGGTGGGTGAGTTCGGCAACGGTCGTTATCGCTACCGGCTCGAGACGACGGAAATTGAAGATCCCTCGCCCGCACCAGCCTTGCCTCCGACGGTTGTCGACGCGGGCAGCGCAATAAACCCGCCCAAGGTCTATCGGATTGCGCTCGCCGTGTCCTGGGGCCCGCCCGAGGCCGCCCGGCAACTGCGCTTCACGACCTTGCGGGTACGCAGTGCATCGCTGGAGGGCGCGCCGCAATGAAGCCCGCGCGCGGATTCACGCTGATAGAGGTCGTTATCGCGGCAAGCCTGCTGGCGGTCGGCCTGGCGCTGGTGTTCGCGAGCATCCGTGGCGCAATGCGCGCCACCGAACGCGCCGAGATCCAGGCACAGCGCGAAGAACGCCTGCGCGCCGTGCAGGGATTCATGCGTGCGCAGATCACTGCGGCGATGCCGATCGCCTACCAGTTCAACCCGGAAACAGGCGAAGCGAATTTCTTCGCGCTGTCATCCACCAAGCTCGAATTCGTCTCGAACATGCCCGGTTACCTGTCGCGCGGCGGCCCCTACCTGCAGACGCTCGAACTGGTGCCGGGCGAGGGTGGGCAGCGGCTGGTTTTCCAGCACCAGATGCTGAGCACGGAAGGACCGCTGCCGGCCGAGCGCGAACCAGTGGTTTTGTTCGAAGGCATCGCCGAGGCGAGTTTTGACGCGCGCACCATTGACGAAGCTTCCAGCGCATCGCCGTGGCAGTCGCGATGGAATACGTCAGCGCAATTGCCACCGATGGTGCGCCTGCGACTGCGCTTCGCCGACGGCAGCCGACGCTGGCCCGAGTTCGTCGCCGCGCCGCGCCTGGCCGTCGCGGTCGCCGCGCCACTGGATGCGATCGCCGATGGACGCTGAGATGCGCGCGCAGACGTCGAGCAACGGCGAGCGGGGCGCCGCCTTGTTGCTGGTGCTGTGGCTGCTCGCCCTGATGACCGGCATCGTCGCCGTGTTCGCGCTGAGCGCGCGCACGGAGGCATTGCAGGGGAGGTACCTCAGCCGCAGTGCTGCAGCCAGGCTGGCCGCCGAAGCGGGCGTCGAATTGGCTGCGTTGCACCTTCAAGGCACCGACCCCGCCCAGCGCTGGGTGCCGGATGGCCGCCCGAATACATTCCAGTTCGAGGGTTACCAGATCGAAGTCGCGGTGCTCGACGAATCAGCGAAGGTCGACCTGAACGTCGCGACGCCGGATTTGCTGATCGGGCTGATGACCGCCGTCGGCGCCGACTACGACCGGGCGCGGCAACTGGCGGGCGCCATCGCCGACTTCCGCGATCCCGATGACTTGCTTACGCCCGAGGGTGGCGCGGAAGATCCGCAATACGCCTCGGCAGGCTTGCCCTACGGCGCCAAGGACCGACCCTTTGAATCAGTGTCGGAATTGCGCCGCGTCATCGGCGTGGATTCGTCCTTGTACGAACTACTGCAGCCGCATGTCACCGTGTTCACGGGCCTGGCCAGGCCCAGTCCCACCTTCGCCTCGCTGCCCGTCCTGCAGGCCCTGGGACTGCCTGCGGACCAGGTCGCGCTGATCGTCGCGCAACGTGCGCTTCCGCAGCAGGGCCAGCCTCCGCCGGACCCGGGGCAAATTGGTTCGCTCGCCGCACAGGGAACGGGCACGTATAGTATTTCCAGCCTTGCGACCCGAAGTGACGGAACCCGGGCGCAAATCCAGGCCGCCTTCCGAATCGGTAGCGGAGGCGCCTTTGGCCAGCTTTATTTGCCTCTGTCTTGGCGCGTGGGAGAATCTGACTGATGGCAGCTACCGACACACTGTTCCAGGCAATGGAACCGCTACGCCTGCGCTACCTCGACAGCCCGCTGCCGGGCTGGCTGCGGGTGGCGGGCGAAACAGTGTTGGCCATGCTGCCCGACTCGCTGCGTCGGCAGTTGGGCGTGCGCCACCGCCGACTGCTGATGAGCCTGGAAGCCGACGGCCTGCAGTTGCGCGCGCAAATGGACGAACGCACCCACCTGGTCGGCGTCCTGCCCGTGGACGATTCGCTCCTGCTGGAACAACTGCGCGAGCTGCTCGACCACAACGCGGGCAACGTGCCGCGCTGGCTGGTGGTGGATGCCGGACAGACGCTGCGCCCGGTCATCAGCGTGCCGGCGTCGGCGGAAGCCCGCCTGCGCGAAGTGATGCTGCACGAAATCGACCGGCAGACGCCGTTCTCGCACGACCAGGTCAGCTTCGAGCCGCGCATCCTGTCGCGCGATGCACAGACCCGGCAGCTGCGCGTCGAGCTGGTGGTGTTGCCGCGGGCCCGGCTGGATGCGGCGATCGCCTTGCTCGGCCCGCTCGCCACCGGCCTCGCGGGCGTGGACGTCGTCAACCCCGATGGCTCGAGGCTGGGCGTCAACCTGTTGCCGCTGGCCGGCCGCAGCGCGCGGCAGGACCGCTCGCGCAACGTGAATCGCTGGCTGGCGCTGATCACGGTCGCTGCGTTGTTTGGCGCGATGTGGGTGATCCTTTCCAATCGCAGTGCAGAACTCGAAGCAACTACGGTGCGGGTGGATGCCGCCAAGGCCAAGGCGCGCGAAGTGCGCATCCTCCGGAATTCATTGAAGGGCTCGGCCGATGCCGCCAATTTCCTGGCGCGGCTCAGCGCACGGCAGCCGACCACGCTTGAAGTCCTGGCCGACATGACCCAGCGCATCCCGGACAGCACGTATCTGGAAAAGATCGCGATCAACGACGGCAACATCGTCCTGATCGGGCAAAGCCAGCGCGCAGCGGACCTGGTGGGGTTGCTGGGGGGCTCGACCTTGTTCAAGACGCCGACGCTGACCGGGTCGGTGCAGACCGATCCGCGCACCGGCAAGGAACGCTTCACGCTGACTGCCGTCGTCACCGGCAGCAATCGCGACAAGGAGGCCGCCGATGCGCCCGCCCGCAAGCGCTGACCGCTGGCGCATCCTGGCCGGCGTGGCCCTGGCGCTGCTCGCCATCTACCTGGTGACGGTGCACTGGTGGTTCACCGCGCCCATGCTGGACATGGGCGCGCAGGTCACCGCGCTGCGCGACGAAGAACAAACCCTGCGCCTGCAAATCGCGCAACGACCCGAGCTGCAGGCAAGGCTGGCGCAGGTGCGCGAGTTCGAGACCGCCAATCCCGGGTTCCTGCCCGAGAGTACGCGTGAACTCGCGAGCGCCGGCCTGGTGCAGCGTTTGCAGCAAGTCGTGGCGAATGCCAGCCCGAATCCCAATGCCTGCCAGATCACCGCGCAGACACCCAGCGACATGCCTACCCAGGAACCTTATCCACGGGTGATGGTGCAAGTGCGCCTGCGCTGCGGCACCGGTGAACTCGCGGCCGTGCTGCATGCGCTGGAAAGCGGCAGCCCGCAATTGTTCATCGACAACCTCGACATGCTGTCGCGCCGCAGCTACCTGGCCACGGTGGGCGATACCGGTAGCCTGGACGTGAGTTTCGATCTGTATGGCTACCTCAAGACCGCGCGGGAGGCCAGTCGTGGCTGACACCCTGCGACCACTTACCTTGCTGCTGGCGGCTGCGGGCTTGTGGGCCCTGTCGGTGCTCGTGCTGGCATTGGCCGGGCTTGGCAGCCAATTTCCCGCACCCACGGCAACCATCCAGGCGCCGGCGTTGCCGAAGATCACGCTGACCCGTACCGAACCGCGCCTGGGTGCCTACGCCAATTACATGGAAGTCGGGCAGCGGCCCCTGCTGATGCCCGATCGTCGTCCGGGAACATCACCCACCGCCGACGGCCAGGGCACCTCCGACCTCGATGTCACGCTGACCAGCGTGATGATCACCTCCAACCTGCAAGTGGCGATCCTCACCGACAACAAGGACGCGAGCAGTCGTCGCGTGCGCATGGGCGAGACGGTCGCCGGAAGCAACTGGCGCCTCGTGCAACTCGAGCCGCGTCGCGCCTTGCTCGAGGGACCGACCGGGCAGCGCGAACTGTTGTTGCGCGTGTTCGATGGCAAGGGTGGCCAGGCGCCGACGCCGAACATGGTGCGCGCCGAACCAGAGCCCGAGTCGGATGGCGATGGCGATGCCCAGGACCGAGGCCGGGGCGTCGTCTTGCAGCAGCCGACGCCGCCTCCGCAAACGGTTTCCGGGGCGACACCCGCCCCCGCGGCGACCAAGCCCGACGCGGCCGCAGGCGCCGTGCTTACCCAGGAACAGCAAGTCGAAGCCATCCGCCGTCGCATCGAGGCCCGCCGCGCGCAGATGCGCGCCGAAGCCGCCGCCGGATCCAAAGAAAAATGACCCAGCACAGAAGAACGCAGCCATGACTTTCCCGATCCGATTCTCAGTGCTCGCGCCGATTTGCCTGGCTACGCTACTGGCCGGCTGTGTCACGCCGGTCGCGCCGCGAATGGAGCGCAATCCCGATGCGCTCAACGTCCCGTCGACGGCCAGGCCCGCGGATGGCTCCATCGCCGGCACCGGCGGCGACAACGCCCCGTCGCGCAATGCCCAACCGACGATCACCCGCGGTACCGGGCAAGTGATCAACCAGAGTGCCGCCAACCAACCGCCGCCGCGCATCGGCTCCAGCGGCGAGGAAGCGACCTTCAACTTCGAAGGTGAATCACTGCACGCGGTGGTGAAGGTCATCCTCGGCGACCTGCTGCAACAAAATTATGTCATCGCCCCCAACGTGCAGGGCACGGTCACGCTGTCCACGCCCAAGGCGGTGGGTGGGGCGCAGGCCCTGTCCATCCTCGAGATGGTGCTGGGCTGGAACAATGCGCGTCTGGTCTGGAGCGACGGTCGCTACAACATCCTGCCCAACGACCAGGCGGTCGCCGGCAACCTCTTCCCGCGCACCGGTTCGCCGGCCAACGCCCGCGGCTACGAAACCCGCATCGTGCCGCTGAAGTTCATCTCCGCCACCGAGATGGAAAAGCTGCTCAAGCCATACGCCCGGCCCAATGCCGTGGTGCAAGTGGACAACTCACGCAACCTGATCGTGGTCGCCGGCAGTCGCTCCGAACTCGACAACTACCTGCGCACCATCCAGATCTTCGACGTGGACTGGCTCGCCGGCATGTCGGTAGGCGTGTTCCCCTTGCAGTCGGCCGAAGCCAGCAAGGTCGTTACCAGCCTGGAAGGCGTGTTCGGCGAAGGTGGCAAGTCGCCACTGGCCGGCATGTTCCGCTTCATGCCGCTGGAGGGACAGAACGCGGTCATGGTGATCACGCCGCAGGCCAAGTACCTGCGCGACGTGGAAGTGTGGATCGAACGAATGGATGCCGGCGGCGAAGGTGCGCGCCTGTACACCTACGATGTGCAATACGTGAAAGCCGTGGACCTGGCCGAGCAACTGAGCAACGTCTATGGCAATAGCAGCACCACCAAGACCAGCTCGCCATCACTCATGCCCAGCCTGGAGCCGGTGGAAGTGCGCACCACCGACATGCCGCCGGCCGACAAGCCGCTGCCCAGCGGCAACAGCAGTTCAGGTGCGTCCGGCAACAGCGAGGCGACCATCAGCATCGGTGGCGGCGACGTGGGCATCAGCGCCGTGGAAGAGAGCAATTCACTGCTCGTGCGCGCCAGCCCGGGCCAGTGGGAGTCGATCCGGCGCGCCATCGAACGCCTCGACACCATGCCGCTGCAGGTGCACATCGAAGCCCAGGTGGTCGAGGTCAAGCTCAACAACGAACTCAGCTATGGCGTCAGCTGGTTCTTCGGGAATGCAATCAGCAGTACCGGCGCGCCGCCGGATCCGAGTATCAACGACTGGAACAATTCCGGCACCGGCATCACCCCGACGGGCAGCAACTTCACCTTCACCGGGCCCAGCGCGAAAGTGGTCCTGAGCACCCTGGACTCCGTGTCCGATGTGCGCGTGCTGTCTGCCCCGTCGGTGACGGTGCGCAACAATGTCGAGGCCGATTTCAGCTCCGGCCAGCAGATTCCGGTGGCCAGCACCATCCTCAACAACTCGGGCAATTCCAGCACCGAAAATACCTACAGCCAGGTGCAGTTCCGCCAGACCGGCGTCAGCCTGAAGGTCAAGCCGCGCATCAGCAGCAATGGCATGGTCTTCATGGAAATTACCCAGGACGTCAGCTCGCCCAGCGTCGGCGGGCTGGAAATCGGCGGCAATATCAGCGTGGACAACAACAAGCTGCACACCGAAGTCGCCGTGAAGGATGGCGAGACGATCGTGCTGGCCGGACTTATCAAGACCGACCAGGGCAGGGGTTCCGATGGACTGCCTTTCCTGAGCCGGATTCCGGTGATCGGAGGCTTGTTCGGCAGCCAGAACCAGCGCGACAACCGCCAGGAAGTGCTGGTGCTGATCACACCGACGATCATTCGTGATCCGGGCGAGGCGCGCCGGATGACCGACGAATACGGCGAACGTTTCCGCGGCCTGGATCCCTTGCGCAAGACCGGCGCGAAGCCTGCAAGGCAGTGACGGACCCACGGGTTGGCTGCGGCCGATGACGGCATGGCCGCTGCCCAGCGTGGTCGTGCCGGTCGCGCATTCCGTGGCATCGCTCGACGCGTGCCTTGCCTCGCTGGAGCGGACGCTGCCGGCCAGTGCACACGTGCTGATCGCCGACCACGCCGGTGGCGATCCCCTGGCCGAGGCGCTTGCGCGCCGCTGGTGCGACCGCAGCCGGCTGGATGCCGAGTATCGGCATGCCGACATGGAATTGACGCTGTCGGCCAACATCAACCAGGCCATCACCGGCGGTGATCGGGACGTCGTGGTGCTGCAGGCGGACGCCGTCACCACGCCCGGGTGGCTCGAACGCCTCGCCCAGTATTCGCGGAAGGAGGCCACTATCGCCACGGTTTGCGCCTGGTCCAATCGCGGCGAACTCGCTTCGTTTCCACGCCCCGGTGAAGACAATCCCGTGCCTGAATTTCCCGAAGCCATCGCCGAAGCCGCGGCCGCCGCGCCATGGAACGATTATCCGGAGCTACCAGCCGCCTCGGGTGCCTGCGTGTTGATCCGGCGCGCAGCGCTCGGCCAACTGGGCGCCCTGGATGCGCAGAGTTTCGACGGCGAGCGCGCCATCGATGACTTCTGCCGCCGCGCCGCAACCATGGGCTGGCGCAACATCCTGTGCCCCGCGGCTTACGTCGTCCGGCAACCTGTGGTGGCCGGCATCGGCCGCGTGCAGGACGACCTGTCCGTGTTGGTTGCGCGATGGCCCGACTACCAGGAACAGATCGCGCGTTTCATCCTGTCCGATCCGCTGCGTGGGCTGCGCGAGCGCCTGCAGGCGCGCATGGACGAGCTGGCCAGAAGCGGGCCGCAGCGGGACCTCTTCCACTGACATGACCACTGAATCGCGCCATTCCTTCCAGGGCAAGCCGATCGGCGCCGGGCGCGCACATTCCGCCACCGACATCGGCGTGGTGGTGGTGACCTTCCAGTCGGCGCGCACGATTCGTCGCTGCCTCGATCTTTTGCTTGCCTCCGATCCGGTGGTGCGCATTGTCGTCATCGACAATGCTTCCGAGGACGAGACGATCGACCTGCTGCGCGATTTCGCCGAGCGCCACGAACAAGTCACCGTGGTGCGCAACAGCGACAACCGCGGATTCGCGGCGGCCTGCAACCAGGGCGCCAGTGCGCTGGCCACGCCATGGGTCGCCTTCGTCAATCCTGATTGCTACGTGGAATCGGGCGCGCTGGAAAGGTTGGTGCGACACGGCGTGAAACGCGCGGGCGCGGGCATGCTGGGCGTGGAC
>MGYJ01000039.1 GCA_001801685.1 Gammaproteobacteria bacterium RIFCSPHIGHO2_12_FULL_63_22 | reverse complement strand
CCATACCATCGGTTCGCGCATTGCGGCTCGACTCGTCATTGCGTCGGCCCAAAGAAATTCGATTCAACCGATTTGCTGGCGCTGGCGTCAGTGGCCTCGATGACGAACTTCACTGACTGGATTCCATGCGTGCTTGCAGGAGCTGACAGGGTCAGCCGCACGTCCAGTACTTCTTCCGCTGCCGCGGGCACGATCTTTTCCCCGCCGACAAGTTCGACGCCGCTGCCGGCGATCACGCGGATCCGGTAGCTCCTGGGTTCAACGGTCTTGTTGACGATCTTCAGCGTGTAGCTGTTTTCCACGCGTCCATCGGCAAGCACCTGGTACAGGGCATTCCGGTCGCGCAACACCTCGGCGATCATCGGGCTGCGATGGGTGACGCCCCATGCCCAGCCCACGCAAAGCGCCAGCAGCAACAGGCCATAGATGATGATGCGCGGCCGGATGATCCGGGTCTTCTTGCCGTCGATCGCATTCTGCGTCGAGTTGCGAATCAGTCCGCGCGGATAGCCCATCTTGTCCATCACTTCGTCGCATGCGTCGACGCAGGCGCCGCAGGCAATGCACTCGTACTGCAGGCCGTTGCGGATGTCGATGCCGGTCGGGCAGACCTGCACGCAGATCGTGCAATCGATGCAGTCACCCAACTGCTGGGCTTCGAACAAGGGCAGCGGCTCGGCCTTCAGGCCGGGATCGGCAAAGGACGTGCCACCACGCGCATGCACCGCCGCGTCTGCCGCGCTGGGATGGTGCGCGGCGCGGAAAACATAGTCGTAGGCAAGTGCCTGGTCCAGCAAGCCACGGCCGCGCTCGAGCACGCTGCCCAATCCGCGCTTGCGCGGACCCCTGGGTTCGCCGCGCATCGCGTCGTAGGCGATGATCAAGGTATTGCGGTCGAACATCGCGCTCTGGAAGCGAGCGTACGGGCACATGTACTTGCAGACCTGCTCACGCAGGAAACCGGCATTGCCCCAGGTGGCCAATGCATAGAACAGCACCCAGAATTGCTCCCAGCCACCCCACTCAAGCGGCGAGCGGGCCGCCAGTTGCGTGATCGGGCTGAAGAATCCGACGAAGGTGAAACCGGTCCACAACGCGAATACCAGCCACAGGAAATGTTTCGAGCCCTTGCGCAGGATTTTTTCCCGGCTCCAGGGCGCGGCGTCGAGCTTCATGCGGCGGCCACGGTCGCCTTCGGTCCATCGTTCCATCCACAGGAAGACTTCAGTCCACACCGTTTGCGGGCAGGCATATCCGCACCACAACCTGCCAGCCAGCGTGGTGAAGAAGAACAAAGCCATGCCCGCGATGATCAGCAGCACGGCCAGGAACACGAAATCCTGCGGCCAGAAGTTCAGCCCGAAGATGTAGAACTTGCGCGCGGGCAAGTCGAACAGCACTGCCTGCCGCCCATCCCAGCGCAACCAAGGAAACGCATAGAACATGCCGAGCAGGACCACCACCGCGGCAATGCGCAAGGACTGGAACCTGCCAGACACATCGCGCGGATAGA
This sequence comes from Gammaproteobacteria bacterium RIFCSPHIGHO2_12_FULL_63_22, assembly GCA_001801685.1. GTDB lineage: Bacteria > Pseudomonadota > Gammaproteobacteria > Xanthomonadales > Xanthomonadaceae > Arenimonas. Next base: position 4,691 of record MGYJ01000039.1, on the reverse strand, counting down.
TTTTTCGTTCGCTGGCATAGAGGCTGTTGCCGCCTTCGTCCAGCAGCTCCACCGGAATTTTCCTGGCCATGCGGTCAGCGCTCCGGGGGCAGCGGCTTGTTGAAACGCGCCGCCGGTCGCAACAGGATCCAGGTAAACAGGCTGGAGCTGGCGGTGGCCAGCCAGAACATGAAGAAACCAATCGTGTAGCCAAGCTCGCGGGTCAACTTGAGCTCGGGCCAGGTGATGTCGCGCAATGCCAGCGGATCGACGAACGCAAAGAACACCATCGTCGATACGCCTGCGGCAAAGAAACTCGGCCAGGCAATGGCTCCCAGCCGCTGCGCCATGGAGCGCGGCGGATGGTCGAAGCGTGGCTCGGTGAAATCAGTCACTCGGCCGAAGCCGGTGCAGCGCCGGCGCCCGATTTTGGTTGCGACAACGACCAGACGTAAGCAGCTACCAGCCGGGCCCGGGTCTCGCCAAGCAATTCGCGGTGTGCAGGCATCACGCCATGACGTCCTTCATTCAATGTCTTGTAAAGACTATCGTTTGAATCGCCATAGAGCCAGTACGCATCGGTGAGGTCTGGTGCGCCCAGCGCGACGTTGCCCTTGCCTTCGACGCCATGGCAGGCGACGCAGACGCCCTCGTACAGGGCCTTGCCGCGCGTTGCCATCAGGTCACCCGTCCGTTCCGCCTCGGGCTTGGCCAGGCTGCGCACGTAGGCAATCACGTAATCCTGTGCATTCTCGCCACCCATGCCGGTGAGGACTGTTCCCCACGGGGGCATGACGCCTTCGCGGCCGTCGAGCACGGATTGCAGAACCTGATCGGGCGCGCCACCCCAGTGCCAGATCTTGTCGCTCAAGTTCGGATAACCCACCGCGCCACGTGCCGACGAACCGTGGCAGGTCGCGCAGGTGTTGCCGAAGATCGATTGTCCGAGCTTCAGGGCGCGTGGGTCGCCGGATAGCACCTGGATATCCTTGCCGGCGAATTGGCTGAGCGTCTGTTCCACTTTTGCGTCGCGAACCTTCTTGTCCTCGGCGTGTTCGCCGACCGACGTCCAGCCCGAGGTGCCCTTGAACGAGCCCATTCCCGGGTAGTAGATCAGGTAGGCGATGCCGAACACGATGGTGATGTAGAAAAGATTGATCCACCAACGCGGCATCGGCTGGTTGTATTCAGTGATGTCGCCATCCCAGACATGGCTGGTCTGGGTGGGGGCTGGATCGCCCGGGCTGCGTTTTCCGGTCCACCAGATCAGCCACACGCAACCGACGATATTCGACACGACCAGGGCGATGACGTACCACGACCAACCCGCACTCATGGCTGGGTCTCCTTCGAAGCGGGTTCAGGGGAAATTTCGTCGAGCGGCAGGCGGGCCGCTGCGTCGAACTCGGCCTTGCGGCGAGGACTCCAGGCCCATATCCAGGCGGCGAGGAACATGACCAGCAGGGCGACCGTTATCAATCCGGAAATCATCTCAGCCTCCCCGCGGTGCGTGTTTGCCAAGGCCCTGCAGGTAGGCCACCAGCGCATCCAGTTCAGTCTTGCCGGCGACCGCGTCACGGGCTCCGGCGATATCGGCTTCCGTGTACGGGTCGCCAAGACGCTTGAGCGCCTTTAATTTCTTCGTCATCAGGTCGCCGTCCACCGGTGCCGTAGCGAGCCACGGAAAGCCCGGCATGTTCGATTCCGGAACGACGTCGCGCGGATTGATCAGGTGCACCCGCTGCCAGTCGTCCGAGTAGCGGCCGCCGACGCGGGCGAGGTCGGGTCCCGTTCGCTTGCTGCCCCATTGGAAGGGACGGTCGTAAACCGACTCGCCTGCCAGTGAGTAATGTCCGTAGCGTTCGGTTTCGAAACGCAGCGTACGCACCATCTGCGAGTGGCAGTTGTAGCAACCCTCGCGAACGTAGATGTCTCGCCCCGCAAGTTGCAGCGCGGGGTACGGTTTCACGCCTGGCAGCGGCTGGATCGTTTCGGCCTGGTACATCAGCGGAACAATCTCGGCCAGGCCGCCGAAGCTGAGCGCGACGGCGATCAATGCCGCCATCAGCCCGACATTGGTTTCAACTTTTTCGTGGGAGTGGCTCATGGTCGGGTCTCAGGCCAGTGACGAGGCGGCGTCGGGCTTCAGCACCGGCGCAGCGTGGGATTGCGGGGATTCCTGCCAGGTGCGCCAGACGTTCCAGGCCATTATCAGCATGCCCGCGAGCGCAAGAATTCCACCGCTCAAACGACCCAGGTAATAGGGGTACGTGGCATTGAGCGACTCGACGAATGTGTAGGTCAGCGTTCCATCGGTGTTGGTGGCGCGCCACATCAGGCCCTGCATGACGCCGGCGATCCACATCGAGGAGATGTAGAACACCACGCCTACGGTATGCAGCCAGAAGTGCAGGTCGATGGCTCGCGTCGAATACATCCCCGTGCGCCCCAACAGGCCGGGCAACATCGAGTAGAGCGAACCCACGGTCACCATCGCCACCCAGCCGAGCGCGCCGGCATGCACGTGGCCGACCGTCCAGTCGGTGTAGTGCGACAGCGAGTTGACCGTCTTGATCGACATCATGGGACCTTCGAAGGTGCTCATCATGTAGAAGGAAATCGCGACGATCAGGAACTTGAGGATCGGGTCGGTACGCAGCTTGTGCCACGCGCCCGACAGCGTCATCACGCCGTTGATCGCGCCGCCCCAACTGGGTGCAAGCAGGATCAGCGAGAACGCCATGCCCACCGACTGCGCCCAGTCAGGCAACGCGGTATACATCAGGTGGTGCGGGCCGGCCCACATGTACACGGCGATCAGCGCCCAGAAATGCACGATCGAAAGCCGGTACGAGTACACCGGTCGGCCGGCCTGCTTGGGCACGAAGTAATACATCATGCCGAGGAAGCCCGCCGTCAGGAAGAATCCGACCGCGTTGTGGCCGTACCACCACTGGACCATGGCATCGACGGCGCCCGTGTAGGCCGAATATGACTTGCCCAGGGTCACCGGCATGGCCAGGCTATTGACGACGTGCAGCAGCGTGACGGCGATGATGAAGCTGGCATAGAACCAGTTGGCGACGTAGATGTGCTTGACCCGGCGCTTGACGATGGTCCCGAAGAACACCACCGCATAGGCGATCCAGACCACCGCGATCAGCAAGTCGATCGGCCATTCCAGTTCGGCGTATTCCTTGCCCTGGGTCAGGCCCATCGGCAGGGTGACGGCCGCGGCGACAATCACCGCCTGCCAGCCCCAGAACACGAAGGAAGCGAGGCGGTCGGAGAACAGGCGCACGTGGCAGGTTCGCTGCACGACATGGAAGCTGGTGGCCATCAGGCCGCAGCCACCGAAGGCGAAGATGACTGCATTCGTGTGCAGGGGCCGCAGGCGGCCATAACTCAGCCAGGCGATATCGAAGTTCAGCGCCGGCCAGTAAAGCTGGGCCGCGATGAAAACACCCACCAGCATGCCGACGATGCCCCAGACCACGGTCATTGCCGTGAACTGGCGCACAATCTTGTCGTTGTAAGTTTCTGAAAGTATTTCCGTGGCCATTGCCTGTCCCTTTTTTGCGCCGCGCGTAGTTTTGACGACCCGGCCATGCCGGGACTTGACCTAGATCAAACGGGGTCGGAGAACGCCTGTTCCCCTCACCCAGGATTCTAATTTCGCTGAGCGAGCGCCTTGCGCACGGCGATCAGGAACTCAGGGTCGGGCTTGGTGCCGATGGTCTCTGTTCGCGCCAGGATGCGGCCATCGGCGTCGAGCAGGATCAGCACGCTGGTGTGGTTGAACTCGCCGTCGGCGAGCGCCCGGTACTTGACGCCGAGCACGGCTGCGAGGGATCGGACGTCCTTCGGATCGGGGCGCAACAAAGTCCAGCGCTTCGGGTCGATGCCGCGCTTCCTGGCCAGCGCCGTGAGTGCGGCCGGGGAGTCACGCTTGGGATCGAGGCTGACCATCACCACGCCCAGCCGCGCGCGCTCGGCAGGCGTCAAAGACTTGTCTATGGCTTTGCCGCTTTCGATGATCAGCGGGCACATGTAGGGACAGGAGCTGTAGAACATCGTGGCGATGCGCGGCTGGCCGCGAAACTCCGCCCACTTGCAGGGCCGGCCCGTGGCATCGACCAGCGTCGCCTTCAATTGATAGACGGAGTTGCCAGGCAGGGGCGTTGCGGTGGGCTTCGCCTGGGCAATGCCGGAACAGAACAGGGCGCCGGCCAGCAGCAATAGCCAGGAAAGTCGCTTCATGGCAATTTCCTCGCGCAGCGAAAGCCGAGGTTGGCAGTGGCGTCGGCGCCATCGAGCGACGACAACATCGCCACCCGCATCAGCACCGCGTAATTCTCGCGGTCACCCATGGACAACGAACCCGCACCGCAGAACTTGGCCTTGTCGGCGTCCCCCTGGTTGCGGTTGTCGCCTGAAATCAGCAGGGCAGAGAAATCATCGGTCCATTCCCACACGAGGCCATGCATGTCCTGCACGCCGTAGGCATTGGGCGCCTGCAGGCCGGCACGGGCCAGGGCATCGTTGGAAGGACGCGAATACCAACTGAGGATTCGCTCGCGCCAGGCGGGGTCGCTGCGTGCGTCCCGGCGGGTTTCATCCGCAGCTGCGACATATTCCCATTGTTGCCAGGTGGGCAGGGCGGCCCCCTGAGCTTCGCAGAAAGCGCTGGCAGCGAACCAGCTGACCCAGGT
>MGYJ01000038.1 GCA_001801685.1 Gammaproteobacteria bacterium RIFCSPHIGHO2_12_FULL_63_22 | reverse complement strand
GCTGGCACGACAGGCCCTCGCCGAAGCGGTGCAGAACCGCTACGAGGAAATTTTCGAAATGGTGCAGGCCGAACTGCGCCGTTCCGGGTTCGAGGAACTGGTCCGCGCCGGCATGGTGCTGACCGGTGGTTCCTCGCGCATGGAAGGCGTGGTCGAGCTTGCCGAAGAAATGCTGCACATGCCGGTTCGCGTTGGCATTCCGCAGCACGTCAGCGGCCTGGGCGAGGTCGTTGGCAATCCGGTGCACGCCACCGGCGTCGGGCTGCTGCTGTGGGGCAGCCAGCTCGAGCATCCGCATCGGCCGCGGATCAATACAGGCAAGGCCGGCACGCTTTTCAGCAAGTTGAAGACCTGGTACCGCGGCGAGTTCTGAGTCCCGAAAGAAGTTTCAAAAAAACACCCCCTAAGGCATTAAACGAGGAATACGAACATGGCACTTTTCGAATTGGTTGAACGACTGGCACCCAATGCCGTCATCAAGGTCATCGGCGTGGGCGGCGGCGGTGGCAACGCCGTGGCGCACATGGTCAACGCAGGCGTGGACGGCGTGGAGTTCATCACCGCCAACACCGACTCGCAGGCAATCAAGCAGTCCGGCGCAAAGATGCAGCTGCAGCTGGGCGGTAATGTCACCAAGGGCCTGGGCGCAGGCGCGAATCCGGAAGTCGGCCGCCAGGCCGCGCTGGAAGATCGCGAGCGCATCCTGGAAGCCCTCGATGGCGCCGACATGGTGTTCATCACCGCCGGCATGGGCGGCGGCACCGGTACCGGCGCAGCGCCGGTCGTTGCACAGCTCGCGAAAGAGCGCGGCATCCTCACGGTTGCCGTGGTCACCAAGCCGTTCCCGTTCGAAGGCCGTCGCCGCATGCAGGTCGCGCTGAAGGGCATCGAGGAACTCGCCAACCATTGCGATTCCCTGATCACCATCCCGAACGAAAAACTGATCACCGTGCTCGGCCGCGACGCGACCATGATGCAGGCCTTCCGCGCTGCCAATGACGTGCTGCTGGGCGCCGTGCAGGGCATCGCCGACCTGATCGTCCGCCCGGGCCTGATCAACGTCGACTTCGCCGACGTGCGTACTGTGATGTCTGAAATGGGTCTGGCCATGATGGGCAGCGGCACCGCCCGCGGCGACGACCGCGCCCAGGCTGCCGCCGAGGCCGCCATCAGCAACCCGCTGCTGGACGAAGTGAACCTGGCCGGCGCCAATGGCGTGCTGGTCAACATCACCGCCGGCCCGGACTTCACGATGCGCGAGTTCGACGAAGTCGGCCGGATCATCGAAGAGTTCTCGTCCGAGGATGCGACGGTCGTTATCGGCACCGTGCTCGATCCGGACATGGCCGACGAAGTGCGCGTGACGGTGGTTGCCACCGGCCTCGGCCGCAGCGCCGCCCGCGTCCAGGTCCGCCCGGACCGCCACGAGAATATCCGGGAAGCCCTGCGCGCCCCGGTCAAGCTCGTGCGCAACGGCAGCACCGGCCTGGCCGACTTCGACGCCATGCCGCCGACCATGAACCACAACGGCAGCCTGCCGCCCGTGGGCCTGGGCGCCCCGTCCATCAACCCCGGCCTGCGCCACAGCAGCCGCGGCAGCGACGCGCCCTCCGCCCCGGCCACCGCCCTGGCCGACCTGCCGACCGACCACAGCTACCTCGACATCCCGGCCTTCCTGCGCCGCCAGGCCGACTAAAGCAACTGTGGGAGCGGCTTCAGCCGCGATTGCTTTAGCTGTACCCACCGCGACCAACCATGCCTTAAGGGGGGGGGTTGGTCGCGGTGGGGGTTGTTTGTTGGGAACTTCGGCATATATATGGAGTCCGATCACAGTCCCGGTAACCGATATCAATAAGCAGGGGAAAGCGGGACTTCCGGCAGGGACCGGCCCCGAGAGCCTGTGGTATCCTCCCCGGTGTTAAAATTTCGTGTCTCCCTGTCGGGAACGCTCGCCCATGGTTAAGCAACGCACGCTCAAGAATGTAATCCGCGCCACCGGCGTGGGTCTGCATAGTGGTGAGAAGGTCTACATGACCTTGCGTCCGGCTGCGCCCGATACCGGCATCGTTTTCCGCCGCACCGACTTCCCGCGTACCGTCGAGATCAAGGCGCAAGCCCACCTGGTCGGCGATACCAGCCTTTGCACCGCGTTGATCGAAAACAACGTGCAGGTAAAAACCATCGAGCACCTGTTGTCGGCCATGGCCGGCCTGGGCATTGATAACGCCTACGTCGACCTGTCCACGGCCGAAGTGCCGATCATGGACGGCTCGGCCGGTCCGTTCGTCTTCCTGCTGCAATCCGCGGGAATCGAGGAACAGAACAAGGCCAAGAAGTTCATCCGCATCAAGAACACCATCAAGGTGGAAGACGGCGACAAGTGGGCGCGGTTCGAGCCCTTCGACGGCTTCAAGGTCGGTTTCACCATCGACTTCAACCACCCGATGTTCCAGAAGTCCGTGTCCAGCGCCGAGATCGATTTCTCATCCACGAGTTTCGTGAAGGAAGTCAGCCGCGCGCGCACCTTCGGTTTCATGAAGGACATCGAGTACCTGCGCGAGCGCAACCTGGTGTTGGGCGGCAGCATGGACAACGCGATCGTGCTCGACGACTACCGCGTGCTCAACGAAGACGGCCTGCGTTACGAGGACGAGTTCGTGAAGCACAAGATCCTGGACGCCATCGGCGACCTGTACCTGCTGGGCCACAGCCTGATTGGCGCCTTCTACGGCTACAAGTCCGGCCACGCCCTCAACAACAAGCTGCTGCTGGCCCTGTTGGCCGAGCAGTCGGCCTGGGAATACGTCACGTTCGATGACGAGGAAGCGGCGGCCACGGCCCCGATTTCCTACGCCCACCCGGCACAGGCCTGACATCGCGTCAGGCTTCAGCCCACGGGCTGAACAGAAAACCCTTAATTTTGTGACCCGGGCTGCGCTTTTCGCCCTAATTGGTCATGTTCAGCAAAAATTAACCGCCACTTAACGGCTCGCTGGACGGGGTCGGGCATTATGCCCGTCAAGAACAAGTGACTAAGGCAAGGAAGCCAGCTTCATCAATTGAGCCCGGAGGTCTGGATCCTTCACAGACTGGGCGGTCGCCCGCAAAGATTCGCGGACGGCTTCAGAAAGGGGTTTGCCGATAGTCATCTCCGGGGAGATGTCGAAACTCGGTACCACTTTGACGACCAACGTGCGGGCCGGAAATCCTGCCGCGGCGGCTGCGTCCAAAAGGACATCAGCCATCAACCGCAGCTTGTTTTTCCAGACCGGGGCGTTGACCAAAAACACGAGTCGGTCCTGATCCACGTTGGCCAAGCGACATTGTTGGGCCACCGCGGCAGGCAGATTCTGACGCAGCGACTGATCGAGGCGAGCCAGCATTTGGGCGCGCTGGATCAGGGGGCCAAGCCCCGCCGACGCAGCCGCCTGAAGGGCCTGCGGGGGCGAGCCAGGCCCAGCCGCGACACGATCTTGAGAGTGAGTACGCTTAACCATGATGAACGTTATCATCGTATCCAGGTTTTTCCGGGCGCCAAAGAAATTCTCGCTCGGCAATCCCAAAGTGGCAGCGATTATCGGCGGTTCCTGCATTGGCTTGTTGGCCATTGCCTTCGGAACAGGCTTCGCCCTCCGCGGCGCCAACGGCGCAGCCGAATCGCAAATCGCCAAGCTCAAGCAAGACCTCAGCAAACAACAATCCGAACTTGCCGCCGCCCGCGAAGACGCGCAGCGCGAGATCAATGCCGTAGCCGCCCGCGTTGGCGAGCTGCAGGCCCAGGCCAACCGCCTGAACGCCCTCGGCCAGCGCCTGACCCGCGACGGCAAGCTGTCCGACGGCGAGTTCAACTTCGGCAAGGTGCCGGGCATGGGTGGTAACGAGTCGGTGGAAGACGTGCCGGCCGGCGACCTGCTCAAGAGCCTGGACGAGCTGCAAACCAAGTTCGATGAATCCGGCAACCAGCTGTCGGTGCTCGAATCCATGATGTACAACCAGCAGCTGCAGCTGGCCGCCATTCCCTCGGGCCGTCCGTCCAAGGGTTACATCACCTCCGGCTTCGGCCGCCGCTCCGACCCGTTCCGCGGCGGTCTGGCGCATCACCTCGGCATCGACTTCGACGCCAACACCGGCGACCCCGTGCTGGCAGCCGCCGGCGGCGTGGTCAGCTTCGCTGGCGTCAAGTCCGGTTACGGCAACGTGGTGGAAGTGGACCACGGCAACGGCTACAGCACCTTGTACGGCCACAATTCCCGCCTGGTGGTCCGCGCCGGCGACATCGTGCGCAGCGGCCAGCAGCTGGCCAAGGCCGGCTCCACGGGCCGTTCCACGGGCCCGCACGTGCATTTCGAAGTCCACGTCAACGGACGCCCGGTCAATCCGCGCAAGTTCCTGGACAAAGTCAGCGGCTAAAGCCTGCGCGGCGTCGCTACCGGCATCCTGCCTCACGCGACATTTGGGCATCCTGCCCGGCATTGATATCGCTGAACACCTCCCCAAGTTAAACTAGGCGGCTCAGGCCCCCGCAAGGGACCAGCCGCCTTTTCCATTTCTACGGCCAGCCCATGCTCAACAGTCTGCTTACCCGAATCTTCGGCAGTCGCAACGAACGACTGCTCCGCCAGTTCCAGAAAAATGTCGCCCGCATCAACGCGATGGAACCGGAGCTGGAGAAACTTTCCGATTCGGAACTGCAGGCCAAGACCGCCGAGTTCAAGCAGCGCATCGCCGAGGGCGCCACGCTCGACCAGCTGCTGCCCGAAGCCTTCGCCGTCTGCCGCGAAGCCTCGCGCCGCGTGCTGGGCATGCGCCACTACGACGTACAGATGGTCGGCGGCATGGTGCTGCACAGCGGCCGCATCTCCGAGATGCGCACCGGTGAAGGCAAGACGCTGGTCGCCACCCTTCCCGTTTACCTGAATGCGCTGTCCGGCAAGGGCGTGCACCTGGTTACCGTCAACGACTACCTGGCCCGCCGCGACGCCGCCTGGATGGGCAAGCTCTACAACTTCCTGGGCATGTCTGTTGGCGTGGTCTATCCCAACATGCCGCACAGCGACAAGAAGGGCGCGTACGGCGCCGACATCACCTACGGAACCAACAACGAATACGGCTTCGACTACCTGCGCGACAACATGGCGCTGGCGAAGGAAGATCGTTTCCAGCGTGGCCTGAACTACGCCATCGTCGACGAAGTCGACTCCATCCTGATCGACGAAGCGCGCACGCCGCTCATCATCTCGGGCCCGGCCGACGAATCGCCGGAGCTCTACCTCAAGGTCAACGCCATCATCCCGCGCCTGACCAAGCAGGAAAAAGAAGACAGCGATTCCGGCGACTACTGGGTGGACGAAAAGCAGAAGCAGGTCCATCTGAGCGAGCAGGGCATGGAACATGCCGAACAGCTGCTGCGCGAAGGCGGCATGATTGCCGAAGAAGACACCCTGTACTCGGCCAACAACCTGGCCGTGGTGCACCACTTGAATGCCGGCCTGCGCGCGCATGCGCTGTATCAGCGCGACGTGGACTACATCGTGCGCGACGGCGAAGTGATCATCGTTGACGAGTTCACCGGCCGCACCCTGGCCGGCCGCCGCTGGTCCGATGGCCTGCACCAGGCCGTGGAAGCGAAGGAAGGCGTCAGCATCCAGCGCGAGAACCAGACGCTGGCCTCCATCACTTTCCAGAATTACTTCCGCATGTATTCCAAGCTGTCCGGCATGACCGGTACGGCCGATACCGAAGCCTACGAATTCCAGACCATCTATGGCCTGGAAGTGGTGGTGATCCCGACCCACCGCCCGATGGTGCGCAAGGATCATTCCGACCTGGTGTACCTGACCAAGGAAGCCAAGTTCAACGCCGTCATCAACGACATCAAGGATTGCTACGAGCGCGGCCAGCCGGCGCTGGTCGGCACCACGTCCATCGAGACGTCCGAGATGCTGGCCAACCAGCTCAGCGAAGCCGGCATCCCGCACGAAGTATTGAACGCCAAGCAGCACGAACGCGAAGCGCAGATTGTTGCGCAGGCCGGTCGCCCGAAGGCGATAACCATTGCCACCAACATGGCAGGCCGCGGTACCGACATCGTTCTGGGTGGTTCGCTGGAAGCCGAGCTGCTCGAGTTGGGCGAAGATGCGACCGACATCGACAAGGCGCGCGTAAAAGCCGAGTGGCAGAAGCGCCACGATGAAGTGCTGGCCCTGGGCGGCCTGCATATCGTCGGCACCGAGCGCCACGAATCCCGCCGAATCGATAACCAGCTGCGTGGCCGTTCCGGCCGCCAGGGCGATGCGGGTTCTTCGCGCTTCTACCTGTCGCTGGAAGACAACCTGATGCGCATCTTCGCCGCCGACTGGGTGAAGAACGCCATGCGCAAGATGGGCATGAAGGAAGACGAAGTCATCGAAAGCGGCATGGTGTCCAAGCAGATCCAGAATGCGCAGCGCAAAGTGGAATCGCACAACTTCGACATCCGTAAGAATTTGCTGGATTTCGACGACGTGGCCAACGACCAGCGCAAGGTCATCTACCAGCAGCGCAACGAGTTGCTGGAATCCGAATCCGTGCAGGAAGCCATCGAGGCCATCCGCACCGACGTCATCTACGACACCGCGCGCCGTTACGTGCCCGAGAATTCCATTGACGCCCAGTGGGATGTCGAAGGCCTGGAGCGCGCCTTCCAGGACGAATTCGGCATCACGCTGGACGCGGCCAAGGTGATCGAAGCGAGCAACCACGAGATCGATGACGAGCAACTGGTGCGTCACGCCATTGACGCGGCTGCCAAGCACTTCAGCGACAAGGAAGCGCAGGTAACGCCGGAGATCATGCGCAACCTCGAGAAGCACCTGATGCTGAACGTGCTCGACCAGAGCTGGAAGGAACACCTGGCGCGCATGGATTACCTGCGCCAGGGCATCCACCTGCGCGGTTATGCGCAGAAGCAGCCCAAGCAGGAATACAAGCGC
>MGYJ01000037.1:25477-29255 GCA_001801685.1 Gammaproteobacteria bacterium RIFCSPHIGHO2_12_FULL_63_22 | reverse complement strand
TCAGCGATTCCAGCCACTCCTTGGTTTCGGTCGGGTCGCGGTCGTTGTCCAGGACGTCTTTTAGCCAGCTCATGCCAGTTCTCTGCTCTCTATCAAGAGGCAAAGTTTAGCGCAAAGCGAAAACCTCTGGTCAGGGCGGGCCCAGGTAGAACATCGTCATCAGAGGGCTCGACAGCTCGTACGCCGACCCGCCGCCCGACAGCGTGGGCTGCGAGCCCACGATTTGCACCGACTGGAAGGGGGCGTTGTTGAGCCCGGTAACCACCAGGGGCGGTTGTTGCACGCCCGTAGGCGGAGGCGGTATCTGGATATTGATCGGTTCGATGGCGATCATTCCCAGGTCGATCACCTGCGTTGGCGCAGGAATGTTGGGCACGGCCGGCGCCTCCACTACCTGTGGCGGTGCCGCGATATACAGGTTCTGCTGCGGGATGATGATTGGCGTTTCTTCGGACGGCGCTGGCGCGGTTTGCGTCGCCTCTGCAGGCGCGGGAACCGGAGCCGCCACCGCTTCGGACGTCGCCGGCTTGAACTCCAGCGTGAAGCCTTGCTCCGACTTGATTCGATTCGACTTCGAGCGCCCCGGCCCAACCATGTCATCCACGGTGACGCGTCCGGGCAAAGTGTGCGCACTGAGGAATTTCCGGATTTGTGCCGGATCCTTCTTCAGCTTGTCGAGCTCACCCGGTGGCAGCGCCGCGAAGGCCGCGTCGTTGGGCACCAGGTAAGTGCGCGGACCCTTGGCTTGGCCGCTCTTGCCCGGGCCCGCCAGCTTTTGCAGTTCCAGAAACGTATTGAAGCGACCCGCGGCCTGCAGGTTTTCTTCCAGTGATTTTGGCGATCCGGCCCACGCAGCCAGCGGCGCGGCGACAAGGCATATCAACAATGCGACGGGTCCGAGATGCTTCATGGCAGTGCTCCCCTGTTGGAGTGCCGATACTCCCGCCGGTTCCATGGCGAGTCAAGCATTGTTATTACAACGTTTGTTGTTTTTGATTAAGTGGGGGTTGGGCTGCCAGCGCCTACGGTGGCTTTTCGTCCTGGCGAAAAAGGCGGCGCCCACCAGGGCGTTCCCCCCGCAACGGTGCCGCGCAAGGAGGGACTTTATGTCCAATCCATTCGTACACGTTGAACTCAACAGCAACAACCTCGGCAAGGCCCAGGCCTTCTACGGAAAATTGTTTGACTGGAAGACGCAGGACACTTCGCTAGCCAGCGGCCAATACACCACCATTGATGTCGGCAAAGGGACCGGCGGTGGCATGAATGCGCACCAGCTACCCGGCGAACAACATTCCACCTGGCTGCCTTATGTCGAAGTCGATGACGTGAAGGCGGCAACGAAGAAGGCCATCTCGCTTGGCGGCACGGTCATCAAGGACGTGACCGAAATTCCGGACATGGGCGTGATGAGCATCATCTGCGACCCGACCGGCGCCAACCTCGGCCTTTGGCAGCCCAAATCGACGCAGCGCGCCAGCTAGCCATCCGCTGATCCTTGGAAATATTGAAGCCGCCAGGGATGGCGGCTTCATTTATTTCGCCCCTTCCAAAAAGCGCTTGACGGGGAGAATTGGCGCCTCTATATTCACCCCTATGGGTGAATATATGAAAAACTCAAATACCGACTCGCTCGACGACCTGTTCGGCGCCATCGCCGACCCGACCCGGCGCGCCATCCTCGACCGCCTGGCGCAGGGCAATGCCCGGGTCACGGAGATTGCCGCGGACTTTCCAATTTCGCTGAACTCGGTATCCAAGCACCTGCGCATGCTGGAACGCGCCGGCCTGGTCAGCCGCACCATCAAGGGCCGCGAGCACGTGCTGGCCCTCAATTCCGATCCGCTGGACCGGGCTTCGGAATGGATCGACCGCCACCGCAGGTTCTGGGAAGACAGCCTGGCGTCGCTGGATAAATTCGCAACGCAGAAACACCCCCCGGCGCATAAACCCGGCGCCCCCATCAAGAGGAAACCCCGCAAATGAACGCAACCGTCAGTCCCGCAAGCGTCGTCGTGCGCCGCGTCATCGCAGCGCCACGGGAAGTGTTGTTCAACGCCTGGCTCGATGCCGCCAGCCTGGCCGCCTGGCTGCGCCCCTTCGACACCATCGAGTCGAAAGTGACGATGGATCCGGTGGAAGGTGGCGCCTTCGGCATCGTGATGCGCACGCCGGGCGGAGACGTGCCCCACCACGGCGAATTCATCGTGATCGACCCGCACAAGCGGCTGGTGTTCACCTGGATATCCGAACACACCTACGGCAAGGCGTCGCTGGTGACGGTTGATTTCCTGGCCAGCGGCAAGTCCACGGAAATCGTGCTGACCCACGAGCAATTGCCCGAGGAAAAAATGCAGGCACACAACGGTGGCTGGACCAGCGGTCTGGAAAAACTCGCTGCACGCTACGAAGCCTGAAATCCGGCCTGGGTGTCGCCCTGTTGACTATCTACTAACGTTGTAGTACTAATGGCGACGTAGACCACAGACAGGCGACCGAGATGTCGACACCCAACCCCACCGAAGGCGAACTGGCCATCCTGCGCGTGCTCTGGAGCCGACCGGGCCCCAGCACCGTGCGCGAGGTGCACGAGGAACTGTCGCGCGGCAAGGACACGGCCTACACGACGGTACTGAAAATGCTGACGATCATGGCCGATAAGGGCCTGGTGCGCCGGGATGAGTCGGAGCGTAGCCACACCTACCTGGCGACCCAGGCTGAACCCGTCGTACAAGCATCCTTGTTGAAGGACCTGATGCGCCGCGCGTTTTCCGGATCGGCCCTGACCTTGGTGCAACGCGCGCTCGACGACGACACCGCCAGCAGCGAAGACCTGGAAGCGATCTCGAAGATGATCGCGCAGGCCAAGGCGAAAAAGAAAGCCGGCTGATGGACGCGATCTGGAACGCGCAGTTCGGCGTGGCGCCGGCCATTGCGATGGCGCTGCTGCACTCGCTTTGGCAAGGCACGCTGATCGCGATCGCGGCCGCCTTCACGCTGGCAGCTTGCGCACGCCAGAGCGCGGCCTTGCGGCACACGCTGGGCATGGGCTTCCTGCTGGCGATGGTGCTGGTGCCGGCGATGGACTTCATCGGTTTCTGGAATGCGCCGGCCGCGGATTTGAATGCAAGGCTGGTGCCCGCCGTCACCGCGCCGCTGCTGATTCCCGTATCGGGCCTGTTCCAGCAGGAATCGAGCGCAATCGCCGCCATGATGGCGCTGGCCTGGCTGCTTGGCGTGTCGCTGATGCTGCTGCGCCACTTCGGTGGCTGGCGACTGGTGGGCGCGCTGGAAAAAGCGCCCTATGAATTGTTGCCGGTAGATTGGCAGCAACGCGTCGATCGCCTTCAGGCCGCACTCGGCATTTCACGAAAGGTGGTGGTGCGCCTGGGCGAGGACATCGCAGCGCCGTTTACAGCGCGATTGATTCGCCCGGTCATCTGGCTGCCGCTGTCGCTGCTCACACGCATGCCCATCGAACAGGTGGAGGCGCTGGTGGCGCATGAACTCGCGCACATCCACCGGATGGATTGGCTGTGGAATGGATTGCAGTGCGTGGCGGAATCGCTGTTGTTCTACCACCCCGGTGCGTGGTGGCTGAGCCGACGCATCCGCCAGGAACGCGAACACGCTTGTGACGACCTGGCCGTGGCGGCCTGCGGGAACGCCATCGCATTAGCCGAAGCGCTGCACTCACTCGAGCGCCATCGGCACCCCTTCCCGCGCCTTGTACTCGCAGCCCATGGAGGCTCACTCATGCAACGAATAACTCGACTAT
>MGYJ01000037.1:0-25467 GCA_001801685.1 Gammaproteobacteria bacterium RIFCSPHIGHO2_12_FULL_63_22 | reverse complement strand
CGCCGCGATCGTGCTTGCGTCCGGCACCTTGCTGGCAACCACGGTCGACGTGCGCAACCTGATGCCGGACCTGCAAATCCAGTCCACCACCGATGGCACGCTTGGCCCGGGCGATTCCCGCGAGATTCGCGCCAATGGCGTGGACAAGTCGCGCTTCTATCGCGCCAGCGTGGACAAGCACGGCAAGCTGACCGAGTTCTATGAAGAAAACGGCAAGCGCGTTGTCATCAATGCCAACACTCGCGCCTGGATAAATGAGATGTCACGCATCAGCGTGCCACCGCCTGCGCCGCCAGCCCCGCCAGCTGCTCCTGCACCGCCCGCCCCGCCGCCGCCCGCACCGACTGCCGACCTCAACGGGACGGTCGAGTTGATCGGTCCTCCGCCGCCTCCGCCACCTGCGCTGCCCGCCGCACCCGCTGCTCCGCCGGCACCGCCCAAGCTCGCCGAGTCGGCGACCTTCAAGGAAATCCTTCGACAGGTTGCTGCCGACCGGGCCGTGATCAGCGCGATGGGCAATCCGCTGACCGTGTTGCCTGATTCCGTCAACGGCAATATCCGATTGTCAGGCTTGAACAATCTTCGAGGCATGGCACGCCTGGACTTCGACCTGAGCGGGCCGAACGGCAGCAACACCGTCAGCGTGGCCGCCGAGCGCGAAAACGGAACCTGGAAAGTCGAAAGCATTCGCCTTCGTCCGCTGGACCGTTGAGCTGTTTTTTTCGGCCGTCAGTACTAAGCAATTAGTACTCGACGGCCGGCACTCACGTATCATCTGCACACGCCCCAACGGGAGTGTGCCGTGCGCTATGTCGTCATGATTTGCCTATGTGTTGCCGCCTTCATCCACTTGCTGCCCGTGGTGGGCGTATTGGGCGGCGACCGCCTGCAATCGCTTTATGGCGTGGCCATCGACGGCCCCGACCTGCAGATCCTGATGCGCCACCGCGCGGTGTTGTTTGGCCTGCTGGGCACCTTTTTGCTGGTAGCTGCTTTCGTCCCGGCACTGCAGCCCACCGCACTGGCGGTTGGACTGGTCAGCGTGCTGTCCTTCCTGCTGCTGGCCTGGACGACGGACGGCTACAACGCGAGCATCGCGCGAGTCGTAACGGCTGATGTGATCGCGCTGGTCGCCTTGCTGATCGGCACGGCCGCGTACTTCATCATCCGCAGCAAGACCTGGCCGGGTGCGTAGCGACGGTCGCGTCAGGCACGCTTCCTGCGCACGCGCCTGATCACGAACCAGGCAACCCCCAGCAGCAAGATCACGGGCAACAGCGCACCGAGCAGCGTAATGATCGCCGCCGTGCTGCTGTCTAGCATGCCGCCCAGTCCACGGATCGACTGGCTGATCTCGGACGATTGCACGGTGATGTTGCTGGAGTTGAAACTCAACGTGAGCAGGTTGGTCTGGATTCGACGTTGCTGCTGCGCGGCTTCCTGTTCGGCCGACTGCAGTTCGGTCTCAAGCTGCGACAGGCGGTCGGTAAGCGCGATCAGGTCCTCGACCTTGATGTCGCGGCGCGCGACGATTTCGCTCAGCTTCTGATGCTGCAGCTTCAGCCGCATGGTGCGCAGCCCGTTGTCGCGCACGGCATCGGCCAAGTCCTCGGCCGTTGTGCTGCGCTGGCTGATCTCACCACCGACGGCAGCCAGTTTCACCAACGCCGGCACGACTTTGGGCTCGGCGCGTACCTGCAATGACCCGGAAGGCGACTCGCCGGCAGACAAGTTTTCGTTGAGGACATTGCATTGGCCAAGGCCCTGGCCCATGCAGGCTTCACGAACCTTGGCCAGGTTGCCCGCGATCTTGTCGGCAGGCAGTCGCAATTGCACCTGGTGTTCGTAAGCCAGCAGGCTGCCATTGCGGTTGACGCCGCCCGCAACCGGCGGTGCGGCAGGACTATCCGCGCCACCAGCGTCGGCGGCGGTCGCGGCTGAATCGGCGGACATCTCCTGCTTGGAGCAGGCACCGATCAACAGCGCGGCGGCCACTGCAAACATCGCCGTCGCGTAGCGCACGCGCGGCGCAACCATTCCCATACCCATGAATTCCTCCCGGTTGAACCAGCCCGGCGGCCAGTCCGAATTTGCCCCGAGAATACCCTACGCGCCGCGGGCTGCGCGGATCTGCGCCTCGACAGCCGCAATCGCCGTCATGTTCACCACGCGCCGCACCGTTGCCGACGGCGTCAGCACGTGCGCGGGTTTGGCCATGCCCATCAACACCGGGCCGATGCCGATGCCATCGGTCATCACGCGGGTCAGGTTGTAGGCAGTGTTGGCAGCGTCGAGGTTCGGCATCACCAGCAGGTTGGCGCTGCCCTTCAGGCGCGAGTCGGGGAAGATGCGTTCGCGGATCTCCTCGTTGATCGCCGCGTCCACGTGCATCTCGCCGTCGGCTTCCAGCCTCGGGCTGCGTTCCATGATCAGTTCCAGCGCGCGCGCCATCTTCTTCGCGCTGGGCGAATCGACGGAACCGAAATTGGAATGGCTGATCAACGCGACCTTCGGCGTAATGCCGAACAGCTTCAACCGGAACGCGGCCTGCAGCGCGGACTCGGCGATCTGTTCGGCAGTCGGGTCCGGCTGCACGTGCGTGTCGGTGAAGAAGAACGGGCCCTTGGACGTGATGACGACGCTAAGCGCGGACAGGCACTTCACGCCAGGGTCCAGGCCGATCACTTCCACCACGTGCTTGAGCTTGCCGTTGTAGCGGCCGACGATGCCGCACAGCATCGCATCGGCTTCGCCCCGCTTCACCATCAACGCGGCAATCACCGTGCTGCGCGAGCGCACGATGGCCTTGGCGGCAGGCGGCGAGATGCCCTTGCGCGCCATTATCTGGTGGTACTGCTGCCAGTACTCGTTGAAGCGCGGATCGTCATCGGGATTGGTCAGCTCGAAATCGATGCCCATCTTCAGGCGCAGGTTCAGGCGCTTGATGCGGCTCTCGATGACGCTGGGCCGGCCGATCAGGATCGGTCGTGCGAGTTTTTCGTCCACCACCGTCTGCACGGCGCGCAGCACGGTTTCCTCTTCGCCCTCGGCATAAACGACGCGCTTCAGGTCGGCGCGCGCGCGCTCGAACATCGGCTTCATGACCAGGCCGGTGCGGAACACGAATTGCGAAAGTTGTTCGCGGTACGCCGCCAGGTCGGCCATCGGGCGAGTCGCGACGCCGGAGGACATCGCGGCTTCGGCCACGGCAGGCGCCAGCGAGATCAGCAGGCGCGGATCGAATGGGCGCGGGATGAGGTATTCGGGGCCGAAACGCGGGGTTTCGCCGCTGTAGGCGCTGCCCAGGTCGGAGGCTTCACGGCGCGCGAGTTCGGCAATTGCCTTCACGCAGGCGCGCTTCATTTCTTCGTTGATGGTGGTCGCACCGACATCGAGCGCGCCGCGGAAAATGTACGGGAAGCACAACGCGTTGTTCACCTGGTTCGGAAAGTCGGAACGACCGGTCGCGATGATCGCGTTGGGACGCACACGCTTGGCTTCCAGTGGATCGATTTCCGGATAGGGATTGGCCAACGCGAAGATGACCGGGCGCTCGACCATGGTCTCGACCATCTCGGCCTTCAGCACGCCACCGGCGGACAGGCCGAGGAAAATGTCGGCGCCCTTCACGATGTCGGCCAGGGTGCGCGACTCGGTGTCGCGCGCGTAACGGCAGATGGCCGGATCCAGCGCGGGGCGACCCTTGTAGAGCACGCCGTCCTTGTCGGCGACCATGATGTTTTCGCAATTCATGCCCAGCGACACCAGCATGTCGAGGCAGGCGATGCCCGCTGCGCCGGCGCCGCTGGTGGCCAGCTTCACCTGGCCGATGTCCTTGCCCAACACATGCAGCGCGTTGACGATCGCTGCACCGACAATGATGGCGGTGCCGTGCTGGTCGTCGTGGAAGACCGGAATCTTCATCCGCTCGCGCAATTTGCGCTCGACCTCGAAGCACTCGGGCGCCTTGATGTCTTCCAGGTTGATGCCACCGAAGGTCGGCTCGAGCGAGGCGATGATGTCAACGAGCTTGTCGGGATCGTTCTCGGCGATCTCCAGGTCGAACACATCAATGCCGGCGAACTTCTGGAACAGCACGCCCTTGCCTTCCATCACCGGCTTGCCTGCCAGCGGCCCAATATTCCCGAGCCCGAGCACCGCGGTGCCGTTGGTGATGACGGCCACCAGGTTGCCGCGCGCCGTCAGCAGCGATGCCTGGTGCGGGTCGGCGACTATCGCTTCGCAGGCATAGGCCACGCCGGGCGAATACGCCAGCGCCAGGTCGCGCTGGGTCAGCATCGGCTTGGTGGCGACGACCTTGATCTTGCCGGGCGGCGAAACCCGGTGGTAATCGAGCGAGGCCTGCTTGAAATCTTCCTGTTCTGACATTCGGGGCGACATCCGGGCGACTAGACCTTGATTCTATCGCGCCTGCCGACCCGGGCCGTTCGTGCCGGGGCAAGCTGCGTTAGAATTTTCCCCATTCCGGCGCAATTCGCCTGGCAAGCCCCCATGACTCCAGACGCCACCCCCGATGGCCCTGCGCCCAGTCCGACCGCCCCCGCCTACCGGTTTGGGCGCTTCGAGCTGCACCCGGCCCGGCGCGAACTGCTGCTGGACGGCCAGCCTGTGGAGTTGCAGCCGAAGGTGTTCGAACTGATCGCCTACCTGGTCGACAACCGCGACCGTGCGGTGGAGAAGAACGAACTGCTCGATGCGGTATGGCCGCGGCAGGTGGTGACCGACGCGGCCCTCAGCCGTTGCGTGATGAAGGCGCGGCGCGCGCTGCTCGACGACGTCGCCGATTCAAAGATGATCCTGACTGTTCACGGCCGTGGTTTCCGCTTCCTGGCGCCGGTGGTGCTGATCGCGGACGAACCGGCGCCTGTAGCTGCACCTGGACCTGCGCCCGCAACTGCGCCGATCAGCGCCGGCGAGATCCCGGCGCGCAGGTCGACCGACGTCGCGCCGGCTGCCGCGCCGTCCACCAAAGCCATGGCCAATCACGCGGCCCCTTCGCCGCGCATCGCGCCATGGGCGTCGCTGCGACGCTGGTTCTTCCCGCTGCTGGCCACGACGGTTCTGGTGCTGGCAGTGTTCGGCGCATGGCGCTGGCAGCAGGCGAGCGTGCCCACGATTACCGGACCGGTGCGCGTGGCGGTGATGCCCGTGGTGAACCGGACCGGAGATGCGCGCTACGACTGGGCGCGCCTGGGCCTGATGAATGGCGCAAACGAAATCCTGCGCGCGCGCGGCGCGAGCGTGATCGACTCGCGCGCACTGGTGGAACTGGAGGCTGGCCTTTCCAGCCTGGACGCCGAGGCACGCGTGGGTCGGGTTCGTTCGGCCCTGGGCGCGACCCACGTCGTGCAGGGCGAACTGGATTCGTCGGGCGGGAAACTGCAAATCGCCTTCGCGCTTAGTGGCCCCAACGGCCGCACACAGCATCGCACCGTGCTTGCCGAACAATTGCCCGCGCTGGCGCAAGCCCTGGCGGCCGACCTGAGCATCCAGCTCGGCCTGGCCGGCAACATCGGCGCGAACCTGGATGACCAGTTCGCCAACGAGGCCTACCTGCGCGGGCTAGGCCTGCGCCTGCAGGGTGATTCGAAAGCGGCCCTGCCCTATTTCAGGCAGGCCGCCGCGCAGGCGCCGGGCAACCCGTGGCCGCGCCTGCAGATGGCCAATGCCCAGCAGGAACTCGGCGACAGCAAGCAGGCCAAGGCCGTACTAGAGCCGCTGTTGAGTGAAGCCGATGCCAGCGGTGATGCGCGGCTGCGAAAGTCGGTGCGCAGTTCACTCGCGACGGTTTACTCGCAGTCGGGCGACGACGCCCGTGCAGAAAAGTTGTTGCTCGAAGCCCTGCCACTAGCCGAAGCGGAACCCGCCCCCGATGCCGTCGTGCCCGTGTTGTCGAGGCTGGGCATCCTGGCGACCTATCGCCGTGATTTCAAGGCGGCGCATGACTATCTCGATCGCGCAGTGGCCGCGCAGGTGCGCGCGGGGCTGCCCAAGCCGTCCGGCGAGATCCAGAACTCGCTGGCGCAACTCGCGCTGCGCGAAGGCGATCTCGTCAATGCCGGCGTGCATCTGGAAGCGGCGCTTGCGCAGTTCAAGTTGGTGGGCAACCGGCGCAATGAAGCGACCGCACTGTCGGGCCTGAGTAATTTGCGTCGGCGCCAGGGTCGCTTCGAAGAGGCGCGCGACCTGGTGGCCCGCGCGCGCGACGTGCATCGCCAGATCGGCTATCGCCGCGGCGAAGCATCGGCACTGATGGGGCTGGGCATCGCCGAGGCGGAGCTCGGCCGCATCACCATCGCGATCGACGACATCCGCGATGCGCGCTTCATCGCCGAGGAAATTGGTGAGCGTGCGCTGACAGGCAGCGCGCATTCGATGCTGGGCCAGTTGTTCATGGATGTGGGCGACCTGCGCCGGTCGCGTCGGCATCTTGAAGTCTCGCTTGCCAATGCCGAAGCCCTCGGTGATGCCAGTCGCGCACGCCGGCAGCGTTATCAACTGGCGCGGCTGGCGGCGCTTGAAGGTGATGCGCAGAAATCCAGGCAGTCATGCCAGGAATTGCTGGCCGGGCTCGACGATTCGGCGGACCGCGATCTGCGGGTGAAGGTGCTTCGCCACTTGGCAGGTCTGTCGATGGCGGCTGGCGATACCGCCCGGGCCCAGGACGAGCTGGCGCAGGCTCAGGCCGCCGTCGAAGCCATGGACGACGCCCGCTTGAAGGCGCAGGTACAACTCAGCCAGGCCGAACTGGCCTTGCTGCTTCGCGACCCGGTCCGCGCCGGCGAGAGGCTAGATGCCGCCGAGCCCGAACTGGGCCGGGAATCGGACTTCCTGGTGGCCAAGGCGCGCCTGCGCGAGGCGTCGGGCGAGTCCCGCGAGGCCCTGGCGCTGGAACAGGCCGCCAAGCTGGCCGCCGGCGAGCGCTGGCGACCCGAGGATGAAACCCGCCTGCAAGCCCGTCTGGCGGCCGCACACTAGCTGCAAGTCCCTGCTTCAAAAGGGTTTTACTGCCCCTGGTCAGAATTGGTCAGAACTGGTCAGGACCCGTCAGAAAACGGTTTCATGGCGGTCAAGACCGAAAGTCGCCGACTCCCGACACTGCGGCCCGCGGAATTCCCCGCGATACCCCGGAGTCACCATGTCTACCGTTCCTGCTGCACATGCGAGCCGATTCCGGCGAGGCTTCATCCTCGCCTACGGCCTGCTCAGCTATGCCGTTTTCTTCGCCACCTTCCTGTATGCCGCCGGATTCGTGGGCAACCTGTGGGTTCCCAAATCCATCGACTCGGCGACCTCGGTGTCCTTTTCCAGGGCACTGCTGGTCAACCTCGGCCTGCTGTCGGTTTTCGCCGTGCAACACAGCGTGATGGCGCGACCCGCCTTCAAACGCTGGCTGGTTCGCTGGCTGCCACAACCTGCCGAACGCAGCACCTATACGCTGGCCTCCAGCCTCGCCCTGATCGCGCTGTTCTGGTATTGGCAGCCCATGGGCGGCGTCGTCTGGCACCTCGAAGATCCGGCGGCGCGCGTCATCATGTATTCGCTGTTCGCCTTCGGCTGGTTGCTGGTGCTGGTCAGCACCTTCCTGATCAACCACTTCGACCTGTTCGGCTTGCGCCAGGTCTGGCTGTACTTTCGCAACCGGCCGTACACGGCGCTGAACTTTGGCACCCCGGGCCCGTATCGCCTGGTCCGTCATCCGCTGTATGTCGGCTGGCTGTTCGCGTTCTGGGCGACGCCGGTAATGACGATGGCGCACCTGGTGTTCGCGCTGATGACCACCGCCTACATCCTCGTCGCGATCCAGCTGGAAGAACGCGACCTGATCGAAGCGCACCCCGAATACGAAAGCTATCGCGAAGCCGTGCCGATGCTGGTGCCGCGATTCGGCCGCAAGTCCGGCTGATCCATCCAACTTGATTCATTCAACCTGATCAATCATCCAGGAACAATCCATGAACCTCCTCAAGAAAATCGCATGCACGGCAGTCCTCGTTCTGCTCGGCGGCGTCGGCAGCCCGGTGGCTGTCGCGAATTCCATCAGTGCTTCCCAACTTGCATCCGCCCGTGAGGCCGAACAGCCCCACGGCGACGAGATGGATCCTGCCGTGCAACCCGAACGCCCCGTGCGCGATGGAAAACCGGCGGCGCGTACCCGCAAGCCCCGCGAAACGCGCGCCGTCGAGCGCATGGGTTCTCGCACCGGCGACACGCTCGACGACCTGATGAACTTCAACCTGCCTTCGCAACGCCTCTGATTGGCTGGCGAAACGTCAGGCCAGCCCCAGCACCAGGTCATCCGCGTCAATATCGTCGAGCCGGATCTTGTTGGCGAACTGCGAGAACGCCAGCATTCCGGCCAGGCCGTTGGCGCGCTGGATCCAGGGTGGCAGGAAACGCGGCGGTGCGATGACCCCCGTCGCGTACGAGGACTCGAAGTTGAACACGTCCTCCAGCGCCATCTTGCCCGCGAACAGTTCGCGGGCGAGACCCAGCTTGCGGTTGCGCAGGCACCAGCGGAAAAAGGTGTGCACGCTCAGCAAACCGCGCAGGTAAACGGTGTCCTTGGTGAAGGCTGCGCCGCCACCGGTCGGCACGCCGCGGAAGATTCGCTGGGCCGACGTGAAACTGTCCACGTCGGTCTGGCCCGCTTCGATGAAGAACTTGAACACCTCGATGAAGTCGGCGCCGCCGATGGCCATGTCAATGGCGCAAATGCGCAGGCTGATGCGCTTCATGCGTTCGATGTCCATCGAGCCGCTCATCATCTCCGACAAAGTCGCCAGGCCTTCCTGCGTGGCCGTGGTGCGCGGCGACCCGCGCGCCAGTGACCCAAGCACGGGTTGCGCGCGGCCGTTCAAGCCGGTCAGCGTGTGCACGAAGGCTTCGTGCATCAGCAACTGGTTGCGGTCGTACTCGCTGAAGCCGGTGTTGGTGCGAAGGCGGATGCGGGTCGGGCTGGCGGCAGCCTTCGATATCAGGTTTGGGTCCAGTTCAACCCGCACTGTGCCTTGCCCAAAAAAATCATCGATCTGCTGCTGCAGTTCCACCTGCACCTGTTCGGCCGACAACACGTAGTCAGGCTCGTACACGCTCAGTTCCTGGTCGAGTTCATTGGCCAGGTCGACGAAATACTTTGCCGCCTCGAGGTTGGTAGCCGAATTGCCGGGCAACAATTCGACCGGGCGTCCGAACATGCGTGTCGAATACGCGGTGACGCGATGCGTGCCGAGCACGTCGAGCAGGCGCGTGGCGATGCGCCAGCTTTCGCAGGTCAGGTGCAGGTAGCGGCCGATCGGATGGTTCGGGTCGCAGGCGGCATCCACTGCCTGCAGTTCGGTGCGGACGTCGGACAGGTCGAGTTTCGGATACTGGATGTGCGGCATCACCAGCTTGCCGATGCGCCAGCCGGCCAGGAACTGTTCCTGCGTCGCCGCTGGCCAACTCACTGATTCCAGCAGTCGAATTCCCTTTACCGCCGACACCAGTCGCGCGTCCAGCGCGGCATGGTGCGCTATGTCACGCTGCTCGCTGGCGGTGGGGCTGCTCACCGCCGGCCGTACTTGTCCTTGGCGCGCTTGCCGGCCTGCCGCAGCAGTTCCTTTTCTTCCGCGCGCCGTTGCGCCAGCGTAACGGCGGCGGCATCGCGTTCGTCGCGCAGCTTGCAGTAATGGGCGTAGCGCACTTCGGTCAGCTCGCCTTTTTCGATCGCCGCGTTCACGGCGCAACCGGGTTCGTTGCTGTGGCCGCAATCGCTGAAACGGCATTGCCGCGCGAGTGCCTCGATATCGTCGAAGCCACCATCGGCGAGGTCTTCCTCACCGCTCAATTTCAGTTCGCGCATGCCGGGTGTATCAATCAGGCAGCCGCCCTGCGGCAACGGGATCAAGACCCGATAGGTTGTGGTGTGCCGGCCGCGCGAATCATTTTCGCGCACGGTGCGCGTCTTCATCCGCTCCGTGCCGAGCAGCGTATTGGTCAACGTCGACTTGCCCGCGCCGGACGAACCAACCAGCACGGCGCTCTTGCCGGGGCCGAGATAGGGATACAGCGCGACCACGTCTTCGGCGCTTTTCGCATTCAGCGGATGCACGGGGATACCGACCATGCGCACGCTTTCCAGCGCTTCCAGCACGTCCGGCAAATCGGCGCACTGGTCGGCCTTGGTCAGTACCAGCACGGGCGATGCGCCGCTGCTCTGCACCACCAGCAGGTAGCGTTCGATGCGGCGCGGATTGAAATCGGCGTCCAGGCCTGACACGACCAGCACGTGGTCGACGTTCGCGGCGATCAGTTGCTGGCGATAGTGCTCGCCTGCCGCGCCGCGTTTCAGCAACGCATGCCGCGGCAACAGGGCGAGGATGTTCTTGCCCTCTTCATCCAGGGTGATCCAGTCGCCGACCACCGCGCGCAAGGCCGGGTCGCCACGCGGGCGGGTCCAGGCTGCGGGTGGTTGGACCCGGCGCAGGTCGCCGGCGAATTCCGCCACGTCGAACCCGCTGCGGTGCTGGCCGATGACGCGGGCGACGCGACTGGCGCCTGCCGCCCGGACAAGTTCAGCGTCGTCGGACCAACCGATCGGTCGCAGGCGGGCAAAGGCATCATCAGTGGGGTCAGGCATCGCCGCCATTCTAGCGCGCCAGGCACGGCG
Source organism: Gammaproteobacteria bacterium RIFCSPHIGHO2_12_FULL_63_22 (assembly GCA_001801685.1). Lineage (GTDB taxonomy): Bacteria > Pseudomonadota > Gammaproteobacteria > Xanthomonadales > Xanthomonadaceae > Arenimonas. The sequence goes on along the minus strand of MGYJ01000037.1, from coordinate 14,795 downwards.
GCCATGCGGCCTGCACCTTGCCATCACCCGGCGCGGTTCATTCTTGATGGATGCGACCCTTCTCGGTTTTGGTATTGGTGCTGGCCGCCCTGGGCTTCCTGGGTTTCGGCGCCTGGCTGCTGGTCGACCCGGTGGGCGGACTGGCTGGCGTGGGCATCGCCGGCACCACCGCCGCGGGCGTGGTCGAGCTTCGGGCCTTCTACGGCGGGCTGGAAATCGGCCTGGGCCTGTTCCTGCTGCTCTGCTCGGCGCGACCGGACTGGCGGGTTCCCGGCCTGTGGCTGGTGCTGCTGGGCAACCTGTGCATCGGCCTGACCCGCCTGTACGGCATTGGCGACAGCGGCGAGTTCAACAACTTCTTCGCGGCCGCCCTGGCCTGGGAGTTCGGCTTCCCGGTCCTGGCGACCATCGCCCTGATGGGCAGCCGCCGCCGCTGAATCCGCTGCAACCGGGCGCACAAATCGCGGAAAACCAGCTGGGAAGCTCCACCGGTTTCCGGTAGTCTGCCGGGAAGTTTTCACGCGCTTTTAACTCATGACCCAGCACCGAATCATCACCCGCGAACGCCTGTCCGAAGTCCGCTACGAAATTCGCGGCGAACTCGCCCGCCGGGCCCACGAGCTCGAGGCCCAGGGCCGGACCCTGATCAAGTTGAATATCGGCAACCCGGGCGCCTTCGGTTTCCGTGCGCCGGACCACCTGCAGGAAGCCATCGCCGGCAACCTGCCGCACACCGATCCCTATACGCACCAGCAGGGCCTGCCCGCCGTTCGTGAAGCACTGGCCGCGCATTACCGCGAGCGCGGCGCGCCGAACGCGATTCCCGAACGCATCTTCATCGGCAACGGCGTGTCCGAGCTGATCGACATCGCGCTGCGCGCCTTGCTCAATCCCGGTGATGAAGTACTGGTGCCCAGCCCCGACTATCCGCTGTGGACCGCAGCAACCATCCTCAACGATGGCGTGGCCGTGCACTACGATTGCCGGCCGGAAAACGGCTTCCTGCCCGATGCTGCGCAGATCGAATCATTGGTTACGCCGCGCACGCGCGCAATCGTCATCATCAATCCGAACAATCCGACCGGCGCTGTTTATCCGCGCGAGTTGCTTGCGCAGATCGTGGACGTGGCGCGTCGCCACCACCTGCTGCTGATGGCGGATGAGATCTACGACAACATCACCTACGACGACGCGAAGTTCGAACCGCTGGCAGCCATCGCCGGTGACTCGCCTTGCCTTAGCTTCGGCGGCCTGTCGAAAGTGCATCGCGCCTGTGGCTGGCGCACCGGCTGGATGTTGCTGTCGGGCGAGGCCACCCGCCTTGGCGACTACCACCACGCGATCGACCTGCTGGGCGCGCTGCGCCTGTGCTCGAACGTGCCCGGCCAGTTCGCCGTGCCGGCCGCGTTGACCGGCCCCGACACGATTACTCCTTTGTGCGTATCCGGCGGGCGTTTGTACGACACGCGCGCTGCCGTGGTGAAAGCCTGCGAACAGAGCGAACACTTGTCGCTGGTGCTGCCGCAGGGCGCGCTGTACGCGTTCCCGGCCGTGGTCGGCGATGCCGCCGAAGGTTTCGACGACCATTTGTTCGCGCTGGAATTGCTGGAAGTGGAAGGCGTGCTGGTCGTGCCGGGCAGCAGCTTCAACGTGAAGTACCGCAATCATTTCCGCGTGACCCTGTTGCCCGAAGCCGGCACGATGGGCGAAGTCTTCCGTCGCATCGATTCGCTGCTCGAGCGTTACGCGCAAGCCAATCGCCGACGCAACGCCGCCGTAGCCTGATCGCCGACGCGCGGACCCGGACGCGTCGATGCCAAGCGGGCCCGTGAAATTCCTCGCCCTCGGTGATTCGTACACCATCGGCGAAGGCGTGGACCCCGATGAGCGCTGGCCGGTGCAACTGGCCGCCACGATGCGAGCACGCGGTATCGCCATCGCCCAACCGCACATCATCGCGAAAAGCGGCTGGAGTACCGATGAACTGTTGGCCGCCATTGACAACGAAGCGGCGCAGGGCGAAATCGAGCCGCCCTACGCGCTCACCAGCCTGCAGATCGGCGTCAACAACCAGTATCGCGGCCGCAGCGTGGATGATTTCCGCGCGGAGTTCTGCGTATTGCTCGACCTTGCCCTCGCCTTCGCCGGTGGCGAACCCTCGCACGTGCTGGTGCTGTCCATTCCCGACTGGGGCGTTACGCCCTTCGCCCAATCGGCGGGACGCGACCGCGACCAGGTGGCGCGCGAAATCGATCTCTACAACGCTGCGGCAGAATCGGTCTGCCGGTCGCGCGGCGTGCACTGGGTGGACATCACCGACTTGACCCGGCATCCGGACCACTCGCAATGGCTGGTGGCGGATGGCCTGCATCCCTCCGCCGACATGTACCGGCTTTGGGTGGAACGGATCGCCCGCGCCCTGCCCTGATCCGTCCTGACCTGATCGGGCGGCTTCATCACCGGCGGACATAAGGCCATGCCCGCTTGTCCTTTCCGGCAACTTGAACGCGCGCGTAGCTTGGGGCCATCACCCTCGCCCCATGCCCCGCCCGCCCATGAATGCCGTCGTCAACCTGCCTGTGTCGCCGCCCCTGCCCGAAGGAAAGGCGCCCCTGCTCGCGCAGCTGACGGAAGGCCTGGACTCGGCAAGCCTGTGGTGGCTGTCGGGCTACGCAGCCGGCCTGGCCGGTCGCGCTTCCACCGCGCACGCCGATCCGATCGTGGCTCCCACGGCGGCCGCCAGTGCGGATGTCGCGCGGCTAACTATCGTCTACGGCAGCCAGACCGGTAATTCGAAGCGACTGGCCGAGCGCTTGGCGCAGCAGTCGGAAAGCGCCGGCGTGGCCGTGCGACTGTTGCGCGCCGATGCCTATCCCCTGCGCGAGCTCGCCGATGAGCGCCACCTTCAAATCATCATCAGCACGCAGGGCGACGGCGACCCGCCGGACGATGCCCGTGGCTTCGTCGAATTCCTGCTGGGCAAGCGCGCACCACGCTTGCCTTCATTGAAATTCGCGGTGCTGGGCCTGGGCGATTCGAGCTACCCGAAATTCTGCGAGATCGGCCGCCGGCTCGATGCGCGCCTGGAAGAACTCGGCGCGACCCGCTGGCAGGCGCGCGCCGACGCCGACCTCGATCTGGAAACCATCGCCGATCCGTGGATCGAGCAAGCGCTGACCCTTGCACGTGAATCCCTGAAGGCCAACACACCGTCGGCCACCGTGACGGCGCTGCGTCCATTGCCGCCTGCGGCCGTGTTTACGCGCGAGCATCCGTTCGCCGCCGAGCTGCTCGCCAATCAGCGCATCACCGGCCGCGGCAGCCACAAGGACATCCGCCATATCGAGTTGTCGCTGGAGGGTTCGGGCCTGACCTACGAACCCGGCGATGCGCTGGGCGTGTGGCCGGTAAATCCGCCGCAGCTGGTCTCCGAGATCGTGGCTACGCTGGGCCTGCATGCGGATGAGGTCGTCAATCACGGCGGCCAGAGCCTTCCGCTCGCGCAATGGCTGGGACACAAGCGCGAACTGACTCGCCTCACCCGCGCCTTTATCGCCAGCCACGCCGCGCTGGCGCAGGATGCCGAACTCAATCGCCTGCTGGCGCCGGACCAGGCCCAGGCTTTCGCGCGCCTGCTGTCGGATACGCAACCGATCGAGCTGCTGCAGCGCACGCCCGCGCCGTGGTCGGCGGAGGAGTTGGTGGCCGCGCTGCGTCCACTCACGCCACGCCTGTACTCCATTGCCTCCAGCCAGAAATCGGTTGGCGCCGAAGCGCATCTCACCGTCGCCCATGTCGAATACGAAGACCAGGGCGCGCTGCGCTGGGGCGCGGCCTCGCACTTCCTGGCCACGCAGGACGAAGGCGCGAAATTGCCCGTCTACATCGAACGCAACGACCGTTTCCGCCTGCCGAAGGATCCGTCGCGCGACCTGATCATGATCGGACCGGGCACGGGCGTCGCGCCGTATCGCGGCTTCCTGCAGGATCGCATCGCGACCGGCGCCAATGGCCGCCATTGGTTGTTGTTTGGCAATCCGCATTTCCGCAGCGATTTCCTCTATCAGCTGGAATGGCAGCGCGCCCTGAAGCAGGGCCAGCTGCATCGGCTGGACCTGGCCTTCTCGCGAGATGGCGCATCGAAGACCTATGTGCAGCACCGGCTGCACGAGCGCGGCCGCGAGGTTTACGAGTGGCTGGAAAACGGCGCGCACCTGTATGTCTGCGGCGATGCCACGCGCATGGCGCGCGATGTGCATGCAACGCTGCTGTCCGTCATCGCCACGCACGGCGGCAAGGACGAGGACGCCGCCGCCGACTACCTGTCCGAACTGCAGCGCCAGGGCCGCTACGCCCGGGATGTGTACTGATGAGCACGCATTCGGTCGAAGACATCAAGAATGAAAGCCACCGGCTGCGCGGATCGCTGCTGCAAAGCCTGGCGGACCCGGTGACGGGCGCGCTGCGCGAATCCGACCAGGTGCTGATCAAGTACCACGGCAGCTACCAGCAGGACGACCGCGACATCCGCGAGGAACGCCGCCTGCAAAAGCTCGAGCCCGCGCACAGCTTCATGATCCGCACGCGCACGCCGGGCGGCGTGGTCACGCCGCAGCAGTGGCTGCAGCTCGACGCCATCGCCACCGACTATGCCGAGCGCGGTCTGCGCATCACCACGCGCCAGGCCTTCCAGTTCCATGGCGTGGTGAAGGGTGAACTGAAATCCACGATGAAGGCGATCAACGCCGCCCTGATCGATACCCTGGCCGCTTGCGGTGACGTCAATCGCAACGTGGCCGTCGCCGCGAATCCGCTCGAGTCTTCATTGCACGCGACCGTGCAGGCGCAGGCGGCGGCCTTGTCTGAATTCCTCTTGCCCAATACCCGCGCCTACTACGAGATCTGGCTCGACGAGGAACGCGTGGGCGGCAGCGGCGAGGAAGACGAGCCCATCTACGGCAACGCCTACCTGCCGCGCAAGTTCAAGATCGGTTTCGCCATTCCGCCGGTGAACGACGTGGATGTGTTCGCGCAGGACCTGGGCTTCATCGCCATTGTCGAAGGCGGCGAACTGGTCGGCTACAACGTCAGCATCGGCGGCGGCATGGGCGCGACCCATGGCGATGCAGAGACCTATCCGCGCATTGGCGACGTGATCGGCTTCATCACGCCCGACCAGGTGATCGGGTTGGCCAAAGCCGTAGTCACCGCGCAACGTGATTTCGGCAATCGCACGGTGCGCAAGCGCGCGCGGTTGAAGTACACCATCGATGACCGTGGTCTCGCGTGGTTCAAGACTGAAGTCGAACGTCGCGCGGGCTTTGCGCTGGCGCCCGCGCGCGAATTCTCCTTCGACCACAGCGGCGATCGCTTCGGTTGGGTGGAAGGCGAGGACGGTCGCTGGCACCTGACGCTGCGCCTGCTGTCAGGCCGCATCTGGGACCGGGATGGTCTGTCGCACCTGACCGGCCTGCGCGAAATCGCCAAGGTGCATGTCGGCGAATTCCGCCTGACTCCGAACCAGAACCTGGTGATCGCCGGGGTGCCGGCCGCGCTGCGCGAGCGCATCGACGAGCTCGCGGTGCAGTACGGGCTCGACGATTACCGTCGCGCCACGCCGCTGCGCCTGAAGGCGCTGGCCTGCGTGGCCTTCCCCACCTGCGGCCTGGCGATGGCGGAGGCGGAACGCTACCTGCCGTCCTTCCTCGACCGCGTCGAGGACTTGCTCGGCAAGCACGACCTGCGCGACGCGCCGATCAACCTGCGCATCAGCGGTTGCCCGAACGGTTGCTCGCGTCCTTACCTCGCCGAGATCGCCTTGGTCGGCAAGGCGCCCGGTCGCTACAACCTGATGCTGGGCGCGGACCATCGCGGCCAGCGCCTGAACCGCCTGTATCGCGAAAACATCGCCGAGCCCCAAATCCTGGCCGAACTCGATCCGCTGCTGGCGCGTTATGCCGCCGAGCGAACCGTCGGCGAAGGCTTCGGCGACTTCCTGTTGCGCGCGGGCGTGATTGCCGCGCGCGAATCGTTTCCCCTGGAGTTGGCATCATGAGCATCGTCCCCGATCCCGTCACCGCCGCCGAGTCACCGCGCGCGTTGGCCGAACTCAACACCTGGCTGGGCAAGCGCAGCGCGACCGAGCGCGTGAAGTGGGCGCTCGAATCCCTGTCCGGCGAACACGCGCTGTCGTCGAGCTTCGGCGCGCAGTCGGCGGTGTCGCTGCACCTGGTCACGCAGGTGAAGCCGGACATCCCGGTGATATTGATCGACACCGGTTACCTGTTTCCCGAGACGTATCGCTTCGTGGACGAACTGACCGACCGGCTATCGCTGAACCTCAAGACCTATCGGCCGAAGATCGGCATCGCCTGGATGGAAGCGCGCTTCGGCAAGTTGTGGGAGCAGGGCATCGATGGCATCAATCGCTACAACCGCCTGCGCAAGGTCGAGCCGATGCAGCGCGCGCTGGGCGAGCTCGACGCGCGCACCTGGATCGCCGGCCTGCGCCGCAGCCAGACCGAGGCACGCGCCGGCGTGGACTTCCTGGAGATTCGCGAAGGTCGTTGGAAGCTGCATCCGCTGGCCGACTGGAGCGACCGCGACGTCGGCCAATACCTGACGCGGCACGACCTGCCCTACCACCCGCTGTGGAACGAAGGCTATGTATCCATCGGCGACGTGCACACCACCCGCCCCTGGCAGCCCGGCATGCGCGAGGAAGACACCCGCTTCTTCGGCATCAAACGCGAATGCGGCCTGCACTTCGACGACGAGCAGGCGGAGCGCGCGGCCTGATCAAATTGTGGGAGCGGCCTTGGCCGCGATGCTTTTGAATCAAGGGCATCGCGGCCAAGGCCGCTCCCACATTTATTGGGTGATGGTCTGGCTCAGCTCGATCCAGCTCGGTGGCGCCGGCCAGTCGGGCTCGGCGTTGCCTTCCAGTACTCGCCGCAAGTCGCGGCGATCGATCTGCGGCGCCAGCGCGCGCAGCAATTCCAGGGCGTAATCGCGCAGCACGCGCTCGCGCGGCAACACGGCCCAGGTAACACATTCGGCCAGTTCCGGCGGCGCGGGTCGCGACACCAGGTCGCTGTCCTCGCGTGCACTCACCGCCATCTCTGCCAGCAGGCCAACGCCAAGGCCCGCGCGCACATAAGTCTTGATCAGGTCGGCATCGCGCGCGGTCATCGCCAGGCGCGGTTCGAAGCCGGCGGCGACGAAGGCACGGCGCAACGATGATTCGGGGCGGATCGAGGATTCGTAACTGACCAGTGGATGCGCCACCAATTCGGAAAGCGTGGGCGCATGGTCGAGCGACGCCAGTGCATGATCCTTCGGCACCAGCACCACGCGACGCCAGCGATACAGCGGCACCGCCAATCCGCCACTCGGCATTTCGCCGGAACTGCTGATCACCGCGAAGTCGGCCTCACCGCGCGCGAGCTGGTCCAGCACTTCACCATCATCCAGTGGACGCAGGTGCACGCTGACCTGCGGGAATGCGCGCTTGATGCCGGCGATCGCCCAGGGCAAGACATGCCGTGCCTGCGTGTGCGTGGTGGCGAGCACGAGGCGGCCTTCGTGTTCGCCGCGTTCGTTGGCGGCGTAGGCGCGGATGTTGCCCGCTTCATCCAGGATGCGGCGCGAATGCGACAGCACGCGCTCGCCGGCCGGCGTGATCGCATCCAGGCTGCGACCCTTGCGCGAAAACAGCAGGAAACCCAGCTCGTCCTCCAGCAATTTCAGTTGCTTGGACAAGCCCGGTTGCGTCGCATGCACGCGGTCCGCGGCCAGCGTGATATTCAGGCCGGAATCGGCAATGGCAACGAGGTAGCGGAGCTGGGTCAGGGTCATTTTTCCACGCTAGCCCATGGCGGCCGAGCCGTCCAGCCAAAGGCCGGCAGGGCTTATGACCGGCCGGCATGACCCCAGCAGCTCTGCTTATTTCCGCCGCGCGCGCGCAAGGCCTAGCGTGGAGTCCTGCACCCTGCCCCGAGTCGCCCGTGTCCACGCCCCTGTTCCCCTTGTTCCTTGATTTGTCCGGCCGCCAGGTGCTGGTGGTGGGCGCCGGAATGGTGGCCGCGCGCAAGATCCAGCCCTTGCTCGACGCTGGCGCCCGCGTGCGCGTCGGCGCGTTGGCCCTGGGCGCGGATGTTGCACAACTGCTCGCAGCCGGTCGCATCGAATTCCTCGCCGGCGAGTTTTCTGAAAGCTGGCTCGACGGCGCCTGGCTCGTGCTGGCGGCCACCGATGACGATGACGTCAACCGGCAGGTAGCGGCCGCCGCGACGCAGCGCCACCTCTGGGTGAACGTGGTGGACGATGCGCGACTGTCAGCCTTCCACGTGCCGGCGCGGATCGAACGCGGCCCCTTGCAGATTGCGATTTCCAGCGGCGGCGGCGCGCCGATGCTGGCACGCCACCTGCGCGAGCGTCTGGAAACCGAGATCGATGAATCCTTCGGCCCGCTGGCCGTGATGCTGTCGGCTGCACGCGGCCGCATCCGTGCGCGCTATCCGCGACCGGCGGAACGACGCGCCTTCTTCGATGAGTTGCTGGCCGGCCCCTTGCCCGGATTGCTTCGGCAGGGCCAACACGAAGCCGCTGCGCAGGAACTCCAAGAAGCACTCGACAAATTGCCCGTGCGCAAAGGGATGGGCCGCGTGGCGCTGGTTGGCGCCGGGCCCGGCGACCCGGGCCTGCTGACCTTGCGCGCCTTGCGCGTATTGAACCAGGCCGACGTCATATTGCACGACCACCTCGCCAGCGATGCCGTGCTCGATCTCGCGCGACGCGATGCGCAACGCATCGACGTCGGCAAGCGCGCGCGCGGTCGCTCCACCTCGCAAGACGACATCCATGCCCTGATGCTGGAACACGCCCGCGCCGGCCGTCGCGTGGTGCGACTGAAGGGCGGCGACCCTTTCATCTTCGGCCGCGGTGGCGAGGAACTGCAGTTCCTCCGCGCGCACGGCCTTGCTTATGAAGTGGTGCCAGGCATCACCGCCGCGCTTGCCTGCGCTGCGTACGCCGGCATTCCGCTGACCCACCGCGAGCACGCACAGTCGGTGCGACTGATGACGGCGCAGCGCAAGGAGTCGTGGCAATCGATCGACTGGCAGGCCTTGTCGCGCGACGGCCAGACACTGGCCGTGTACATGGGCGTGTCCGAACTCGACACCTTGCGCGCGCAGTTGCTGGCCCATGGCCGCGACCCGTCCACGCCCTTCGCCCTGATAGAGAACGGCTCGCGCCCGGAACAACGGGTCATCACCGGGCGGCTTGATGAAATGCCGGAACGCGCCCTCGCCGAAGCCGTGGTTTCCCCCGCCCTGCTGATACTGGGCGAGGTGGCCGCGCTGGCCAACGAGTTGCACTGGTTCGGCGAAAAACCACTGGGCGGCGAGTTGGCACGGGACCTGTCCCGGGCCGCCTGAGTCATGCCAGAATCGGGGCATGAAAATCGCCCTGGTCACGGCCATCGCCGCCTTTTCGCTGGACGAGGACCTCGCGCCCCTGCAAAAGGCGCTGCAGGCCCTGGGCATCAACGCGCCGATCCTGGCCTGGGATGACGCCAGTGTTTCATGGCAACGCTTCGACGCCGCCCTGCTGCGATCGCCTTGGGACTACACCGACCGCCTGCCGGAATTCCTGGACTGGGCCGAACACACCAGCAAGCAGACCACGCTGATCAATCCGCTGTCGGTGATTCGCGCCAATACCGACAAGCATTACCTCGCGCAGTTGGCTGCCGCGGGCCTCGCCGTGGTGCCCAGCGCGTTTGTCGAGCCGGGCGACGATGCCGGCGCCGCACTGCTCAAATTCCTCGACGCGCATCGCGACGCGGCGGACTTCGTGGTGAAGCCGGCCGTCGGCGCAGGATCACGCGATGCGCAGCGCTATGCGCGAGACCAGGTCGCCGATGCCACGCGCCATATCGCGCGCCTGCTCGGTGCAAAGCGCAGCGTTTTGATGCAGCCCTACCTGCCCTCGGTGGACAGCGATGGCGAAACCGCACTGATGTTCTTCGATGGCGTATTCAGCCACGCGATCCGCAAGGGTCCGTTGCTGCAGAAGGACGAAGGGCCGACCCGCGCCTTGTTCGCTCCCGAAAAAATCACGGCGCGCACCCCAGGCGCCGACGAACTCGCGCTGGCCAACGCCATCCTGGCGGCCTTGCCCGAAGGCCCGCTGGCCTACGCCCGGGTAGACCTGATCCGCGCCCCGGACGGCTCGCCCTGCCTGCTGGAACTGGAACTGACCGAACCGTCGCTGTTCTTCACATTCGCCGACGGTTCGGCCGATCGTTTTGCCGCGTCCCTGCATCGAAGGGTCTCTCGGCTGCCTCTGCGGGCCGTTCCCCTGTAAAATGGCGCGTCCCCGGGGGCCCACGGCCCCCTCTGCAGGAAATCCGCAATGAAGATTCTGGTCGCCTACAAGCGCGTGGTGGACTACAACGTCCGCATCCAGGTCCGCCCCGACGGGTCGGGCGTGGTAACCGAGGGCGTCAAGCTCTCCGCCAACCCCTTCGACGACATCGCCCTGGAAGAAGCCCTGCGCCTGCGCGACAAAGGCCTGGCGACGGAAGTGATCGTGGCCACCATCGGTCCGGCCGACTGCCAGGCGCACCTGCGCAACGGCCTGGCCATGGGCGCCAACCGCGCCATCCACGTGGTCAGCGACGAAGCCGTGCAGCCGCTCACCGCCGCGCGCGTATTGCTGAAACTCGTGGAAAAAGAACAACCCGGCATCGTCATCCTCGGCAAGCAGGCCATTGATGATGACGCCAGCCAGACCGGCCAGATGCTGGCCACGCTGTGGGGCCGCCCGCAGGCGACCTTCGCCAGCAAGGTTGAGATCAACGGCGAAACCGCGCGCGTCACCCGCGAAGTGGATGCCGGACTGGAAGTGCTCGACGTGGACCTGCCGGCCGTCATCACCACCGACCTGCGCCTGAACGAGCCGCGCTTCATCAAGCTGCCCGACATCATGAAGGCCAAATCCAAGCCGATGGAAACCATCGCCATCGCCGACCTGGGCGTGCCCGCCGCCGCCTTGCTGACCACCACGCATTACGCGCCGCCGGCAAAACGCAGCAAGGGCGTGATGGTTAAGGACGTGGCTGAACTCGTCGCCGCACTGAAATCGAAGGGACTGGCATGAGCAAGATCCTGGTCATCGCCGAGCATTTGAACGGCAAGCTGAATTCCGCGACCTCGCGCTGCGTCACCTGCGCCAATGCGATCAAGGCCGACAGCATTGATGTATTGGTGCTGGCCGATGCGCCCGAGGCCATCGCTGCCGAAGCCGCGCAGATCGCCGGCGTGTCGAAGGTGCTGACCATCGCCAATGCCGCCAATGCGCATGCGCTCGCGCAGGTACTGGCACCGCAGATTGCGAAGGTCGCCGCCGGTTACACGCACGTGCTCGCGCCTTCCACCACTTTCGGCAAGGACTTGTTGCCTTGCGTTGCGGCGCTGCTGGGCGTGGCCCAGGTCAGCGACGTGATGGCGGTGGAAGACTCGCACACCTTCAAGCGCCCGATCTACGCCGGCAACGCCATCATCACCGTGAAGGCGCCGGCCGACCAGACCGTGGTCGCCACCGTGCGCACCGCGTCGTGGCCGACCACCGGCAACGGTGGCAGCGCCTCGGTTGAACCGGTGGCCGGCGACGCCGCATTGCCGACCCACACCCGCTTCGTCGAACTGCAGCAGGGCAAGAGTGATCGCCCCGACCTGCAGAGCGCGCGCAAGGTCGTGTCCGGTGGCCGCGCACTCGGTTCAAGCGACGCGTTTTCCATCATCTATTCGCTGGCCGACAGGATGGGCGCCGCGGTCGGTGCTTCGCGCGCCGCCGTCGATGCCGGTTACGTGCCCAATGAACTGCAGGTCGGACAGACCGGCAAGATCATTTCGCCGGACCTGTACGTGGCCATCGGGATTTCCGGTGCCATCCAGCACCTGACCGGCATCAAGGACGCAGGCACCATCGTCGCGATCAACAAGGACGGCGACGCGCCGATCTTCGAGATTGCCGACTACGGCCTGGTCGGTGATTTGTTCCAGATCATTCCCGAGTTGGAGAAGTCGCTGTAACGCGACGCAACGATGGAAAAACCGATGTGGAGCCCCAGCCAGGACCGGCTGGACCGGGCGAACCTTAGCCGGTTCATGCGCTTCGTGCGCGAAGAGGTCGGCAATGCCGACCTCAACAGCTATGCCGTGCTCTATCGCTTCTCGATAGACCAGCCGGCGAAATTCTGGACCCTGCTATGGGACTTCGTTGGCATCCGCGGCAGCGGCGAACGCATGCCGGTACTGGTGAACGACGACGGCATGGCGCTCGCGCGATGGTTTCCCGGCGTCAGCCTGAATTTCGCGCAGAATTTGTTGCGCTTCGACGATGACCGGATCGCCATCCGCAGCCACGGCTCGGCGGACGAGCACGAAGACATCAGCTACGGCCAATTGCAGCGCCGCGTCGCGGTGCTCGCCGCGGCCATGCGCGCTGCCGGTGTAGTACCCGGCGACCGTATCGCCGCACTGCTGCCGAATATTCCCGACACGCTGGTGGCGATGCTGGCCTCGGCTGCCGTCGGCGCGACCTGGTTTGCCTGCCCGTCGCACCTGCCGCAGGACGACGCGCTGGCGGCAATGCAATCGGTGGAGCCGGCGCTGATCTTCACCACGCCGGAAAACCTGCCCTTGGCCGCGCGCCTGGCGTCGGGACGAATCGTCGTCGTGGGCCCAACCGGCGATCTCGAAGATTTCGTTACGCCGTTCGAAGCGGCCGACATCGAATTCGAAGCCCTGCCCTTCGACCATCCGCTGTATCTCACCTGCACCATCGTCAATGGCGGCACCCGCGAACTGCTGATGCACGGTGCCGGTGGCACGCTTATCCAGCACCTGAAGGAACTGGTGCTGCACGTGGACCTGCGGCGCGAGGACAAGGTCTTCTTCCACGCCGGCACCGACACCATGGCCTGGTATTGGCTGGCATCGAGCCTGGCCACCGGCGCGACGCTGGTGCTGCATTCGGGCGATGAACTTCCAACCGATGGCGCGGCCTTGTGGGACCTGCTGGATGAGTACGGCATCAGCGTGCTGGGCGTGCACAGCCAGTGGCTGGATGCTGCGGCCGGCTCCGGCCTGAAGCCCATGGAAAGCCATCGCCTGCTCGCGCTGAAGACAATTCTTACAGCCGGCGCGCGCCTGTCGCCCGAGGCCTACGATTTCGTCTACCGCGACGTGAAGGAACGCGTGTTGCTCGCGCCGATCAGCACGGGCGGCGATACGCTGGCCTGCTTTGCATTGGGCGCACCGGTGCTACCCGTGTATCGCGGCGAAATTCCCTGCCGCGGGCTGGCGATGCGCGTCGAAGTGCTGGATGCGGAACATCAGCCGCTGGTCGGCGAAGTCGGCGAGCTGTGCTGCACCGCGCCGTTCCCATCCATGCCGATCGGATTTTTCGACGACGCCGACAAGCAACGTTACGACGCGGCGTATTTCAGCCGCCACCCGGGCGCCTGGTCGCGCGGTGACCGCGCGACACTGACGACGCGCGAGTCACTGATACTCGATTAACGAAACGGGCAGCCGGTTTTTTCGCGCAGTTCGTCGACGCTCACGCCCGGCGCAGATTCGACCAGTTCCAGCCCATCGACGCCGACATCGAACACCGCAAGCTCGGTGATGATGCGATTTACCACGGCTACGCCAGTCAGCGGCAGGGTGCATTCGGGCAGGATCTTGTGTCCGCCGTCCTTGGCTACGTGTTCCATCAGCACGACTACGCGCTTCACGCCTGCCACCAGGTCCATCGCGCCGCCCATGCCCTTCACCATCTTGCCGGGCACCATCCAGTTGGCCAGGTCGCCGCGGCCAGTTACCTGCATCGCGCCGAGAATGGCCAGGTCGATGTGACCGCCGCGGATCATCGCGAAGCTGTCGTGGCTGCCGAAATAGCTCGCGCCTGCGCGTGCGGTAACGGTTTGCTTGCCGGCGTTGATCAGGTCGGCGTCCACTTCGGCTTCGGTCGGGAACGGGCCGATGCCCAGCAATCCATTCTCCGATTGCAGCCAGACGTCCATGCCTTCCGGAATATGGTTGGCCACCAGCGTCGGCAGGCCGATGCCCAGGTTCACGTAAGCACCGTCGCTCAATTCCTGCGCGGCGCGCTGCGCCATCTCATCGCGGGTCCAGGCCATCTCAGTTCTCCACTCGCACGGTGCGCTGTTCGATTCGTTTCTCGGGCGTCGCATTCAATACGATGCGATCGACGTAGATGCCGGGCAGGTGGACCTGGTCGGGATCGATCGTGCCCACTTCGACAATCTCCTCCACTTCCACCACGCAGACCTTGCCGGCCATGGCACAGGCCGGGTTGAAATTGCGCGCGGTCTTGCGGAACACGAGGTTGCCAGCCTTGTCGGCCTTCCATGCCTTCACCAATGACACGTCGGCGTGCAGCGCGGTTTCCATCACGTACATGTGGCCGTCGAACTCACGCGTTTCCTTGCCCTGCGCAACGATGGTGCCGTAGCCGGTGCGGGTGAAAAATGCGGGGATGCCGGCGCCGCCCGCGCGCAGGCGTTCGGCCAGCGTGCCCTGCGGATTGAATTCGAGTTCGAGTTCGCCGGCCAGGTATTGCCGTTCGAACTCCTTGTTCTCGCCCACGTAGGACGAAATCATCCTGCGGATCTGGCGGGTGCTGAGCAGCATGCCCAGGCCGAAGCCATCGACGCCGGCGTTGTTGGAAATGGCGGTGAGCCCGGTGACCCCGCTGTC
>MGYJ01000036.1 GCA_001801685.1 Gammaproteobacteria bacterium RIFCSPHIGHO2_12_FULL_63_22 | reverse complement strand
AAGCGCGACAGGTATTCACGATTGTCGCGCTGGTCGGCGAAGAAACCGGTCTTGTGGCCGCTACCGGGACTGGCGCGGAACTTCAATCCGTTTTCGGTGATGACGCTCGGCGCGGGCGGCTCCGGTGAGCGGAAGTCGAAGCTTTCCTGCTTCTGCACGTGTTCCTCGGCGAAGCTGTAGAAACGGCAACCGGGGAAGGCTTCGCGCAACGCGGCGTAGATCCATTCGCGATGGCGGAACGCGCCCGCGGAAAAGAACTCGACCACGATCAGGTCGCCGTAGCGGTCCACCACCAGGCCGGAGATGCCGTCGCCCTCGGAATGGATGACGCGCCAGGCGTCGGTCGTCTCGTCGAGGTGCAAGACATCGCGACGCAGGCTGACCGCCTCGCGCACCTTGCGTACGAACCAGGCCTCGTCCAGCGCCTCCTCGTAGTCTTCGGTGAGCACGCGCAGGGCGATGCGGGAATGGCCGTTGTAGAAGCCCCGCCCGACCCAGTGCCCGGTGTTGTCGACGATGTCCACGATGGCGCCCGGCCGCGGCTTGGCAACGGGCTTGTCCACCATCTTCTGGAAGATCCAGGGGTGGTTGGACCGGCGCTCGATCTTGAGGTGGACGACGGGTAGTTCAGCGGGAGCATTCATGCCGCCATTGTACCGGGGGGCCCCGGGATTCATGCGTTGTTGACGCGGCCATGCTATTTTCCGCCTTGAAGGGGAGTAGCTCCCGCTTCCGCGATCGTCAACACGAGGCGTGTCTTGCTCCGGCAAGTCCCTCCCTCCGGTCCGGAAGGCAAGCCCAAGGCTTGCGAGCAAGACCTTCGTCCTCCGGGGCGAAGGTCTGTCCAGAAAACAGCCTTGCGCCTCGGTCGCGAGGCTTTTTGCTTTCTGGAGACTGACAACATGGACTCGATCGGAACACCCCTGATGTGGGCGGGCTTTGCCGTCTTCATCCTCATTGCCCTGGCCGTGGACCTGTGGGTCATGCGCACCCACGGCCCGCACCGCATCGGCCAGCGCGAGGCCGTCATCTGGAGCGCCATCTGGATCGGCCTGGCCCTGGCCTTCAATGCCGGCCTGTGGTTCTACCTGCGGGGCACGTTGCCCGAGGCGGAAGCGACTCGTGTGGCCACTGAGTTCCTGACCGGCTACCTGGTCGAGAAAGCGCTGGCCGTGGACAACATCTTCGTCTTCCTGATGTTGTTCACCTACTTCGGCGTACCCGCCGCATCGCAGCAGCGCGTGCTGGTGTTCGGCGTGCTCGGCGCGATCGTGTTGCGCGCGATCCTGATCTTCATCGGCGCCGCATTGATCGCCAAGTTCCACTGGCTGCTGTACGTGTTCGGCCTGTTCCTGCTGGTGACCGGCGCCAAGATGTTGTGGGCCGTGGGCAAGGAACCGGATCTCGAGAACAATCCAATCCTGCGCTGGATCACCGGCCACCTGCCGTTGACGCGCGGTTTCCATGGCGAGGCGCTGTGGATCGGCGAGGGCGGCCGTCGCCGCTATACGCCGCTGTTCGTGGTGCTGGTGATGATCGGCGTGACTGACGTGATCTTCGCGGTGGACTCCATCCCCGCCATCTTCGCCATCACCACCGATCCGTTCATCGTGCTCACCTCCAACGTGTTCGCCGTGCTCGGCCTGCGTGCGCTGTACTTCCTGCTGGCCGGCATGGTCGAGAAATTCCACCTGCTGACCTACGGCCTGGCGGCGGTGCTGGTGTTCATCGGCGCGAAGATGCTGATCGTGGATTGGGTGAAGATTCCGGTGTTCCTGTCCCTGGGTGTCGTCGCAGCGCTGATTGCGACGGCGATGCTGGCCAGCCTGTGGATCGCACCGCGACCCAAGCACGCCAGCTAGGCCGCGCTGCCGCGGTGGGCGGCCTTGCCTTGCGGCGAGGTCGCCCCATCTCTAGCCCATGTCCGACGCCGATCCTTCCTCCGACCTCGACCCCGAACTGACCGAGGCGCCCGCCGTACTGGCGCGATTCAAGCGTGCGCTGACGCTGTCGATGCTGGCGGTGGTGGTGCTGGGCACCATCTTCTTCCTGCAAGACCTGGCGCCGAGCCTGCGGCCCTACAGCTTGCAGCCGCAGGTGGGCGCTGGCTTGCTGGGCGTGCTGACGGCGCCGCTGCTGCACGGCTCGATCGGACACCTGGCGGCCAACTCGCTGTCGGTGCTGATCCTGGGCACGCTGGCGGGCACGGTGTTTCCGCGCGCCACGCTGCGCGCCTTGCCGGTGCTCTGGATTGGTTCGGGCCTGGGCACCTGGCTGATCGCCACGGGCGGCTTCCATATCGGCGCCAGTGGCGTGACCCACGGGCTGGGCTTCCTGGTGTTCACCCTGGGCATCCTGCGCCGCGACCGCCCGGCCATTGCGGCGTCGTTGATCGCCTTCTTCTTCTTCGGCGGCATGCTGATGTCGGTGTTGCCGATCGAGATGGGCGTGTCCTGGGAATACCACTTGTCGGGCGCCGTGTTCGGCGTGATCTGCGGCTTTGTCTGGCGTCGGGCCGACCCGGTGCCGCCGCGTCGCCGTTACAGTTGGGAAATCGAGGAAGAGCAGCCGCCGGAGACGACGCTGGAGTTGCCGTCGCCCGATGAAGTGCCCGTCATCTGGCATCGGCCCGCCGATCGCGCACCGACGGAAACCGGCGTCGTTCTGCCATTTCGGCGACCGCCGGCAGAATAGATTCCTGCATCGTGATGGGGATCACGATCACGGCGCGGACATTGGCGCGCAATTTGCATCGCTTCAGTGGTATTTCCCCCGAGGGCTCCCGTGGCCTGGTCATTCGACCCGCGCACCGCAATCCTGGTCGGTGCGCTGGTTACCTGGCTCACCGCAGGGATGCTTTTGCTCAACTGGAAGAGCCTGCCGGACAACGTCCGGCCCAGCCTGCGCTGGTGGCTGGCCGGCATCGCATTGCATCCGCTCGGCTTCACCCTGATTGCACTTCGCGACCAGATTCCGTTGTGGCTGGTTATCGCGGTAGGCGCCACCTCGCTGGCGGCTTCCTTCGGCTGCATGGCGATCGCCTTGCGCAGTTTCTATGGATTGCCCGAACGGCGCATGCGCCTGTATGTCATCACCGGGATGGTGGGTCTTGCCGCCGTGTGGTTCACCTTCGTCTCGCCGCACCTGCAGGCGCGGATCATCATCGTGCACGTGTTGCTGGCGGTACTGATCGGCAGCGGCGCGCGGGCGGTGTTCCGGCGCGGCGGACCGCGCGGCCGGGTGCCGCGCTTCACGGGCGCGCTGTTCGCCCTGGTGACGCTACTGGTGCTGGTGCGCGCGGGCCTGGAAAGCTTTTGGCCGATCGCGCCCGATCAATTGCTGGCCGCCACGCCAGTCAACCTGGCCTGCATCGGCGGCCTGCTGTTGTTGCCGGTGCTGGCCACGGTGGGCTTCCTGCTGATGTGCGCCGAAAGCGCGCAGGTGCAGTTGGAGCGCATGGCGCGCGTGGATTACCTGACCGGCATCTACAACCGCCGCGCCATTGACGACCTGGCGACACGCGCAATCAGCGCGGCGCGACGGCATGGCATTCCGCTGGCGATCCTGATCGTGGACGTGGACCACTTCAAACTCGTCAACGACCAGCACGGGCACGAGTGTGGCGACAACGTGCTGGTGGAAGTCGTGCGCCGGATGCGCGAGATCCTGCGCAACGAAGACCTGATCGGCCGGCAAGGCGGCGAGGAGTTCGTGGTGGTGATGCCCGATATCGACCTGCACAGCGCGCGGGCCGCGGCTGAACGGCTCCGCCGCGGCTTCTCCGACACGCCCATGGCCATCCACGACGGCGACGGCCTGATCGAACTGCCGCTGACGATTTCCATTGGCGTGGCGGCCCTGGATGCTTCGGACCAGCAGTTCTCGCACTTGCTGCGACGCGCCGACCGGGCGATGTACGCGGCCAAGACTGAAGGCCGCAACTGCGTGATGGTGGCCGATGGGCAGATGTCCCAGGGCTTGCGATAAACTGGGCTCCCCCCGGAAGCCGTCCGCCATGACCCAGCCGCAACGCGTCGAACACCTCAGCACCGACAAGGGCAGCGTGCCCCTGTACGCGACCGGCGTCGTCGAGCAGCCGTGGGCAAACTATTCCGAGACCGACCACCAGGTCTGGAGCACGCTGTTCCGCCGCCAGCGCGACATCCTGGTCGGCCGCGCCTGCGACGAGTTCCTCGTCACGCAGGACGAGATGGGCATCGGCGAAGACGCGATCCCGAAATTTTCCGACCTCAATCCGCAATTGCTCGCCAAGACCGGATGGCAACTGGTCTGCGTGGAAGGCCTGTTGCCGGAACTGGATTTCTTCGAACACCTGGCCAACCGGCGCTTTCCGGTGACCTGGTGGATCCGTCGCCCGGAGCAACTCGATTACCTGTCCGAACCCGATCTGTTCCACGACTTGTTCGGCCACGTGCCGCTGCTGATGAACCCCGTCTTCGCCGATTACATGCAGGCCTACGGCCGCGGCGGCGTGAAGGCGCACGGCATCGGCCCCGAGGCGTTGGCGCAGTTGACGCGCCTGTACTGGTACACGGTCGAGTTCGGACTGATCAACACGCCGCAGGGCCTGCGCATCTATGGCTCGGGCATCGTCAGCTCCAGCGGTGAAAGCGTGCATTGCCTCGAATCAAAGGCGCCCAACCGCATCGGCTTCGACCTGCTGCGCGTCATGCGCACGCGCTATCGGATCGACACCTACCAAAAGACGTATTTCGTGATCGACAGCTTCGACCAGTTGTTCGATGCGACCGGGCCCGATTTCCGCCCGTATTACGATGAGCTATCGCAGTTGCCGACGATTCCGGCCGGCGAGATCCTGCCCGGCGACAGGGTCTATCAGCGCGGCACGGGCGAGGGCTGGCTGCAGGACGGCGACATCTGATCCTCGGCCCGCGCGACTCGCGCGGGTGCAACCGTTGTCGTGGCCGCGGTATCCATCCACCCAATACCTATGGGGAGTGGATGGATGCGTACCTTGATTTTTTTCGTGCTTGCCCTGCTGTTGCCGACACCAGCGAGCGCCGCGACCCCTGACGACGTGCTGCAATTGTCGAGCGGGCCTTCGCGCATTTACATCGAAACCCTGCCCGACCGGCAAGACCTGAACTTCGAGCTGTTCCTGCGCAACAAGGGCGCGGCGCCGCTGTCGTTGCGACGCCTGCAGGTTTCGGTGCGCGATTCGGCCGGCCGCTTGCTGGAACGCCGGCTGCTGGATGGCAATGGCGTGCGTCCCAGCATCCACACCCTGCCCGCGCGCGACGTGCCGGCCGGCGGCACGCTGACGATGTTCAATCCGTTTCCGAGTTTTGGCCGCGAACTGCAGATCGGCAGCCTGCAATTCGACATGACGCTGTCGGGCGATGCGAAGGATGCGCCGGAGATCGTGCGCAGCATCGAGGTGAAGCCCGTGGCGCGCCAGGGCTTGACCGCGCTGGTCCTGCCGGTGCGCGGCCGCATGATCAACTACGACGGCCACGATGCGCTGGCCCACCATCGGCGCTTCGATTACAGCTTCGCGCCGCTGGCGCAGATGGGCTTCAAGAGCAATTTCATGCGCTACGGCTACGATTTCGTGCCGGTGGATGAGGACGGCGAAATGGCCCATGGCGATTTGTCGCGCAATGAAAATTACGTGGGCTTCGGCGCGCCGGTGCGCGCCACCGGCGACGGCGTGATCGTGGCGATGGAGAACGGGCAGCCCGACAACCGCAACTTCGATCAGTCGAAGATTCCGCAAGATCCGATGGTGCTGTTCGGCAACCATGCGGTGATCGACCATGGCAACGGCGAGTTCAGTGTGTACGGACATCTCAAGCAGGGCAGCGTGCAGGTGAAAGCCGGTGACCGCGTGCGGCGCGGACAAACCATCGCCGCGATCGGCGCGTCGGGCAGCGCCTTCTTCCCGCACCTGCATTACCAGCTGCAGGACGGCCCGACCCTGGTGGCCGAAGGCCTGCCGTCCTACTTCGACGAGTTCCGCGTGCTGCGCGGCGCCAGCGCGCAGCGGCTGCAACGCGCCACCGTGGACACCGGGCAGATCGTCGAATCAATTCGCTGACGAGGTCTCGCCCAGGCTGGGGCGCGGGCTGATGCTGCGGGCCTTGTCCGCCGGTGTTGCACGATTCGCCGCACCGGCGCCGCCCACGCCACCCAGGTATTTGCGGCCGAGCCACACTCGCGCCAGGCCGGCGACCACCAGCGGTCCGAGCCAGGCGATGTTCTGTAGCACCGGTCCCGCCAGCGAGGGCATCAGGCGCGGCAAGCCAATCTGCAGGAAGGCGATGTGCGTGGCGACGCCGCAGCCGAGCATGGCGCCGAGGTGCTGTTCCATCCACCAGCGCGGATGCGCCGGGCCGGCCTTGGCCAGGCGCAACATGCTGCGCCCGCCCAGCAGGCCAACCAGCGAGAAGCCCAGGAAGATCGGCGAGGTCGTGGCGATGCCGAGGCCGAGCACGGCCAGGCCCGAGCCGATGTTCAACCATGCCAGGCGGCGAAAACCGGACCCGACATAGCGACTGAAATCGCGCTTGTTGCGGGTTGCGTACCAGCCCTGCCAGAGCGCGGTGCCCGTGATGACCAGCAGGTAGAACAGGAACGCGCCAAACGCCGTGCTGAAGTGCCGGAAGACATTGATGCTCAGTGGCACGGCCGGGATCAACAGGCCGATCATCACCGCGACATAGACCTTGCCAGCCAGCTTGTGCGGCCCGCTGCCCTTCTTCGCCAGCGCGGCGACCCAGTAGGTGGCCAGCGCGGCGGCGCCGAGGCTCGAGTGCATGAGGACGGTCATCGAATAGGCAGACATGGTGTTCTCCGTTTGTGCGAGGCCACTTTGCCGGCGAGGGCGGCGGCGATCAGGTGCCGGTGGTCATCGCTTCGAGGTGCCGGAAGTCACTTTGTGCTTGCGACGTCTTGAGCCCGGCCGAACATCGGCCCAAGCTGCGTGCATGTGGAACCGACTGCGCCCCCTGCTCGAACCCCTGAACTTGGCCGCCTATATCGCTTGGCTGGCGATCGGCAGCGAACTGCTTTTCAACGCGCCGCGAGGCACGGGGCTGATCGACGCGCCCGCGCTGTGGCCGACGGTGATCGCAGCACATGTCGCTTTCATCGCATTGTTCATGCTGCGCTCGGTGCTGTGCGTGGACGGCAATCGCGGCATCGGCATCGTGATCGCGCAACTGCTGCTGGCGCTCGGCATCATCGTGCTGGCGCGCTACGGTTCGACCAGCGTGCTGCTGATCATCGTGATGGCGCAGCTGGCGCAGATGCTCTCGCCTGTTCGATTGGTATTGGTTTTCGTCGCGGTGAACCTGGCGATGTACTTCGCCTACGGACAACTGTGGCGGGCGTCGTCGCCCTTGTTCACGGTGTTGATCGGCGCCAGCTTCCAGTTGTTCGCCATCGTCACCGCCTGGTATGCCTACACCGCGCAACGGTCGCGCGACGTGCTGGCCGAGGTCAACGCCGACCTGCTCGCCACGCGTTCGCTGCTGGCCGAGAGCGCGCGCGATTCGGAACGCCTGCGCATCTCGCGCGAATTGCACGACGTGGCCGGTCACAAGCTGACCGCGCTGAAATTGAACCTGGGCGCACTGCAGCGACAGCCGGCGCTGGCGGGCAATGCGCAGGTGGACCTCTGCGCGAAACTGGCCGACGAATTGCTCGGCGACATTCGCGCCGTGGTGCAACAGATGCGCCTGCATGACGGCGTGCAATTGCGCGAGTTGATCGAGCGACTGGCCGCGCCGTTCCCCAAACCGCGCCTGCGCCTGGACATGGAAGCAGGATTGCGCGTGGCCTCGTTCGAACAAGCCGAAGCGGTGCTGCGCACCGTGCAGGAAGCGCTGACCAATTCGGCACGACATGGCGGTGCGGAAAACCTGTGGCTGACCGTGCGCCGCAAGGACGGCCAACTGCGCCTGGACCTGCGCGACGACGGCCGCGGCGGCGGCGAGCTGCGCTTCGGCAACGGCCTGACCGGCATGCGCGAACGACTGGAAGCGATTGGCGGCGGCGTAACCGCGGAGCGCCGTGAGTCCGGCGGCGTGCACCTCGAGGCCTGGTTGCCGGAGGCGGCATGAGTCCGGCCGCGACGCCCTTGCGGCTGGCGCTGGCCGACGACCAGGCCCTGGTACGCAGCGGCCTGGCCGCGCTGCTCGGCGGCTTCAGCCAATTGCGGGTGGTGGTGCAGGCCGGCGACGGCGGCGCCCTGCTGGCCGCGATCGAACACGAGCCGGTGGACGTGATCCTGTCGGACATCCGCATGCCCGGTCTCGATGGTTTCGGATTGCTGGATGCCTTGCGCGCCGCAGGCAATTCCACGCCGGTGATCCTGCTGACGACCTTCGACGAACCCGACCTGACCCTGCGCGCCGCCGAATACGGGGCGCGTGGATTCCTGCTGAAGGACGCATCGCCGGAAGACCTGCTGGACGCGGTAACGCGAGTCGCCGCCGGCGACACGCTGCTCGCCCCGGTCTCCACCGACCCGGTGCGCGCGCGCTACGCCTACCGCGACACCAGCGAGCCCACCGACACCTTCAGCGAACGCGAAGTGGCGATCCTGCGACTGCTCGCCGGCGGCTACTCGAACAAGGAAATCGCCCGCGCGGTGTTCCTGTCCGAGGGCACGGTGAAAAACTACGTCTCGGACATCCTCGACAAACTAGGCACCCGCGACCGCACCCGCGCCGTCCTCAAAGCCATCACCCTCCAAATCATCTGACTCGCCACCGACTCGCGATAGCTGCTGGCGCGAACGCTTGACGGCGCCGGGGGGCGGGTCCGCCCTGGTCGCCTCGGCGTAGCCGCTCCTGCGGACTCAGAGTCGACCGGTTGGCCATCCATGGCCAACCTCCTGTGCGAACCCACCCCCCGTCACCGCCAATCGTTCGTCAGACACCATCGTGTGTTGTTGAACGTCAACGTCGAACAAGCACGACTCCGCAATTTGGAGAGTTTGTCGGTGGTCAGATTTCATGGGTTCGAAGCCAGCGGGATGCGCACTCGCATGCAATCCATCGGCAGAGGCACAGCGACGCATTTCCCCCAAGAAGAAGATTGCATCGCGAGGGCTTGCTTATTACTCACCTCGCGAGGGCAGTGGCCGGGCGCTTGGCGGTGCCGGGGGATGGGTTCGCACAGGAGGCGGGCCATGGATGGCCGGCCGGTCGACCCTGAGTCCGCATGGAGCGGCTACGCCGGGGCGACCAGGGCGGACCCGTCCCCCGGCGCCGTCAAGCGCCCGCGCAGCGTCGTTGTCCGGGTGATTTATAATCGAAGGCTCCGCGAACTACGACGAGATGTCATGTCTGCCAAGCCGATTTCGCTTACCCGCTTCCTGATCCAGGAACAACATGCCGGACATATCAACGCTGACTTGCGACTGCTGATCGAAGTGGTGGCGCGCGCATGCAAGACCATCTCCACCGCCGTGGGCAAGGGCGCGTTGGGGGGCGTGTTGGGTGATGCCGGCACCGGCAACGTGCAGGGCGAGGCGCAGAAGAAACTTGATGTGCTGTCGAACGAGATCCTGCTCGAGGCCAATGAGTGGGGCGGGCACCTGGCCGGGCTGGCGTCGGAGGAAATGGAGCATGCGCACCCGATTCCGAACGCGTATCCCAAGGGCAATTACCTGTTGTTGTTCGATCCCCTGGATGGCAGTTCGAACATTGACGTGAACGTGGCGGTCGGCACCATCTTCTCGGTGCTGCAATGTCCCGATGGCGTCATCGAGCCGACCGACGAACATTTCCTGCAGCCCGGTGTCGCGCAGGTTTGCGCGGGCTACACCATCTACGGGCCGAGCACGCTGCTGGTGCTGACCATCGGCCGCGGCACGCATGGCTTCACGCTGGACCGCGAGCAGGGCAGCTTCATGCTGACCCGGCGCGATATCCGCATTCCGGCGGACACGCAGGAATTCGCCATCAACATGTCCAACCAGCGCCACTGGCATGCGCCGATGCAGCGCTACGTTTCCGATTTGCTGGAAGGCAAGCAGGGTGTGCGCGGCAAGGACTTCAACATGCGCTGGGTGGCGAGCATGGTCGCCGACGTGCACCGCATCCTGACCCGCGGCGGCATCTTCATCTATCCGGCGGACAGGAAGGATCTGTCAAAGCCGGGCCGCCTGCGCCTGATGTACGAAGCCAACCCGATGGCCTTCATCGTCGAGCAGGCGGGCGGCGCGGCGACTACCGGGCGCAGCCGGCTGATGGACGTGGTGCCGACCGGGCTGCACCAGCGCGTGCCGGTGTTCCTGGGATCGCGGCACGAGGTCGAAACAGCTACGCGCTACCACCTGGAACACGACTCGCTGCCGGCCTGAATCCCAACCGCCGCTGAAGCCTGAACGGGCTCCTGCTTGCGACCGGCACCGGGGACGCGTAGTTATGGCCTGCGTCCGCTTGGGCGTCATCACGGGGAACTGGACATGGCAATGGAAAGCTTGCTGACCATCCTGATAATCGGCGCGATCGCCGGTTGGCTGGCTGGACTGATCGTAAAGGGATATGGCTTCGGCCTGCTCGGCAACATCATCATCGGCATCATCGGCGCCTTCGTCGGCACCTGGTTGCTCGGTCGCCTGGGTGTGTCGCTGGGCGGCGGTGTCGCCGGGGCGATCATCAACGCGGTGATCGGCGCGGTCGTCATCCTGTTCCTGCTGGGACTGATTCGACGTCGATAACGGCGTCCGGCATCGAGTGACGGAACGGCGGCTTCGGCCGCCGTTTCTGTTAGTGGGCCACGCGCGTCGGCCAAGCACCGCCGCACTCGGTAGACTGCCGGAATGATCGAACTCTGGACCGCCCTGCAGCCGCACCTGTCGCTCTGGCTGGGCCTGGCCTGGGCCGGCTACCTGGTCTGGCTGGCCGGCTGGATCATGATGCAGAAACGCGAGCCGGTGGCGACGCTGAGCTGGATCCTGTCATTGGCCTTGTTGCCGGTGGTGGGCCTGGTCATCTACCACGTGCTCGGCCCGACTCGCATCCGGCGCAACCGCATCAAGCGCAGCCAGGCACGGGCGCGCATGGGCGAGCTGCGGCTCGGATCGCACCAGGCCAACGAACCCAGCCCGCTGATGCGACTGGCCGAAGGCGCCAGTGGTTTCCTGCCCAGCAGCTGCGAGCGGGTGAAGTTGCTGGTCGGCGGCGCTGCGACGTTCAACGCACTGGTGGATGCGATCGAATCGGCGCGTTACCACGTGCACGTCGAGTACTACATTTTCGAACCCGACATCACCGGCACGCGGGTCCGCGATGCCCTGGTTGCGAAAGCGCGCGAAGGCGTGAAAGTCCGCCTGCTGGTCGATGCGCTGGGCTCGGCCAAACTGTCCCGCGAATTCATTGCCCCCTTGCGCGATGCCGGCGGCGAGGTCGCGTTCTTCCATCGCTTCCGATTGCGCCGCCTGTGGCATCCGCGCCTGAACCTGCGCACGCATCGCAAGATCGTGGTGATCGACGGCACGATTGGATTTACGGGCGGCATCAACATCACCGACACCGAAAACGAAGCGCTGCGCGAGGATGCCTTCCACGACCTGCACCTGCGCATGGACGGCCAGGCGGTGCGCTGGTTGCAGCTGGCCTTCGCCGAGGACTGGGTTTACGCCAGCGGTCGTGCGCCGCAGGAAACCGACTTGTGGCCGCAGATGCCGAACGGACCCATTCGCACGCAAGTGTTGCCGGCCGGGCCGGATTCGCCCTGGGAGACGATCCACCGGGTGATGCTGGGCGCACTGCACCGCTCGCAAAAACGGATCTGGCTGGTGACGCCGTATTTCGTGCCCGGCGAAGCCGCGCGCATGGCGCTGACCTCGGCGGCATTGCGCGGCGTGGACGTGCGCCTGCTGGTGCCGCGGCGCGGCGATTCGGCGCTGGTGTCGGCGGCGGCGCGATCCTACTTCGACGAGTTGATAGGCGCAGGCGTGCGCGTCTTCGAGTATCCGAAGATGTTGCACACCAAGGCGCTGCTGGTGGACTCGGACATCAGCGTGCTGGGCAGTTCGAATTTCGACAACCGCAGCTTCCGGCTGAATTTCGAATTGTGTGTGTTGTTCGAGGACGCCGGCGTGGCGTCGGCCCTGGAATCGGTGCTGGCCGAAGACCTGTCGCACGGCCGCGAAGTACATGGCCCGCGGCGCCTGGGATTCTGGCCGTCGCTGGGCGAGGCGTCGGCCCGGCTGCTATCGCCGCTGCTGTGAGGCTGGGCTAAACTGGCCCCACGTTACCGAGGGTCGTCCCATGCACTGGTTATATCTGTTTATCGCCATGGCCCTGTTGCTCGCCGCGTCCAAGGCCTCCGGCTGGCTGGTGGTGATCCTGGTGCTGGCGTCCCTGGTGGGCTTCATCGCCTGGATGCTGGGCTGGGTGTCCACCCGCATCTCCAGCGGCGCACGCAACGACACGCAGATCATCAGCCCCGAAGACCTGCGCCGGCTGCGCGAGCAGGCCGAGGCACGCAAGGCTGCCGCGCAATCCAATCCCGGCAGCCCTGGCAATCCCGGCAGCGAACCGCCGCCCTGATCGCCCTGCCCTGGCCGTTGCTGCGCGCGGCCGAAGCGCCGCCGCTGGCGCCGGACGAACTGCGCCTGCACTGGTGCCCTGACCCTGGATCGGCGGACCCGCCCGAGCCGCGCCGGCAGCGCGTGGATCGCTTGCTGCGGACCGTGCTCGCCGCGCATGTCGGCCTGCCGCCGCACGCGCTCGCCTTCGGTCGTGAGGAAAAAGGCCGCCCCTTCCTGCGCCACGAAGGCGCGCCGGATTTCAATCTCAGCGATACCCGTGGCGGCACCTTGGTCGCCTTGTGCCGCCAGGGCCGCGTCGGCGTGGACCTGGAACGCATTGACCGGATTCCGCCGGTCGGTCGCCTGTCGCGACGCTGGTTCAGCGCCCAGGAAGCCGACCAGCTCGATGCCATGGATGCAGAATCCGCGCGCCTGGCTTTCCTGCGCTTGTGGACGGCCAAGGAAGCAAGCTGCAAGGCCACCGGGACTGGCATCTTCGGCTACACGCCGCGCTGGCGCTTCGACGCACGGGCCGACACGCCACGGTTGCTGGAGCCACCCAGCGACGCGGGCGATGCCGCGCGCTGGCAATTCTTCCGCTTGTCGCCCTCGCGCGAACACACGGCCGTGCTCGCGTTGCGCGACGCCATCACGCCGCGACTGACGGCCTACCTGCTCGCCGGCTGATCAGGCCGACGACTCGGTGTCCACTTCCACCCGGTTGCGACCTGCGCGCTTGGCGCGATAGAGCGCGGCGTCCGCGCGACGCAGCAGGTTCATCGAATCACCCTGCATGGTCGGCACGAAGCCGGCCACGCCGATGCTGATGGTGGTTTCGCCGATGTGTTCCTGCATGCCGATGCGGATCTTTTCGGCGCGGCGCAAGGCCTCATCCTGATGCACGCCGGGCAGCAACAGGGCAAATTCCTCGCCGCCATAACGGGCCAGGAGTTCGCGCTTGGGATCATGCAATGCGTACAGCTGCTGGGCGATGGTGCGCAACAGCACGTCGCCTTCCAGGTGGCCGTGCGCATCGTTGTAGCGCTTGAAATGATCGACGTCGATCATCAGCACCGACAGCGGACGGCGCTGGTCGAGGCAGCGATACCATTCACGCTGCAAGCCGTTTTCCAGGGCGCGGCGGTTGGCGACGCCGGTCAGTGCATCTTCGGTCGCCAGCTCCGCCAGCTTGCGGTTCACGGCTTCCAGCTCGTGCGTGCGCTCGCCGATGCGCGCCTCGAGCTTGCGATTGGTCTCCACATAGCGCTGGGTGCGACGGCGCACGAACTCCTGCA
Organism: Gammaproteobacteria bacterium RIFCSPHIGHO2_12_FULL_63_22; assembly: GCA_001801685.1. GTDB lineage: Bacteria > Pseudomonadota > Gammaproteobacteria > Xanthomonadales > Xanthomonadaceae > Arenimonas. The sequence goes on along the minus strand of MGYJ01000036.1, from coordinate 27,981 downwards.
CCAGCAACACGCAGATGCCCAGCAACAACAGGCCGCCGGTCCACTGGACCCACGCGCGCTGTTTCCAGGTCGGCAGGATCGTGTAGCGATAGTTGGTGGGCGCGGCCGGACGCCCACTGCGCGTGCGCGCCTCGACTTCCAGCAGGTATTCGCCGGGCGTCATGGCGCGAATGAACAACTCGCGATCGGTCCAGTTGCTCCAGGCGTCGGGCAGGCCCGAGCCATTGAGCCGATAGCGGAACTCCAGGCCGCTGTCCATGCTGACCATGCCGTAGCGGAAGTGCAGCCGGTAACCGGACGGAATTTCCACCGTCTTGCCGGCCGACGAAATCGGCAGCCTGCGCATTTCCTGGCCGTCGGGGCTTTCCGCCGTAACCAGCTCGAAGCCCAGCACCAACGGCACCGGCGCCGGCTGTTTTTCGGCCGGGTTGTACTGCAGCAACCCACTCCACGTGGCGACGCGCAACACGCCATCCTGGTTGAAGCGAAGCCGGCCGTAACCCGCGGCCAGTTGCGAACCCAGGTGCAGGGGCTTCCACTCGGTCGCCTTCGGCGCGCGGAACCACAGCTGACGCCGCGTGAAGGCATAGGTGCCCAGCGGCGTCTGCTCGACCACCAGTTCATTCGGGCGGTCCACCAGGGTGAAGGGCGGACCGACATCGGGAATGAAGCGCTTCGTGTCGAAACGGAAACCCTGCTCGCCGCTGATCACGTGGATCTTGCCGTCGAGCTCGAACAGGAAGCTGCCCGCCGCGGGGTCGAGCTCGATGCCCTGGGCCTTGCCGAACACTTCCTTGCGCGCCGCGGCCTTGCGTACGGGGTCCAGCGTCCAGCGCTGCGGACCGCCGCGGGAATCGTCGAGCCACACTTGCTCGGCACCGGTTTCGATCAGCGTTGAAGCGCTGGCGCCTTCCAGCGCGATCGAATAACCCAGGCCCCAACGGCCGTCGTTGCGTTCCAGCACGTACAGGTGCTGGTCGCCCAGGCCGTACAGCCTATCGGGATGGAAGCGCGAGGCCACCAGCTGCAAGACGCTTTCCGCCTCGGTCTCGAGCACGGGCCGCGGTTCCGTGGCGCCCGGATCGAGCACGAGTATGCCGTTGCGATGCGCCGCCACCAGGCCCGCGTCGGTGCTCGCCACTGCAAACGCCTCGAGCTGCACCCAACCGGTTTCACGCGCCGCGATGCGGCCGTGTTCTCCGGCGCTCAGGCGCACGATGCCGCGCGTGCCGGCCACCCACAACGCATCGTCGTGCCATTCGAAATCGTAGACGGTGCCGCCAAGGCCCTGCGCCGCGCCGATGAACGACCACGGCGACGGCAGCGACATCCGGATCAGGTCGCCTTCGGTGGCCGCCCACAGGCCACCTTCCTGGTCGCTGCCCAGCGCAACCACGCCAAAGCTGCCCAGGTTGACGCGCTCGCGCAGCTTGAAGTCGGGACCGTAACGGAACAGTTCGCCCTTCAGCGTGCCGATGACGAAGCTGTCGTCCTGCAAGGCATAGGCAACGTAGGCATTGGCGTCGCGCAATTCGGCGCCGGCGTCACCGGCGATGGGACGCACGCCTTGCTTGTCGGCGCGGAAGAAACCCAGGTCGCCAACCAGCAACTGCCAGCTGCCGCGATCGATGACGCCAGGCAGGCCCTGGTCGGCGAACAGCTCGCCGCCCGGCAACAACTCGAACTTGCCATCGACGAAACGGCAAAAGCCCTTGCCGGCGATGCGCGCGTAAAGCTGGTTGCCCTGCGCGAAAAAGCTGCGCTGGTTTTCATCCAGCGGCCAGTGCTTGACCTGTTTGTGGTCGTAACTGAGGAAGTGCAGCATCCGCTCGCCGCGAAAGTAGGTGCCCTCGTCGGTGACGATGATTTGCCAGACATTGCCCAGGTCACGGTCGCGGCCCTTCAGGCCCACGGCGGTCAGCAACTCCTGATAGACCATTTCGCCATCAGGTGATGTCTGCAGCCAGCCGAAAGTGTCGTAGCTGGCGACGTAGATGCGGCCGTCGCGCCCGGTGACCACGTCGCGGCCGATCTGCTTGGCCGGCAGGGTGATCAGTTGCCAGGTTTCGCCGTCATAGCGAAGCACGCCCTCGCCATTGCCCACGTACAGGCGGCCTTGCTTGTCGGTGGCGATCGCCCAATGCTGCGGCGTCGCGTTGTAGTCTTCGGGCAGGTAACGGCGAAGCAGCGGCGTGCCGCGCAAGGTGTCCGCCATCGCGCCGGCCACGACCAGTGTGGCAAGCAGCAACGCCAGCAAGGCGCGCAGGAGAAAAAAGCGGGTCATCGGCGCAGTATGCGACACCCGGCGGAAACGGTACTGTGCTGTCGAGCCCAAGTCCCGGGCGGTTTCTGGCGACGCCTTGGCTACCAACCCTTCCAACGAATCACTCCCCATGACCGTACTGAGCGTCAATGTGAACAAAGTGGCCGTGCTGCGCAACTCTCGCGGTGGCGACGAGCCCAGCGTGGTCGCCGCGGCACGCGCGGTAATGGCTGCCGGCGCCGGTGGCCTGACCGTGCATCCGCGCCCCGACCAGCGCCATATCCGGCCCGGCGATGTCCGCGACCTGGCCGTGCTGGCCCGCGGCCGGGTCGAATTCAATATCGAGGGCAACCCGTTCGCGCCGCCGCGTGGCGGCTATCCGGGGCTGCTGGCGCTGGTGCGCGAGACCCGGCCCCAGCAAGTGACGCTGGTGCCCGATGGCGACGGGCAGCTGACCTCGGACCACGGCTTCGACCTGGAGCGCGACCACGCGGCCCTCGCGCCGCTGGTGGCCGACTTCAAGGCGGCGGGGGCGCGGGTGTCGCTGTTCATGGACGCCGGCGCGCGCAACCTGCGCCTGGCGGCCGCGATGGGCGCGGACCGGATCGAGCTTTACACCGGGCCGTTCGCCGAAGCCTTTGCGGCCGGCGACGCGTCGGCTGAGCTGGCGGCCTGTTCGGCCACGGCGGCCGAAGCCCGGGCGCTGGGCCTGGCGGTAAATGCGGGCCACGACCTGAGCCAGGCCAACCTGGGGGCGTTCCTGAAAGGCGTACCCGGGGTTTCGGAAGTGTCGATCGGCCACGCCTTGATCGGCGAGGCGCTGTACGCCGGGCTGGACGCGACGGTGCGCGCGTACCTGCGCATCATCGCGGCGAGCTGACAAAAACAAACGCCGCCCGAGGGCGGCGTTGTCCTGTTGCAATCGGTCGCGCTGTTTACTGCGCTGCCATGTCCACGAAATTGATCTTGACCAGGTTTGCGTTCTTGGCGCGCGACAGCACCTTGGCCAGCATTTCGTATTCGGCATCGCGGTCGGTTTCGATCTCGATGGCGGGCTGCTTGGTGGCGTCGATGGTGCCGGCCGGCGTATCGCCGCGTGCACCTTCAACATCGAACTGCGACTGCAGGATGCGCATGTCCACCGGGCTGCCATTCCAGCTGACGCCGCCAGCGGCGTCGATGCGGATGCGGATCGGCGGCGGCGGCATGCCCGGCGGTGGCGGCATGGTGCTGGGCTGCGGAAGGTCGACCTGGATCGGATACGACAGCGGGGGCACCGTCACCATGAAGATGATCAGCAGCACCAGCATGACGTCCACGAGGGGCGTCACGTTGATGTCGGCCATGGGGCCGCCGCCAGAGTTGGAAGCAAATGCCATCTCGAGTCCCTGTACTTAGTTGTCGCGCTCGGGGCCGGAAACGAATCCGACCTTGCGAACGCCAGCCTTGCGCAACGTCTGCACGGCATCGTTGATGACGCCGTACTTGGTGGTTGCATCGGCGCGGATGTTGACCTGCGGCTGCGGGTCCTTCTGCACGATGACGCCCATGTACTGGTCGAGCTTGGCGGGATTGACCAGTTCGTCATTCCAGTAACGCGAGCCATCGGACTTGATGGCCAGCGTGACCGGCGGCGTGGTGATCACCGGCTTGGTGCTGAGCGAGGCCTCGGGCAGCTTGACCACGACCTTGTGCGTCATCAGGGGCGCCGTGATCATGAAGATGATCAGGAGCACCAGCATGACGTCCACGAGGGGCGTCACGTTGATGTCGGCCATAGGACCGCCGCCGCTGGAGTTTGAACTGAAAGCCATGGCTGTCTGCCTCGGTTGCCGGACTTAGCGCTTGACCTCGCCCACGCGGGAACCGGTGGCGAAGAAGTCGTGCAGGTCGTGGGCGAAGGTATCGAACTTCGAGTAGGTGTCACGGTTGACGCGCACGAAGTAGTTGTAGGCAAGCACGGCCGGAATGGCGACGCCCAGGCCGATGGCGGTCATGATCAGCGCCTCGCCGACCGGGCCGGCGACGGCGTCGATGGACGAGCTGCCGCTTTCGCCGATGCTGAGCAGGGCGTGGTAGATGCCCCAGACGGTGCCGAGCAGGCCGACGAAGGGCGCGGTGGCGCCGACGGTGGCGAGCCAGGTCAGGCCGTTTTCCAGGTTGGCGCTTTCACGCGTGACGGCCTGGCGCAGGGCGCGGTCGATGAACTCGGAGCGGTTCAGGGCTTCGACCAGGCGGCTGCCTTCATGACGCTGGTGGTGCGCAGCGGCCTGGGCGCAATCAAGCGCGATCTTCGAGAACGGCTCGTTGGCTTTCTGTTCTTCCATGAAGCGGATCGCGTCCTGCGCGTTCGGGGTTTCCCAGAACGTGCGCATCACGCGGTCGGCACGAGTGCGGATGACCGCATTCTTGATCAGGTTGACGATGGTGTACCACCAGGCGCCGACCGACATGATCACCAGGATCACCAGCACGCCTGCGCTGATGACATCCAGGTTCTGGATCATGTGGCTGAAGCCCAGTTTCTGCAGGGATTCGGCGTTGGAGGCGGCCGGTGCGGCGGCCGCGGCGGCAGCGGCAGTGTTGATGAGGATGTCCTGCAGCATAAATATGACCTTCTAGTGTTAGTCGTTAAAGAGTGAATTCGACGGGGACATCGACCTGACCAGCAACGCGTACCCCTCCGCGCATGCCCGGGTTGATCTTCCAGCGGTTGGCAGCCTTGACGGCGGCCCGATCCAGGTTTCGATTGCCGCTGGAACGCTTGACCTCGACGCCGGTGACGTTACCGGAGATGTCGTAGGTGAGCGTAAGCAGCGTGGTGCCCGTGATTCCGCGGCGCATTTCTTCCGGCGGATAGACCGGCTTGTTCAAGGCGCGGCCGGTCGGGTCGACCGAGCCACCGAAATCTGCAGGCGCGGCGACCGGTGCCGGCGGAGCCGGTGGCGGTGCAGGCGTGGAGACCGGGCTCGGGTCGTTGTAGACCATCGGCGGTTCTTCCGGCGGCGGCGGCAACGCGGTCGGCTTGGGCGCTTCGACGATGCGGGTGATCGTCTTGGGCGGTTCCTTCGGCGGCGGCGGCGGCGGCGGTGGTGGCTTGGGCGGTTCGATGAAGTTGACGAGCGTTACGTCATCTTCCTTGTCCGCGCTCTTTTGCGAAGTGACGGGCGCCATCAGGGTCATGAAGACGACCACGTGCAACGCGATCGCAAACGAAGTGCCCGCGATGCGCGGCCAGCTGATCGTTTGCTTGGGAGTATCGAAGCTGGTGTGTAAATCCGTCATGCGGGTGGCGGCTCGATCATTCGTTCTCGCGGCGCACAAGCGCAACGACCCACTGCTTTCCAGCGGCGGGAACGTATTAGCTTATACGAAGGCGTCTTCATTACCAACCGTCACTTTCCCGAAGCTTGACGGAGTTCGGCTTCGGCCCATTTCTTGGTTTCCGGGTACTTTGCCGCTTCCCGGTAGGCCGCCATGGCGCCAGCCTTGTTGCCCAGGCCGTCTTCGCTCATGCCGATAACCTGCCAGGCTTCGCCGGGCTTGGTGACGCCCTTGGCCAGCGCCTGCTGGGCCGAGGCCTTGGCGTCGGCATAGCGTTCCTTGTCCTGCTGGGCCTTGGCCAGGTTCAGGAAGCTCGTGCCGTTCTTGCTGAGCGGGGCGCCCTTGGTCCAGGCGGCAATGGCCTTGTCGGTCTCGCCGTCGGCGTAATAAGTCTGGGCCTGGTAGGCGTACACATCGGCGCCCGGGGTCAGGATGCCCTTCTGCATGCCTTCCTCGATCATGCCGACGGCTTCCTTCTGGCGGTCGTTGCTGTTGGCCAGCAGGCGCCAGGCGATGTCGTAATCATTGCTTTCGGTGAACAGGCCGTCCTTGCGCATACGGTCAAGGATGGCGAGCGCCTTGGCCTCCTGGCCGGCCTCCTGGTAGAGGCTTGCCAGGTTCATCTGCAGCTTCTTGTCGGCAGGCTTGGCGGCGGCCAACTTCTCCATCACCGCGATGGCCTGCTCGGGCTTGCCGCTGCCGATCAGGATCTGGTTCTTGATGGCGATGGCGCGCTCGTCCTCGGACTGGGTTTCGGCCAGGAAACGATCGACGTAGGTCAGTGCTTCGTCGGACTTCTTGTCCGCATCGAGCATCTGCGCGACCTGCAACATGGCCTGGTAATGCAGGTTGTTGTGCAGTCCGTTGAACTCGATGGCCTGCTTGTAATACTTGATGGTGTTGGAATAGTCCTTGGTTTCCTTGGACTGCCAGGCGCCACCGGCAAGGTAGGCCGCGCTGGACTTGTCGAAGGCGTTGGCGCGCGAATCGGCGAGGATTTCCTCGGCCTTCGCGATCATTTGATCTTCGCTGTCGTTCTTGGTCTGCAGCTCGAACAGCGCGCCCAGCTGCTTGGACAGCTTCGGTTCGCCGGCCTGTTTGGGCGCAACGCGGGCTGCCTTGGGATAGGTCTGCGCAACGTTTGTGGCGCCGCTCTTCTTTGCTTCGCGGGCCTTGCGTGCGGCACGGGTGTTGGCCTGCGGCGCGTCAACGCCGCCCGCCTGTGCACTCACCGTTTCAACCGGCAGCGGAACCAGCACGGCGGCCAGCACCGCGGACAACAACAGCGACTTCTTCATGGGGCTCTCCGGAACGGAAACGGCAGTAAGGCGGGGACGGGATGGAGCGAGGGCTGCAAAGCGTACGGGGGATGGCCGTTCGCCTCAATAGCTGCGCCCGGGCAGACGCGGTGGCGGCGATTGGCAGCCGGGTGAATCGGGTGCTCCGGCGACAGTTGTAGGGCATCACGCCTTAACGCGGCGTCAATGGCCCGTGGCGCCTGCCCGGCGCCGCCCGGTTGGGGCGGGTCCGGGGGCCGGCCGGGTCCGGATCAGACGTCCAGGTTGCCCACGCGCAGGGCGTTTTCCTCGATGAACTCGCGGCGTGGTTCGACCACGTCGCCCATCAGCGTGGAGAAGATCTGGTCTGCCGCCACGGCATCCTCGATGCGCACCTTCAACAGGCGACGCGTTTCGGGATTGACCGTGGTATCCCAGAGTTGCTCGGGATTCATTTCGCCCAGGCCCTTGAAGCGCTGGATGGCGCGACCCTTCTTGGCTTCTTCCAGCAGCCATTCCTGGGCTTGGCGGAAGCGGGTGATGGCCTGGGTCTTGCCACCGCGCGACACGCTGGCGCCGGGCTGCAGCAAGCCGTGCAGCTGCGCGGCGATCTCGTTGATCTGGCGCAGTTCGCCATGCAGCAACTGGTTCACCGCCAGGGTCTGGATGGAGCTCAGGCCGTGGTGGCGTTTTTCGATCAGCAAGGCGCCGACCTGGCCGTCGCTGGTCGGCTGCACGCGCACCGAATAGCGCGGGCGGCCAAGGCCGGACGCATTGAGTTCGCTTTCCAGCGTGGCACACCATTCGGCCAGGCGCGATTCGTCGACGAAATCGTCGGCCGTAAGCGGACGCGCTTCAAGCAAGGCTTCGAGCACGGCGCGATCGACGCGATAGGCGTGGCGCGCAATGACTTCATTGGCGGCGACGACATCGAGCAGCAACTTTTCCAGGGCCGGGCCCGGGATCGCCGGCGCGCCCTCGCCCGTGCGCAGTTCGGCGCCTTCGATGGCGTTGTTGACGAGGTAGGCGTTGAGCGCCGCGTCGTCCTTCATGTACAGCTCGTTCTTGCCCTGCTTGATCTTGTACAGCGGCGGCAGGCCGATGTAGACGTGCCCGCGCTCGATCAGTTCCGGCATCTGCCGGTAGAAGAAGGTGAGCAACAGCGTGCGGATGTGCGAGCCGTCCACGTCGGCGTCGGTCATCAGGATGATGCGGTGGTAGCGCAGCTTGTCCGGGTTGTACTCGTCCTTGCCGATGCCGCAACCCAGCGCGGTGATCAGCGTGCCGACTTCGGCCGAGGCGAGCATGCGGTCGAAGCGCGCACGCTCGACGTTGAGGATCTTGCCCTTCAACGGAAGGATGGCCTGGGTCTTGCGGTTGCGGCCCTGCTTGGCGGAGCCACCGGCGGAGTCACCCTCGACGATGAAGAGCTCGGACAACGCGGGATCTTTTTCCTGGCAGTCGGCGAGCTTGCCGGGCAGGCCGGCGATGTCGAGCGCGCCCTTGCGGCGGGTCAGGTCGCGCGCCTTGCGTGCGGCTTCGCGCGCACGCGCGGCGTCGACGATCTTGCCGGCGATGGCGCGCGCTTCGTTCGGGCGTTCCTGCAGGAACTCTTCCAGCTTCTGGCCGATGACCGATTCCACCGCGGGACGGACTTCGGACGAGACCAGTTTTTCCTTCGTCTGCGAACTGAAGCTCGGGTCGGGCACTTTCACCGACAACACGGCGATCATGCCTTCGCGCATGTCGTCGCCCGACAACGCGACCTTGGCCTGCTTGGCGATGCCGTTCTGTTCAATGTAGTTGGACAGCGTGCGGGTGAGCGCGGCGCGGAAACCAATCAGGTGCGTGCCGCCGTCTTTCTGCGGAATGTTGTTGGTGAAGCAGAACATCGTTTCCTGGTAGGCGTCGGTCCACTGCAGCGCGATGTCCACCACGATGCCGTCCTTCTCGCCGGAGGCGGACACGACGGTCGGATGCAGCGGCGTCTTCAGCGCGGCGAGGTGTTCGACGAAGCTCTTGATGCCGCCTTCGTATTCGAAGATGTCGGACTTGCCTTCGCCGCGTTCGTCGATCAGTTCGATCTTGACGCCGGAATTGAGGAAGCTCAGTTCGCGCAGGCGCTTGGCCAGGATGTCGTAATGGAATTCGACGTCGGTGAAGATTTCAGCGCTGGGCAGGAAGCGCAACTCGGTGCCGCGCTTGGACGACGGGCCGAGTTCCTTCAGCGGATACAACGGCTCGCCCAGCGCATATTCCTGCTGGTAGTGCGCGCCGTCGCGCCAGATGTCGAGCCACAGGTGGCCGGACAGTGCGTTGACGACGGACACACCGACGCCGTGCAAGCCGCCGGAAACCTTGTAGCTGTTGTCATCGAACTTACCGCCCGCATGCAGCACGGTCATGATGACTTCTGCGGCGGATACGCCCTCTTCCTTGTGGATGTCCACCGGAATGCCGCGGCCGTTGTCGGACACCGAACACGAGCCATCGTTGTGCAGGGTGACGATGAGTCGATCGCAATGACCGGCCAGCGCTTCGTCGATGCCGTTGTCCACGACTTCGAACACCATGTGATGCAGGCCGGTGCCGTCGTGCACGTCGCCGATGTACATGCCTGGCCGCTTGCGGACGGCTTCAAGGCCGCGCAGCACGGTGATCTTGCTGGAGTCGTAGGTGTTGTTGGGAGCGATCGGCGTCTGCGACTCGGTCATCGGATTGGGATCTCTGGACGGGCGGTGCAACGCGCCGCCGGTGGCGGTCGCGCGCTTTACAATAAGGAGTGCAGATTATAGCCGACGCGGGTCGCGCTTTGTGCTTCGTCTCATTTACGAGACAGACGCATCAACCGGCCCGAATACGGCCCTGTTCCACGTGGAACAAGGTAAACGCCGTGTCGCCTGATCGCAGGATCTCGGGGATTTGGGTGCCGGTGAGCAGGACCTGGGCGTTCGAGCGCCCCACTCGCTCCAGCACCTGCGCCTGATGCCGAAGATCGAGCTCCGACGCGAGGTCGTCGAGGCAAACCAGGGGCCAGGCACCGGTGCGGCTGGCGAAGGCGCTCGCCTGGCCCAGGATGCAGGCCAGGGCGGTCAACTTCTCCTGGCCGCGGGACAGCGCCTCCCGGCCTGGCAAGCCTGAAAAATCCACCCGCCAATCGGCCCGGTGCGGACCGGAGCCGGTGTAGCCCAGCGCCAGGTCCCGCTCCCGGCCCAGCAGCAGGGAATCCGCCAGGCTGATGTCGTCACGCTTCCATCCGGGGCGGAACTCCAGGCTGGCGCGGCCTAGTTCGGACAGGAAGGCCTGGGCCTGCTCGCCGACGAAGGCTTCCAGTTGATCCAGGTAGTCCGCACGTAGCCGGGTCAGGCGTTCCCCGGCCTCGGCCAGTTCACGGTCCCAGGGATCCAGCGCCGAGGGCGAGGGCACGGACTTGAGCAGGACATTGCGCTGCTTCAAGGCACGCGAGTAACGGCGCCACTGCGGCAGGAAATCCGGTTCCACGTGGAACAGCCCCCAGTCGAGGTAGCGACGGCGATGTTCTGCGCCCCCGGCAATCAGGTCGTGGCTGCCAGGTTCAAAGGTGACCACGGCGACCTGTGCGCACAACTCGGTCAGGCTGGGGGCGGGCGCACCGTCCAGGCGCGCTTCCCAGCGACTGCCGGTGTGGCGCAGGCCGGCGCGGTGGCCGGCGCCTGAGCGGTCCAGCCATTCGGCGTACACCTCCAGATGCGGCGCGCCCGTGCGCACGAGTCCGTCGGAGACTCGGCCGCGGAACGAGCGGCCATAACCCAGCAGGTGGATGGCTTCGACCACGCTGGACTTTCCGGCGCCATTGGCGCCCACCAGCACGTTCAAGCCCGGCTGGGGCTCGAGTTCCGCCTCGACCAGGCAGCGCAACTGACGGATCTGGAGCCGGGTCAGGATCACGCCAGGCCCCGCCAGGAAATGGCCTTGGGGCCCCAAAGCAAACCAGGCCCGGGGATACCGGGCCTGTGTTGGGCGGACGTCATGTCAGGGCTGGGCGTCACAGGCGCAACGGCATCACCACATGGCGGCTGCGCTCGTGGCTGGCCTCGCGGATCAGGGCGGATGAATTGCCGTCGCGCAGGTTGATGATGACGTGCTCCTCGCGCAGCGCGGACAGCGCGTCCAGCAGGTAGGTCACGTTGAAGCCGACCGCCAGGTTGTCTACCCGGGTCTCGGCCTCGACTTCTTCCTGGGCCTCTTCCTGTTCCGGGTTGTGCGCGACGATCTTCAGCTGGCCCGGCGATACCTCGAGCTTCACGCCGCGGTATTTTTCGTTGGACAGGATGGCGGCGCGTTGCAGGGCGGCCCGCAGGACCTCGCGGTCCACCTTCACTTCCTTGTCGGCGCCGATCGGAATGACCGCGTCGTAATCGGGGAAGCGGCCGTCGATCAGCTTGGAGGTAAAGGTGACGTCCTCGCGGCGCATGCGCAGGTGGTTGCGGCCGACTTCGAGCTCGACCTCACGGTCGCCACCTTCCAGAAGGCGCTGCAACTCCAGCACGCCCTTGCGCGGCAGGATGATCTGCTTGCGGGTTTGCACACCGGCCGGAAGCTCGGCCTCGCACATGGCTAGGCGGTGGCCGTCGGTGGCTACGCAGCGCAGGGTGTTCTCGCGCAGGTCCAGCAACAGGCCGTTGAGGTAGTAGCGGACGTCCTGCTGGGCCATGGCGAACGCCGTGCGCTCGATCAGTTCCTTCAGCGCCGATTCCGAGACGCGGACGCGCTCGACCAGCTCCAGGTCTTCGATCGCCGGGAAATCGTTGGCGGGCAGGGTAGCCAGCGTGAAGCGGCTGCGCCCGGCTTGCACGGTGACCTTGTCGCCAGCCTGGCTGACGGTGACCTTGGATCCGTCGGGCAGTGCCCGCACGATCTCGAACAGCTTGCGGGCCGGAATCGTCCCTTCGCCCGCCTGGCTGTCGTCCACAGCGGACCGGGACACCATCTCCACTTCCAGGTCGGTGCCTGTCATGGACAAGTTGCCACCTTCGACCTGGACCAACAGGTTGGCCAGGACCGGCAGCGTCTGCCGTCGTTCCACGACATTGACCACTTGCTGCAATGGCTTGAGAAAGGCTTCGCGCGAAAGGCTGAAACGCATGCAGGGAACCCCAAGATCCAGGTGGATAAATTAAAACTGGTGGTGGTAGAGGGGACCAAAAAGCCCCAAACTCACACTTAACTCATTGAATATAAACAACTTATCGTGCCAGAAGCCTGTGTGTCGCAGGCCCCGGACCCGTGGGACAATCTGTGGATAAGTGTCGAGGCCTGAAACTTCCCCCACCTTATCCACAGGCTATCCCCGTGCCGCCGGTATAACCCTTCTTCCCCACTGGCGCCGCGGCCTATTCGGTCAGCTTGCGCACCAGCTTGTCCCAGTCCTCGTGCAGCTTGCCGTCGGTGCCGATCAGGTCGCGGATCACGCGGCAGGCATGCAGCACCGTCGTGTGGTCCCGCCCCCCGAACGCATCGCCGATTTCCGGCAGGCTGTGCTCGGTCAAATCCTTGGCCAACGCCATTGCCATCTGCCGTGGACGCGCCAGCGAGCGCGTCCTGCGCTTCGACAACATGTCCGCCATGCGTAGCTGATAGTAGTCTGCCACGGTCTTCTGGATATTGCTGATCGAAATGACCTGCGCCTGGGCGCGCAACAGGTCGCGCAAGGTCTCCTGCGCAAACTCCGGGGTGATCGGCCGGCCCATGAAATTGGAGCGCGCCGCCAGGGTGTTGAGCGCGCCTTCCAGGTCGCGCACGTTCGAGCGCATGCGCTTGGCGATCAGGTAGGCCACGTCTTCGGGAAGACTCATCTTCCGCTCGCTGGCCTTGGCCGTGAGGATGGCGGCGCGGGTTTCGAAATCAGGCGGCTCGATCGCGACCGAGAGGCCCCAACCCAATCGCGATTTCAATCGCGGTTCCAGGTTTTCCACTTCGCGCGGATAACGATCGCAAGTCAGGATGATCTGTTGCTTGCCATCGAACAGCGTGTTGAAGGTGTGGAAGAATTCTTCCTGGGTGGTGTTTTTCCCCGCAAAAAACTGGATATCGTCGATCAGCAGCGCGTCCACCTGGTGGAACTGGCGCTTGAACTGGTCCATCGATTTGTCCTGCAGCGATTTCATCATCGCGCTGAAGAACTGTTCCGAACGCAGGTACAACACGCGCATGCCGGGGTTGTTGGCGCGCATCAGATTGCCGGCGGCGTACATCAGGTGGGTCTTGCCCAGGCCGGTGCCGCCATACAACAACAGTGGGTTGTAATCGCGCCCCGGGTTCAGTGCGACCTGCAGCGCAGCCGCGCGTCCCAGTTGGTTGCTGCGGCCTTCGACGAAGTTGTCGAAGGTGTAGTGCTTGTCGAGGTTGCCCTGGAAATCGACCGCGGCCTTGGTCGGCGCCGCCAAAGCGGCGGGCGCGGCCTCGCGCATCGTCGAGCCGACTTCCAGCGACACCTGGGTGGGCAGGCCGGCGAAATGGCCGGCCAGCTCGCGGATGCGGCCCAGGTAGCGTTCGCGCACGGTATCGACCACGAACGCATTCGGGGCCAGCAGTACCAGGCCATCGGGACGGGCCGTGGCCTGCAGGGGCTTGAGCCAGGTATGCACGTCCTCCGCCGAAAATTCAGCCTCCAGGCGTTCGAGGCAACGGGGCCAGACGGTATCCATCAAACTTCGGCAACCTTCGCGCGCCGCACGGGGCGGGCTGTGGATAAGTACGGGGTTGGCCAGTCTAGCCCCCGCCGCAGGCACCTGCCAAGTGGGATGACCTTGACCTTTCGTGCTGCGGTTGCTATCGTTTCCAGTTCATTTCCGCCCCATTCAAGCCGAGCTGCCACCATGGCCACCAAGCGTACGTACCAACCCAGCAACATCAAGCGCAAGCGCGACCACGGCTTTCGCGCCCGCATGGCGACCGCCGACGGCCGCAAGATCCTTGCCCGTCGCCGTGCCAAGGGCCGCGCCCGCCTCTGCGTCTGACGCTTCGCCGCTAGTCGGCGTCGCGGTTCCCGCGCGGCCACGTTGACGTGCTGCCGCGCCGATGACCTCCTCCCAGAGTTTCCCCCCCGACGCGCGCCTGCACGTCTCAGCCGAGTACCAGGCTGTGTTTGGCGAAGGTCGGCGCGTGTCTGGAACTTTTTTTCGATTGAATGTGCGGCTGCCCCTCGAGGGCGGCCGCACGCGTTTGGGCGTTACCGTTTCCAAGCGCGTGGACAAGCGGGCCGTGGTGCGCAACCGCCTGCGCCGCCAGGCCAAGGAATGTTTTCGCATCCTGCGTGACGGCTTGCCCGCCGGCGATTACGTGCTGCTGGCCAAGCCCGAGGCGGCCAAGGCCGAGGCCGCCGCGCTGCGCGCCGACCTCTTGTCCTTGTTCAATCGCGCCCGCACGTTGAAGCCCATGGCCCCACCCGGCACAATGCCGCCCTCCGACGCGATTACCGGTCGCCCTCCTTCCCCTGAGTCCTGACAGGCGCCGTACGCGCCGGGTGATTGTTCGTCCATGAATCAAACCCGTTCTTTCCTGTTGATCGCCTGGCTGGTCGTCGCGACCTTGTTGTGGATGGAGTGGAGCAAGGGCCAGCTGGCCGCCACGACCGCGCCTGCCATCCCCGCTGCCGCCACCAGCGCGTCCACCTCGCCCGAGGCTGCTGCGCCGGTCGCCGGCCTTGCGCCGCCACCTGCGGCCGGCAGCACGGCGCTTCCGCCCGCTGGCGTGGCCCTGGCGCCCGCCGCCGGCACGAGCAGCGCAGCGCAGTCGGCGCGGCCGATCACGATCGCCAACGACACGCTGCGCCTCACCATCGATCTCAACGGCGGCCGCATCACCGATTCGCAGCTGCTCAAGTACACGCTCGAGAAAAAAGCGGGGAGCCCGAACGTGCACTTGCTCGACAGCTCGCCGGCGACCTACCAGGTGGCTGAGTCGGGCTTGATTCGCGTCGACACCAGTGCCGCGCAACAAACGCTCGATGCGCAATTCAGCGCCGACGACGGCGCCAGCCAGTACGTGCTTGCGCCAGGCGCGGCTTCGCTGTCGGTGCCGCTGAGCTGGACCGACCCGGGCACCGGCCTGGTGGTCAAGCGCACACTTACCCTCAAGCGCGGCAGCTACGTGCTCGAGGTCAACGACCGCATTTCCAATCCGGGCGCCGCTGCACAGCGGATCTATCCGTTCGTCCGGCTGTCGCGGGTCGCGCCGCCGCCGCCGCCCAAGCACAGCTTCCTGACCAGCCCGGAAACTTTCAGCTTCGTCGGCGCCGCCTGGTATACGCCCGATGGCAAGTACGAGAAGACGCCGCTCAGCGACTACAGCAATGAAACACCACCGGCCGGCACCATCACCGGCGGCTGGATCGCCATGCTGCAACACCATTTCGCCACGGCCTGGGTGCCGCAGGCGAAAGAACCGCAGGTTCAATTCAACACCACGGTTGAAACACGCAATGGCGTGCCGCTGTACGTGGTGCGCAGCATTGCCTCGCCACTCGACGTGGCGCCGGGTTCGAGCGCCGTGCATGACAGCCGCCTGTGGGTCGGACCGAAGCTGCAGGCACCGATGGCCGAAATGGCGCCCAACCTCGACCTGACGGTCGACTACGGCATGCTCAGCTTCATCGCCAAGCCCTTGTTCATGCTGTTGTCGTGGCTGCACGGGCTGTTCGGCAACTGGGGCTGGGCGATCATCGCCATCGTCGTGTTGCTGAAGGCCGCGCTGTATCCGCTGTCGGCCAAGCA
Organism: Gammaproteobacteria bacterium RIFCSPHIGHO2_12_FULL_63_22; assembly: GCA_001801685.1. GTDB lineage: Bacteria > Pseudomonadota > Gammaproteobacteria > Xanthomonadales > Xanthomonadaceae > Arenimonas. The sequence continues at coordinate 12,364 of MGYJ01000036.1, read as the reverse complement.
GTACCAGTCCATGGCCAAGATGCGCGCCGTGCAACCGCGCATCGAGGCGCTGAAAGAGCGCTACGGCGACGACAAGCAACAATTCCAGATCGCGATGATGGAGTTGTACAAAAAGGAAAAGATCAATCCGATCGGCGGCTGCCTGCCGATGCTGATCCCGATCCCGATCTTCCTGGGCCTGTACTGGGTATTGCTGGAAACCGTCGAGCTGCGCCATGCGGCGTGGATGGGGTGGATCCAGAACCTGACGGCGGCCGATCCCTACTTCGTGTTGCCCGCGATCAACCTGACCGTGATGTACCTGACGCAAAAGCTGACGCCGATGCCGGGCATCGATCCGCTGCAGAAGAAGATGATGCAGTTCATGCCGTTGGTGTTCGGCGTGATGATGGCCTTCTTCCCGGCCGGCCTGGTGTTGTACTGGGTCACCAACGGCCTGCTCGGCTTGCTGCAGCAGTGGTGGATGACCAAGCAGCACGGTCCGAAGACCCCGGTGGTCGCGAAGTAATCCTTCGCGCCGGCCATGCCTGCCCCGCAAGGTCGCGACACCATCGCTGCAATCGCCACCGCGCCAGGCGCCGGTGGCGTCGGCATCGTGCGATTGTCGGGGCCGGCCTCGCGAGCTATCGCTGAAGGCATCTGCGCACGGCGATTGCTCCCGCGACTGGCCGTACATGCGCGATTTCGGGATGACGACGGCCACACCCTCGATGACGGCATCGTGTTGTGGTTTGCCGCGCCCGCGTCCTATACCGGCGAAGACGTGGTCGAACTGCAGGCGCACGGCAGTCCCGTGGTGCTTGCGCAGTTGTTGCAGCGTTGCGTGCGCTTGGGCGCGCGCCCGGCGCGGCCGGGTGAATTCACCGAACGCGCCTTCCTCGAAGGCAAGCTCGACCTCGCCCAGGCCGAAGCCGTCGCCGACCTGATCAGTGCCGGCAGCCAGGCCGCCGCACGCGCGGCGCGCAGATCGCTGGACGGCGAATTCTCGCGACGCGTCGATGCGCTGGTCGAACAACTCACCCAGCTGCGCATGTATGTCGAGGCGGCGCTGGATTTTCCCGACGAGGACATCGATTTCCTGGCCGCGCCGGAACTCGGCGATCGCCTGCGCGCGACTCGCGAATCACTCGCCGTACTGGTGCGCGAAGCCGGCCGCGGCAAGCGCTTGATGGATGGACTGCACGTGGTGATCATCGGCGCGCCGAACGTCGGCAAGTCGTCGTTGTTGAATGCACTGGCCGATGAAGACCGCGCCATCGTCAGCGACATCGCCGGCACCACGCGCGACCTGCTGCGCGAGACGCTCGACTTGGAAGGCGTGTTGCTGACGCTGGTGGACACGGCGGGACTGCGCGATGCGCCCGACAGCATCGAAGCCGAAGGCATCCGCCGCGCACGCGCGGAATTGCAGCGCGCCGATGTCGTGCTGGCCGTCCTGGACGACGACGATGCCAAGCTGCCCGCAGACCTGGCTGGCGAGATACCGGAAGGCGCACGCGTGCTCTGGTTGCACAACAAGGCCGACCTGCGGTCGCACGCAAGCGGCGTAGTACAGATTGACCACTTCTCCGTATCCGCGCGTACTAGTCTCGGGCTCGACAAGCTGCGCGCCCGGTTGCGCGAACTTGCTGGCGGCGAGGGTGGCGGCAGTTTCAGCGCGCGCGCGCGACACCTCGATGCGCTCGCGCAGGCCCGAATTTGCCTGGATCGCGCGAGCGCGTGCCTGGATGCAAACCAGGCGGAACTGGCTGCGGAAGAATTGCGCCAGGCGCAACTGGCATTGGGCCAAATCACCGGAGTGATGGACGCCGACACGCTTCTTGGAAGAATCTTTTCGGGCTTTTGTATCGGAAAGTGATGCCGCTAACGGAAAAGTCTTGACAAAGAGGCCAAAGTTTTATGTGCTGAAAGTCATGCCCCACTTCTCCAACCAAGCGAGCCTGCCCATGTCACCTGCAAAAGTACCTGCCACCTCCCTTCGCTGGGCAATTGCCCTGGCCCTGGGGCTGGGGCTCGCCGCCTGTTCAGACAAACCCGAACCCGCTGCACCTGCGACGGCCGCTGCCGCTGCCGCCGAGGCGGCGGTAGGCCAGGCCGCCGAACAGCAAGCCGCCGCCCTGGCCGCGCTGAGTGGGGAGGAGCTCAAGACCCGCGGCCGCCAGGCCCTTCGCGAACAGCGCATCTACGCCCCGGCCGGCAACAATGCAATGGAGTACTACATCGCTCTGCGCAAGAAGAGTGCGAAGCCCGACGCGTCGGCGGAAAGCGCGCTGATGGACCTGCAGCCCTACGCAGTGATCGCCGCGGAACAGGCAATCGGCCGCGCCGACTTCCTGGAAGCCGAACGACTGCGCTTGTTGATCCAGTCGGCCGACCCGCAAGCACCGTCGCTGGGCCGCATCGCCGATGCCATTGCGAAAGGCCAGGCTGCCGCCGCGCAACAGGCACCCGCGGCAGACACCCGCACACCGGAGCAGATTGCCGCCGAGGAAGCAGCGCGCAAGAAGGCCCAGGACGATGCGCGCGCCTTGCAGGCGGCAGCGGCCGCCGCTGCGCAGCAACGCGAAGCTGAAGCTGCTGCGGCGCAACCGGCTCCCACCCAGGCTCCGCCGCAACAGCAGCAGGCGCCGACGCCGGCACCGGTCGTGGCCGCACCGCCCGTGCAGCGGCCCACCCCGCAAACCGCCGCACCTCGTCCCGCCGCCAACGAGCTGGTCGCCATCAGCACGCCGCAACCGGCCTATCCGCCGGACGCGGCGCGCTCGAAGACCTCGGGCCAGGTCGTGGTGTCGTTCACCGTCAACTCCGACGGTAGCGTCAGCGACATCGACATCGTCAGCGCCCGGCCGCGCGGCGTGTTCGAGCGCAATGTGCAGTCGGCCGTGCGGCGCTGGAAGTTCCAGCCAATCGCCGGATCGCAGACGGTTACCCGCACCTTCGACTTCGCGCAGTAATCGATTCGCCGCTTGAAAGGAAAAAGGCCCGGGATCGCTCCCGGGCCTTTTCTTTTTCCGCGTCGTGCACCGTCAGGCGGAGATGGCCAGCCTCTCATCGAGATAACGGCGCGAGGCCAACCACCACAACACGGCCGCGGCGGCAAAGCCCGCGCCCAGGTAAGCCAGCCATTCGTTGGCCGAGATGTTTTCGCTGCGCACCAGCTTGAGGATCATCTGGTTCTGCGCAAGGAAGGGCACGGTCATCATCCACAACTGGTTCTTCACCGGGTTCACCATCAGGATGATGGTCGGCAGCATCGGCAACAGCATCAGCACGCTCATGTAGCTCTGCGCTTCCTTGACGCTTTTTACGCCGGCGGCGATGAAGGTCAGCAGGCAGGTGCTGATCATCAGCATCGGCAGCAACACCACCGCGATGCGGATCAGCGACCACACCGACACGTCCAGCTTGATGCCCAGGCTCGGCGCGAACTGGAAGCTGAGCTTGAACATCACCAGCGTCAGCGCCAGGCTCAGCAAGCCGAACAGGCAAGCCGCGGCGATCTTGCCACTCATGATGGTCGATCGTTTGGCCGGCGTGGCCAACAACGGCTCGAGTGAATTGCGTTCGCGCTCGCCGGCCGTGGCATCGATCACCAGGCCCGCGCCACCGATGAAGGTGGTGAGGATCAGGATATAGGGCAGGAAGGCCAGGGCCTGTCCGCGCCTTGCTTCGGGCGTGGCCAGGTCACGGTCGCTGATGCGCAGCGGCTGCGAGGTGGTCGGGCTGATGCCGCGGGCGATCAGGCGCAACGCGCCCACGCCCTGCCCGTAGTTGTTGAGCAACCCGCGCAGGCGTTCGACCGGAATCTGCGCGTCCTCCCGCGAGCTGTCGTGCAGGATCTCGATGGTGGCGGGCAGGCTGCCGCGCCATTGCTCGCCGAACTTGTCGCCGATGCGCAGGATCACGTCCTCGCGTTGCGAGCGGATGGCGTCATCCGGATCGGCCGGCGCGGGCTTGATCACGATGTTCTGGCCTTCCAGCCAGGCCACCAGGTTGGGCGCGTTGCTGGCGCCGACCACGGGCACTTCCAAGGGCTTTTCAAGCGCGGTGGAAATGCGGTCGCTGGCCAGCTTGCCAATGCCCAGGATCAGGGCGGGCATCAGCAAGGGACCCATCAACAGCGACACCATCATGGTGCGCCGGTCGCGGAACAAGTCCACGAGTTCTTTCATGCAAACAGTCCATAGCGCCTTCATGCGAGCAGTCCTTCTTCCGATCCGATGGCCTTCACGAAGGCGTCCTCGAGGTTTTCCTCGCCGGTTTGCGCGCGCAGCTCATCGGGCGTGCCTGCCGCCATCACCTTGCCTTGCGCGATCACCACGATGCGATCGCACAGGGCGGCGACCTCCTGCATGATGTGGCTGGAAAAAATTACGCAGCGACCTTCGCCACGCAGCTGGCGCAGGAAGTCGCGCAGGCCGCGCGTGGTCATCACGTCCAGGCCGTTGGTCGGCTCGTCGAGGATGACGTTGCGCGGGTCGTGCACCAGGGCGCGGGCGATCGCCGTCTTGGTGCGCTGGCCTTGCGAGAAGCCTTCGGTCTGGCGGTCGAGCACGTCTTCCATGCCCAGCGCCGCCGACAGCTCTGTGGTGCGTCGCGCGATATCGGCTTCGCTCAAACCATGCAGGCGGCCGAAGTAGGCGATGTTCTCGCGCGCGGTGAGCCGCTTGTACACGCCGCGGGCGTCGGGCAACACGCCCAGCTGGCGACGCACGGCTTCGGCATCTTTCACGCTGTCGAGGCCATCCACCTGCACGCGTCCGGATTCGGGCGACATCAGGGTGTACAGCATGCGCAGCGTGGTGGTCTTGCCGGCGCCGTTGGGACCGAGCAGGCCGGTGATCTCGCCGTCGCGCGCGGTGAAGCTGACGCCTTGTACGGCCTTCACCAGGCCGGTCTTGGTCTTGAAGGATTTATGCAGGTCTTGGACGTCGATCATCTCAGGGCTCCCAGCCGTAGAAGCCGGTAAAGGGTTTGGCATACGGAACCTTGTCGAGGCAGGACGCGTCGAGCTTTTTCGCGTCCGCGCCATCGACGAAGCTGGCGAAAAGTTTCGGCATGCAGCCGATCCCGACCACGTTGTGGCCCTGGCCGCGGATGACGAGGTGGCGGCCCTTGGGCAAGGATTTCGCCACTTCATCGCCGTAGCGTGGCGGTGTTACCGGATCGAATTCGCCCGACAGGATCAGCACCGGCACCGTTCCGGCCAGCGGCTTGCGGAAACCGTCGGGACGCTTGCCCTTGGGCCAGGCGTCGCACTGCGCCTGCAGGACGGTGATCATGCTGGTGCCGAGCAGGCTGTCCTTGTCCGCGTCGTCGATCGTCATCTCGCCCGCGTCCTCGGTGCAGATCACCGACAACTGCATGCCATGCATGATCTGGTCGCCGAGCGTGCTGCCGAGCAGGGTGGCCAGCGCCATCAACGATTCGTGGCGGCCCTGTGCGGCTTCGTTCAATTCCAGCGGCAGCAAGCCGGCGGCCTGCGGGGCGTAGGCGAACATGCGCGCCAGCATGGCGATGTGTCCCGGCGTCATCTTTTCCTGTTTCGCTTCGCCGGTGATGGCGTCGCGATAGGACACCAGCGGCGGGTCGGTGGCCAGGCGGGTCATCAAGGCATTCAGGCGCTCGCGCGGGTTGCCCAGTTTGGCCAGGCAATCCTTGTCCTGCGTGCAGCGCGCGAATTGACTGTTGAGCGAACTCTCGAGGTTGCGCGCGTGCTCGTTGCCGAGGATCAGCGAGTTGGGGACGATGCCGTCGATGGTGACCGTGCGTGTATGCGCCGGGTAGCGCGCCGCATATTGCTGGGCGACGCGAGTGCCGTAGGAGATGCCCATCAGGTTGATCTGTTCGGCGCCGATGGCGATCCGCACCGCGTCGAGATCCTGGATGGCGTCGCTGGTGGAATACAGGCGCAGGTCGGCCGTGACAGCGAGCTTGGCGGCGCAACGCGCAGCGAACGCGCGCGCGGCTTCGGGGCTGTAGTTATCCTCTTCGACGACGGCGCTCTTGCCCTTGTCGTCCTTGCAGACGAGCTTGTTGGAATCGCCGGTGCCGCGCTGGTCCACCAGCACGATGTCGCGCTTCTTGCGCACGTCGGCGAAGGCGGGTGCGATGCCGGGGAAGGACTCCAGCGCCGACTGGCCCGGACCGCCGGCCAGCATGAACATCGGGTCGGGCAGGCCTTCACCCTTGGCCGGCACCCAGGCGATGGCCAGGGAAATCTTGCGGCCGTTGGGCGCGGCGTGGTCTTCCGGCACCAGCAACTTGCTGCACAAGGCTTCCACCGAGGCCGTGCCGAAGTCGGGCGCCAGCGTGCACGGCGTGAAGGCCAGCATGCCGAGGCGTCGCGTGATGGCCGGAGCTGCGCTGCTGGCAGCCGCATCGGCCTTGGCTTGCGCAGCGGGTGAGGTGGGCGTGGGCTTCACCACGACCTGTTCGCGATCCTTGTACTGGCGGTAGCCGAACAGCGCCAGCAACAGCACCACGGCGATGATCAAACGGGTCTTCCGGTTCATGACGACAATTCCTGCAGCGTGGATCGGTGGGAAAGGAGTTTCATGGGGTCTCAGTGGGCCTCGTCGATGAAGATGGATTCGATGCTCAGGTTGAACATGCGCGCGATCTTGAAGGCGAGTGGCAGGCTCGGGTCGTACTTGCCGGTTTCCAGCGCGTTGACGGTCTGGCGCGACACGACCAGGTGCTCGGCAAGTTCGCCTTGCGACCAGCCGCGGGCCTCGCGCAGTTCGCGCAGCCGGTTGTTCACGAGTAGCGCCGCGCCACGAAGACTTTCGCGATGCCGTAGGTGAAGCACAGCATCGGGAACACCCAAAGCATGGCGACCTTCGACGGTATATCGATCAGGTGCGCGGTCTGCAGGAAACCGGCGGCCATGTAGCCGGCGCTCACGGCGAGTCCCGCCACCGCGCCTGATTCCAGTTCGATCCGCCGCTGCAATTCGTCCGAATCGCTGACGTAGCGAACGAAGGCCCGCATGATCCAGAGAATCAGCAGGGCCGGCAGCAGCGCGACCAACACGCGCAGGGCGGGCGCCTGGACCCAGTCGAGCAGCTTCTTCCAGACCAGCATCACTGCGATGTAGCCGGCCATCGCGGGAATGAATTCGCGGTAGTAGCGGCGCATCAGCGCCTTGGGCATGCCGCCGCCGGCGTCGGGCATGAACCACAGCAGCACCGAGCTGAACACCGCGCCGGCACCGAATCCGGCCAGGATGCCCAGGAAGCGGTCACCAACGGGCCAGGCGGCAACATGGGCGATCCAGGCCAGGGCCAGGAAGCCCAGGCCCAAGGCCAGGAACAGCAGGGCCTTGCGGCGGCAGGTGGTGAGGGAATCGAGGGCGGACATGGGAACCTGTCAAGGACACTTGACAGGCAAGATAGGGAAGCGGCCGCTGCCTGTCAAGTGTCCTTGACACCCCGTCGGAAAAGGGGCCCGCCAAGACGCAGGCTTACTTGCTGCTGACGTACTTCTCGCGCCGGATATGCGGCACCGGCAGGCCGGCGGATTTCAGCGCCTCGAACGCGGTGTCCACCATGTTCGGGTTGCCGCACAGGTAGGCGATGTCGCCGGCGGCGTCCGGTGCGAAATCCACCAGTGCGTCCTGCACATAGCCGCGGCGCACGTCGGCATGCGCATCGGCGGGAAGTTCGCGGCTGAAGCAGGGCACGAACCGGAAGCGTGGGTGGGCCCGCGCGAACGCGTAAAAATCCTCGCCATAGATCAGCTCGGCCGGCGTGCGCGCCCCGAACAGCAAGACCACGTCCACATCGCGCGTTGCCATCATCTGCGCAAGCTGAGGCAGCATCGCACGGTACGGCGTGACGCCCGTGCCGGTGCCAATCAGCAGGTAACGCTGGTTGGCATCCGCCGCGCCCAGGCAAAAACGCCCATAGGGACCGCTCGCCTGGATCTGCTGGCCTTCATCGAGCGCGGTGAACAAGGCCGTCGCGGCACCGCCGGCCACGTAGCTGACCGCGATCTCCACGGCCTCGCCCGGACCCATCGCGTGGTCGTGCATGGTCGCCAGCGAGTAGCTGCGCTTGGTCGCGCTGCCATCGGGATAATTGAAGTGCACCTGGATGAACTGGCCCGGGATGAAATCGAGCGGCAGCCCGTCGTCCCGCGCGAACTCGAGGTGGCGAACGCTCGGCGCGAGCATGCGGCTGCCGATCAGTCGCAACGGGAAATGGTTGGCCACGAAAGCTCCGGGGGCTACAGCGCAAACGCCTATAATAAACGGCTATCGCGGCACGTGCCGTGATCGCCATGTCATTGGAGCCTGGATGAACACCCCCGCCCTGCAAGTGGACAAGCTGCGCAAGACCTACGACAACGGCGTCGAGGCGCTGAAGGGCGTGTCGCTGTCGGTGATGCCAGGCGACTTCTTCGCCCTGCTCGGCCCGAACGGCGCCGGCAAGTCGAGCCTGATCGGCGTGGTCAGTTCGTTGGTCAACTCCAGCAGCGGCAGCGTGAAGGTTTTCGGCGTGGACATCGCCGCGCAACGTTCGGCCGCGATGCGCCTGATCGGCCTGGTGCCGCAGGAAGTGAACTTCAACATGTTCGAGAAGCCACTCGACATCCTGGTCAATTACGCAGGCTTCTACGGCATGCCGCGGGCGCAGGCATTGGTGCGCGCGGAAGAAGAACTGAAAGCCGCGCAGCTGTGGCCGAAGGCGCACATGATGAGCCGCACCTTGTCGGGCGGCATGAAGCGCCGGCTGATGATTGCCCGCGCCATGATGACCCGCCCGCGCCTGCTGATACTGGACGAGCCCACCGCCGGCGTGGACATCGAGATCCGCCGCGGCATGTGGAAGACATTGCGCGAAGTGAATGCCGCCGGCACCACCGTCATCCTGACCACGCACTACCTGGAAGAAGCCGAGAGCCTGTGCCGCAACCTGGCCATCATCGACAAGGGGCAGATCATCGAGCAAGGCCCGATGAAGCTGCTGTTGTCGAAACTCGACGTGGAAGGTTTCGTGTTCGACATCGAGGGCACGCTGCCGGCGGAATTGCCGTACATCTCCGGCGTGTCCTTCGAAGCACCGAACGACCACACGCTCACCCTGGAAATGCCGCGCAGCATGGACTTGAACCATGTGTTCGAGGCACTGAGCAATGCCGGCATCCGCGTGCGCTCGATGCGCACGCAGTCCAACCGCCTGGAAGAGTTGTTCGTGCGACTGACCGGTGACAACAACAAGGCGCCTGTCGCCGGAGCCGCCGCATGAGCCTGCCCGAATCGCAAATTGCCGAAGCGCAACCGCTGGTGCGCGTCGCCCATCCCAACCTCGTCGCCATCAAGACCATCGCGCGCCGCGAGATCGCCCGCATCCTGCGCATCTGGGGCCAGACCCTGGTGCCGCCGGCGATCACGATGACGTTGTACTTCCTGATCTTCGGCAGCCTGATCGGTTCGCGCATCGGCGACATGGGCGGTTTCAGCTACATGGATTTCATCGTGCCCGGCCTGGTGATGATGTCGGTCATCCAGAACGCCTACGGCAACATCAGCTCGTCCTTCTTCGGCGCCAAGTTCGGCCGCCACGTGGAAGAACTGCTGGTCAGCCCGATGCCGAACTGGGTGATATTGGGCGGTTACGTCGCCGGCGGCGTGTTGCGCGGCCTGATGGTCGGCGCGATCGTGCTGGTTATCGCGATGTTCTTCACCCAGGTGCGCGTGCCGCATCCCTTCGTCACGCTGACCACCGTGCTGCTGGGCGCGACCATCTTTTCACTGGCTGGTTTCGTCAACGCCGTCTATGCGAAGAAGTTCGACGACATCGCCATCATCCCGACTTTCATCCTGACTCCGCTGACCTACCTGGGCGGCGTGTTTTATTCGGTGCGCGTGCTGCCCGAGTGGGCAGAGACGGCGACCCATGCCAATCCGATCTTCTACATGGTCAACGCCTTCCGCTACGGCTTGCTCGGTGAATCGGCGATCGACATGCCGATCTGGACGGCGTACGCCGTGATGCTCGGCTTCGTCGCCGCGCTGACCTGGTTGGCGCTGCGATTGCTGACCAAGGGCGTGGGCCTGCGCTCGTAGAGTTCGAAGCGGTTACGCGTACGAGCGGTACGCGTTACGGCGAGGCAGGGGTCGGTATTCACTTCGAGTCGCTGCACTCGCGCCTGTCGGCGCTCGCGCGACTTGGTCGAAGCAAACACCGCCCCCCGCTCCCAGACGTAATCCGTAGTTCAGTCCTGCTGTCCTCACGACCAGGTACCCATCCGAGGCTTCCACTTAGTCTCGGCGAATGGCGGGGTCAGAGAGGATGCGCGATGGGCTCGTCGGTGTCGTTTTAATTCTGTCGAAGCGCCGCTTGTCACGTGGTGGAGCCACGTGTGCACCTCCCTTGATATTTCGGGGCTTCGGATTGGGGACGCGGCGTCCGCTTTGCCCCTCGCTTCGGACGTGGTTGGACCACGTCTGCCCTTTCCCGGCGCCGCGCGGAACTTCGTAAACCGCTTTTGATCCGGGATCAGGCAGAAGCAGCGACAGTCTTGGCCTTGCCGCGCCGCTTCACCCACTCACCCAAGTCGTCCAGCACCGTGAACGCCGCCGGGATCACGATCAGCGACAACAGCGTCGAGGTGATCAGGCCGCCGATGACGGCGATCGCCATCGGCGCGCGGAAGCTCGAGTCGCCCGAGAAGCCCAGCGCGATCGGCATCATGCCGGCCATCATCGCCAGCGTGGTCATGATGACCGGCTGCGCGCGCTTGCGGCAGGCGTCCACCAGCGCGTCGTGCTGGGACATGCCGTGTTCGTCCTCCGCCATCACCGCGTAGTCCACCAGCAGGATGGAGTTTTTCGTCGCGATGCCGATCAACATCAACAGGCCGATCAAAGCCGGCAGGGACAACGCGTTCTGCGTGATCAGCAAGGCGCCGAAGGCGCCGCCCGCGCACAGCGGCACGGCGGTCAGGATGGTCAGCGGCTGCAGCGCGTGGTTGAACAGCAGCAACAGCACCATGTAGATGCAGATCAGCCCGGCACCCATCGCGAAGGCGAAGCCGACGAACAGTTCGACGAAAACCTCGGCGTCGCCGGTGTTGAGGAAACTCACGCCGGGTGGCAACGAGGTGACGCTCGGCAACTTCTGCACTTCGGTCATCACCTCGCCCAGCGGTCGGCCGTTGAGTTCGGCGGTCAGCGTGACGTTGCGCTGGCGCTGGTAGCGCGCGATCTGTGCAGGACCACTGGTAGTGATGATGTCGGCAACAGCCGACAGCGGCACGGTGCCGTTCTTGCCGGGCACGCGCAGCGTTCCTATCAATGCCGGATCGGCCAGGGACTTCTCATTGAAGCCAACTCGGATCGGTACCTGGCGCTCGGGCAGGTTCAACTTCGCCAGCCGTTGCTTGTAGTCGCCGGCCGTGGCGATGCGCGCGGCTTCTGCAATGTCGGCCGTTGCGACGCCCAGGTCCGCGGCGCGCGCGGCGTTGGGCACGATCACCAGCTCCGGGCGCAACAGCGACGCGGACGATGTGACGCTGCCCAGGCCCGGCACGCTGCGCAGGTCGCGTTCAAGCGCGAGCGCGGCATCGTTCAAGCGCTTGGGGTCGTCGCTCGCCAACACCAGTTGCAGCAATTCACCGGGCTCGGAACTGATGTAGCTGACCCGCGTTCCGGGCAGGTCGGCAAGGCGCGCGCGCACGTCGCGTTCGAGTTCCTGCTGCGAGCGCTCGCGGTCATCGGCTACGCCCCAGTCGAGCACCAGGGTCGCCTTGCGCGCTTCGCCAACGCCGGTCTTGGTTGGGTCGCCGATGTCGAGCGTGCTGCCGACCGTGGTGTAGACGTGCTGAAGTTCCTTGATGCCGGCGAGTTTTGACCTGGCCAGCTCGGTCAGCGCCACGGTGTCTTGCAGGCGCGTGCCGGGCGGCAATTCCAGGCTGAGGTTGCTGCGGCCCAGGTCGGAGATCGGGATGAAGGTGGTCGGGATGAAGGGCACGATCGCCAGCGAGCCGAGGAACAGGACGAAGGCGATCCACAAGGTCAGCGCACGATGGCGCAGCGCACGGTCCACCCAGACCAGATACCAGGTCATCAGGCGCGTTTCGCCGTGCTTTTCCGGATGCGCCTTGAGTTGATAGGCGGCCATCATCGGCGTCAGCAAGCGCGCGACCAGCAAGGAGAAAACGACGGCCGTTGCTGCGGTCCAGCCGAATTCCTGGAAGAACTTGCCGGCGATGCCGGGCATGAAGGCCACCGGCACGAATACCGCCGCCAAGGTGAGCGATGTGGCGATCACGGCCGTGCCAATCTCGTCGGCCGCATCGCGCGCAGCGTCCAGCGGCGTCTTGCCCATGCGCAGATGGCGCACGATGTTCTCGATCT
>MGYJ01000035.1 GCA_001801685.1 Gammaproteobacteria bacterium RIFCSPHIGHO2_12_FULL_63_22 | reverse complement strand
ACGAGAACATCGTCGTGATCCGCTTCAACGCCCAGTACCAGGTCAACGATCCGCGCTTGTTCCTGTTCGGCTTCCGCGACGACCTCAGCGTCGATGGCAAGGTGTCGCAGGGTCGTGAAACCCTGCAGAACGCCGCCGAAAGCGCCGTGCGCGAAGTGGTCGGCAACAACACCATGGATACGGTGCTGTTCGAGCGCAGCCGGCTCATTGTCGCTGCCCGGCAACACTTGCAGGACTCGCTGGACATGTACAAGACCGGCTTGAAGGTCACCGAGTTCACGCTGCAGAACGCGCGTCCGCCGGAAGAAGTGAAGACCGCCTTCGATGACGCGATCAGCGCCCGCGAAGACAAGAGCCGCATCGAAAGCGAAGCCAAGGCCTACGCCAGCAAGATCGTGCCCGAGGCGCGCGGTGCCGCGCAGCGCATCAAGGCCGAATCCGAAGGTTATCGCCAGGCCACCATCGCCAAGGCCGAGGGTGATGCGCAACGATTCACGCTGCTGGTGAACCAGTACCGCAAGGCGCCGGAAGTCACGCGCAAGCGCCTGTACCTGGAAACCATGCAGCAGGTGCTGTCCACCAACCAGAAGGTGATGGCCGGCCGCGACAACAACATCCTGTACCTGCCCTTGGGTGGAGCTGCAGCGGCCGGCACGCAGCCGCCCCTGTCGACCTTGCCCGCGGTGAAGGCCGCGACATCCGAATCCCCCCAGCCCGCCGAGCGCCCTGACCGGGCCACCGGCCGCGAGAGGCCACGCTGATGCGTAACCTGACCACCATCGTCGTCGTTGTCGTCATCGGCTTCCTGCTGCTGATGGGCTCGACCTTCATCGTCAACGAAAGCCAGACCGCCCTGGTGCTGAACCTCGGCAAGGTCGTGCGAACCGACCTGAAGCCCGGCTTGCACTTCAAGCTGCCGATCGTCGAGGACGTGCGCCGGTTTGATCGCCGCATCCTGTCGCTGGACGATGCGCCCGAGCGCTACCTCACGGCCGAGAAGAAGGACGTTGAAGTCGACTTCTTCGTGAAGTGGCGCATCATCGACGTGACCACCTTCTACACCGCCGCCAGCGGTGGTGACGAAGGTGCGGCCAAGGCCCGCCTCACGCCGATCGTGAAGAACGCCCTGCGCAACGAGATCAACCAGCTCGACCTGGCGGCCGTCGTTTCCAGCGGCCGCTCCGACCTGACCGGCCGCTTGCTCAAGAACATCAACGTGGCCGCGTCCACGCTGGGCATCGAGGTGCTGGACGTGCGCATCAAGCGCATCAACCTGCCGCAGGACAGCGACATCCTGGTGTCAGTATTCAACCGCATGCGCGCCGAGCGCACCCGGGTTGCCAACCAGCTTCGCGCCGAGGGCGAGCAGGCATCGCAGGGCATCCGTGCCGAGGCAGAACGCGAGCGGCAGGTGCTGCTGGCCGATGCCGAGCGCGATGCGCAGGCCCGTCGCGGTGAAGGCGATGGTCGCGCCGCGGAAGTGGGCGCCGCCGCCTACGGCCAGGATGCCGAGTTCTACGCCTTCTATCGCAGCCTCGAGGCGTATCGGAATTCGCTGGCCGACGGCAAGACGGTGATGGTGCTGGACCCGGACTCGGAGTTCCTGCGCTATTTCGGCAAGGACAGCCGCTAAAGCCGAATTTTGGGGCCTTCGGGCCCCCGGCTCCCCGCACACGCGTATAATTTCCCAAAGCCGGGGCCCCCTCCGGCTTTTTCTGTGGAACAAATCTGGAGTCGGATGATGGGTCAGTCAGTCGTGGTTCTCGGTGCCCAGTGGGGCGATGAAGGCAAGGGCAAGATCGTCGACCTGCTCACCGAAAAGATCGGTGCAGTCGTGCGCTTCCAGGGCGGCCACAACGCCGGCCACACGCTCGTCATCAACGGCAAGAAGACGGTGCTGCACCTGATTCCCTCGGGCATCCTGCGCGAAGGCGCGCTGTGCCTGATCGGCAACGGCGTGGTCCTGTCCCCGGCGGCGCTGAAGAAGGAAATCGGCGAGCTCGAGGCGACTGGCGTGGACGTGCGTTCGCGCTTGAAGATCAGCCCGGCGACGCCGTTGATCATGCCGTACCACATCGTGCTGGACCAGGCGCGCGAGAAGGCCGCAGGCGGCCAGGCCATCGGCACCACCGGCCGCGGCATCGGCCCGGCCTACGAAGACAAGGTGGCGCGCCGCGGCGTGCGCGTAGCCGACCTCCAGTACCCGAAGGAGCTCGCGGAAAAACTTCGCACCGTTCTCGATTACCACAACTTCGTCCTGACCAAGTACCTGGGCGTGGACGCGGTCGACTTCCAGCAGACGCTGGACGAGGCGCTGGAATTCGGCGCCTACGTGAAGCCGATGGTGGCCGATGTCGCCGGGCTGTTGCACGACCTGCGCAAGCGCGGTGAACGCGTGATGTTCGAAGGCGCGCAGGGTTCCTTGCTCGACATCGACCACGGCACCTATCCCTACGTGACCTCCAGCAATACCACCATCGGCGGCGCGTTGGCCGGCACCGGTGTCGGCGCGGACGCCATCGATTACGTGTTGGGCATCGCCAAGGCCTACGCCACGCGCGTGGGCGGCGGCCCGTTCCCGACCGAGCTCAACGATGAGGTGGGCGAGGGCATTCGCGCCCGCGGATCAGAGTTTGGCGCAACCACCGGTCGCCCGCGTCGCTGCGGCTGGATCGACATCGTCGCGCTGAAGCGCGCTGTCGCCATCAACGGCATTTCGGGCCTGTGCATCACCAAGCTCGACATCCTCGACGGCATGCCCTCGCTGAAGATGTGCATCGCCTACAAATATCGCGGCAAGCAGACCGAATACGCGCCGCTCGACGCCGCCGGCTGGGACGAGTGCGAGCCGGTGTACCTGGAATTCCCGGGCTGGACCGAATCCACCGCAGGCGTCACCGAATTCGCGAAATTGCCCGCAGCGGCACGCGCCTACCTGCGCGCGCTGGAAGAGTTGGTGGGTTGCCCGCTGGCCATCGTGTCCACCGGGCCGGGTCGCGAATCGACCATGATCCTGCGCGATCCGTTCGCCTGAAAAAAAGCGCGGCCTGGTCAAGGCCGCGCTTCGTTCACGCAGGGATTCTTTTACGACGGGCTTCAGGGAAAGCGCGCGGTCATTCCGACGCGCAGGGTCACCACGCGCGATTCGCCGATGGTGCCGTCCGGATGCTTCACCGAAACGGAGAAAGTGCCGGTAGGCAGGTTGCGGAGCTGGAACTTGCCCTTGGCGTTGGGTTTTACCTCGCGGGTGAAGCCGGTATCGAGATTCTGGATAACCGCCACGTCGCCCGGCGCCAGCTGGCCCTGGATCGCGGCGGAAGGCGACTGGGCCGACACGGTGCCAGCCAGCAGCAAACTTGCCACCGCGGCTGCCGCGAACAGCCTTGAAACTCCCATGAAGATCTTGAATCGCATCGGTAATCCGCCTCGCCAGTCGTCAAAATGAAACCGCCCAGGCCGATCCGGCCCGGGCGGTGATAACGATTACACGGTAGAAGTCGCGGCTGTCTGGCAAGAAGTGCCAGAGGTCATGCCCGCTTAGAGGACGCGCGAGGTCGTGCCGAGGTGCACGTCCACCTTTTTCGGCACGTCGGTGGTTCCGTCGGCATGGCGGATGGTCACTTCGAAGGTGCCGGGAGACAGGTTGCGCATCTGGTACTTGCCTGACTTTCCAACTTTGACTTCACGGGTGAATCCGGTATCGACGTTGCGTATGACGGCGACGTCACCGGCCTTTGCGATGCCGGCCAGCGCGCCCACCGGTGACTGGGCGAGTGCGATGGCGGGGCCGAGTACGAGTGCCGCGAGCAGGGACAACAGGATGGTTCTGGTACGCATGGGTGTTACCTCCTCTGATGGGGGTTTTCGGATTGAGCAGTGCGCGAAAAGTTTCCAGGCGCGGCATGCGCGAAGGCCTGCGCTAATGGTGGCCTCGTCCTTGAATGCCTGGGGTTTGGGCGGTATCCACCGCCAAGGCGCACATGTCGGCGCTGCCGACTTAGCCTGTTTCGAGGCTATCAGTACAAATCCAAACGGCCGATGAATATGGACGCCCGACGCAGCGCGGCAGGCGCGTTTGCCTCAACTCATCACAGTATTGGCTTCGTAGTGCAAGCGGATGCCGCCGGCGCGTTCGATGGCGCGCTCGATGGGCCCAAATTCCTCGGGTTCCGCGTCGATGACCACCAACACCTTTCCGGTCTCGATCTCGCCGGCGAACGTGCGACGCACGTCGTCGGGCAAGGCGGAGCCCATCAGGACCGACGCCCAGGTCCCCACCAGCGCGCCGAGCACCACCAGCGCGAAAAGACCGGCCAGGGACAGCCCGAAGAACGGCAAGAGCATCGCCAGTACGCCCGCCAGCAAGCCGACGGCCGAGCCAATGAAGGTGCCGCGGAAGGCAGCGGGCAGGAAGTCCATCGAAACGTTCTTGCTGTCGTCGTCGATCTGGCGGACTTCCAGGTCGGAGCGGGCTTCCAGGCAGATACGGCGGTCGTCCACGCCCTGCTGGTGTGCTGCATCCACGACGGCCTGGGCGGCGGTAACCGACTCGGTGGAAAAAACGTGGCGCTTTTTCATGGCTGGCTCCGGCGTGCGGGTCCAACTTGCAGGTTAGCAATTCCATGCGAAATGGAAGATGAATCGCGGCCCCGGGCGCGCAACAAAAAACCCGCCATGAAGGCGGGTTTTTTGATGAAACGATGTAGTGGTGCCCAGGAGAGGACTCGAACCTCCACGGTTTTACCCGCTAGTACCTGAAACTAGTGCGTCTACCAATTCCGCCACCAGGGCACAGCTCTCGAACAAGGCGAGAGAGCCGCATAAGTTAGTCGCCAGCCCCCTTGTTGTCAATGAATTTCGCCGGCAGCGAGCGCTGCTTCAAGGCCCGGACAGGGTGACGGTGTACCATATGCGCATGAAAAAACCCCAAGACAAGCGCTCCGGCAAGGCCAAGGCGCTGCCGGCATGGATGCCGGACAACCTTCGCCAGGCGACAGATTCCAAGCCGGCGCATCCGGCTGCAGGCAAGAAGAAGCCGGGCAAGCCCGCCAGTGCCGCGAAGGCCGGCCCCGCCGTCAAGGCGTCGCATGGTCCGAAGTCTTCCCAGGCGCCGAAGCCCGGCGGTCCAGGCAAGGTTTACAAAGGACCGTCCAAGGGGCCGCGCCGCAGCGATCCGCATGCCGCGCGCGAGGCAACCCGCTACGCGCAGCCCATCATCAGCCGCGAAGCGATCACCGAATTCCTGTCCGATGCCTCCGGCCCGTTGACGGTTGAAGAGATCTCACGTGCGCTCAAACTTACCGAGCCGGATCGCCTCGAGGCATTGTCGCGGCGCCTGAATGCGATGCAGCGCGACGGCCAGTTGCTGATGAACCGTCGCGGCGGCTTTGCCGTCGCCGCGCAGCTCGACCTGATCGCGGGCATCGTCATCGCCAATCCCGATGGTTTTGGCTTCCTGAA
This sequence comes from Gammaproteobacteria bacterium RIFCSPHIGHO2_12_FULL_63_22, assembly GCA_001801685.1. Lineage (GTDB taxonomy): Bacteria > Pseudomonadota > Gammaproteobacteria > Xanthomonadales > Xanthomonadaceae > Arenimonas. The sequence goes on along the minus strand of MGYJ01000035.1, from coordinate 20,355 downwards.
ACCCGAGGCCGGCGGCGACGACCTGTTCCTGCCGCCCAACGAGCTGCGCAAGGCGCTGCATGGCGACCGGGTGCTCGCCAGTGTCACCGGCGTCGACCATCGCGGCCGTCGCCAGGGCGCCATCGTGGAGGTGCTGGAGCGGCGCATGACGCGCATCACCGGTCGCTTCACGGAACGCTCCGGCATGGGCATGGTGACGCCGGACGATCGTCGCGTGCAGACCGAGTTGCTGATCCCCGCCGATGCCCGCAACGGCGCGCTGGACGGCCAGTTGGTGGTGTGCGAGCTGGTGTCGCCGCCCGAACGCGGCCATTCGCCGATCGGCCGCGTGCTGGTGGTGCTGGGCGACAAGCTGACGCCGTCGCGCGTGGTCGAGATGGCCATCCACGGACACAACCTGCCGTTCGAATTCCCGCGCGAGGCGCTGGCCGAAGCTGCCGCCGTGCCGGTGGATGTCGAGCCCGCGGCCATTGCCGGTCGCGTGGACTTGCGTTCGTTGCCCTTGGTCACCATCGATGGTGAAGACGCCAAGGATTTCGATGACGCGGTCTATTGCGAACCGGCGCCGAAAGGTTTCCGCCTGGTCGTCGCCATCGCCGACGTATCGCATTACGTGCATCCCGGCACCGCGCTGGACGACGAAGCCGTGCTTCGCAGCACCTCGGTCTATTTCCCCGGCTACGTCGTTCCGATGCTGCCCGAGACCTTGTCCAACGGCATCTGCTCGCTAAAGCCCAAGGTCGATCGCCTGTGCTTCGTCTGCGACATGCACGTGGACTACGAAGGCAACGTCAGCAAGTCGAAATTCTACGAAGCGGTGATGAATTCCAAGGCGCGCCTGACCTATACCCAGGTCTGGGATGCGGTCGGGGAAAACAAGCCGGAAGCCATCGAATACATCGGCAAGTTGATGCCGCAGATCGATCGCCTGCACCAGCTGTATGAAATCCTCGCCAAGGCGCGCGCCAAGCGCGGCGCCATCGAGTTCGAGTCGAGTGAAGTACGCTTCATGCTGGACACCAAGGGCGAGGTGATCCAGGGCGGCATGCTGGCGCGCAACGAAGCGCACAAGCTGATCGAGGAATGCATGATCGCGGCCAATGTCGAGGCCGCGCGTTTCATCCTGGCCAAGCAGGTCCCCGCGCCGTTCCGCGTGCATGACCGGCCGCCGGAAGCCAAGTACGCCGACCTGCTGGAATACCTGACCGAGTTCGGCCTGCGCCTGCCGCCGTGGAAGGACGTGCAGCCCAAGGATTTCACCAGCCTGCTCAAGAAGATCCGAGACCGGCCCGACGCCGCGCTGCTGGAAACCGTGCTGCTGCGCTCGCAGTCGATGGCGGTCTACGCCACCGAGAACAAGGGCCACTTCGGCCTGGCGCTGGAAGCCTACGGCCACTTCACCTCACCGATCCGCCGCTACCCCGACCTGTTGCTGCACCGGTCCATCAAGCACGCCCTCATCAAGGGCAGCAGCGACGGATTCCGCTACTCGCCGGTCGAGATGGCGGTGATGTGCACGCAGTGTTCGGAAAAGGAACGCCGCGCCGATGAAGCCCAGCGCGAAGTGGACGAGCGCTATCGCAGCGCCTGGATGGAACAACATGTCGGCAGCGAATTCGACGGCGTGATCAGTGGCGTCACCAGCTTTGGCCTGTTCGTGGAATTGAACTTGTCCAAGGTCAACGGGCTGGTGCATGTCACGCAGTTGCCGCACGACTACTGGCATTTCGACCCGCTGCGCAAATCGCTGAAGGGCGAGCGCAAGGGCATGGCGTTCCGGCTGGGCGATCCGATCCGGGTGCTGGTGCTGCGCGCCAGCGTCGAGGACCGCCGCATCGATTTCAAGATCGTGCTGCCCGGTGAAGTACAAGGGCAGAAAAAGAAGAAGGCCTGGGCGGAATGAGCACGAAGGGAACCTGGATTGCCGGCATCAACGCGGTGTCGGCGGCGCTGGAGCACGATCTTTCGCACGTGCGCGAAATATTGGTCGAGGCCGGCAGCAAGAATCCGCGCCTGACCGAGATCGAGGAGACCGCGCGACGCCACGAAATCTCGGTGCGCCGCGTCGCCCTGCAGGCGCTTGATGGCGTGGCAGGTGGCTTGCGCCACCAGGGCGTGATCGCGCGTTACGAAGCGCCCAGGCAGGTTGAAGAATCGGCATTGCCGGAGCTGATAGAAGCTGCCAACGGCGCGGCGCTGATCCTGGTGCTGGACGGCGTGCAGGACCCGCACAACCTCGGCGCGTGCCTGCGCAGCGCGGCCGCCGCTGGCGTCACGGCGGTCATCATTCCCAAGGACAAGGCCGCGCCGATCAACGCCACGGTTCGCAAGACTTCGGCCGGCGCCGCCGACCGCATTCCGGTCATCAGCGTCACCAACCTGGCGCGCACGCTGCGCGCCATCAAGGACGCCGGCGTCTGGGTCTATGGACTGGACGGCGAAGCCAGCACCGGGTTGCACAGCGTGGACTTCCGCGGCAACGTCGCACTGGTGCTGGGCGGCGAAGGCGAGGGCATGCGCCGCCTCACCCGCGAGCATTGCGACGGCCTGGTGAAGATTCCCATGCCCGGCGACATGGAAAGCCTGAATGTTTCCGTGGCGACCGGCGTGGCATTGTTCGAAGCGGTAAGGCAACGACTGGAGATCAAGCCGTGATGGACTTGAAGTGGTTCGATTTCGTCGGCTTCGCCGGCGTGCTGCTGGTGTTGCTCGCCTACCTGGCGCTGCAGACGGAACGGTTGAGCGGCAACGGCATGGTTTACAGCGTGCTGAACCTGTTCGGCGCGGCGGGTATCCTGGTGCCGGTGGTCTATGCCGACCAGATGAACTGGTCGGTGTTGTTCATCGAAGCGGCCTGGATCGCGATCAGCCTCTACGGCATGTGGCAGGCGACCAAGCGCACGCTCAAACCGAAACCCAAGCCTGCGCCGACGCCCTGATCAGGCTTTCGAGGCTTCGTACTCGGCCAGCCACTCGTCGTCCGAACCCTCGTTGATGCCTTCGAACAGGTAGGTACTGAGATAGCGCTCGCCGGTATCGGGGATCATCGCCAGCACGACGCTGCCCTCGGGCAGGGTCTTCGCTACTTCCAGCGCAGCGGCGAAGGTGCCGCCGCCCGATACGCCGCAGAAGATGCCTTCCCGCGTCGCCAGGTCGCGCGCCGTGTCGCGTGCGTAGACGTCGTCCACCGTCACGATGCGATCGTAGATGTCGCGGTTGACGATGGGCGCGACGAAATCCGGCGTCCAGCCCTGGATCTTGTGCGGCTTCCATTCGCCACCCGACAGCAATGCCGCGCCGGCCGGTTCGGTAACGGCGATCTGCAGGCCCGGCCGCGCCAGCTTCAGCATTTCGCCGGCGCCGGTCAGCGTGCCGCCGGTGCCGTAACCGGTCACGTACCAGTCGAGCCGCTTGCCGGCGAAGTCCTGGAGGATCTCCGGGCCGGTGGTCGAGCGATGGTAGGCCGGATTGGCTTCGTTCTCGAACTGGCGGGTGAGGAAGGCGCCGTGTTTTTCTGCGAACTCCGCAGCACGACGGACCATGCCGCTGCCGCGCTCGGCGGCCGGCGTCAGGATGACTTTCGCGCCCAGCGCGCGCATCAGCTTGCGCCGCTCGATCGAGAAGGTTTCCGCCATGAAGGCGACAAAGGGATAACCCTTCACGGCGCAGACCATGGCCAGTGCAACGCCGGTATTGCCCGACGTCGCTTCGACCACCATCTGGCCGGGCTTGAGCGCACCGGTAGCCTCGGCGTCGAGGATGATGCCCAGGGCCAGCCTGTCCTTCACAGAAGACATCGGATTGAAGGCTTCCAGCTTGGCGTACATCGTGATGCCGGCGGGGGCGATGTGATTGATGCGGACAACCGGCGTGCGGCCGACGGTGTCGAGGATGCTGTCATGGATCATGGCGTTGTTCCCATCGATTGAGCACGGTGCAAAACAATTCGGCGGTACGTTCGCAATCGTACACCGCCGAATGCGCCTGTCCATCGTCCCAGGCCAGCCCGGCGGCCTGCATCGCACGGCTGAGAACGGTCTGTCCGTAGGCGAGCCCGGCCAACGTTACCGTATCGAATGTGCTGAAGGGATGGAACGGATTGCGTTTATGGGCCACGCGCGCCACCGCCGCGTTGATGAAGCCCAGATCGAAACTTGCGTTGTGACCGACCAGGATCGCGCGTTGGCAGCCGGCATCACGAGCAGCCATACGCACATGCCGAAAAATGATATCGAGCGCTTCGCGTTCGGGCTTGGCGTTGCGGAAAGGATGGGTCACGTCGATGCCCGTCACTTCCATTGATTTCGGGTCGAGGATGGACCCTTCGTAAGGGTCCACGTGGGTGCTGACGGTTTCGCCTGGCGCGAAACGGCCGTCGGCGTCGAACACGATAGGCACGGCGGCGATCTCGAGCAGCGCGTGTCGCGTGCAGTCGAATCCGCCGGTCTCGACGTCCACCACCACGGGCAGGAAGCCGCGGAAGCGCTCGGCCATGCGCGGTTTGGAAGCAGTGTCATTCATCCGCTGAAGGATACCAGCTTGGCCTTGGACGGCTGGCGTGCGGGCTAGGCCATCAAGAACATGCGGGCAAGGCTGCGGGCGCGATGGAGGCGGCCCTTGGCGGCCTGGACGGTCAGGCCGAGCCGGCCTGCGATTTCATCGAGCGCCAGGCCTTCCAGGTCGCGCAGCAGCAGGACATCGCGATAGTGGACGGGCAGGGATTCGATGGCGCGCGCCACGTCCCGTGCAAGGCCCCCGGCTTCGGGATAGTCCGGCCCGGCGATGTCTTCGGTGATCGGCACCTGCATCAGCGTGCGCTTGGCGCGCTTGTAGCGGTTGCACTCGCGCTTGACGATCCGGAACAACCACGACGTGAAGCTTTCCAGTTGGCGCAAGTCCACCAACTTTCGCGAGACGGTGAACAACGACTCCTGCACCGCGTCTTCTACGTCGTTGATCGGGCAGTGGTACTCGGCATAGCGCCGCAAGTCCTGGCGAGACCGCTTCAGAACACGCTCGAGCGCGCTGCGGTCGCCGCTGCGCGCTGCACTCAGGTCATCGGTCCATGCCGGATTTTCCATGCCGGCATTATGCGTCGGCCTACTGGCTGGTGGTATCGCGCTTGTCGCGGCCGCCAGGCGGCTGGTCGCCATGCACGATGAACCAGGTGTTCTCGGCGATGTTGGTGGCGTGGTCGCCGATGCGCTCGATATTCTTGGCCATGAACAACAGGTGCGCGCAGGAGGTGATGTTGCGCGGATCTTCCATCATGTAGGTGAGCAGCTCGCGGAACAGGCTGGTGTACTGCAAGTCCAGTTCGGCATCGCGGTCGCGAACTTCCAGCGCCAGCACGTCGTCGCGGTTGCGAAATGCTGTCAGCGCGTCGCGGACCAGCGCGTTGGCCGTCTTGGCCAGGGCCGGCAGCCCGCGCACGGCATCCACGGGTGTGCCTTGGTTCAATACCATCGAGCGCTTGGCGATGTTGGTGGCGTAGTCGCCGATGCGTTCGATGTCGGCGGAAATGCGCAATGCGCTATAGACCTCGCGCAGGTCGCGCGCCATAGGCTGGCGCAGGGCAAGCAGCCGCAGTACGTCCTGGCTGACTTCCCGCTCCAGCATGTCTATGGCTTCATCGTTCGCGACGACGCGTTGCGCAGCCTTGGTGTCGCGACGGAGCATCACATCGATGGCGGCGTCCAACTGGGACGTCGCAATCTCGCCCATGCGGGCGATTTCGCCGTAAAGGCGCTCGAGCTCCGAGTCGAAGCTCTTGACGATGTGTTCGTGTTGGGTTGGCATGTTGATTCCTTGGCCTGCGATTAGCCGAACCGGCCCGTGATGTAGTCTTCCGTCTGCTGCTTGGTCGGCTTGGTGAATATCGTTTCGGTCACGCCATGCTCGACCAGCTCGCCCAGGTACATGAAGGCGGTGAAGTCGGAGCAACGAGCCGCCTGCTGCATGTTGTGGGTGACGATGAGGATGGTGAACTGCTGCTTGAGCTCGGCGATCAGCTGTTCGATCTTGCCCGTGGCGATCGGATCGAGCGCCGAAGTGGGTTCGTCGAACAGCAGCACCTCGGGCTTCAACGCCACGGCGCGGGCGATGCACACGCGTTGTTGCTGGCCGCCGGACAGGCCCAAGGCGCTTTGCTTGAGCTTGTCCTTCACCTCGTGCCACAGCGCGGCCTGGCCCAGGGCTTCTTCGACGCGGTCGTCCATCTGCGAGCGCGGCAATTTTTCATAGTGGCCGATACCGTAGGCGATGTTGTCGTAGATCGACATCGGGAACGGCACCGGCTTCTGGAACACCATGCCTATCTTGCTGCGCAACTTGTTCAGCGAATAGGTTGGCGCCAGGATGTTCTCGCCGTCCAGGATGACCTCGCCCTCGGCTCGCTGTCCCGGGTAGATCGAGTAGATGCGATTGAATATCCGCAACAAGGTGGACTTGCCGCAGCCGGAAGGCCCGATCAACGCCGTGACGCGCTTTTCGGGCACGTCCAGGTTGATGTCCTTAAGCGCCTGGAACTTGCCGTAATGGAAGCCGAGGTTTCGCGCGGCGAGCTTCACTTCCCGGGTATCGAGAGGGGCGGCGGAGGTGGGCACGGCGTGGGAGAATTTGATCTGCATGTTAGTCATTGGCCATCTTGTTTCGCAGGAGGATAGCGCGGGCGGAAAGGCTGATCAGCAACACGAAGATCGTGACGATGAAGGCGCCGGCCCAGGCCAGCGAGTTCCAGTATTCGTAGGGGCTCATCGCGAACTGGAAGATGACCACCGGTACGCTGGCCATCGGTTGTGTCAGGTCGGCATTCCAGTACTGGTTGTTCAAGGCGGTGAACAATAGCGGGGCGGTCTCGCCGCTGATACGCGCCAGCGCCAGCAGCACGCCGGTGACGATGCCGGGCAGGGCCGCCTTGTACAGCACCTGGATGTTGACCTTCCACTGCGGGACGCCGAGCGACAGTGCGGCCTCGCGCATCGTGCCGGGCACCAGGCGAAGCATCTCGTCGGTGGTGCGCACCACCACCGGTAGCACGATGAAGCCCAGCGCGATCGCGCCCGACCAGCCGGAGAATCCACCGAGCGGCTCCACGACCAGGGTATAGACGAACAGGCCCAGCACGATCGACGGCGCCGACAGCAGGATGTCGTTGATGAAGCGAATGGTTTCGCCGATCTTGCGATGGTTGGCATACTCGGCAAGATAGGTGCCGGCGGCAATGCCGATTGGCGTTGCCATCAGCACCGCCAGCAGGCACATCATCAGGCTGCCGAACAAGGCATTTGCCAGGCCGCCGCTAACTTCTCCGGGAGGTGGTGTCATCTGGGTAAACAGGTGCAGGCCGAACGCATCAATGCCCTTGGTGACCGTGGTCCACAGGATCCAGACCAGCCAGAACAGGCCGAACAAGGTCGCGGCGCCGGAAAGAACCAGCGAGATGACATTGACGATGCGGCGACGCAAATAGATCCGGTCGGCAACGGTAGCCATCAGTTTCCTTCCCTGCGCTTGAGGCCCATCAACATGAACTTGGCGATGCTGAGTACGATGAAGGTCACCACGAACAAGAGGAAGCCGAGCGCGATCAGCGACGACAGGTACAAGGGCGAGTCGGCCTCGGTGAACTCGTTGGCGATGGTGGCGGCGATCGAGTTGCCCGGTTCCAGCAGCGAGGTCGTGAGGAAATGCGCATTGCCCAGGACGAATGTTACCGCCATTGTTTCGCCCAGCGCGCGGCCCAGGCCGAGGAAGATGCCGCCGATCACTGCCGACCGCGTGTAGGGCAGCACGATGTGCCAGACCACCTCGGTGGTCGTGGAACCAAGCGCATACGCCGATTCCTTCAGGCGCGTCGGCACCGTCAGGAACACTTCGCGCATCACCGAACTGATGAAGGGGATGACCATGATCGCCAGCACCAGGCCGGCGGTCAGCATACCGATGCCCAGTGGCGGGCCCTGGAACAATTTGCCGATGATCGGCAAGGGCCCGACGTTTTCATCGAGCCAGGGAAACACGTGCTCGCCCAGGTAGGGCACCAGCACGAACAGGCCCCACATGCCGTAGATGATCGACGGGATCCCTGCAAGCAATTCGATGGCAGCGCCGATTGGCGTGCGCATCCAGGTAGGTGACACTTCAGTCAGGAACAGGGCAATGCCGAAACTGATGGGCACGGCGATCAGCATCGCGATCGCGGCCGTCACCACCGTGCCGTAGATCGGCACCAGCGCGCCGAACTTCTGCTGCACCGGATCCCAGTCGGTTGACGTCAGGAATCCGAAACCGAAGGTCTGGAATGCTTCGCGACCGCCCCAGAACATGGAAAGCCCGGCCGCGAGCAGGGTCAGCAGCACGAAGAAGCCCGCAGCCGTCACGGCCCAGCGAAACATCCGGTCATTGCGGCCGTCCTTGCTTGCCCGGTCGTCAACTTCCATGGCGAGGGTATTGCTTGCTACGGACATTCGATTTCCCGCGTATCAGGCCGTGCTTCCAAATGCAAAGCGCGCCCGTCCGGACGCGCCTTGCGCTGCTGTCGATGGATCAGAACTTGAAGTTGGTTGCCCAGTAGGCTTCGATCTGCGTGACCAGTGCCGGCGGCAGCGGCACGTAGCCGAGCGAGGTCGCTGCGGCGTCGCCGTTGGCGTAAACCCATTTGAAGAACTCACGGGCCTGGCGCGAACGAGCGACATTCTTGGGCTTCTTGTACATGATGATGAAGTTGGTCGCCGCGATCGGATACGCATCGGCACCCGGGGCGTCGGTCATCACCAGGAAGAAGTCCTTCGAGTTCTTCCAATCAGCGCTGGCGGCGGCGGCCTGGAAACTCGCGATGCTCGGGGTGATGAATTTGCCGGCCTTGTTCTTGACGGCGCCATAGACGAGCTTGTTGACCAGCGCGTAAGACAATTCCACGTAACCGATCGAGCCCGGGATCTGCTTGGTGTAAGCGGCGACGCCTTCGTTGCCCTTGCCACCCACGCCGGCCGGCCATTTGACCGAGGTACCTTCGCCAACCTTCGTCTTCCACTCCGGGCTTACCTTGGACAGGTAGTTGACCCAGTTGAAGGTGGTGCCCGAACCATCCGAGCGATGCACGACGGTGATGCGCTTGTCCGGCAGTGGCAGGCCCGGGTTGATCGCCGCGATGGCGGGATCATTCCAGTTGTTGACCTTGCCCAGGAAGATGTCGGCCAGCAGCGGACCGGTGAACTTGATGGCGCCTGGGGCGATGCCCTTGAGGTTGACGATCGGCACTACGCCGCCGATCACCGACGGAAACTGGCCGAGGCCGAACTGCGCGAGGTCCGCCGGCTTCATCGGCGCATCGGACGAACCGAAGTCAACCGTCTTGGCCTTGATCTGGGCAATGCCGCCGCCCGAACCGATGGACTGGTAGTTGACCTGGTTGCCCGTGACCTTGTTGTAGTCGGCCGACCACTTCGACAAAGCCGGATAGACGAAGGTGGCGCCTGCGCCGGTGATGTCTTCGGCCTGGGCGGTTACTGCGAAGCCGGCGGCAAGCGCCAGTGCAGCAATACTGAGTTTGAGCGACTTGGTCACGAAACAACTCCTGAATTGTAGGGACACGGCCTGTCATAGCCCGCGGTGCCGCCATTGAAGCGGGTCCAGGTGACAAGAGTGCTTCGGGGATATGACGATTCGATGACAGCCGGCGTTTTGATCGGAAAAGACCGGGTGTCACGCAACCGTCACGTGAAGTTCCAACCCCTGTAACAATGCCGAGTCAGTCTGTGCCGGCTGAACGAGTCCGTAACAACCCGTTGCGGCGCGCGTCCAACTCGACCCAAACAAGATCCACCCACACTATTCAAGGAGCTTTGACATGCGTTTTTCTCCCTTGGCAGCCGCCGTGGCGCTTGCCCTGTCCGGACTTAGCCTGGACGCCTCGGCGCAAGACAGCCGTGACCAGGAAATTGCCGCGCTGAAAGCGCAGGTCGAAGCGCTGGTCAGCCGCCTCGACGACCTGGAGCAGCGTACCGAAGCGCAGTCCGACGTCAACATCGATACCGCGCAGGCGATCGAAACCCTGGCCACCAGTTCGGCCAAGGTCGAAACCAAGGGCGGCATCAAGGTGACCACCGCGGACAAGAAATTCGAGGCATCGCTCGGCGGCCGCATCCACTTCGATTCCTACATGTTCAACGAGGACATCGCCTCCGTCACCAATGCCACCGAGTTCCGCCGCGCCCGCCTGACGCTCGCCGGCAAGGCCTACGGCTGGGAATACAAGATGGAGCAGGACTTCGCCGCAGGCACCAACCTCGACGGCCTGCGCGACCTTTACATCGCAAAATCCTTCGGAACCGGCAACAAAATCACCATCGGCCACTTCAAGCCCTATCGCTCGATGGAAGAACTGACCAGTTCCAACGAGATCCTGATGATGGAGCGTCCGTTCTCGTCCGCCACCGGCCTGTTCGGCAATCGCCAGTTCCAGCAGGGCGTGGGCTACCAGAAGGTTGGCGCTTCCTACACGGCCAGCGTTTCCGCGTTCAACCTGCGCGGCGCCTCCGGCGTGCGCAACGAGGGTACCGGCGTCGCGGGCCGCTTCACCTGGGCCCCGGTCAACGAAGAGACCAAGACCTTCCACCTGGGTGGCTGGTTCAGCGTCGAAAATACGGATGAAGCCACGCCGAACCTGGTGGCGTCCGTCAACTACGCGGGCCGCCGCGGACCGTCCCTGTCGGTCGCCACCACGCCCGGCATCAGCGGCGACTCGGTGACCGCCGTGGGCCTCGAGGCCGCCGGCTCGATCGGTGCTTTCTTCTTCCAGTCGGAATATGCGCAGGCGAAGTTCGGCCAGACCACCGGGCCGGACCAGGACGTCTCGACCTTCTACGTGCAGGGTAGCTGGATGCTCAATGGCGGCCACAAGCCCTACAAGGCGGCTGCGGGCGTCTTTGGCGGTCCGAAGGTCGAAGGAAAGGGTCTCTGGGAGCTGACCGCACGCTATGACACGATCGAGAACAAGGATCTGGTCGACCGTCAGGCCAGCACCTGGATTCTGGGCCTGAACTACTATGTCAACGCCAACATGCGGATCATGGCCAACTACGCGCAGGGCGACAACGACCTGACCGGTGACGAGACCGGCCAGTTCGCGCTGCGTACCCAGTTCGCTTTCTGATCTGCTTGCAAGTGAAACAAAAAAGCCCCCGGAGCAATCCGGGGGCTTTTCTTTTTTCCGACTTATGCTTCCAGCGTCTTGCCGCGATACCGGCACAAATCGCGAATGACACAATTCGGGCAGTCAGGCTTGCGCGCCTTGCACACATAACGGCCGTGCAGGATCAGCCAGTGGTGGGCGTCCACGCGATATTTCGCCGGAACCAGCTTCACCAGTTTGTCTTCCACCGCGCGCACGTCGGCGCCCGGCGCCAGCCCGGTGCGGTTGGCGACGCGGAAGATATGCGTGTCCACGGCGATGGTAGGTTGGCCAAACGCGGTATTCAGCACGACATTCGCAGTCTTTCGGCCGACACCGGGCAGCGACTCGAGTGCATCGCGGTCCGCCGGCACCTCGCTGCCGAACTTCTCGACCAGCAGCCGACAGGCGGCGATCACGTTGGCTGCCTTGGTATTGAAAAGCCCGATGCTGCTGATGTGCTTCTTCAGCGAGGCTTCGCCGAGGGCCAGCATTTTTTCCGGCGTGTCCGCGACCTTGAACAAACCGCGTGTCGCCTTGTTGACGCTGACGTCGGTGGCCTGCGCCGACAGGATGACGGCGATCAAGAGTTCGAAAGGCGAGTGATAGACCAGTTCCGTCGTTGGGTGCGGGTTGAGCTCCGCCAGTCGCGCAAACATTTCTTCGCGATCTGCAGGCTTCATCGGGCGATGGCCTCGCGTCGTGGCGTGGCCAGGACCCGGTCGAGCCAGGGCGCCAGGAAGTTCATCAGCAACATGGCCAGTGGCAATCCGATGCCGGGCTGCCAGCCCGAGACCAGCACGACCAGTGTGCCGGCGCACACGCCGTACGCGAGCCGCGCGCGTGGCTGGATGCAACCGGTGGTCGGGTCACCGGCAACGAAGAAGGCGCCGATCACCATGGCCGGATTTCCCAACACGGCGGCAATGTCACCGGCCCCGGTGCTGGCGTTGTCGAAAACGACGGCGGTCGCGATCGCGCCGGCCAGGAAGGCGACGGGCGCGCGCCAGGAAACCAGGCCGCGCGCGAGCAACACGCCGCAGCCCAACCAGCACGCGATCACCGTCCATTCCGACCAAGGCGCGGGCGCGGGCGAGATGGCGGCGTGCAAGCCAAGCAGGGCCAGTGCCAGCATTCCGGGATGGAACAGATTCTGGCCAGGTCCGCCAAAGAGGCTTCTTGCAAGGAAAACGGACAAGGCCGTTGCAGCGGATGCGAGCCACAGGTTGGCACCCGCGTACAACAACAGGAACACGAGGGTGGCAGCCACGGCAACATCGAGATTGGCGAAAACCCACGATGCGATCGGCCGGCCAGGGCGGTTTGTCAGCACAGCCACGACCATCGCCAGCAGGTTTGCCAGCAACAGGAAAACAAGCCACGCGCTACCGCGCGCAAACGCTTCCAGCAAAACCACGGGTGCCAGCGTGGCGAGCGACCATGCCATCCGGCTCGGCGTGTCGTATACGCCGCGTGTCGGCGTCATCATTCCGACGCGCCCGGGCGACGACGGGCCTTTGCGCGCTCCAGCGCCGCGGCGACGGCATCGCCGCTGCTCGCCTGGCGGGCAAGTTCGAGGTCGCGTTGCTTGCGGTCTTCGACGTCTCGCGCCAACCGTTGTCCTCGCTGTTCGAAGCGCTCGCGGGCGGCGGTCGCCTGTTGCATCAGCAGCGCGCGTGCGGCGAGTGATTCGCGCCCGATCCGGAACTGGCTCGCAAGCGCAATGTGGCTGGGGCACGCTGCATCGCAAGCCGCGCAGGCCGTGCAGTCTTCGAGGCCCAGGCTCGCCGCGACATCATCCTGTCCCGCCCGCAGGTGCACATGCATTTGTTGCGGATCGAGGCCAACCGGACACGCCGGCAGGCAGTCGCCGCAGCGGATGCAGGGCAGTTCCGATCGTGCCTCGGCCTTCCCGGACGCAGGCATTGGCTCAGCGTCCCGTGAACTCGGCCTTGCGCCTGGCCAGGAATGCGCTGGTGCCTTCCTTCATGTCGTCGGTGGAGAAGGCGAGGGCGAAGCACTGGCTTTCGTAGTCCAGTCCGGCCTCGAGTCCTGCTTCGCCGCCAATGGTGATCGCGTCGAGGATGCCGCGCACGGCCTGCGGCGCCGCGGCGGCGAGTTGCGATGCGAGCTTCATCGTTTCCGCCTCCAGTTCGGCGGACGGTACGACGCGATTGACCAGGTTCAGGGCCAGGGCACGCGGCGCATCGATCGGCTGCCCGAGCAGGCACAGCTCAAGCGCGGCGCTGCGACCGGCCAGGCGCAGCAAGCGCTGGGTGCCGCCGAACCCTGGAATCAGGCCCAGGTTGATTTCCGGTTGGCCCAGCCTGGCGTTGTCGCTGGCAATGCGCAGATGGCAGGCCATCGCCAGTTCCATGCCGCCGCCCAGCGCGAACCCGTTCACCATGGCGATGACCGGCTTGCCCAGTCCCTCGATCCGCCGCATAAGCCCCTGCCCGAGGCGGGAGAAGTCCCGGGCCTGGATCGGCGACAGCGTGGTCATCTGTGCGATGTCCGCACCCGCCACGAAGGCCTTGGGACCTGCGCCCGTCAGCACCACCACCCGAACGGCCGCCGTATCGGCCGCCGCGCCGAAAGCAGCGTCGAGTTCAGACAGGGTCGTCTCGTTAAGTGCGTTTAACTTGTCGGGTCGATTGACCGTAATGACGCGAATTGCGCCACGATCCTCGATGCTCAGGGTTTCAAAGGACATTGCTGCTCCAGGCGGCTTGGGTTCGGGGAACTTCATAGGGCCCGGGGGGTCAGAGTCGGGCTTGCAGGCCCTGCCTCAGTGGCGGTTAAGGCTGCAGGCCGGTATCCTATCGCGTCTTGCGGAATGCGAGCCGCCCCCGATTCAACCCTTGGAGATTTCGTAATGAAGTTGCGTTTGCTGGCTGCCACCCTGGCGGCCGTTGCTCTGAGCTCCAGCGCCGTTTTGGCGCAGAGCGCCACGCCGGCACCTGCCGCTTCCGCTCCGGCGGCCTCCGATAAGACCACGCTGAGCTACGCGATCGGTTACGACATGGCGCGTGACCTGGCCGAGCGAAAGGTCGACCTCGACATGACCACGCTTATCCGCGGCATCCAGGAAGGCTACGCGAAGAAAGCGCCGACCATGCCCGGTGAAAAGCTGGCTGCGTCGCTCAGCGCTTTCCAGAAGCGCATGGCTGATCAGGAACGTGCGGATTTTGAACGCGTCAGCCGCGAGAACAAGACCAAGTCGGATGCCTTCCTGGCTGCCAATCGTTCCAAGCCCGGCGTGACCGTGCTGCCGAGCGGCGTGCAGTACAAGATCCTCGACCCGGCAAGCGGCGCCAAGCCGACCTCGGCCAGCACCGTGTCCGTGCACCTGCGCGGTTCGATCTCGACCGGGCAGGAATTTGCCAACACCTATTCCACTGCCAATGCCAAGCCCGCCGAATTCAAGGTCAGCGAGTTTCCGATCGCCGGCGTGAAGGAAGCGATCCTGATGATGCCGGTCGGCTCGCGTTGGGAAGTCTATATCCCGGCCGACAAGGCCTACGGCAACGATCCGCGTTCGCCGATCGGCCCCGGCCAGGCCGTCGTGTTCGACATCAAGCTGGTCAGCACCAAGTAAGACCGGAAATACTCGCGCCGGTTCCGCCGGCGCGAGTTTCCCCACCGGGATGATCCCCACTACTTTTCGCGCCGTTCTCAGCCCTTGCACTGGCGTCTGTTCGCTGGACGAACAAGGGCTTTGCCTCGGTTGCCATCGCAGCGCCGCTGAAATCGCCAGTTGGTTGCATCTCGACGACGAACAGCGCTTGCACCTGATTGAAACGGTATTGCCAAAGCGCGAAGCCGAACGGGCGTGACGCCATTGTTCGAGTCGTTCGACCGCTACATCCGCGCGCTGCATCCGCTCGACACGCCGCCTTCTGCGCGCGCCTGGAATCTCGACGAACTGATCGACCTGCTGCCTGACGGCATTGAAGGCTTGCGCCCCGCTGCCGTCCTGGTGGGATTGGTGGACCGGGGCGAAGGACTGCAAGTACTGCTTACGCGCCGCACCGAAGCCTTGCGCCACCACGCCGGCCAGATCAGTTTCCCCGGCGGCCGCATCGAAAGCCACGACGCCGACCCGGTCGCCGCCGCCCTGCGCGAAGCGCACGAGGAAATCGGGCTCATGCCCGGCCAGGCTCGCACGCTGGGTTACCTTGATCCCTTCGTCACCATCACGGGCTTCCATGTGTTTCCGGTCGTCGCCGTGATCGAGCCTGGGTTCGCTGCCCGTCGTGACCCGGGCGAGGTGGACGAAGTGTTCGAGCTTCCGCTCGATTTCCTGATGGATCCCGCCAACGCGCGGCAATTGCTGGTTGAGTATCGTGGCGGCCAACGGACCCTCATAGAATTCGTGCACCAGCACTACCGGGTGTGGGGTGCGACCGCAGCCATGCTGGTCAACCTGCGACAACGACTGGAGCAATCACCATGAACTGGACGACGCTGGTTTCCTGCGAAGACCTGGCCGCGAGCCTGCAGTCACCGGAACTGCGAATTGTCGATGCGCGTTTCGTCCTGGCCGGTGCGGATCCTGGTGGAGGTGAATCGCTTTGGCGCGCCGGACACATACCGGGCGCCGGCTACGTCCACCTGGACCGCGACTTGTCGGACCTCGGCAAGCCGCCATCGCATGGCCGGCATCCGATGCCCGAAGCGGCCAACTTCTGCGCCGTGCTTGAACGCCTCGGCATCTCGCCCGACGCGCAGGTTGTCGTGTATGACGCTGCCGATGGCGCGATGGCCGCTGCGCGATTCTGGTGGCTGCTGAAGTTGCTCGGCCATCGTCGTGTAGCGGTGCTGGATGGCGGATTCGCGCGCTGGACTTCGCTCGGTTTGCCGGTCGCGACCGAGGCCATTGCGCAGGCGCGTGGCCAGTACGATGCAAGTTTCGACACGACGCAGTTTGTCGGCACCGATGAAGTTGCGGCTGCCCTTGCCAGCGGCAGCGCCTGCCTGATCGACGCCCGCGCCGCCGAACGGTTTCGCGGCGAGGTCGAACCGCTCGATCGCGCGGCGGGGCACATCCCGGGCGCGCGCAATCGTCCGTTCTCGTCAAACATGTCGGAAGGACGCTTCCGCGGCGCGGAAGAACTGAAAGCGGCTTTCGGCGCGATCGTCGGCGATCGCGATGCATCCCAGGTGATGCTCAGTTGTGGGTCGGGCGTGACCGCCTGCCACAACCTGCTGGCGATGGAACACGCAGGCCTGCATGGCGCGCGTATCTATGCGGGTTCGTGGAGTGGTTGGGTCAGCGATCCGTCCAGGCCGGTGGCGACCGGTCCGGATTGAAGGCGCGGCTGCCCGCCGCGCGCTGGTTTATTTCTTCAGGCGAACCATCAGGTCGCGCAGGGCTGCCTGCGAATCGGCCGAGTACCAGCCGTCCAGGAATCCATCCAGGTCGCTTTCATCGAAACTTTCCAGCACGGCAATGATGTCGGCACGCGCAATGCGCCGAGACGCCAGCATCGGACCCGAAGGCAGGGCGAGCAATTCGGCCAGGCGGTTCGCCGCCATCACGACGACTTCGCCGGAATCGGCGAGTGCGTCCACGATGCCGTAGGCCAGCGCCTGTTCCGATTCGACCATCGCGCCGGCCACGATCAATTGTTCGGCGCGATGCGTGCCGGCGACGCGACGCATCAGGTACTGGATGGCATCAGGCACCGTCAGTCCGACCTGCGTTTCGTTCAAGCCGATGCGGAACGGACCGCGCGCCATCACGCGGAAATCGCAGCACAGCGCCAGCACGCAGCCGCCGGCCGGATTGTGCCCGGCGATGGCGGCCGCCACGGGCACCGGGCAACGCGCCAGGGCGCGAGCTGCTTCGAAGAACAGGGTCCAGCAGGCGGCCAGTCCGGCGCGGTCCTGGCTCATCAGGTAAGGCACGTCGAGCCCGCCCGAAAATACTTTCTCGCCGCCGGACAGGATCAGCGCGCGCGCGCCATTGCGCGGCGCGGCGTCAATGGCCGCGATCAGGCTGCCCAGCAATTCCGGATTCAGTGCATTGACGGGCGGCCGGGCCATGCGGATTTCGTGGATGGCGCCGTGTTCGATGATTTCGATCATGTCCGTATCCCTGGGTCGACTCAGGGGATTTTGACATCCTCGGCCCACCGATAGCGAACCGTGTAGCTCAGGCGGACCTCGCCCCCGGCGGGCAAGGGCACGTCGAAGCTGGCCGTCTGTGAATTGCGCTTCTGGGCGGGCACCGAGCTGCTGGTGACTTCCCAGTCGGTCCAGCGATTGAGGCGTTCGGTCACGCGAACCGTGGCGGCAGTGGACTTGGCGTTTTTCAGCAGCACTGACACGGTTTCGGTGATGGTGCGGCCGTCGCGGTCGAGCTTGAAGTTTTCGCGCGTGCGCTCGGCGGTCAGGTCGAAGACCGTGCCGATCGCCAGCGAAACATCCTGTCCTGCCGCGGTGTGCGCCAGGCTCGCTTCGCCGAGGAAATCACTGCCATCCGACATGCGCACGCGCCCGGCGGGCAGGGGAATGCCGAGGCCGACGGCTTTCGCATTCTTGAAGCGCAGCGTCGCCACCACGGCCTGCGGCTGGCCGTCACCGGCGCCGAAATTCTCGTCGATGATGGGATAGGGCGGGCGCCAGTCGCCACCCTGCGAACTGGTTTCATAGCGACGCTCGCAGGCGATGCCGGACACCGAGTCCACCATCGGCAGGCGCTGCACGCTGCCCTGAGGCAGGTTGCCCGCGGCTGGCAACTTGTAGGCGTGGTACTCGCCCGACGCCTGCTGCGCCATCGCCGAATCGGCCGCCATCGGCGCTGCCATCATCACCTTGGATTCGCGGTACATCTGCGGACTGGCCGCGGCCGTGCGATTGGGCTCGCCCGCAACCAAGGTCAGCATCACGTCGTTGAAATCCGCGCCCGAGCGATTCACCACCATGGCTGCGCCATCGAGCGACATGCGGCAATCGTTGCCCAGGCCCGAGGTGTTGACGTTGTATTCCGCGCGCCATGCCATGCCGGCGGTCGCGTAATTCAAACCAAGGTCCTGGCGCCCGGCGCGATCGGCGGCAAGTTCCCAAGTCAGCGTCGGCTGGTTGACGATGCCGCCCGGCAGCCGCGGCAGTTCGAAACTCGAATAATTCGACAGCACCTTGATGCGGCCGTCGGGCAGGCGAAGCGTCAGGCCGTTGCCGGCGGAAATCAGGGTGCCCGAATAGGACAGCCTTTCATTGCCCACCGATTGTTCGACGATCACCGGTTGGCCGAGGGCACGCCGCAACAGCTCGTCCTGTCCGGCCAGCGCAAAATCAAAGCGCTGGCCGCGCACCCGGACGCCGGTCGGCGGTTTGAGCACCACCGAGCTCGCGTCCAGCGCCCGTGGCAGGCCGTCGAGGCTGACGATGTTCTGGCCCGATTTCAGGTCGAAGCCGATGCGGCGATCGACCAGGGCGAAGCCCGGCCCGCCGGGCTGCCCCTCCGATTGGGTGACGGATTCGAAATCGCCGCTGTAGATGGTCAGCTGGCCGTCCACGGCGAGCGCGGGCGTGGAGATCGTGAAGGCGAGGGCAGTAGCTACGGCAAGCGGGTGTCGGGACATCAGTACTCTCCATGGGCTCGGGTTATCATAGGCACATGAACGCACCGTCATTCATTTTGGGGTTGCTGCTTCTCGCTGGCGCTTCAGCTGCCGTTGCCAACCCGGCCACTTGCACGCCGGTCGCCGAGCAGGCCTGGATTCGCGCCGCGCCCCCGGGCGCCACCGCACTTGCGGGCTATGCCGTGCTGCGAAATCCGTGTGCAAAACCCTTCGTCGTCACCGATGTAAGCTCATCCGATTTTGCCATGGGCATGATCCACGAGACCATCGTGGAGAAAGGCGTC
This sequence comes from Gammaproteobacteria bacterium RIFCSPHIGHO2_12_FULL_63_22, assembly GCA_001801685.1. Classification (GTDB taxonomy): domain Bacteria; phylum Pseudomonadota; class Gammaproteobacteria; order Xanthomonadales; family Xanthomonadaceae; genus Arenimonas. The sequence goes on along the minus strand of MGYJ01000035.1, from coordinate 1,309 downwards.
AGCCGCATGCGCCACGCGAAATCGCTGCCGCTGCCTGCGCGCGGGGCCCTGAAATTCGAACCGGGCGGCAAGCACATGATGCTGATGCATCCGCGCCGCGTGTTGAAGGAAGGCGACAAAGTGCGGCTGGTGCTGAAACTGGCTGACGGCCAGAAGATCAATATCGATGCCGTCGTGCGGCGGGACGCGCCGACCAAGCCGTGATATTTGTCGCGAGCCGTGCGCTCGCGACCGATTACTCGCAGGCTGCGCGGATGCCCGGCGGCAACACGATCGACTGGCCGCTGCCATCCACCCACACCATCACCGAATTGCCGTCGGCGTAGAGCACGCCTTCGTCGGTCGCGGACGTGATCCGGTGGTCGAGGGTGAGGCTCTTGTTGCCGATCCGCTCGACGATCAATTCGATGATCAACGTTTCCGGCCAGTTGGCCGGCCTGCGATAGTTGAGCGTGACGGCGGCCAGGATCGGCGCAGCGGTTTCACCCGACCAATCGCTGCTGAGTGACCTGAACCAGCTGACGCGGGCTTCTTCGATGTAACCGAGGTAGCTCGCGTTGTTGACGTGCTTGAAGGCGTCGAGGTCGCGCCAGCGCACCGGCATCACCAGTGTGAAGATGATCTTTCTCATGCGGCGCTCCGCTTGCGTGACGACTTGGGCGCATCGAGGATCTTCGCCAGGAACTGCCCGGTATGCGACGCCATGTTCGCCGCGAGCGTTTCAGGCGTGCCTTCCGCAATGATCTGCCCACCGCGGTGGCCGCCTTCCGGTCCCAGGTCGATGACCCAGTCCGCAGTCTTGATCACGTCCAGGTTGTGCTCGATCACGACGATGGTATTGCCGTCGTCGCGCAGCTTGTGCAGCACGGCCAGCAAGTGTTCGATGTCGTGGAAGTGCAGGCCGGTGGTCGGCTCGTCCAGGATGTACAGCGTGCGCCCGGTATCGCGGCGGCTGAGTTCCTTCGACAGCTTGACGCGTTGCGCCTCGCCACCCGACAGCGTGGTCGCCGACTGGCCGAGCTTGATGTAACTCAGTCCCACGTCCACCAATGTCTCGAGCTTGCGCGACAGGGTCGGCACCGGCTCGAACAACTTCAGCGCATCCTCGACCGTCATTTCCAGCACGTCGCGGATGCTGTAGCCCTTGTAGAGGATCTCCAGGGTCTCGCGGTTGTATCGCTTGCCCGTGCAGACATCGCAGGGCACGTACACGTCGGGCAGGAAGTGCATCTCGACCTTGATCAGGCCGTCGCCCTGGCAAGCCTCGCAGCGGCCGCCGCGCACGTTGAAACTGAAACGACCTGGCGAA
>MGYJ01000034.1 GCA_001801685.1 Gammaproteobacteria bacterium RIFCSPHIGHO2_12_FULL_63_22 | reverse complement strand
TGGCTTGGCCGAGTTGCTCCAGTACGGACACCCGGGCATGCACAGCACCGATTCCCTCGACTACGGTATCGTCATCGACGGCGACATCTGGCTTGAACTCGACGATGGCGTGCGAACACTCTTGACCACCGGCGACATCGCGGTGCAGTGCGGCACGCGCCATGCGTGGCGCAACAAGAGTGACCGACCCGCCACGATGGCCTTTGTTCTGATCGGGGCGAGGCGGTCATGATGAGCCGAGGAGGGCCGTGGCCGCGTCGCGCGCACCAGCACCGTACAAGCAGCGATTCGTTCTCCTTCAGCAGGCCACGACGGTGCCTGGCCAGGGAGTGGTGGTCGGGGTGAGGGGTGGTCGTCATCACCATCCTCGGGCCAGCTAGGCGGTGCTCAGGATCTGGCGATGGCAGAGGCGCGGTCCGGAGTACATGCTGTTTTGGGCAACGGCCTGCGTCCTTTCGGTCGTGGGTTGAAATGATTAAGATGCGCCTGGTGCCAGTCGCCAGGCGCTATTCCCCACGCTGCGGCGTGCTGTATCTAAGTGCAATTCAAGGAGCAAGCGGGTGGCTCGCCTAACCAGAGAACAAAGCCGTGCAGTGACCAGAGCGAAGCTGATGGAATCGGCGCGTGAGGTGGTTGCGCGCGAGGGCTACGAGAGCGCGTCGGTCGACCGTATCGCCGAAGAGGCCGGGTTCAGCAAAGGTGCCTTTTACTCCAATTTCAACAGCAAGGAAGAGATCATCCTCGAGTTGCTGGAAGCCCATTCGCTGCAGGACGTGACGGAAATCGCCGAGTTGCTCGGCGAGGTGACGGACCCGCAGGCGATGATCGAGATCATTAGCGATTGGGCTTTGAATCGCTCGACCGACCCCAGTTGGGGCCTGCTCGCGCTCGAGCTGTTTCGCCGCGCGCGCCGCGACGCGACCTTCGGTGAACGCCATGCGACCCTGTTCCGTGCGCAATGGCAGCGTCTCGGCGAGATCCTGTTGCGGATGTTTCCGGAGGGCGCCGCGCCCGCAGATCCGGAAGCCCTGGGCGGCATCGTCTTCGAGTTGACCTATGGCGCGGCCGCGAGCTTCAAGGCCGGGCCGACCGCCGGCGACCTGGTCCGGCTTGCCCTGAGCGCAATGCTCCACGCCTATGGAGAGCAGCCGCAAGGCGCTAAGCATTCCTCGTAACTGGCCCGGAAGCTTCATAACTGCGGCTGCCTGGTCGAACCTTGAGCAACTTGCCGTTTTGGCTCGTGCGCCTGGAGGCCGAGCCGGGCGCGGCGGGTCGAAATTGATGTGTCGGGCGCGCAATGGTGGAGAGGTGTGCCCTCTATGGCTGAGCCCAGGTGTGCCGGTGCCGTTCGCTGATCCGGTGCAGGATCGGGGCTAGCAGACCCTCTTTGATCTCAACGGGTTGGTTGCCGGCGTTGCGATCAGCCAACCCTGTTCATAACAGTTCAAGCCACGATAGTTGTGTGCCAGGTGCGCCGCATTGCCTCAATTGCGGGGTAATGAATAGCCAGGCATGCCGTAGGTCGTACAAATCAGGATTATCTGGGAGCGAAGCTCAAGTAACCGGTTGGAACAGTCGAGTCTCCCTGGATCAAAATAGGAAACATGAGATGTCCATAAAAATACGCTTGTTTTTCTTGATGGGCACCGGGTTGCTCACCGCCTCGATCATGAGTCTGGTCAGTTTTCTGGGAAATACCCATATGGCTGAAGCGGTGAAGGACAACGAGGTCAGCATGGCCGCCCTGCGCAATCACCTCGAAGCCGACATGATGCACGATGCGCTGCGCGCCGACGTGCTGTCCGCGATGCTGGTAGGGTTGGGCAAAAGCGTCAGCAGCAAGGCCGAGGTGCGCAGCTCCATCGACGAGCACGCGGCGCATTTTCGTGAGGTGCTCGGTGACAACCTTGAGCTGCCGGTCAACGACACCATCAAGGTGGCTCTGGACAAGATCAAGCCCAGTCTCGATGCGTACATCAGTGCAGCCGAGCGCATTGTCGGGCTCGGCCTGGAAAATCCGGAAGCTGCCCAGCAGGAGCTGAGCGCATTCAATAACGCGTTCAGCCTATTGGAAGGCCAGATGGCCGCCCTCAGTGAGCTGATAGAAACCAGCACCCAGCAGACCGGCCAAGGCACCCAGCAAGCCATCAGCACTGCCAGCTACACCCTCGGCGGCGTACTTATCGCCAGCCTGTTATTACTGCTCGTCCAGGGCCGCTGGGTGATTCTGAGCGTCATGGGGCCGCTGCAGGTCGCCAGTCGCATTGCCTACAGCATTGCCCATGGCAACCTGAGCGAGCCCATCGTCGAGCCCACCGAGAAGGACGAAGCCAGCACCTTGATTCGCAGCCTGGCGTCCATGCAGCGTGATTTGCGCGGCATGATCGAGGTGGTTCGCAGCAACGCCCATGGCGTCAGTGGCATGAGCGAGCAATTGCACAATGGCTGCCATCAGGTCGCCGGTAGCAGCCAACAGCAAAGCGTCGCAGCCAACACCATGGCCGCTGCGACCAGCGAAATGACCGCGAGCATCGAGGAAATCACCCGGCACGCCGAGCGCGCGCTGAACATGGCCAACCAGGCCGAGGCACTGGCCAAGGATGGTGGCCGGGTGATCCAACAGGTGGTCAACGACATGGACGGTATTGCTCGTTCGACGCAGCAGTCGGCCCAGGTGATCCGCACACTGGACAAGGAGTCCGAGGGGATTTTCAGCATCATTCAGGTGATCAAGGGCATCGCTGAGCAAACCAACCTGCTCGCGCTGAACGCTGCTATCGAGGCCGCACGTGCCGGTGAGCAGGGGCGTGGTTTTGCCGTGGTGGCCGACGAGGTGCGTAGCCTGGCCGGACGAACCAGCGCCTCCACCCAGGAAATCGCCAACATGGTCGCGCGTATCCAGCAAGTCACGCGTGAGGCGGTGAGCAGCATGGAGGCGGGCGTGACGCAGGTCGACAAAGGCATGGCCGTGACCGCCGATGTCGAGTGCGCCATCCGGGAAATCCTCGAAGCCACACTGAATACCACTCAACTGGTCAATGACATCTCTCGCACTATCGGTGAGCAGAGCCTGGCCAGTAATGAAATCGCCCATCAGGTGGAAATGATTGCCGACATGTCCGAAGGCAACAGCAAAGTAATCGGCCAGACTGCCGCGACCACCGCTGAACTGTCTACCCTGGCGGGAAAGCTCTCGCAGTCGGTAGATCGATTTCGCCTCTGATTACCAAGCGTTGCTCTGCCGGCATCGGCTTGCGCCCATTCATGCCCAACTGCTGGGCCCATGTTGCCATGGGCGCTTCTTCCGTGTGCTGAATGCCGAAGGCATTTGCCTGACTCGCCACGCCAACTAGCAAAGGCTGAAGGAAAATAGCTCCTATTTATGAGGAGTTCGGGCTGGTGGTCCGTTCATCGCCTGCCGGATGGCCCGCCCGCTAAGGCGCTCGCCAATGACACCGCGGCCTCTGCCGCGGTGCCATTTTCGTTTGCGAATTGACCTGCAAGCGCGCTAGAGCCCGCGGGCCTTGAGCTGCGCATCCAGGCGTGGATACACGCGCCGCGCATTCCCTTCGAAGACCTGCTGCTTGTCCTGCTCCGAGATAGCGAGCGCCTCGATGTAGCGCCGGGTGTCGTCGAAGGGATGCCCGGTTTCGGGGTCGAGGCCGCGCACCGCGCCGATCATCTCCGAGCCGAACAGGATGTTATCGATGTCGATCACCTCGAACAGCAGGTCGATCCCCGGCTGGTGGTAGACGCAAGTGTCGAAGAACACATTCTTCATCACATGCTCCGCCAGCCGCGGCTTGTTCAGCATGTCGGCCAGCCCGCGGTAACGGCCCCAGTGGTAGGGCACGGCACCGCCGCCATGGGGAATGATCAAGCGCAGCTCGGGAAAGTCGCTGAACAGGTCGCCCTGCAGCAGCTGCATGAAGGCGGTGGTGTCGGCGTTGATGTAGTGCGCGCCGGTGGTGTGGAAGCAGCTGTTGCATGAGCCGGAGACGTGGATCATCGCCGGCACGTCGAGTTCGATCATCTTCTCGAAGAACGGGTACCAGGCACGGTCGGTCAGCGGCGGTGCGGTCCAGTGGCCTCCCGACGGGTCGGGGTTGAGGTTGCAGCCGACGAAGCCCAGTTCCTTGACGCAGCGCTCCAGTTCGTCAATCGAATGCGCGATGGACACGCCGGGTGACTGCGGCAACTGGCAGACGCCGAAAAAATGCTGCGGAAACATCGCCACGACCCGGGCGATCAGGTCATTGGACGCGCGCGTCCAGGCCTGGCTGATGTCCTCGTCGCCGACATGGTGACCCATGCCGGCTGCGCGGGGGGAAAACACCGTCATGTCGATGCCGCGCTGCTGTAGCAGGCGCAGCTGGTTGCCTTCGATCGATGCGCGAATCTCGTCGTCGCCGATCTGCGGGTAGAGGGGCGGCGCACCGCTACGGTCCTTGACGTAGGCGACCTGCGCCTCTCGAAAGGAATGGTGCAGCTGTGGTTCGGTCGTGTAGTGGCAGTGGCAGTCGATGATCATGGGTGGTCTCTTGGTTGTGTGGTCGACATTGACGAAGCTCTTGCGCTCAGGTGGTTCCGGCTGTCTGGCGGTCAGCGCGCAAAGCATGTCCTGCGCGACGAGAGGTTGACATACTGAGTGGTATTTTAATACTTTGAGTATTAATTTGTCGGCAGGGATTGTCAACGTTCGCTTGCCGCCTTGCGCAAGCGGTGGCAATGACGGCGCTGTCGGGTACTCGATGAGGTGCCGGGGCGATCGTTGGATGCCGCAATTTCGCTAACAGCCATGGGGCAATCAGCTGATGAACCGAGTACACCGCTACCAGATCACGCTCACGCCGCTACTGGCTGATGACGGCGCAGACGCAGACGCGCCCGTGCTGGTATTCACCCACCACAACCATGACGACCTGATACAGATAGTCGAGCGCGTCCGCCAAGTGAGCGGACTCGAAGCGGATTCGGCTGCCGCCACTGCGGTGGGTTTGAAGCTCCTTGGCGGGGTCATGCTTGCTGAGCGCGATAACCCGCTGTTCGATGGCCTGCGCCAGCCTCTGCGCCAGTTCATTCAAATGCTCAAGGCGTTGAGCAAGCGCGGCTGACTGCAGGACAGCGGTCTGTACTGCGCGGCGTTTCGAAGGGGCGAGGAGGTCGGCGGCGGGAATGACGACGGATAAAAATATACCAGTTGGTACTTGAATCCATATAGGTATATAAATACCATCGGTACCAGACGCTGGAAGAGGAATAGCGCAATGGCAATCGTGGTGACGAACGTCCGTCGAACGGACGACCGGGTTGTGCAGGGGCTGGGTGAGCTGGGCGTGGCTACCGTGCATGAGGCGCAGGGGCGCAGGGGGCTGCTGGCTTCCCATCTGCGGCCTATCTATCGCCCGGCGAAAATCGCCGGCAATGCCCTGACCTGCGAGGTTGCACCGGGGGACAACTGGATGATTCACGTGGCGGCCGAACAGGCCCGGCCCGGCGACATCCTGGTGGTCGTGCCGACTTCGCCCTGCGAGGACGGCTATTTCGGCGACCTGCTCGCCACCGCGCTCAAGGCGCGTGGGGTGAGGGGCCTGGTGATCGATGCCGGGGTGCGCGACGTCGCCACCCTCACCGAGATGGGCTTTCCGGTCTGGTCGAAAGCCGTCTCGGCGCAAGGGACGGTCAAGGAAACCCTGGCCAACGTCCAGGTTCCGGTCGTCTGTGGTGGGGTGTCGATCCATCCGGGTGACGTGATAGTCGCTGACGATGACGGGGTCTGCGTCGTACCGCATGCCCAGGCCGAGAGCGTGCTGGCCATCGCGCGGCTGCGCGCGGCCGATGAGGAGGAAAAACGTCGCCTCTACGAGGCCGGGGCGCTCAGTCTCGACGTCAACGACATGCGCCCGCGCCTGGCGCAGAAGGGCTTGAAGTACGTCGAGTTCGGTTCCGAGGGTTAACGGGCGGCGGGTATCTCCGGCGCCCGGATCGGCACTGTGTCCGGCGTCCGACATTCGTTGCTGTCACTCGAATCCCGGGCTCTTGATGCTCGCTTGTTCACATTTCCCAATCACTCGGAGTACACATTGATGAACGCCTTCCAATCACCGCTGGTCCTGGCTGGTCGCATTCTCCTGGCACTGCTGTTCCTGCAGGCCGGCATCGACAAGCTGACCGATATCGCCGGCAACGCCGGATACATCGCGAGCGTCGGCCTGCCGGCGGCGACCCCTTTGGCCGTGCTGTCCGGCGTCTACGAAATCCTCGCCGCCCTGGCCCTCGCCGTGGGCTGGCAGGCGCGCTGGGTGGCCCTGAGCCTGGCGTTGTTCACCCTGCTGACCAACGTCCTGTTCCACAACTTCTGGGCCCTGCCTGCCGATCAGGTGTACATGGCGCAGATCAAGTTCATGAAGAACCTCTCCATCGTCGGAGGCATGTTGGTCGTTGCAGCGCTTGGCGCGGGGCCGATGAGTCTGGATGCGCGTCGTGGTAACTGAGGCCATGGGGCTTTGGATGACGGCGAGGGCGCTGCGGTGATCATTGGTGTTCCACTCGAGACCCATGCCGGCGAAACGCGGGTTGCCACGACGCCTGAGACCATCAAGAAGCTGGTGAGCCAAGGCCACCAGGTCACGGTGCAGAGCGGAGCCGGCGTCAGCGCCAGCATTCCCGACA
>MGYJ01000033.1:6752-7430 GCA_001801685.1 Gammaproteobacteria bacterium RIFCSPHIGHO2_12_FULL_63_22 | reverse complement strand
ACAGCATCGAACTCACCTTGCGAACGCCCGCTGCCTTGCCTGCGTTGTCGGCGTTGAAGCGCGCCTTCCCGGACCTGGTGATTGGCGCCGGCACCGTGCTCAATCCCGAGCAACTCGATGCCGCCATCCAGGCCGGTTCCGATTTCATCGTGACCCCGGGCGCGACGCCTTCGATGATCCGCGCGCTTGCCGATGCCGACTTGCCGGTGGTCTGTGGCGCGGCGACACCGAGTGAATTGCTGGTGCTGATGGAACACGGTTTCCGCGTGGCAAAACTTTTTCCCGCGGCCGCCGTCGGTGGCATCGGCATGCTGAAGGCATTGCACGGCCCGCTGTCGGATCTGATGTTCTGCCCGACCGGCGGCATCAGCGAAGCCGACGCCGCCGATTACCTGGCGCAGCCCAACGTGGCCTGCATCGGTGGTTCGTGGATGGTGCCGCGCAGCTGGCTGCAGGCCGGCGAGTTCGGCAAGGTGCGCGATAGCGCTGCCAAGGCCCGGGCGATCAGCGACCGCTTCAGGACATGAACTTGCGGTGCGCACGCACCGACATGATGATTCCGAAACCGGCCAGCAGCGACACCGCGCTGGTGCCGCCATAACTCAGCAACGGCATCGGCACGCCGACCACCGGCAACAGCCCGACCACCATGCTGCCATTCACCAGCACGTATACCGA
>MGYJ01000033.1:0-6727 GCA_001801685.1 Gammaproteobacteria bacterium RIFCSPHIGHO2_12_FULL_63_22 | reverse complement strand
AACCATCGCGCGCATTCGCGGCGATCCACAGGCTGCGGCCGACAATGAAAAGATAGAGCGCGAACACGACGCTGACGCCGAGCCAGCCCCATTCTTCCGACAGCACCGAGAACGCGAAGTCGGTGGTGTGCTCGGGCAGGAAATCGAGATGCGCCTGGCTGCCCTGGCCCCAACCCTTGCCGAACCAGCCGCCCGAGCCGATCGCGATCTTGGACTGGATGATGTTCCAGCCCGCACCCAGCGGATCGTTTTCCGGATTGATGAAGGTGAGGATGCGATCCTTCTGGTAGGGCCGCAGGAACAACCAGGAAATCGGCAAAGCGCCAAGCCCGAGCCCCGCGAACAATCCAATGCGCCACCAGGCGATGCCGGCGAGGAACAGCGTGAACGCACCTGAGGCCGCCACCAGCATGCCGGTGCCAAGGTCCGGCTGCAGCACGATCAACGCGACCGGCAGCCCGATGATGATCGAGCACACCAGCAGCGTGCCCCAGCGCGGCGGCAACACCACCCTATGCAGGTACCAGGCCACCATCATCGGCACGGTCAGCTTCAACAGTTCGCCCGGCTGCAGGTAGAAGAAGCCCAGGTTGATCCACAACCGCGCGCTGCGGCCGGATCCAAAGGCGAACACCATCGGCAACAGCACGAGGGTGATGCCGAACACGATCGGCGTCCAGGTGCGCAAGCGCCCCGGTGATACGCGCGACAGCAATATCATCACGCCCCCACCCGCAGCAAAGCGCGCGGCCTGCGCGATGACGATATGGCTGTCACCACCGCCTGCGCTCGATTGCACGATCAGGCTGGCGATCATCACCGCGCACAAGGCGAGGAACAGCGGCCAGTCCACCTTGTCCAGGAAATCGAGGATGGCTTCGCGCAGGTCGGCGATCATGGCCGCGATTCCGTCGAGGTGGTCGGCATCGGTGCCGCGCTGATCTTGGGCAGCAACCACGCATCCATGATTGCCTTGGCCACGGGCGCGGCCGAGGTGGAACCGAAGCCGCCATGCTCGACCACCACGGCCACCGCGATGCGCGGGTCGTCCGCTGGCGCGTAGCCGATGAACAGCGCCTGGTGGCGGAGATGCAGCGGCAGGTTGTGCGGGTCCACGCGCATATTGTTCTTGTTGCTGACCACTTGCGCGGTGCCGGTCTTGCCGGCGATCAGGTAGGGCGAATTGATGCCGATGCCACGCGCCGTGCCGGTCGGTCCGTGCACGACGGCGACCATGCCCTCCTTAACGGCGGCGATGTTGGCCATGTTGGTGGAGATACGCACTTCCGGCGGCTGCGGTTCACGCAGCCACGGCGCGGCGAAACCCTGGCGCGTGGCGCGCAGCAGGTGCAGCCGATGGCGCACGCCATTGTTGGCGACCGACGCCGTGGCTTGTGAGAGTTGCAGCAAGGTCGCCTTCCACATGCCCTGGCCGATGCCGGCGTTGACGATGTCGCCCTGGTACCAGGGCTGCTGGAAACGCGTGCGCTTGAACTCCGGCGAAGGCAGGATGCCGCTGGTCTCGCCAATCAGGTCGATGCCGGTGGGCCGTCCGAAACCATAGCGGTCCATGTACATGTCGAACTTTTCAACGCCCATGTCCAGCGCGAGCTGGTAGTAGTAGGTGTTCACCGATTGCGCGATGGACTCCTTCAAGTCCACGTAGCCATGCCCGTGCGCATGGGAGTCGCCAAAGCCACGACCCTTGCCGCGAATCCGGAAGGTACCCGTGGACAGGATGCGATCGCTGGGCCGACGCAATCCTGATTCGAGTCCGGCCAGGCCGACGAAGGGCTTGATGGTGGAACCGGGCGGCGTACCGCCATGCAGGTTGCGATCGAACAAGGGCCGCGACATGTTGGTCGTCAGCGCGTTGTAGTCCTTGTGCGAAATACCGTTGACGAAAAGATTGGGATTGAACTGCGGCAGGCTGACCATGGCCAGGACTTCGCCGGTGCGCGTGTCCACGGCAACCGCCGCGCCGTCACGGTCACCGAAGGCGGTGACCGCCGCCTGCTGCAAATCGGCATCGATGCTCAGCTGCAAGTCGGCGCCGGGCAGGGACGGCACGTTGTTGACCACGCGCAGCACTCGCCCTTCGACGTTCTGCTCGACGTTTTCGTAACCGATCTCGCCACGCAGGCGGTCCTCGTACTTGCGCTCGAGTCCGGACTTGCCAACGTGGGTCAGTGCCGAAAACTTGCTGTCGCCGAGCGCTTCGAGGTCATCGGCATCGAGCCGGCCGACATAGCCGACGACATGCGCGAACAAGTCGCCATGGGGGTAGCGTCGCGTCAGGTAAGGCACCACGTCCACGCCGGGAAAGCGATGGCGATTGACGGCAAGCCGGGCGCGCTGCTCTTCAGTCAGGCGCAGTTTCAGGACCACCGGCCGGAAACTCCGGATCGCCTTGCGATTGGCCTGGAACTGCTGCAGCTCTTCCGGGCTCAAGCCGATCAATTCATTCAAGGCTGCCAGCGTCGCCTTCAGGTCGCCGGTCTGGTCGGGCACCACTTCCAATCGGTAGGCCGGCACATTGTCGGCGATGAGCTTGCCATTGCGATCGTAGATAAGCCCGCGCGCAGGCACGACCGGGCGCGGCTTGATGCGGTTGGCTTCCGAACGAGTGCGGTACTCCTCGTGATGCAACACCTGCAGCCGGAAATAGCCGAAGCACAAACCCGCCAACGCGACGGCGATGCCGATGAAGCCGATCAGGGCGCGGCGCTGGAACTGGTCCGCCTCCGCCTGCGGGTTCTTCATCAGGTGACGCCGGCCGATGCGCATCGGGTCAGCTTCGCTCGCGTGCGCGCAAGCGCGCCAGGTCGAGCAGGACGTACAGCCACGGCCACAGCAACACGCCCAATACCGGCGCCAGCCAATACAACCAGCCGTGCGACGGCGACCCGGCGAACAGGTGGATGAGCCACGAGATGATGCGGTCGTTCAGCAGCAGCAGGCCGATGGTGACGGCCTGTTGCCAGAGCGGAAAGAAACGAAGCCGGGCACGGAAGTGCTGCACGATGTAGGTGAGCACGACCAGGCGAAACGCTTGCTCGCCCAACAGTGACGCGGTCAGGACGTCCGCACAAAGCCCGACCAGGAAGGCCGTGCCCAGGCCCACGCGATTGGGCGCTTCCATCAACCAGTAGGCGAGCAACATCGCCAGCAGGTAGGGACGCACCGATTGCAGCACGGCTGGCAACGGAAGCACCGCGAAGATGAGCCCCAGCGCGAAGCTGCCGTGGATCAACCAGCCGGTCGGCGGACGGATCACTGGGCTGCTCCCGCAGCGGTTTCTGGTGCGGCCGTCGGCGACCCCACCGGGGACGGCGGCGTTTGCGGCGGCGGCGTTTGCGAGGGCGGCGTTTGCGGCGGCGTGCGCGCCGCGGGTGCCGGTGGGCCGACATCGATGACCGGCGCCCGGTTGCTGATCAGCAGCACTTCGTTGCCACGATCGAGATGCGCAGCCGGCGTGGCGTCGGCGGTGACGAACAGGCGCAGCTTGTCGGGTTGCACGCCGGTGATGGTGCCGACAGGAAAGCCGGCGGGGAATCGCCCGCCGATGCCGGAAGTAATCAACACATCGCCGCGGCGGACGTCGGCGCTCTGCGGGATGTTCGGCAATACCAGGCGATCGCCCTGGCCGGTGCCATAGGCAATGGTGCGCAGGCCCGATCGCGCCACTTGCACCGGCACTGCATGGTCGGGGTCGGTGACCAGCAAGGCGGTGGATCGATTCTTGCCGACCTCCACCACCTGGCCGAGCACGCCACCGGAATCGATCAATGCCTGGCCGACCACGACGCCGCTATCGCTGCCGGCATCGAGCACGAGACGTTGCCGGAAGGGGTCGAGGTCGATGTCGAGGATGCTGACCATCTGCACATTGAGGCTGTAGCCGCGGGTGCCGCCCAGCAGTTGTCGCAGGCGCTGGTTCTCGTCGGCCACGGCCTTGAGCTGGTGGATTCGCGCGATGGCGATTTCCAGGTCCTTGCGACGCTGCTGGTTGTCGGCCTGCAACTGGCTGCGCAATGCGAACTCGTCGCGGCCGCCGCGAAACAAGCGCATCGGCGCCGAGGCGATCCACCAGAAAGGTTCGGTGAGGATCGAAAACTTTTGCCGCACCAGGCTGCCGTAACCCAGGCGCTGGTCGGCGACCATCAAGGCCGTGGAAAGTCCGAGCAAAAAGATGAGCGGGAGCGCCGTCAAGGCGCTTTCGCTCAGTCGATTGGACTTCTTGCCAGCGTAGGGCACGCGTGTTTCCGGCTAGACAGTGGGCCGGAGATCAGGCGCCGGCAATCGAGACACGCACCTGCTGATCGCCCGGAAAGAAATTGTCACATTCCTTCCCGGGGCCATTGTCACTCCGCAGAGAACATTCCGTGACCGTGCATGTCGATCATCTCGAGCGCACGACCGCCACCACGGGCAACACAAGTCAGCGGGTCATCGGCTACGTGCACGTGCAGGCCGGTCTCTTCCGAGATCAGCTTGTCGAGGTCGCGCAGCAATGCACCACCACCGGTCAGCACGATGCCGCGTTCGGCGACGTCCGAGCACAATTCCGGCGGCGTTTGTTCGAGGGCGTGCTTGACCGCGCTGATGATGCCAGCGAGCGGTTCGTGCAATGCCTCGAGGACTTCAGTCGTGTTGATCGCGATCATGCGCGGCACGCCTTCGGCCAGGTTGCGACCCGACACTTCCATCTCGCGAACTTCCGCCTGCGGGTAGGCGTTGCCGATTTCGATCTTGATGCGCTCGGCGGTGGTCTCGCCAATCAGCGTGCCGTGGCTGCGACGCACGAAGTTGATGATGGCTTCGTCGAAACGGTCGCCGCCGATGCGAACCGACTGCGAGTAGACGATACCGTTGAGCGAGATCACCGCGACTTCTGAGGTACCGCCACCGATGTCAATGACCATCGAACCGCGTGCTTCGTCCACCGGGATGCCGGCGCCGATGGCCGCGGCCATCGGTTCCTCGATCAGGAAAACTTCGCGGGCGCCGGCTTCTTCTGCCGACTCCTTGATGGCGCGACGTTCGACCTGGGTCGAACCGCAAGGAACGCAGATCAGGACCCGCGGGCTTGGGCGCAGGAAGCGCGAGGTGTGCACCTTGCGGATGAACTGCTTCAGCATTTCCTCGGTGTGGGTGAAGTCGGCGATCACGCCATCCTTCATCGGCCGGTGGGTGGTGATATTGCCGGGGGTGCGGCCGAGCATGCGCTTGGCTTCGGCGCCGACAGCCGCGACTTCGCGCACGCCGTTGCTGTGGCGCACGGCCACGACCGACGGTTCGTTCAGGACTATGCCCTGGCCGCGAACGTAGATAAGGGTGTTTGCCGTGCCCAGGTCGATCGACAGGTCGTTCGAGAACAGGCCGCGCAGGTACTTGAACATCAGGGGGAGCCTGCTTTTGGGGGATTTGGGAAGCTTTGTAGGTTAGCAACCGGGGTCGGCGTGGGCAAGGAAAATACCTTGCAAAATGCGTGATGCGCGACCGGTAAATGCGTGACGGCATGCGGGGAATTGTGTGGTTTGCGTTACCATGGCGACCGTTCGCGCCCGCTTCCCGGCGCCCCTTTTCCCACAGGATGCACCGATGCCTGCTGCCTTGATCTGCGGCTCCCTCGCCTACGACACCATCATGGTGTTCCAGGACCAGTTCAAGAACCACATCCTGCCCGACAAGGTTCATATCCTGAACGTGTCGTTCCTGGTGCCCCGGATGCGCCGCGAGTTCGGCGGATGTGCCGGCAACATCGCCTACAACCTGAAGCTGCTGGGCGGCAACCCGATCCCGATGGCAACGGTCGGCCAGGACTTTGCCCCCTACCGGGAGCATTTCGAGGCCTGCGGCATCAACCTCGGCCATGTAAAGGCGATCGACGGGCTGTTCACCGCCCAGGCCTTCATCACGACCGACCTCGACGACAACCAGATCACTGCCTTCCACCCGGGCGCCATGATGCGCTCCTTCGAAAACCACGTCGCCGACGTGGCTGACGTCGGTTTCGGCATCGTCGGGCCGGACGGCTACGAGGCCATGCTGCAGAACTCGCGGGATTTCGCCGAGCTCGGCATTCCCTTCATCTTCGACCCGGGCCAGGCCATGCCGCTGTTCAATGGCAAGGAACTGACGACGATGATCGAGCAGGCCACCTACGTCACCGTGAACGACTACGAGTCGAGCCTGATCCAGGAACGCACCGGCCTGAGCGAGAAAGACATCGCCGAGCGCGTCCAGGGCTACCTGGTGACCCGGGGACCGGCCGGCTCGGAAATCCATACCAAAACGGGCATGGTCCAGATTCCGGCCGCCAATGCCATCCGGGTCGTGGACCCGACCGGCTGCGGCGACGCCTACCGCGCCGGCCTCATCTACGGCCTGATGAACGGGATGGACCTGGCCACCACCGGCCGCATCGCCTCGCTGATGGGCGCGCTGAAGATCGAGAGCCTGGGTCCGCAGAACCAGCGCTTCACCTTCGACGAATTCGCTGAGCAGTTCCGGCAGCAGTTTGGTTACGCGCTGCGCTAGGCAAGACGCCGACAGCCGGCCGCGGTAATCCACAAACGACGAAGCCGCCCTTGGGCGGCTTTTTATTTGCGGTTCTTGCGAGCGACAAACAAAGAAAAACGCCGGATCCAATGAAGGATCCGGCGTTTAGTTTAAAGCCCCTGGCGATGACCTACTCTTGCATGGCTTGAGCCACACTACCATC
>MGYJ01000032.1:26480-30653 GCA_001801685.1 Gammaproteobacteria bacterium RIFCSPHIGHO2_12_FULL_63_22 | reverse complement strand
TGGCACAGGCGGTCGACGTCGATGCGGCGGATGTCCGCGCGTTCCTTGTCGTCGAGCTCGACGAACAGCGCCTCGATGGCGGCCTGCCGGCTCTTGGCGACGGCCGGATTGACCCAGCCTTGCACGGCCGCGTCGCGCAGGAAGGCCATCAGTCGTTCCGGCGTGTAGTCCTCTGCTGCTGCCATCGAGCGATCCTCGTGCCCCAGGTGGCGTGGGCCAAAGGATACACCGGCGCGCCCCGCAATCTAGCTGCGCTCGTCCATGGCGTCGAGGACGGCCATGTCCTCGTCGCTGATGCGGAAGTCCATGTCGGCGTTTTCGGCTATGCGCGTTGGGTGCGTGGACTTGGGCAGCGCGACCAGGCCGTGCTGCAGCGCGTAGCGGATGCACAGTTGCGCCACCGACCTGCCGGTATGCGCGGCGATGGTCGCGAGCCGGCGGTCGTCGAGGATGCGTCCGGTGGCGAGCGGTGAGTACGCTTCGACCACGATCCCGTGCTGCTTGCAGAACGTGACCACGTCCGGCTGCGTATGCCCTACGAACCAGCGGATCTGGTTGACCATCGGCTTCACCGTACAGCCATCGAGAATCGCGCCAAGTTCGGCGACGTTGAAGTTGGACACGCCGATGGCGCGCGCGCGGCCGGTGGCATGGATGGCTTCCATCTGCGCCCATACCTGCCTGTTCTGCGCGGTGCAGTCCTTGCCGATCTCGCTCCAGGGCCAGGGCGCGTGGATCAGGTACAGGTCCACGTAGTCCAGCGCGAGCTGTCGCATGGTCTGATCGAAGCTGGCCTGCACCTGGCGGTAGTCCTTGATTTCGGCGGGCAGCTTGGAGGTGACGAACACCTCGCCGCGCGACAACCCGCTGTCGCGCACCGCGCGTCCAACGCTCGCCTCGTTGCCGTAGGCGCGCGCGCTGTCCACGTGGCGATATCCGGCGCGCAGCGCGGCCGCGGTGGCGTCGTAGGCTGGCGCGCCGTCGGGGATCTGCCAGGTGCCGAAGCCGAGCGTCGGGATCGTGGCGCCGGTGGCAAGCGGAAGAGTGGAACTAGACATGCGGGACTCCGGTTGATGGGGCACGGGCCGCGTGTCGACGGTGCCGGCGTTCCCTTTATCGCATCCCGCGAGGCAGACAGACAATGGCCGCCAGGTAGGTCAACATAACGCGTGGGGAGTGCGGTCTGGCGTGAGCTTGAGTGTCGGTTCACCCAGTCTTAAGTTCGTGCGCTCGCAAAAACAATTCTGCTGAATTCAACAGCGCAATCTAGGATAAAGATTATGATTTTGGATCCGCTTGTCGCGACCAGTACCGATTCCCAGCCGATCGAGGGCGAGGGCAATCCAGTTCATGCTCCCGGACTGCAGGGATTTGTCTTTGCATTATTCTTCATTTTTGGCGGGATCACTTCGCTTAATGATGTGATCATTCCCAAGCTGAAGGAATTGTTCACGCTCAACTACACGCAGGCCATGCTGGTCCAGTTCTGCTTCTTCACCGCCTATCTGGTGATTGGTATCCCGGGCGCAAAGCTGATCAAGAAGATCGGCTACATGCGCGGTGCGATAGCGGGCTTGCTGGTCATGATGATCGGCTGCCTGCTGTTCATTCCGGCATCTCAAAATGCAACTTACAGTCTGTTTCTGTTTGCCCTGTTCATTCTGGCCGGCGGCGTTGTCATCGTACAAGTCGTTGCCAATCCCCTGATCTCGCTGCTCGGCCCGGCAGCAACATCACACAGCCGGCTGACCTTCGCGCAGGCTTTCAACTCTCTGGGTACTACGATCTTTCCCATTGTCGGCTCAATGCTTATCCTGGGTAGCCTTGCCTCTCTGAGTGCAGACCAGCTTTCCGGCGCAGAGCTCAATGCCTATCGCACTGCTGGAAGCCAGGCGATCGTGAATGGCTATGTCGGCATTGCCATTGCCCTGGCCATCGTCGCGGCGGTGGTGTGGATGTTCCGCAACAAGCTGCAAGGCGAACGTCACGAAGCCGGGTCTGACCTTGGCGGTTTCGACCTGTTGCGGCGGCCGCGTTTCGGGTACGGCGCCTTGTGCATATTTCTCTATGTGGGGGCCGAGGTTGCCATCGGTTCGCTGGTGGTCAGTTATCTGATGCAGCCGGGCGTCATGGGCCTGCAGGAACAGGCGGCAGGGAAGTTGATCGGTGTGTATTGGGGCGGCGCCATGGTCGGACGATTCATTGGTTCGGCGGTGCTTCGTGTCGTCAGTCCGGGCAAGGTATTGGCATTCGTGGCAATGGGCGCCATAGCCCTCATTGCGATCTCGACCAACACCGTTGGTGTCGTGTCCGGCTACAGCCTGCTGGCAATTGGTCTGATGAACGCGATCATGTTCCCAACGATATTCAGCCTCGCTTGCGAAAAATTGGGCAGCCGTGCGGCGGACGGCTCTGGCATCATCAATGTCGCCATTTTTGGCGGCGCTGTGGTGCCTTTGCTGACAGGTGTACTGGCCGATGCCAGCGGAAGTCTTGCCGTTGCCCTGGCGCTGCCAGCGGCTTGCTACGCGATAATTGCCGGATTTGGCATCTATGCGAGGCGACCTGCAGCGGCCTGAGGCTACCAACTCAAGCGTCCTTTCAGCGCAGGTTCCGGGAAAGTTCACCGTGCGTGCATGTTGCCCCACGCGCCGTGAACAGCATTCGCGCAAAACATGCACGTTTCGCCTGCGCTAAGCCTGTTCGACCCCGCGCGCTACATGATCAACCAATCCCACAGCGAAAGGATTCGCGGACATGCGCAGGCTCACTCGTTCTTCCACCCTACTCTCTGTTGCTTGCGTCGCGTTGATGTTCGCGGGTCACACCGCCGCTGCGGCCAACGAAACCGCCTATAGCTACGAAACTCCACAGGACATGGGCCTGGAGGTCGACGCCGATGGCGTGGGCCTCCAGGCCGGCGAATTCGCGTGGTTGCCGGCAGCGGATGCGCGCAGCGACAACCCGGTGACGCTGCTTGTGAACCTGCGCGACCAGCGCGCCTACCTGTATCGCGACGGTCGCCGAATCGCGGTCACCACCGTGAGCACGGGCAAGCCCGGGCACGACACGCCGTACGGCGCGTTTCCCATCACGGAAAAGAAAAAGACGCACTTTTCCAACAGGTACGACAACGCGCCAATGCCGTGGATGCAACGCCTGACGCGCTGGGGCCACGCGCTGCACGCCGGCAAGGTGCGACCGTTCCCCGCCTCGCATGGTTGCGTTCGCCTGCCGGCAGAATTCGCCAAGCAGCTGTTCTCGCTGACCAAGCCCGGCGACCTTGTGGTGATCACCCAGGATGATTCGGTGCGATCGCTGGCCATCGCCCTCGCGGCAGCGGGCATGGATACCCAGATCGCCCTCCAAGTAGGCGTAACGGAGCCGCTGCCTCCAATCGTTTTTGTGAAGCGCGACGAGATGGCCAAGCGCGCGAGCTCCAGCCAGGTCGACGCAGAGAGCCTGAGCGCTTACTGACCTGGGCGTTACCTGCCGGTCGGCGAGAAGGTCTGAGTTCCGCGCGTCTTTCGCCACTGGATCCACGCGATCGCGGCGACGAAGAAGACGCTGCACAGGTAACTGTCTTCCGGCCCTCCCGCGCCACCGGTCAGGGCGTCGAGGCCATGCGGGCGCAGCGCCACCAGCAGCGCCGGCAAGTGCGCATCGATGCCGGTCACGGGCAGTTCGAAGCCGGTCGCGAGCAACCAGTTCCACCCCGCGTGCCAGCCCATCACGCCCCAGATATTGCCGGTCCGCAGCGCCCAGGCGCAGGCGAACAGCGAGAACAGGAACGTGCTGAGCATGGCCAGGGGCGGCTGGCGCGGGCTGAAATGCAGGAAGCAGAAAACGAGCGACACCAGCAGCACTGCCACCGCGACGTTGGTCTTGCGCGCCACCACCGACAGCATCCAGCCGCGGAAGATGACTTCCTCCACGCTCGCCTGGAACATGAAACTCAATAGCAGCAGAGCGATGTGCAGCAGACTGACGGGCGACCGCCAGGCCGGCCCCAGGCCCGCCGCCTGCATGCCGCCAGCCATCCAGATCGCGACTACGACCAGCGCGATCGTGCCGAATCCAACGGCCAGTCCGCGCAGGAAGGTTTTCAGCGGCGCCGGACCGGTCAGCCCGATACTCGCCAGCGAGCGCCCTTCGACGAAGCGTACCCAGGCG
>MGYJ01000032.1:0-26473 GCA_001801685.1 Gammaproteobacteria bacterium RIFCSPHIGHO2_12_FULL_63_22 | reverse complement strand
CCGCCAGCGTCGGCGCGAAGCCGATCCACAGCAGCGCGTACAAGCCAGCGAGGCCGATAGGATCGCCGCGCGGCGTCGACCAATGCTGCGACTGCATCCATCCGTCCAGCGCGATCACCGGTACTGCGTTGAACAGGATCATCAGGATCGGCGTCAGCCAGGCCCAGGGCAGCCAGCCGCGGGCCGGATCGGGCGAATACAGGGCAACGGGGGTCATGCGGGGCTCCAGGTCGACGTGATCGCCGTGGCAAGTTGCCGTTCGCGCGGGGGCGTGGCAACCCGTTTGCGACCAAGCCACGGAAGCCGCCGATGAATCACCCGGATCGCCGACGAAATGGCCCTGGACTTCCTGACGCCGATCGAGCGATATCAAAAAGCTGTTGCATTGACCAGTTGAATCCGCCGTCGAAAACGCACTTGTAACTCAGCGCCCGATGATCATCTGGGCGATCGGCGGCCACTGCGGCGAATGATAGATGATTGATGTGATGACTTCGGCGATCAGGATACAAGGAACGGCGATCTCGAAGACAGGATGCAGCCGTCTACGCGTCACCAGATCGTACGCAATGGCAGCTAGAAGCAGCAGATTCGTGCCCGCATAGGTATTGATTAGCATGCCGGCGTAGCCGTCCCCAAATGTACGGGCCAAGCCTTCCCCCCACCATCTCGCGTAGGCCGCGCCGACGATCACCGTCGTTGCAAGCAGGATCAGCCGTTTGTGTGCGCTGGAATTCTTGCGTGCCAACACTGCCAACGTCGCCAGGATTGTAAAAGCGACGACGTAAAAAATGGGAAGAATGAAAAAGCCAAGGTTGTTCGGCGGGCGATCAAAGTGAAACTGCTGGCTAAATACTTCCGAACCGAACCCGCTAACCGCCATCACCGGGATCAGGGCGATACCGAACGCCCCGAAGGTCATGTGCAGCGCTACCTTTCGAATGCGCACCAATCCTATTTGGATGGTCAGCAGTAGCAGCCAAGCGCTGAAGGCGAGCGCGTGAACCTGCAGGATCGGTGGCGCGGGATAAGGGGCGTGTCCGGCAAGGCGGCCGGTGACTGCGGGTAAGAAGCCCATGATGACGCCCAGCCAGCAGGCCAGCAGGAAAACGAGATAGAAGTTTCTGTCGGCTCTGTGGAAGGGCTCAAAACGCCGCCGCGTGCGAGTCCGCGCAACTGCCGTTGCAACTGCTTCGTCCATGTGACGATCCCCCGATCGACGGATAGCTTGACAGCGCGCAAGGCCCCTCGCAAGCCACAACAGCATCATCGCGGTTCAAGCTGCCCCGAGCTACGGTCACTATCCGGCCAGTAGCAGACACGCCTCGTGGCGGCCTTCGCCAGCTCGAATCGTCGACCGATCAGCGCAGCGCTTCGGGCTCGTCTGGCCGCAACACGATGACCTGCACGACGGCGCTGTTATAGACGCTGCTGGCGTCCTCGCGCGTGGCGGTGAACACGATGGCGTGGTCATCGCCGGCTTGCGCATCGGTCGGCACCTTCAGCGGCACCCGCACTTCGACGGACTGGCTGGGTCCGAGCGTTGCCGACGTGGGTTGCGGGCCACGCGTCCAGCCGCCGGCGTCCGTCGCCAGGAATCGGAAGTTGCCGCTCTGGCCGACGTTGCGCACGACGAACGTGACCACCCTCGACAGTCCGGGCCTACCCTCGGCCACGCTGAAACCCTTCACGTCCACCGCCACCGGCTGCGCTTCGAACTGCATCGAATAGATTCGATTGAACGCCAGGCCTTTCGCATCCACGCCGCTGGCCTCGACGCGGAACGGAACGGACGGCAGCGCGACGTTGCCCATGTAGTCGTCGGGGTCCGCCATCGGATAGTTGGTCGCGAGCGTGGGCCTGCCCAGCGTGCGGCCCGCGTCGTCGACCAGGCGGAAGCGCACGCTTCCGATGTCGCCGAACAGGGTCGCGGCGCCCAACGCCTTCGCACCCATCACGGGAGACCCCGGGATCTTGCTGAAGCCACCGTGGATGTCGCCGCCCGGCCGCACGAATTCGAAGCGGTGGAACTCGAGCTCGCTGCGCGCCTGTGCGACCAGCTCCATCGGCCCGGAGCCCGCCGCCTCCAGCTTCCACGGGCCGGGCTCAGGCGCGTCCACCAAAAACATCTTGCCCATGGCGTGCTCTGCGATCTGCACGCCGACGCCGGTGGCGGCCAGTGGCAGGCCATTGGGCCGGACCAGCCGCAGTTGCTGCGAGGACGGCGCGCAATCGCCGGCCTTCGACACGCTAACCAGCAGCCTGCCGGCAGTGGAGTCGACCGGGATGTCCACGCTCGCCTTGCCCTTGCGGCCCAGGTCGATGCGTCGCTGTTCGACCGTCGCCATGTCGCCCAGCAACTGCGCGGTCATGAAAGGCTGCATCTTCGCCATCTCGTCCGGCCGCACGCGCATGACCTGGCCACCGGTGGCGGCCGCCATGCGCGCGTACACGGGATCGACACGGATGCAGCTGCCCGTGGGGCCGGACGCGGCATGCGCGGGGGCCGCGAGGGCGGCGGCGAGAAGGCAACAGGCGCGTAGGTTCATCGGCACATGCTACCGGGGAAGCCGGTGATCGCGCCGCGCGGGATCAAGTCTCGGCACGGCGGCTTTACGGCTTTCCGATTGGACGTATCGCGGAAGGAATTCGCCCCAGTTCGGCCCGTCCAGTATCGTTATGCGTCAGGCCAATAAGCTGAGTAGGCGAGACATTCTTGTCCAGCCCAGCGCGAATGATGACGAGATCGCAATTTCTCGTCTCCATGTTGCCCTGGTGTGTCTCAACCTCCAGTTGCGCTCCTCGAACATTCGATCCAATCTGATCGAAACGAATTACCTCTCCCGAGAGAATTTCGAGCTTGGTTGCGAAGGATTCTCCCAGTCTGGCCAGCACCTCGTTGAATAGAAGCACCAGGAATCGGTTTAAAGCGTAGGCTCTGGAGAAATACCCCAGCCGATTCACGATCGTCACCTTCTCCACATCTGCCCTAATTACCGATGCCACCGCTCGCTCGAACTTGTCACCTTCTCGTTCCAAGAGCCGATCTATGATTTCGATAAATGCCTTATCGAGCGATTTGAAAATGTGTGTGCTGTGACTCCAAACTGAGCCAGAGGTGGTGTAGCCATCAGCTGCGGCGACTTCTGCCATTGCGGTACGGACGTAAGGTGAATGTAACAAGCGCCGCCGGCCCTTCTGTGGGCATTTCATCAAGCATTCCCATACCGCAAGCGCATGCGGAAGGCTACGCTTTGTTATACAACGTAATACGTCCTGTAGAGCGCCATCGCCGGAACCTAGAATTCCCACCGTGGGGGGCGTAAGGAAGCCCAAGTTGTGTTGCGGAATGGCATCAGGATCCCAGAACTTGCTCTGGGTGTACCCTGCGAACGGCTGCTTTCCCTGCGCATACTCGTTCAACTCGGTTGCGAAGCCAACAGCATAGATCACATACTGGAATCGAAAACCCAGGCAGAGTGGAGGAGCGCCGTGGCGGTCCAACCATATGGTTGGTAATGTCGCGGCGTTCAGTGGCACGCCATGGATACTCACCTTACTACCGAGCATGGCCCGCAGAGCAGATTTTGTGTCGACATTTATTGTCGTCGTTTTAGCGAAGAGTTGATGTTTGTGGATTAACTTTCCGGCAACGTAATCATCAAACGTCTTCTGCCATGTTCCGACGTCCGCGTTTAGTAGGGAATTCATAGCATTACCAAACGTTTTGACAGTCACTGGCTTTTTTAAACTTAGTGGGAGAGTGGGCATCGGCGGCGTCTCAGAGCCCAGCAGTTCTGGGACAGCCAGCGGGTATGCGTGCTGGTTGTGGTTTGGATGCGGCCATTCGTACATTGCGGTACTTACATATCGCTTTGCGGTGCTACGCAGCACACCTCCCGGCGCAACATCGCCCTTCTCAATCAGGACAAAACTTAACCCAAGGGTCGCGGCCTCCTTTGCGGCCGCCAAACCGGCAGCGCCGGCTCCGCAAATGAGCAGCTGAAATTCATCGTCTGCCTCCTGAGCGTTCGCCTCCAAAAGTCCCGTTTCGAGCAGTGTGCGAACAAGCGTCTGCCCACGGACGAGCTGGTCGCGGAGGCTAATGTGTGCGAAGCGATAGCTGACGTCGAACTGCCGTGGGGCAATCTTGTACGCAAGTAGGGGCAAGGCGTCGGCTGGCGTATCCAGGTTCGACATTACGTCTGCTCCAGAATGGCATCAAAGGTAATAGCGTCCGTAGAAAAGAGCACGGGGTGATTCAATATCTCGCCGGTGCCTCCCCGGCCCGGCGCGCCTCCTGTTCCGTCACTCCCCTCACCACGTCCTCCTCCCCCGTCGCCACCCTCTCCGCCTCCGCGACCACGTCCGCCACCGTCGCCCTCGCTTTTGGCGCGACGATTCCGATCACGGCCTGCGGCAGTATCTCCAGAATATGTTCTTCTTATCCAATCATCGCTATGCCGTGGAACTGCCTCCGAGTCAGTCTCTAACCCGACGCTCTCGGCGCCATCTGCGCAGGTGATCTCATTCCAAAATCGTTGGCTCGCGGAGGCGTTCCATATCCCATTGAAATGTTCCACTACCCCATTGACGCCAGCACTCAAGACTATGACCGTCATCCCAGCGTCCGGATTCGGCATTCTCCGGATGAAATGTTCCGGAGAGGAATCAGAATCAAAGCGGAGGCAAATTGAAACTGGGCGCTGGCCGCGAGCTTTGAATCCGATGCCGGACAAGTACCGGAATGCAATTCTTGGGGCAAAGAGGCTAGTGTCATATAGCTTGGCGGCGAGAATACGGCCAATCGTGCGACGCTCCAACAATGTGAACCTGGATGCCGGGGCTAAACACAACCGAAGCAAATCATCCGCAATGGGATTCGTATTTGGATTGAATATGTGGGCCATTGCTTTTCTTCCCTCGATTTTGATTCGGGTCGCCGATTTAGAGCTCTTAATGTTACTGGGAAGGGAGCTAGCCCTCGCAGAGTGCCGAACTGCTGCTAATTCGTCCTGGATATCATGTTAGAAGAAGGCCAACTCCTTGCAGCTCTGCAGACCTCCTCACTGTTCTTCCTCAGGCTGAAAAGTGAAGGTGCCGATAAACCGCTGTGTTCCCGGGTCGGTGTCAAACTCGAGGAAAGACTCCAGGCGCAAAAGCTTTGAAGCTTGTCGAAATTCGAGCACTTGAATCGGTTTGTACCAGTTCTACAGCTTAGAGAGCGGGCATGAGTACGCCCGCATCCAACAGAATTCTCTCCCCGATGAATTTGAGGATTGCCTCGCACCCAATCGACGACAGCACAAATTTCTCGTACCCCGGGGGCTCATTTGCAAGTAAGGACGCCATTCCCGCATTCAGTAGATTTGTCGAAGCGCCATATTCGATGATCATCGGACGGCCCTCAACTTCCATTCTTCGCGGGACTATGCAGCCGGCTTCAACGAGCACTCGGTTCGCAATGGCGCTTGCTGCTAACGCCGCTGCCATTCTCGGGGTTGGCGTTCGGCAGTGTGGAAGCGGAGTGAGCGGACGAGGCTTGCTGGCTGAAAGTGGCCGGACCGGCACCGATTCGACGCTTGAGCACAGCTGAAGGAAGAACCTGTTGGCGATTCCTCGATCCCCCGGTGCGTCGACACCATGGAGATCGGCATCTATTCTCGCTTTCGTCTCCTCGGATAGACCACTTGTCCCCTCTCCCCCTCCGGTTAGATTTGTTAGCGGACCCGTCCCCAGGTCGTGCCTTCCTATTCGGAGAATCTCCGCGATCTCCTGGGCATGGCACTCGCCCTCGTCTTCGTAGAAAGCGACGATTTCGTATCGTATGTCGTAGCCAAAATTCTTGATCTGACGAATGGTGTTTAGCTTGTGTGATCGATCAGGGCCCAAAGCATCTCGCTCGTGACAAAACAGTCGTCGACCGACACCCTTGCCGACGTAGAAGGGGGTTCCATCGGGGCGGCTCAGTTTGTAAACATAAAACTGACGGCCTGAGAATGAGAGTTGCCTGAGGATTTCCTGTCTGGTCACCGCGAACTCACTTCGAAGAGGGACGCCAGACGACTGTACCCAATAGTCCTGCAGGCTCAAGAAGTATCATCGCCTTCTTGGAAAGCCACCTCGAGGAGGTTGTCCGTCCCTCTGCCAGGTACCGTTGCAATGTTGCAACGGGATACGCTCTATCCACGAGCTTGATGGATCGGCCAATCAGGTCGACACATCGACCCTCAAAGTGCTCAAAACCTTCGGTCCTTCCAAATTTCGGATCACCAAAATCCCGCGCGGCCCGTCTTCGATACGGGTAGGGCCTGACCAGGCTTTCTTCGAAGAAACTCCATACATCCAGGTCCTTGATTCCATTCTTGCCATCAAGGTAGTGCAGCGCGCCGCCTTGACAGAGAGCCACGGCGAACAATCGGTTCCTGTATAGCCTGCCGGTATCTGGCTTCCGGGTAAAAAGGTCGTTTCGATCCTCACGCGCCAAGTCAGCTAGCCGGCGGAGGTCGCGTCTCGTGATTTGCTCATAGGATCGAGTCATTTGAGCTCCGAAGACATTTGAACAGGCATTTAGGCTGCCACAGGTTTGGTCCGTTACCGAAGGCCGAGGTAGCCGCTAGCTTCGTCGCGAGCGATCTTTAAAGTAGGCCTGCGTCTCGAGATCCGCGCAGAAGACAAAGCACCCCTTCAACCCCCGCGTAAGTAAGGTCCGATAGGTATTGCGAATAATCCGATCCGCCCGCCCCCGCGCCTCATCCGGATCAGTCTTGAGCAGCGACTTGTAGCCCGATAGCGACTTGTCCATCTTCGAGCGCTTGTCGGGCTGCGTAATCAGCTTGCCGCCGCGGGCGACCAGGTCCGGGCCGATGATTACACCGATGTAGTCCACCTCCAGGCCTTGGCAGGTATGGATGCAGCCAACTTCGTCCACCGAGTTGGGCGCCATTACCCATAAGCTGCCGTCGCTGCCGAGGTTCCACTTCTTGGCGTAGGCGTGCTCGGGGATGACGATGTCGGGCTGGTCGGGGAATTTCCTGCTTACCCAATCCCAGCAATAGCCGGCGACTACGCGGGCCTTGTTATGGGCTTTGTTTAGCTCGGTGATGCGGGCATGCATCTCGGCCGGAGAATCGGTGACGTGAAAGTCAAAGTCGACGGAGGCGAAATCGGCGTTGGCCGTTTCGCGGATGCCCAGCACATCATCCAGCCAAGCGAGGTAGCCATCCGAGCCATTGCAGCGAAATTGCGAAGCCAACTCGAGCTTGCCAATTTCTGCACGGGCCTCCTTCGCCCATTTCTCCAACTCGCCCGTGTGGCCGATGTCCTTGAAGGTCACCATCTGATCGTCATCGGTGAAGAACACCGAGCACTTGGCGCTGGCGATGATCTCCTTGACCTGGTTCTCGCCCAGGTTGCTATACAGGCCGGATTTCTCGTTCAAGCGATGCGCTTCATCCACGATGAGTGCGTCGAAGGCATTGGGCTCGGTCTCGGTAAATGCGCCGGAACCTGAAAACAGGTTGGAAATTTCTGTCTGCCGAAACGTGCCCGTCAGCTTGGCCTTGTACACGGCGCGGGGCGCGGCATTCTTGGAGACATACTTGCCCACCAGCCCGAGCTTGGACAGTTGCACCAGCAGGTTGATGGCGATGACGGACTTTCCGGTGCCCGGCCCGCCCTGGATGATGACCACTTGCTTGTTGTCGGCGCTGGCGCGCTTGGCGGCGGCGATCGCGTTTTCGAAGGCGACCTTTTGTTCGTCGATCAGTATGAACTCGCGGTTGCCCTTCAGCATTTTGGCCAAGCTGTCGACCAGCATCTTGGAAGGACGGATCCGACCGCTTTCCATCTGGTAGATCAGGTTGGCGTTGTCGCCGTGCTTCACGTGCCGCTTAATGAAGGTGCGCAGGCGGGCGCGTTCCTCGTCGCCGCGAAGGAACAGCGGCGCCTTGGCCATGTAGTCGGCGTAGTTGCCGTGGCTGATGATGCCGTCGTCGCGATAGTTGTGCAGGTAGGCGCAGGGCCGCAGCGTGATGCCGCCTTCGTGCACGGCCTCGTTGAAGCCGGCCAGCAGCGCGGCGTAGGACCATGCCTGGTAGCTGGGATGCGCGCCCTCGCGCTCGAAGGCGCCACCGCGGCGCGCGACGATGATGCCGTCCTTGTCGCTAAGCTTCGACTCCGACCACTGCTTCAGTTCGACGATGATCAGGTTGGGGCTATTGTCCGCAGCCCGCCCGGTAAGAATGAAGTCGATGCGCTTGGACGACTGCGGAATTCCAAACTCGATGCCCACGCCCATGTCGTCGGGCATCTCGTCGTCGCGCAGCACCTTTGCCATCTGGCCCAGGGACTCGCGCCAGGAATTGGATTCGGCATGCGGCGCATAGCGGCCTGTGGACGCCAGGTAGTGCGTGGCGATGACATCCTCGATGTCACGGTTGTCCGTGTCGCCCAGGAAGCGGGCCTTGGTGGCCTGGTAGACGATCAATGGACCGGCCTGGCGATGCGCACGGGCTAGAGTTCCGTGTACTTCTTCATGGAGCCCTTCGCCTTGTCGACGGGATACTTCTCTCCGTTGGCCTTGAGCTTGGCCCAGGACGCGGCCATCAGGTCAATGTCCAGCTTCTCAGACAGGTTGAGCAGGTAGAGGAAGACGTCGGCCATTTCTGCGGCAACCGCAGCTTTCTTTTCGTCGGACAGGTCGCGGCTTTGGGCTTCGGTCAGCCACTGGAAATGTTCGAGGAGTTCGGCGGCTTCGACGGAGAGGGCGGAGGCGAGATTCTTGGGGGAGTGGAATTGGGCCCAGTCGCGGGCTTCGGAGAATTGGACCAAGGCCGCTTTGAGGTCTTCAAGCCCACGAGTCATTGGGGACCCTCATTTAGTTGAATCTTGACCACAGGGCCAAGCATACCAGCGGACAACGGAGATGGCGGCCCGGGTGAGGCGTCGCTTGTGAACGTCGGCTCACTCCGTCCCACTCAATGACCCCATCGGAACGCTTTTACCAAACCGTTGCGGCGACCAGCTGGATCCGCCACCCTATGCGGACATCCCGTTCGGGCGGCCATTGCTGCCATGCATCAGGAGATGTAAGCCAATGGCTGCATTTTGCTAAGCGCTAGTGGTTTGGAATCTATCGAATTGTCTGATGGTCATGCCCGGACTAGACTCGCTAGGAAATATCAGGTCCGCTCCCAGGAGACGTCCACATGGACCCACGGATTGCACGGGCAAAGACTCCGCAAGAATGCGAGAGTCTCGCAAAGAACGCCAGTGACCGGAATGAACCGCAGTTGGCGAAGGCGGCGAAGAAACGAGCGGTAGAGTTGAGAGCTCTGGAACACGGCGCAGCGTCTGACGCGGAGCGTGAGGCTCTAGAGGCCATCTACGCGGTTGAAGAGATTGCAACTCAGAGAAACGGACGCAAAACAAAGGCGTCTCGCACTTGGCAGAGCATCGCGCGCTACGGAATCTTAGAAACCGTCGAGCGCGTTGTAGGTCGAGTCAAAGCCACTGATGGCTACAATGAGTTAGTCGCTTCTGGCTTGGACGAATTTACTTTTGAAACGGTGGTAATTAGACACCCCGATCTGTTCAAACCAGAAACGGTAGAACGTGCAAAAGAGAGGATCGGCGCGCGCCGGACCTAAGAAGGCACTTGAGGTTTGGGCGCCTCACTGGCTTCGATACAGGGCCGCGGTCGTGAACAGCTCTTTTACTCTAACCTTCATGCCTGACCTAAAAAACGAGTAGCCACGCGCTTCCATAATTTGCCCGCCGAAAGCGCGGGCACATTTCGATCTCGTCCGACGGATCGAGACGAATACTAGGCAATGGACGGCTACTCGCGATTCTTCTCGCGGATGGAGTATGTAACTCTTCGGCCTTTGTGCGTCGCCGAGAGAATACCGTCATTCACAAGCAGTCCGATCACGGACCAAGACAAGTAGTTCTTTTGCTTTCCGTGGAAATCGCTCTCCAATCCAAGCTCGCGCGCGATCTCACTGTTACCCGCTCCGCCGGGCCTCAACCGGAGAAAGGCAATGATCGCGCTTTTCAGCTCTGTCAGCGCGCGGGCGGCTTGGTCTCTCGGATCCATCGTTCAGCTCTCCATTTGAAAAGCAAGTGTATTCTGAAAAATACTAGATTCGGTTCGTAGTTGCCGGTCGCTTCCCCGACAGCCGCTATCTAACTGGTCGCCGCGCTTGCCGAAAACGATTCCTTGAGGTGTTGCTTGCCTGACGTTGTTTCCCCTGCAGTCCGCTCGCGCATGATGGCTGGTATTCGAGGCCGAGATACAAAGCCGGAAATGATTGTGCGTTCCGCTTTGCATCGCGCTGGCTTCCGATTCAGATTGTCGCCTCGCCACATGGTTGGTCGGCCAGACCTAGTATTGAAAAAGCATCACTGCGTTGTCTTTGTGAACGGTTGTTTCTGGCACGGCCATGCAAATTGTGACTACTTTCGGGTTCCAAAAACGCGAACGCAATTTTGGTTAGAGAAAATCCAGGCAAATATAGTGAGAGACGAACGGAGCATTCTTGCGCTTCGCAATCAGGGTTGGCGAGTTGTGACGGTGTGGGAATGCTCACTGAAGCTCGATTCGCAAAAATGTTTCACTCGACTGAAGAAGTTCATCTTAGGTCGAGCTCCGCTCGCAACCATCTAGTCAAGAATCGATTGAACTACAGCAGCAATCTGGGATGCCAAGAACGGCGGGACTGCGTTCCCTACTTGCCTAAACTGCGCCCCTCTCGCACCTTCAAAAAAGTAGTTATCTGGAAACGTCTGTAGCCGAGCGGCCTCCCGCACCGAGATACTTCTGAGCTGCGTTGGGTCCGGATGAATGAAATAGTGCCCGTCCTTCGATAAATGGCTTAGAAGCGTCGACGAGGGAGCATCCCAAAGCTGGACCTTGAAGCGGTCGACGAATTTGTCTGCCTTCCAGCTCTTGTGCTTAGGGTGCAGTGGCTTGGGGAACTCTTGCCTACCGCGGGGAGATCGGCCATGAAGTTCGGCAAAAACTGCCGCGTATGCGTAACGCTCTAGGTCTGCTGACATGTGCGGGCGTACCTCATGGTTGGCGTACCCCCTCACCTTTCCATCTAGAATCCACTGGGCGAGGCCTCGCGGCAGTTCCTTTTCCTTGTCCCGTCCCTCAATCCAACGCCCTCCCGATCCAGGGTCCTTTTTAGGTACGGACTGGCCCAGGCGCGCCAAGTAGCTAGCGACTTCTTCATCTACGGTCTCGGCCGCAGCTGCGGCCTTCTCGTAGACCGCCCGCGCAGCGTCACGCCATGACGAAATCTCAAAGTCCGTCAAGCCGCTGCGAAGCTTAGGCAGGCCTCCAATTACATCTCGAACTGTCGCCGGGCAGTTCGAAGGGACCAGTGGCCGAAGCGCGCGAAGCGGCAGCTCTTGGGACACGCCCATGAGAATCACGCGATGGCGCGCTTGCGGCGCGCCAAAGTCTTCTGCGCGCACGATGAAATCCTTTGCTTCCGGCTCAAGACCCGTCAAGCTCGCAGAAGCCACCAGAGGGACCAGCCTATAGCTATTCGGCCCCGCTGCTGATCTCAGGTCGTCCAGGATCTTGGGAAACATTCTGACACCGTCGACTTTCGACGACAGCAGACCTGTTACGTTTTCCATGATGAAGACCGCAGGCCTGTATCGCGCAATAAGTCGAAGGTAGTGGCGATACAAGTAGTGGCGCTCGTCTTCACTGGCCTGGTATCCCTTGACTCCGGCATTTCGCGATCTACCGGCGAGCGAATAGGCTTGGCACGGAGGTCCGCCTATCAAGACCCATGGCTCGTCTCGCGTGAGTTCTGACTCTAGTCTCGCGTCGAGCACTGCATCGTCGTGGGAGTCTCCCAGCTTCAGTTGAAGAGCCTCTCGCCCGGCAGCGCTCCACTCGGAGGCGGTCCTAGCTGAATACGGTTCGTCGCGTCGGCCCGCGAGATAGTCATAGTAGGAGCTTGGCGCCTTGCCTTTCGGAAACATCCGAAAGAACGAGCGAAGGCGCAGCGTCGCCGCAGCGTTTTTCTCCATTTCAGCCGAAACGACGATGCGATACTGAGCGCCTCCTGTTTTGTCGCGCCTCTGGAGCGACGAGAAACCCTCTCCGAGACCACCAGGACCAGCGAAGATGTCTACTACGGGAATTGGCATTGGATCTCACCGGCCAGAATGCTCATTTCTTGTTCCAATGGCCGAATTCGCGAGGAAGGAGCTCAATTAATTGAGGCGAATCGAGCTGATCCACATCAAATGTCAAGTCAAGCCTCCGAAGGGCGATTGGTAGACGACGAATCGATCCCATCCCCGTTGTCTCCCCTGGCTTCCTAAGCTTCTTAGGCTTTGCGTTGGCGCCACGACGAATCTTCCCCGCCTTGTCGGAGTAGAGCAACGACGCCACAGCGAAGAAACCTCGATTCCTAGCTATCGATTGACTGGCTGTCAGACTCTCCAAAAGTTGGCCTTGAACCGCCATGTCCTTCTGAAGTGCAAAACGGGCGTTCGGGCCATGGGCACGAACCAGTTCCACCGCAGTTCTCGCTGCGTGTCGGTGCAGAATGGAACCAGCCGTTCCCTCACGAGCAGGAATATAGTGCTCGAAGCGACGCACCTCCTTCTTGGTCAGCTGCGCGAAGTAGACAGCGGCGATCCAAGCCCACATTGCATCGAATGATTTTGAGAATAGCTCCTTGGTTGGCACGCTTGCGAGCTGCGCGTTTAGGTAGAATCCGAATTCAAACCGACTTTCGAACTGTGCGTTGGCGTCGATCGCACCGACGTCCAGTTCTCGAATTAGCACTTCTTCGCCAAGGAGCTGTGAAACTGCCTCTGGCGGCGGGCGGGTGTCGAGAAGCTCTCGGAACCTGCGCAAACCCTCCTCGGTGAACTCCGAAATCTTGATCATGAATTGTTCTCCGCAGCAGAGAGTGAGGCCTCCAAGTCGCTCGCGAGCGAAAACCGGTCGCAGAATGCGGCGGTCGACTCTTCTACCCAGTGAGCTCGCGCATCAAGCTCGGCCGGGAGATTCGGACTAATTCCCAAGCTTGGCATCCAGGCAGCCCATTCCATCCAGACTGAGCCCTCAGTAGCCATTCTCTCGGGATCCGCCGCCAAGTGCTGAAGCACTTGGCGGAGAGCTTCTGCCAAGACAAGCGTCCTAAACGGTGGGTAGGACTGCGCGCTTTCTCCGTTGGGGAAAATTCGTGAGTTGCACTCAAGTGTGGCTCCGTCCTCGTCAATCGTTACCCTCCACAGCCTCTGGCCCAGATCGGTGCTCACGATGGGCAGAAGACTCTCGAGGTCGCCTTCCCCCTTTGGCCTGATGTTCTCCACTGAAGCGGTCAGGCGGGCCTCTCCCGGCTTGCGTACAAGAATGCGAAATTTCCTGAGATGCCCTTTGTCGAGCTCGGATAGGGAGTAAGGGCCGGCGGACCATGCGCCGATGTTTCCCAAGTCAAATCGTAGACTCGTATTTCCGGAGCGGGCGATCAACGTAGCAACACAGTCCTCAGGAAGTTGATACGCACCCGTTTTGAACTCTCGAACGAAGGCGTGTTGCACTCCGTCCACATTGACGACGTCGACGCATACATCTTCTCTGTCGATCTGCACGAGGTTGGTGGGATTGGTAGTTGCGGACAGCCTAGCCATCTGAATCCTCCTCCGAGGCTATTTCGCCGCCACTCCCGTCGACTTGAAGTGGCAGCTCGTACGTAAGCCGCGCTCTGAGTTTGACGTGCTTATCGAATCCAGCAATTCGCAGTTCGAAGTCGGTATCGGCGACGCGCAGGCCCAGCCGATTGTGTTTGCGCTCCGTAACCGACAGCCCCCGAATGGAGACGGGGTAGGCCCCCCCGTCGGCCAGATCGAAGTCGAACGGATCGTAGGCCGAGAACGGGTCTTGATCCAAGCCCTCATATGCGAGCTCCAACAGCGCCTCGAAAGGCAGCTCTTCCTTAGTCAACTTTTCTGAGCCGCTCGGCGTCAGGCGAATTCCGGCACCTGCGGGATGGATTTGAAAGGGCTTCCGTTGGCGCTTTGGCGGCTCGAAGGATTCCCTATTCTTGCCAGTCTCTGACTTCGTCTTGGCTCCCTTTTCTGACTTGTCCCCTTCTTGCTTTGGCTTTGCGAAGTACTTAGCCAAAGCCCTGAAGTCCTTCGATCCACTGACGCCCAACAAGAGGGCGACCAAGCGAGGTACTGCCTGGCGGATGGATCGAAGGTGCAGCTCGGGCGTGGCGTAAAGCGCTTTGTCCCGCGCAAGCGAGGCATTCCACTTGAGATGAGTTGGCTCCTCGGCCGCCAAAAGAAAGTCAGACAGGTTCTGGTCTGTAATCCAAGTCAAGCTTCTCGTCTTCTGCACAAGAGAGCCTGCAGTTCCGCGGCCTTCGCCTCCGATCAACAGGTCCTGCCGAACAAAGGCCTCTTCGTTGTGGTCCAAATTCTCAGGGGTCTGGAGGAAGACTTTGAATGTGGTTTGGAAGGACTGCCCCGTCTTCTTTTTTATAAGGAGGGGAAGTTCAATTCCCACAGCGCTTCCCGCAGCAAGCTTCTCCCTCAGCGTTTCGATATTACCTATCGCGATCGCAGCTTCTGGGATACGACGTTCCCTATTCCACTCCGGGGCAAGCGTCGCGTCCACGACCGAGTTTTCCAGGAGTTTTCGCGCGAATGCTCGATAGCCTTCACTGAAGCTCGAACCGCTAGCCCTGACGGTTTCGTCGGAGACATACTCTGCACAGAGTTCGTCGATGGTATCTGAGGCTATTCTTAGACCGTTGATTTCGACCTCGAGCCTGCCGTCGGCAATCGGCATGTAAAAGTCGAGGATGACGCAAGCCAAGGCTTCCTGGGTCTCGAACGGCCTGGCAAAAGGGATTGCGAGACTCAATCCGCTCTCGTCAAGCCTCTTGAATCCGAAGGCTTTTGCGAAAGAGGCGATGCGCTGAGTATCGTTCTCAGGAAGCGGAGCTGCCTTCGAACGCGTCCAGTAGGCGAGCCGATAATACTTCTTCCCATCGTCGTAGTGGTAGTCCCGCGATAGCGCCGCGCGCCCCATCATCAATTTCGCTTTGTCCTCATCGCGGACAGTCACGCCGAATATCGTGCTTGCATAGCTATGTGCGTAGTAGGTGATCTTCCCTTGACCCGCGCCGCCATTGCTCGCCTTGTCCTTTGCGCCCTCGCCTTCGCGGTGCCAGAAGGCATTCCAGTTCTCGCCGGGCCCATCAACGTCTTGATCTTCCGTAACTCCCCGTAGCCCCTTAGTTCCGAAGTCCTCAATCAAGAGCACGGTTGCTTTTCCGACGTCCGGAAGATCGAAGTCATTCGCGCGTTTTAGATGAGATCGAAACTCCGAGGTGAAAAATGAATCGAGAAGTTTCCTCAGAGTCGAATCGGGTTGGACCTGATTGAAAGTGACTCTTACGGCACCCTTGTTGGACGCGCTCTTGGCATCCAGTGCGTTTTGAAGTCCCTCTCGAATAAGAATTCCCACTTCGGATCGCTCTTCGCGAGAAAAATTCGGCCGAGTCGTGTCCTTGCCTTGAGAGATGAAGGGCACGGTAGGCAGGAAGTGCCAATGCGCGGTCATTTCTGCACTCGCAGTGCAAAGATCGAATGATCCTCGCCTTCGGATCCGCGAAACCTGGCCTTGAGAGCATTCAACTCGTCTTGGAGCGCGCGAATAATTTTCTTCGCGTCCGAGTCCGTATAGGTATAGGACCGCCGATTGGCCAAGTTGCCGACTAGGCGCATGTCTTTTATCGCCTTCGTGACCCGCTTGTTTGCCAGTTCCACGAATCGCTCGCGCGCATCTCGCTTCTCCATTATCGGCCCCTCAGAATGGTTACCTACTGAAAATGTAGCCCATTTCATTCGACTGTTCAAGCATATATGTCTCCTATGTAATCCATATATTGCACGTTTGTGCAATATCTGTACCCGTTCAACAAGTTATAAGTTATTGAATTAGAAGTGTTTAATCTTCGCATCGGAATACGCTATTTTGTCACAAATTGCCTCCCTTGGCCCGGGCATGCCGCGCATCGGGTGGAGAGGGCAGTTTCTTGACGTGCCGTAGTCCGCCGGCCGACTGCCGGGCAACGTCGCGCTAAGCCGCAGTGGGGTGGATTTCAAAATGAATCCGCGTCGAGAGCGCTGTTCCTGGGCGGTGGCGGTCCGCCGGAGCACGGGATCCACCTCGCCCACCAGCAGCACGGCGGCGGTTCGTTCGCCGCAGTCGAGCAGCGGCCCACGAAGGTCTCGGCGCGGCTGCCGACCGCTGCGGCGGCGGTGCCCGGCAAGAATGACCCTGTCTGGTTGCTGGCGCCCGCGAACGATCAGGGCTGATGAACCTGCGAGCAAGCTACGAACTACTCCGTGTCAGGGCGCCGCTTTTGCCTGTCGCCTGCTCGCTGAGGCTTTGGGAGAGGCATCGACATACCGGATCCTGGAGGCGCCTTTTCTTGTTTTTGCCGCAGCATCATGCGCGTCGGATAGCCTTCGTTTCGTCAGCGCGGAGTGACGTCCATAGTCAATCACAATGTAATGAGCATGGGTGGTTTCGTCCGCGTCCTTGTATATCTCCAACTGGTGCGTGTAGCCGGTGACTACCGCGCTGTTGGTTGACTTCTTGAGTTTGACTGGGATCCGTAGCGAGTATCCGGCTGAAGACTTGAAATCAACCGGGCCGTTGCCCGCACTTGCCTCCGGCGCTACGTCCAGATTGTTCGCTTCGCGGTAGGCGTCGGCGACTGCGAAGAAAACTTGTTGTGCCGCCTTCTCGTGCCTCGGCGCGCCTCCGTCTTTGTCCCAGACCAAGGACCACGCGCGACATTTGCAAAGAGCCAGAATCCTCAGAACTTTAGTTCAGATTGCGGTCGCTGGAGGTTTCAGCAGTCGTGTTGATTTAAAGTACGGCTAGCCACGAAGGTCACCGCCCTGAAAGGACGAAACCGCGCTATCGAGCAAGACTAACTCTTCGCGAAGAATCGCCATCCTCTCAGGCGCCATTCGCCGGATTAAAAGCGGTGGTCTTGTATTGCTCCCCGCTAAGCGAAACGTGCGCTCGCTCCACTCGCGCGGGCTGAGGCGTCAAGAGCTACTACTTGAACTGATCGGTTGCGTAACGATATGGCGTTTGATCTTTGTACAGAATCATGCGCCCTGGAAAGACTGTCGCCACCCAACCGGCCGGAAGTCCAGGGATAAACACTTCTTTAAATAGCTCACGCAACGACATCCCAGGCTGCGGAACATTTACGGTTGCATTACGTTGGTCTAAATGACCTACGGTAGCTTTGGCGGGCTTGCCTTGTGAATTGAGGTCTGTCTCGAATCGAAAATCAAAAGGCAAGTACGCTTTAAGGTGCAAGAGAAGAGAGTGCAGCGTGTATTGCCCTGCATCGATTGACTCGAGCGGCCTATCAATGTTGATGGGGTGCGTGATGTCGAACTTTGAGGGCTCTTGCCCTTCGCGATTATGGCCAGGATCGTTCGAACCGAAACCCGAGTTTTGCCAGCGCAATGGATCATCCCCGAGGAAATGCTTAATTAGCGTGCTTTCGACGTTTATTGTCGTAAACACCATGATCCTGACAGCTTTGAAACTGACTTCGCCCAGATCAAGGTTTTTGCGCGCCGAAAGAGTGTAATAGTGGCGCTGGAGTCGCTGTCGAAAGCCGTGCGACGCGTCCGTTTTCCCGATGTACATCGGAACTCCACCCTCGAGCAACATGTACACGCCTTGCGTGGCTTCAGGCAACCTATTTACGTTCTCGAGGGTAAGGGGCTCCCCAGCCAGCGACGTAAGCATCGAAGGCAAGTTGTCGAGAATTGCCTTCGTTAAGTCCAGCTCGAATTCTGCGTAGGCGCTCATGTCAAGGAGTCGCGACGCTTGCGCGAACCCTGGGATCGGGCCAACGTGGCCGCTACACTCTCGGCAACCACTCGGGCCAATTCCACAGGTACCGCATTTCCAAGTTGGCGCATTGCTTCGCCCCAGGCACCTTTGAAGTGCCACTCATCCGGAAATGTTTGGATTCTCGCAGCTTCCCGCACAGTCAGGTACCGGTACCTCTGGTCTGGGAAGGCAATCATATTTTCTCCGCCGGGAACACCATGCCCCCCCGCCTTCAATGTTTTGGACGGCAAATCAAGTGGGCTGCCCGTGTGGCCAGGGTAAGGTCTCGCTCCGGGTTGAAGCCTGTGGTTGAAGATGGATCTCCTATGATCCATTGCAGTAAAAGGCGCGGGCAGATCGGCGATTGCCTCGCGAACTGTCTTCCAGGGCTTCAGTTGAGGTGGCCCGGCTTTGCTCAGGGAGTCTGCCCGCCGCGCCAACTGATCCGTGGGCGTAGGTCGCTTTGCTTGTACACGACTCCAGTATTCACCTGAAACCCATTGATCGTAGACGAGCCGATCCTGTGAGTGCGTACGGGCTGGGAATGACCAATTTGCATCCTGGTCCGAGCGAAACCCAACAATGAAAATGCGCTCGCGACATTGTGGCACCCCGTAGTCTGCCGCATTTCTTACTTCGGAAAATAGAACGTTGTATACCAAGCCCATCGGCCTCGGACTCGAAGTGTGGTGCTGTTGGAGTCTGCGAAAATGCTGTTCCCAGCCATCCTTTCCCCGGCGGGCAATTTCTGGATAGGTCAGCTGAAGCTTCGAGTACTCGAGATATGTCGCGAAAGATTTGCGCGCCAATCCGCGAACATTTTCCATGATGAACGCGCGAGGCTTTGCTTCCCGCACGGCGCGAATGAACTGGGGGATCATATCTCTCTGATCCTCCATTCCCCCATGTTTTCCGCCTAGTGAAAACGGTTGGCAAGGCGGACCACCTGCGACGAGATCGATGCCTTCGAACGAAGCAAAGTTCGCGCCCGTCACGTCGCCCTCCGTGACTCGCCTGGCCCAATAACCCAATCCGGGAACAGCCCGAAGCTTCGCGTTTTCTCGGAGCGTATCGCACGCATCCCGATTCCATTCAAAAAGGCCGGCATGCTTGAAGCCGGCGAGATGCGTGGCTAAAGCCAGGCCCCCTGCGCCGGTAAAGAGTTCAATCGATTTGGGCATTGCTAAACCTTTCCCAGGGTGCCGCTGCTTTTCGCTGAAGATCTCAGGAACGTCAAGGAGTTGCGTCAATTTTGGCATGGTGGCAGCGGTATTCCAGGGTGTCGTCGACACTTTCCGATCTCGCCGTCGCAGCACTTGCGACTCACGCACCACTCTTTTGGCATTTGGTCTCAGTCATCACCGCTCCGGTCTCACGCCCCGTCCAATCCTTTGAAGGAATCTGCGCGAGAGCTCTTGTAGGTGGCTCCATCGAAATTGAGAGTTGACCAGCGCGTGTGATGGTCTTGGCAACCTCTCAGCTGCACGCAGATAACCGCCCAGCGCACGGAGAGATGCTACGCAACGAGCACCGGTCTACGCAAGTCTGGTCCACTCGTGAGACTTTCGCCCCATCCAAGTTGCGTCTGAAGCATTGCCTCAGTATCAATGAGAGAATCGATTGTGATTTTTGCGCCGCTAGTCCAGTTCGCATGACGGGTTCGTCGGAGCAATTGTTGAAGTCGAAATCAGCTTCTAGATTCAGGCTTTGTAGTTGAATATGAGCCCATGCCACCCCTCCCAGACGCCCCAGCCACCACGCGCAACCGCGACCCCATCCTCGCCGTCCTGCGCACCCACCTAGCGACGCGCCGCCGCGTCCTCGAAATCGGCAGCGGCACCGGCCAGCACGCCGTCCACTTCGCCGCCGCCCTGCCGCACCTGCAATGGCAAACGTCCGACCTGGCGGACAACCACCCCGCCATCCAGGCCTGGATTGATGCCTCGCAACTCGCCAATGTGTTGCCACCGCTAACCCTGGACGTCGGCGAACCCGACAGCTGGCCCACGCAACGCTTCGACGCCGTCTTCAGCGCCAACACCCTGCACATCATCAGCTGGCCGCAGGTGCAGGCGCTGTTCGCCAACCTGCCGAGCGTGCTGAATGATGATGCGACGGTCATCGTCTATGGCCCCTTCAATATCGGCGGGCAGTTCTCATCCCCCAGCAATGCCGCCTTCGACGCCGACCTGCGCAGCGACGATCCGCGCCG
The DNA here is from genome assembly GCA_001801685.1 of Gammaproteobacteria bacterium RIFCSPHIGHO2_12_FULL_63_22. GTDB lineage: Bacteria > Pseudomonadota > Gammaproteobacteria > Xanthomonadales > Xanthomonadaceae > Arenimonas. The sequence continues at coordinate 6,338 of MGYJ01000032.1, read as the reverse complement.
TGGCATTCGCGACATCGAGGCGGTTCTGGAATTGGCGGCGCAAGCGGGGCTGGCGCTGGTGGCCGATATCGAGATGCCTGCGAACAACCGCTGTCTGGTGTGGCACACCACGGCCACGCCTGACACCCCTCGCCCCGCCCCCCGTTGATTATGTGTAGAGTCGCCCCTAGACGGCCTCGCCCTAGGGTGACGGGTCAGCGCAAGTCGGGGGAAGCGGCGATGCGAATTAGGTCTATCGGGGCGGCGATCTTTGCCTTTCTCGGCTGCGCCGGATCAGGGCAGGTGCAGGCGACCAGCTCCTACGAGGACGCGCCTGGCTCGTTTTTTCCTGCCGTGCACTACGCGGTGGGCAGCAATCCATTCTCGGTTGCCGGGGGCGACTTCAACGGCGACGGCAACGTCGACCTGGTGGTCGGCAATTGGGACAGCAACAACATTTCGGTTTTGCTGGGGACTGGCGCGGGCGCCTTTGCTGCGGCCGTCAATTACAACGTGGGGACCGGCGCGCAAACGGTGGCGGTGGCGGATTTCAACGGCGACCAGAAGCTTGACCTGGCCGTCGCGAACATCTGGAGCCACAACGTCTCCGTGCTGCTGGGATCCGGAACCGGGACCTTTGCCGCCAGCGTCCAGTATCCCGTCGGGATCAATCCTCGCACGGTAGCCGTGGCCGACTTCAACGGCGACACCAAGCTAGACCTGGCGGTTGCCAATGGCAGTAGTGGGGGGGTTTCTATCCTGTTGGGCGATGGCACTGGCGTCTTCGGAAATGCGACCACGTTCGAGGTCGGGATCAACCCGATCAGCGTGGCCATCGGCAAGTTCAACGCCGATGCTTTCCTGGACCTGGCGGTAGCCAACCAGGGAGGTGCGAACGTTTCCATCCTGCTGGGAACCGGAACCGGCGCCTTCGGTCCGGCTACGAACCTGGCCGTGGGTGCCGGACCGACGTCGGTGGCGTCTGCCGATTTCAATGACGATGGCCACCTGGACCTGGCCGTGACCAACGTCGATGGCGGGAACGTCTCCGTTCTGTTCGGCACCGGTGCCGGCACCTTCAACGCCGCCTCGCCCGTAATGGCAGGGGTACGGCCCATATTCGTTGCGGCTGGCGATTTGAACGGCGACGGCAACCCGGAACTCGCGGTTGCCAACGAGGGGTCCGGCACGGTGTCGATCCTGCACGGATCAAGCTCGGGTGTATTCGGCAGCCCGACTGATCTGGTGACAACCAGTGGGCCCGCGCGCAGCGTCGCCATCGCAGACCTCAACAACGATGGCCTCCCCGATCTGGCAGTCGTCAATCCTGGTGGAAGCGACGTTTCGGTATTGCTCGGTGAAGTCCTGCCTGTTCTGAACATCAAGCCGATCGGCAACACCGATGCGACGAGTTCTTACGCGCTGAGAAAATCGACCTTGTGGATCAACCGACAGACCCAGCCGCCGGGGAACCAGAATGGCTGGCCGTTCGCCCATGCGGCCTACGCCGACTTCAACAAGGACGGACGCGTGGACTTCGTCCGCACCTTTTCCGACAACACCGACACGCGTCGAGCCGTGCAGTTTATTCGCAACGACGGCGGCGGGTCCTTCAGCGATCAGACGGCGACGATGGTGAGCAACGTGCAACCGGGTGTGCTCGTCACCAGGAAGATCCTTGCCGGCGATTACAACGGCGACGGCTGGCCGGATGTGTTCATCCTTGGCCATGGACTCGATGGCGTCTTCCCGGCTCCAGGCGAACACCCGCAACTTTTCCTTTCGAACGGTAATGGCACCTTGCGCTACGTGCCCGGGCTGGAGCCGTACCCCGCCTTCAACCACGCCGGAGCTTCCGGAGATATCGACAACAACGGCACGGTCGACTTTCTGGTGCCAGACGCCCACACCTTCGACTTCCCGGTGCCTGGGCCCGCTACACCTTACTTCCTCATCAACGACGGGCTCGGCAACCTCACCCGGAATTTCAACCGGCTCCCCAGTGAATTCGTCACCAACGTCAACTACACCATCGAGTTGATCGACATCGACCAGGACGGCTTCATCGACATCCTGACCGGCGGCGACGAAGTGGCGGGCATAGGAACGACCATTTACTGGGGAAGTGCGTCCGGTTACTACCGGGCCTCCAGGAAATTGGTCTTGCCGCGGGTAACTGGCTGGGAAACAGTGTGGGATTTTGCCGCGGAGGATGTCGACGGCGATGGTCAAAGGGACGTGATCGTCTATCGGGTTCCATCCGATCCGAATTCAAACGGCCGCTACTTCCAGATTCTCCGGCAGACAGCAGCTCGAGTGTTCGCCGATGAAACGGCCACGCGAATGTCAATGGACACGACTCAAGGCGCGACGGACTTTATCCGGGTCCAGGACCTCAACGGCGACGGCCATCTGGATATCTTCCTCGACGACAAGGATTTCGTCAGCAAGGGTGACTACGCATGGATCAACAACGGCCAGGGCGTGTTTGCCCCGTACACCGGGTTGGTGACGGCGCTCACACCGGCGCCGGCCTTGTCGATCACCGATGTGTCGGTGACGGAGGGCAACAGCGGCACCAAGCTGATGACCTTTACCGTCGGTCTGTCCTCAGTCTCGCCGACGCCGGTGACCTACAACATCGCTACCGCCAACGGCACGGCCACGGCGGGCAGCGATTATGTAGCGCGCAGCCTGACGGACGAGAGCATCGCCGCCGGACAGACCAGCCGGACTTTCAGCGTGACCATCAATGGCGACACGGACCTCGAGGCGAATGAGACCGTTGCGGTCAGCGTCAGCAATGTGGTCGGCGCGTCGACGTCCGACGGCTTCGCCGTAGGCATCCTCCTCAACGATGATGATCCGGCGCTGTCGATTGCCGACGTGTCGATCGCCGAGGGCAACACCGGCTCGTCCCTGGCCGCCTTTACCGTCAGCCTGTCGAAGCCCGTCGCGGGTCCGGTTAGTTTCGATATCTTCACCGACTACGGGACTGCAAGTCCGGGTATTGATTTCGCCTCGAATGCCACGATCGGGCAAACCATCGCCGCCGGCCAGACCAGCGCTGCTTTCTCTGTTGCCATCAACGGTGACACGAGCGTCGAGGACCATGAGAAGTTCACCGTCAATCTTGCCAACGCCGTCGGTGCCGCGGTGGCCGATGGACAAGCACAGGGCCGAATTATCAACGATGACCTGGCACTGCTTTCGATCGCCGATGTCTCGGTGACTGAGGGCAATAGCGGAGTCAGCACAGCCACGTTTGTCGTGCGCCTGTCGAGCCCGATGCCAAACCCGATCAGCTTCGACATCGCCACCATCGCCGGCACTGCCACGGCAGGCAGCGACTATGTCGCACGCAGCCAGCTCGGGCGTTATATGGACGCGGGGCGAACGCGCCTGGTGTTCGAGGTGAACATCAATGGCGATACCGGGGTGGAGCCGAACGAGACCTTCACCGTGGCCATCACCAACGTCAGCGGGGCCACCCTTGGCGATGGCAGCGCCATTGGCACCATCTTGAACGACGACGTGGCAGCCCTGAAGGCGAGTAGGGCAAGAACACGAGCGTCGTCGCCGGCGCACAGCCGCGCGCGCACCCCCCCGAGCGACCCGCAACCGGCGCGCGCGATTCAACCGCGGCGATAGCCGCATGGACTGTCGAAGCCGAAGGGGCGCATCAAGGCCCCACTGAGGTGGGGGCTGCGCAGGCGGGGCTGGCGCTGGTCGCCGATATCGAAATGCCCGCCAACAATCGATGCCTGGTGCTACGGACTCGCGTCGACTAGACGGCTACCGCAACTTCCCATCCGCATCAAACCCGGCCTTGCGAAACATCCGCACGACCCTGGGGTCCTTCTTGTACGCAGCAAAGGCCACGCTGCGCAACGACCTTAGCGGGTCCGTGCCGGTGGTGTGCGCATCGAAAGCTGCCTCGACCCCTGTCAGGCGCGCGTCGAGGTCGCCATTGAGGGCCAGCGCAATTCGAAACTGTTCGTCGGTCAATTTCTTGCGCACCGCCTCACGCTGTTCCGGGTGTCGCTTCAGCTTCAGCGCGGCGCGCGCGATGGGCTGCGATTCGCCGGTGAAGCCTGCTCGGTCGGCAGCGGCCACGGCGGCGGCGCGCGTGTCGTCCAACAGTTTTTCCGCGTCGTCCAGGCGCCCGGTTTCAAGGTACACGGCAAACAGGTTGGTCCCGATGTAGCGCATCTCGGGTGCCACGGCGTAGGCGGCCTGCATCAGCGGAATCTGCTCTTCCCACCGGCCCAGCACGCCAAGGCTGAAGGCCTGGCCGTTGAGGTACATGGGTGTCAGCGGGTCCAACTCGACCGCGCGCGCACTCGCCTGCAGCGATTCTTCCAGGCGACCGATGCCGCCCAGCCACTTGGCGTACTCGAAATAAACGTCCGGGTCCCTGGGCGCAAGTTCCAGCGCGCGCTTGAAATGCGGTTCGGCGCGCGTCCATTCCCAGCGGAAGGCGTACGCAGACGCCAGCGCAAGGTGCGCCTGGGCAAGGTCGGGCGCCAGTTGCACGGCTTGCGTGGCCGCGGCCTCGGCTTCGCTTAGCAGTTTCGGCGCAGTTGCCTGGGCCTCCTCGTCCGACAGCCAATACGGCAACACACCCAGGCTGGCGCTCAGGCCTGCCCAGGCCGGTGCGAATTTCGGGTCGAGCTGCACGGCCTGGCGATACAGGTCGATCGATTGTTTGACGCCATCGCCGCGCGCCTTGAAGGCAGCGCGCCCTTGCAGGTACAGCGCATAGGCCTGCGAGTTGGTCGTGCGTTGGGTTACCAGGCCGTCATTGCCGCCCATGCCCAACGGCAACTTCAATTCGCGCGCGATGGTGCCGGCCAATTCGGCCTGCAGGGCGAACACGTCTTCCAGCTTGCGGTCGTAGGTTTCCGACCACAGGTGGAAGCCGTTGTCGGCGCGCACCAGCTGCGCGGTGATTCGCACCTTGTCGTCGGCCTTGCGCACCGAGCCTTCCAATATGTAGGCCACGCCGAGCAGCTTGCCCAGTTCACGCACGTCGTGGCGCTGGCCCTTCAGTGAAAACACCGAGGTGCGCGCGGTAACGTTCAGGCCGGGCACCTTGGCCAGGGCGTTCAACAATTCCTCGGTCATGCCGTCGGAAAAATATTCCTGCTCTTTGTCGGCGGACATGTTGAGGAAGGGCATGACGGCGATGGATTTGGCGAGTGCTGGCGTGGCGTTGCTTGGCGCGGTTGCCGCGGCCGGATTGTTTGTCGCTGCGAGCGAGCTGGCGTCGTTGCCGCCGAACTTCTTGTAGGCAAACACGCCCAATCCGATCACCACGACAGCAGCGCCCAACCAGGGCAGCCAGCGTGGCGTGGCTTGTTTGGCATGGCTGGCTTGCGGCGCGTGCGTGCCCTGCATCACCGCGGTGGGTGCGGTGATGGCGCCCAGCGCATCGATCCGTCGCTGCACGTCTCCGCCCGATGCGGGCCGCTGGTTCGGGTCCTTCGCCATCATCGCGTCCAGCAAGGGTTGCAGTCGCGACAGTGCCGGCGGCAGGCGCGGGATGTCGCCGCTGATGTGCTGCACGCCGATGGCCCAACCGTCGGTGCCTTTGTAGGGCAAGTCGCCGGTCAGCAATTGGTACAACACCACACCCAGGCTATACAGGTCGCTGCGGCCGTCGATCTTTTCGCCGCGCAATTGTTCCGGGCTCATGTATTGCGGGGTGCCGATGCTGGTGCCTTCACGCGTCAGTGCGGCGTCGGAATCCATGGCGCGGGCGATGCCGAAATCCGACAACAGGCAGCTGCCATTGGCGCGACGCAGGATGTTGTCGGGCTTTACGTCGCGATGCACCACGCCTTGCGCATGCGCGTAGTCCAGCGCGCCGGCGATGTCGTGCACGATGCGCAGCGCGGTGTGGCTGTCGAGCGCGGTACCCATTGGTGGCGCGACGGTGCCGGCCTGCTCGTACTCCATCGCGATGTAGGCGGTGCCCTCAAACGTACCCACGTCGTAGATGGCGATGATGTTGGGGTGGTGCAATTTCGCGGCGTAGCGCGCCTCTTGCAGGAAGCGCTCGCGCAATACCGGGTCGGCGGCCATGGCCGGCAACAAGATCTTCAGCGCGACATCGCGGCCGAGGGAATCTTGCTTGGCCAGGTACACCTCGGCCATGCCGCCCGTGCCGATCAGGCGCAGCAGGCTATAGCCAGGAATGGTGATGGCGCCGTGCTCGGTCATTGAATCCCCTGGATCCCCGGAGCCTGTGCGGCTGCTCCGCGTCACAGTAGCGCAGGGCGGGGCGTGGGGCTAGTTGGCGTTGAATGACCGACATTCCCTGACAGACGCCAATTCGGGCGTGTTCCATTCTGGTT